>NZ_MAXF01000187.1 GCF_001704635.1 Streptomyces sparsogenes | reverse complement strand
ACACCCGACACCCCCGGGACACCCCACACGCCCGGGACGCCCCACACGCCCGGGACATCCGACGCGCCCCTCACGACGACCGTGGTCGCCGCGATCGGCGGCGGCCCGGGCGTGGGCAAGACCTCGCTCGCGGTGCGCTGGGCACACCGGGTCCGCGACCGCTTCCCCGACGGCCAGCTGTACGTCCCGCTGCGCCGCCGTGGGACGGACGGAACGGCGCTGGACCCGGCGGAGGCGGCGGCCGAGGTGCTGGAGGCGTTCGGGGTGCCCGCCCCGCGCGTCCCGGCCGCGGCGACTCCCCGGTTCGGCCTCTACCGCAGCGTGCTCGCCGGCCGGCGGGTGCTCATCGTGCTGGACGACGCCCAGAGCGCCGAACAGGTGCGGCCGCTGCTGCCGGGCGTCCCCGGCTGCCTCGTCGTGGTGACCAGCCGGACCCGGCTGGACGGCCTGGTCGCCGCGGAGGGCGCCTGGCCGGTGACCGTGGACCTGCTGTCGGACGACGAGACGCGGGAGTTCCTGGCCCGCCGCCTCGGCGCGGCCCGGGTCGCCGCCGAGCCGGAGGCGGCCGACCGGCTCGGCGCGCTGTGTGCCCGGCTGCCGCTCGCCCTGGCGATCGTGGCCGCCCGCGCCGCCGCGCTCCCGCACTTCCCGCTCGGCGCCCTGGCCGAGGAGTTGCGGGACGCCTGCGGAGACCTGGACGCGCTGGACAGCGGCGACCCGGCGACCGACCTGCGTGCGGCGTTCACCCGGTCGTACCGCTCCCTCGGTCCGCGGGCCGCCCGGCTGTACCGGCTGCTGGGGCTCCACCCGGGCCCGGAGGTCACCCCGTGCGTCGCCGCCGGCCTGCTGGGCGAGCCGGTGCGGCGGGCCCGCCCGCTGCTCGCCGAGCTGAGCCGGGCCCACCTGCTCACCGAGGACGCCCCGGGCCGGTACCGCCGCCACGACCTGCTGCGCGCCCACGCCCTCGAGCTCACCCTGGCCCACGACACCGAGGAGGACCGGCGGGCCGCCTTCCAGCGGCTGCTCGCCCACCCCCCGCACACCGCGCACCGGGCGGGGCGCCCGTTCCCCGCCGTGGGACCGCCCCTCGCGGAACCCGGCCACCCGGCCCTGCCCGCGCCCCGCCGCCCGCCCCCGGTGCCCCGATGAGGCCGGGCGGCCGGAGCCGCGCCACGGGAAGCCGCCCGCCCCCGACACCGGCAGGGCGTGCGGCGCCGCCGCGGGGCGTCCCGCTGCCGCCGCGCCGCTACCGGCTCAGCTTCTCCTCGAGCCAGGCGGTGGCGTACTCGACGACTCGCGGCGCGTCGAACAGGTGGCTCTCGGCGGCTCCGACCCTGCCGCGCCGGCCGATCCCCGCGGCGAGCATGTCCCGGACGATGACCTCGAACGCGTCCCGCCCCTCGGGCACCACGGCCGAGTAGTCGAAGGCGCCCTCCTCGGAGTCGATGTCGTGGAAGCGACGCCACACCCGGCGGCCCTCCACCAGGAGGGGCTGTTCGTAGTCCACGAACCGCTTGCCGGGGGCCTGGGCGAGCGCCTCGCAGTGGTGCAGCAGCGTCATGGTGTCCAAGGGGGCGCCCAGCATGAGGACCCGGCCGCCGTGGGCCACCAGCCGCGCCAGGGGGCTGTCGGGGCCATGGGGGTCGTCCCACGGGTGGTCGGCCATCAGGTCCGCGGCCGCCGCTCCCAGGGCCGCGAAGCTGACGTCCGGGTGGCGGCTGCGGACGGCCCCGGGTCGGCGGCGCAGCGCCTCGGGGAGGCGGCCGTTGTTGTGGTCGGCCTCGCTGAGGTCGGGGTCGTAGGCGGGGTGTTCCGCGCGCACGGCGTCCTGCCAGGCCTGCGGCCAGGTGACGAAGTCGTAGGGCGGCGCGTCGTTCCAGCCGCAGGTCACCATGAGGGTGCCACGCGCGCCCACCACGTCGCCGAGCGCGTCGATGACGGTCTGCGCCCCGCCGGCCACATAGCCGAGGGCGGACATCCGGGTGTGGAACATGACCACGTCGCCCTCGCCGAGGCCGAGCGCGGCCAGGTCACGGCCGAGCCGGCCGCGGGTCACGGGACCCCCGGAGCGCTTCAACAAGTCCATCTCGTCCACGATCGCCGAACCTATCCCCGCACCCCGGCCCCCGGGCAACCGGATTATCCCCAGCGGTCCGGGGGGCGAGGGCGACGGCGAGGGGCTCCGCGGCGGTGGGCTAATCTGCCCACCCGAGCCGACCCCTGAGAGCCGGAGCACCATGAGCAGCGACCGCGGCACCTTCTCCGAACGCCTGTCCCGCCTCGGGGAGCGGCGCCGGGCCGACTACGCGCCGCTGTTCGACGGCCGGCCCGAGGTCGCGATCGCCAACACCCAGCTCCTGCCCGACCAGGCCGCCCGGCTGGCCACCGCCTACGGCTACCGCTACGCCCGCACCCGGGGCCACAAGTCCGTCCGTGAGCGGGTCTTCGTCCCCGACCCCGACCCGGCGGCGCGGTACGAGGCGCTGCCGCCCGGCACGCCCTGGGAGGTGGCCCAGGCGCACCCGGCGTTCCACGGGCTCAGCGCCCGCGCCGCCCGCAACCACGCGGCGATGATCAAAGGCGAGCGCAAGCCGGCCAAGCTGGTGCCGGTCATGGTGGTGGTGGCGCTGGTCGCCGGCGGGATGGTCGTCCAGGCCCTCACCGGCGACAAGGCGGTCCTGCTGGTCCCCGCCGCGTTCTTCACCCTCCTCGACGTGGCCCTGACGGCCATGATCCGGGCCGGTCTCCGCAAGCAACGCCAACTGGAGGCGGAGGCCGAGGGACTGATGCGGCGGTTCCCCCCGCACGGCTTCGCCCCGAGCACGCCGTAGCGCGGCACCCCCGGCGGACGATCCTCCGCCACCAGGTTTTTCGTGGCCAAGCGGGATGAGCGGCCATACGATGGGATCACCGGCGCAGGACGTACAGGACGTACACGGACCGGACCGGCGGCGCCAGAGGTGGCGCCGAGCGGCCGGGGTGGGAGACGCATGGCACAGGCCCCAGACACCGCGGCCACCCCAGACACCGCGGCCACCGCGCGGACCGTCATTCTGACCGTGGACGACGACCCGGGAGTGTCCCGTGCCGTGGCCCGTGACCTGCGGCGACGCTACGGCCAGGCCCACCGCGTGGTGCGCTCGGAGTCCGGGGAGTCCGCGCTCGAGGCGCTGCGCGAGCTGAAGCTGCGCGGCGAGGCGGTGGCGGTGATCCTCGCCGACTACCGCATGCCACGGATGAACGGCATCGAGTTCCTGGAGCAGGCGCTCGACATCTACCCCGGGGCCCGCCGGGTGCTGCTGACCGCGTACGCGGACACCGACGCGGCCATCGACGCCATCAATGTGGTCGACCTCGACCACTATCTGCTCAAGCCCTGGGACCCGCCGGAGGAGAAGCTCTACCCGGTCCTCGACGACCTGCTGGAGACCTGGCGGGCCAGCGAACACCGGCCGGTGCTCATCACCAAGGTCGTCGGACACCGCTGGTCGGCCCGCTCCTCGGACGTACGGGAGTTCCTGGCCCGCAACCAGGTGCCGTACCGCTGGTACTCCTCCGATGAACCGGAAGGCCGGCGGCTGCTCTCCGCGGCGGGCCAGGACGGCCTGCGGCTCCCGCTCGTGGTCACCCCGGACGGCACGGCGCTGGTCGAACCGGAGGACCGGGAGCTGGCCGCCCAGGTGGGTCTGGCGACCACCCCGACGGCCGACTTCTACGACCTCGTCGTGATCGGCGGCGGGCCCGCCGGGCTCGGCGCGGCCGTGTACGGGGCCTCCGAGGGCCTCCGGACGGTGCTGGTGGAGCGCTCGGCGACCGGTGGCCAGGCGGGCCAGAGCTCACGGATCGAGAACTACCTGGGCTTCCCGGACGGCGTGTCCGGGGCGCAGCTCACGGACCGGGCCCGCCGCCAGGCGGCGAAGTTCGGCGCCGAGATACTCACCGCGCGGGAGGTCACCGGGCTGGAGGTCAACGGCGCGGCGCGCGTGGTGCGGTTCTCGGACGGGTCCGCGATCGCCGCGCACTGCGTGATCCTCGCCACCGGCGTGGCGTACCGGCGGCTCGAGGCGCCCGGCGTGACCGAGCTGACCGGGTGCGGGGTGTTCTACGGCTCCGCGCTCACCGAAGCGGCCTCCTGCCAGAACCACGACGTCTACATCGTCGGTGGCGCCAACTCCGCCGGACAGGCCGCCATGTACCTGTCCCGGGGCGCCAAGTCGGTCACCCTCGTGGTGCGCGGGGACTCCCTGTCGGCCTCCATGTCGCACTACCTCATCCAGCAGGTCACGGCCGCGCCCACGATCTCGGTGCGCACCAACACGGTGGTGGAGGCCGCCCACGGCACGCACCAGCTGGAGCGGCTGGCCCTGCGCGACACCAAGACCGGACACGTCGAACTCGTCGACGCCCAGTGGATGTTCGTGTTCATCGGCGCGGCCCCGCTGACCGACTGGCTGGAGGGCACGGTGCTCAGGGACTCCCGCGGATTCATCCTGACCGGCCCCGATCTGACCGCCGGCGGGCAGCTCCCGGCCGACTGGACGCTGGACCGGCAGCCGTACCACCTGGAGACGAACGTCCCCGGGGTGTTCGTGGCGGGTGACGCGCGGGCCGAGTCCGCCAAGCGCGTCGCCTCCGCCGTCGGAGAGGGAGCCATGGCGGTCATGCTGGTGCACCGGTATCTGGAGCAGTCGTGAGCGGGCTGCCGTGCAGCCGGGAGGAGATCGGCTCCCTCTTCCTGTTCGAGAAGCTGGCCCCCGAGCAGCTCGAGCGGCTGTGCCGCGAAGGCCGGGTGGAGCGGTTCGAGCCCGGGCCCGTGTACGCCGAGGGCGACCCGGCCACCTGCTTCTACGTGCTGCTCGAGGGGACGCTCGTGCTCTCCCGCCGGGTCGGCTCCCAGGACGTGGAGGTGAACCGAAGCTCCGCCCGGGGGGTCTACGCGGGGGCCTTCCACGCCTATCTGGGCGACCGGGTCCGGCAGGTGTACAACAGCTCCCTGCGCGTGGTCGAGCCCTCACGGTTCTTCGTGCTGCCCGCCGAGACGTTCTCCCGCATCATGCACGAGTGGTTCCCCATGCCGGTCCACCTGCTGGAAGGGTTCTTCTTCGGCAACAAGAACACCCAGCAGGCCATCGGGCAGCGCGAGCGGCTGCTGGCGCTGGGCTCGCTGTCGGCGGGCCTCACCCACGAGCTGAACAACCCGGCCGCCGCCGCGGTGCGGGCCACCTCGGCGCTCCGGGAGCGGGTCGCCGGAATGCGCCACAAGCTCGGCGCCATCGCGGCCGGCCCGTACCGGCGGGACACCCTGGCGACCCTCGTCGAGATCCAGGAGCGCACGGCCGAGCGCGTCGCCAAGGCCCCCGCCCTGAGCCCGCTGGAGGCCTCGGACCGCGAGGACACGATCTCCGACTGGCTGGACGACCACGGCATCGCGGACGGATGGCGGCTGGCGCCGACGTTCGTCCAGGCCGGCCTCGACACCGACTGGCTGGACCAGGTCGCGGACGCGGTGGGCGAGGAGACCCTCGAAGGGGCCGTACGGTGGCTGAACTACACCGTCGAGACCGAGCTCCTCATGAACGAGATCGAGGAATCCACCACCCGTGTCTCGGGCCTCGTCCACGCCGCCCGGCAGTACTCGCAACTCGACCGCGCGCCCCACCAGAACGCCGATGTGCACGAACTGCTCGACTCCACCCTGCTGATGCTCTCCGCCAAGATCGGCCCGCGCGTCACCGTGGTCAAGGACTACGACCGCACGCTGCCGAGGATCCCCGCCTACCCGGGGGAACTCAACCAGGTGTGGACCAACCTGATCGACAACGCGGTCTCCGCCATGAACAGCGTGGACGGCCAGGGCACCCTGACCGTGCGCACCGCCCGCGACGGCGACCGGCTGCTCGTCGAGTTCGGCGACACGGGACCCGGCATTCCCGCGGACATCCGCGACCGCGTCTTCGACCCGTTCTTCACCACCAAGCCGGTGGGCGAGGGCACCGGGCTCGGCCTGGACATCTCCTGGCGCATCGTCGTCAACAAGCACCACGGCGACCTGCGCGTCGAGTCGGCGCCGGGGGACACCCGCTTCCAGGTGCGCCTCCCGCTGACCGCACCGGCCGCGGAAGACCGGTCCTCGTCCCTCGACGTGTGACGAGACGACCCGGTACGACGAGACGGTCCGGCACGACGAGACGATCTCGCATGCGTACGAGCGCCACGGCCATGTGAACGTCTCGGCGGGAGCGGTGTGATGGGGGCATGAGCCAAGCACCGATTCTCGTCCTGGGCGGCCGTGGCAAGACCGGCCGCCGCGTGGTCGCCCGCCTGCGCGACCTCGACCTCCCCGTCCGCGCCGCCTCCCGTTCCACCGCGACCCTGTTCGACTACGGCGACCCGGCGACCTGGGGCCCCGCCCTGGAGGGCGTCCGGGCCGTGTACCTGGTCCCGATGGTCGAGTTCGTGGACCTCGCCGACGTCACCGCCTTCATCCGGCGGGCCGCGCGGGAGGGCGTCGAGCGCATCGTCCTGCTGTCGGCCCGCGGGGAGGGCGGCGGCGCCCACCCGGACCAGGAGCCGCTCGAAACCCTGGTGCGCGAGGCGGTCCCGCGCTGGACGATCCTGCGCGCGGGATGGTTCGCGCAGAACTTCAGCGAGGACTTCCTCCTCGAACCGGTCATGTCCGGAGAGCTGGCCCTGCCCGCCGGGGAGGGGCGCGAGGCGTTCGTCGACGTCGCCGACATCGCCGACGTGGCCGTCGCCGCGCTCACCGGTGACGCCCACGCGGGCCAGGTGTACGAGGTGACCGGGCCGGAGGCGCTCTCCTTCCGCACCGTCGCCGCCCTCATCTCCGAGGCGTCGGGGCGCGAGGTCCGCTACACCCCGGTCGACCGGGACACCTACGTCGCCGCCCTGTCCGGGCAGGGATACCCGGACGACACCGTCCGGGCCGTGGCGGACCTGATGGAGGCGATCGGCCGGGGAGCGGGCGAGACGGTCGGCGACGGCGTGCGGCGCGCGCTGGGCCGCCCGCCGCGCTCCTTCGCCGACTTCGTCAAGGAGGCCGCCGCCTCGGGCGCGTGGACAGCCGGCTCGGACTGACCGCCGCGTCCGGTGACGGTTCAGGGCCGGCCCCCACGGGCCTCGGCGATGACGGCGCTCGGCGGCCGGCCCCGGACCCGCTTGAAGGCATTGCTGAACGCGAAACCGTCCGCGTAGCCGATGCGACGGGCCACCGACGCCACGCTCGCCCCCCGCTCCCGCAGCAGGTCGGCGGCCAGCGCCATGCGCCACTCGGTCACATAGGTCATCGGCGGCACCCCCACCAGCTCGGTGAACGTGCGGGCGAACGCGGCCCGGGACAGCCCGGCCTCCGCCGCCAGGGCCGCGACCGTCCACGGCCGCCCGGGGGCCTCGTGCAGGGCCCGCAGCGCGCGTCCCACGCGCGCGTCGGCCAGGGCGCGGTATCCGGCCGGCGGCTCGGCGTCCGGCCGCTCGAACCACCGGCGCAACGCCTTGACCAACAGCATGTCCAGCAACCGGTCGAGGACGACCTGCTGGCCCGGCTCCTCCCCGACGATCTCGGTGGCCAGCAGACCGGACAGCGGCGCCAGATCCGGCCCGTCCGGGACGATCGCCAGATCCGGGAGGGAGCGCAGCAGCCGGTCACCCACATCGCCGCGGATCGGGTAGCCCGCGACGATGAAGGTGTCGGTCGCGTCGGGCTCGAGACCGCACGTGCGCGGCCCGAGGACCAGGTCGTCGCTGCCCAGCGGGGGGCCGTCGCCGACCGTGTAGCACGTGGTCTCGTCCTCGATGACGATCCGGGGCGGGGTGTCCGGGTCGTCGGAGACGGTGAACGGCCGGGCGGCGCGGATCAGCGCGATGTCCCCCTCGCGCAGCAAGGCCGGGGCCGAGCCCGCCACGGTGATCCAGGCGTCGCCGGTGAGCACCGTGGCGAGGGCGAGCGGCACCGGCCCGGTGAACCGCACGCCCCACGGCGGTTCGACCACCGACCGGCAGAACGCCGCGCCCCGCGCCCGTACGCCACCGAGATGGTCGTCGAGAACATCCATGGCGAGACGATCTCACATCCCGATCGCCTCCGGGGCCGTGAACCGTCTCGCGACGGCCGGTCATCACGGTCGGCCGGGACGGGCCGGGCCGCCGCCCGGAACCCCTGGCGGGGCCGCGGCGTTGGGTGGGACATGGGCGAACTGGTTCCCGGCGGAAACGCGCCGGTACCCGGCGGTGCGCTGGCGATCCGGGTGCCGGGTCCCTTCGACCTGTCCGTGCTGATCACCGGCGAGGACGGAAAGGTCGCGGGGGACGCCGACTTCGTCTTCTTCAACCAGCCGTCCGCGCCCGGCGCCCGTTTGGACGGCGACACCGTCACGGTGCGGCCCGCGCGGCTGCGGCCCGGCGCGAGCCGCGTCACGGTGGTCATCAGCCCCGCCGACCCCGGTGTGCCGCTCGGCCGGCTGCCCGTCCCCACCATGACCGTGACGGGGGAGGGCGGGGCGCCGCCCCTCCGCTTCACACCGCCGCGCCCGACCCGGGAGACGGTGCTGCTGCTCGCCGAGCTCTACCGGCGCGGCGACGGGTGGAAGGTGCGGGCCCTGGGGCAGGGCTACGCGGAGGGACTGGCCGGGCTGGCCCGGGACTTCGGGGTCGACGTCGCGGACGACGGCGGGCAGCCCCCGCCACCCCCGCAGCCCCCGCAGCTCTCCGTGCCCCCGCAGCCCTACGCGCCCCCGTCGCCCCCGCAGCTCTCCGCGCCCCCGGCCGCCGCCCCTTGCGACCCCGACGGCTTCCTCGGCCTGGTCAACGGCGCGCGGTCCCGCGCCGGGATCCCCGCCGTCGCCCTCGACCCGCGGCTGAGCACGGCCGCCCGGGCCCACGCCGACGCCATGGCCGCGCGGGGCCGCCTCGGCCTCGAGAGCCCCGACGGCACCTCGGTCTTCCACCGGATCGCCGCCGCCGGCTACGCCCCGCTGACCATCGCCGAGCACCTCGTCTCCGGGCCCCGTACGGCGGCCGAGTTCATGGACTACTGCCTCGCCGACGGCGAGCGCGGCGCGCCGTTCCGGGATCCCTCGGTCGCGCATGTCGGGACGGGCCGGGCCGTGGGCGGCCGCTCGGGGGAGACCTTCTGGACCGTGCTGTGGGCGCAGCCGTTCACGGCGGCGGGCCTGGCCCGCACCGCCGCCGCCGTCCTGGCGCTCACCAACGCGGAGCGGGCCGCGGCCGGACTGCCGCCGCTGGCCCCAAACCCCCAGCTGACCGTGGCCGCGCAGCGGCACAGCGAGGACATGGTGGCCCGCGACTTCTACGCCCACACCACGCCCGAGGGCGGAGAACCGTGGGACCGGGCCAGGGCCGCCGGATCCCGCCACCGCGGCATCGGCGAGAACATCGCGTGCGGTCAGCGCACCCCCGAGGAGGTGGTCCGCGGCTGGCTGAACAGCCCCGGACACCGTGCGAACATCCTGAAGCCGGAGTTCAGCCACCTCGGGATCGGCTACGCGACGGGGAGCCGGGCCGGCACGTACTGGACCCAGCTCTTCGGCAGCGTCTGACGGTCCGCGGGGACCCGCCCACCGGTCACCCCCCGCCGTCGGCCGTACCGTCGCCCGGCGGCCCGTCCACGGGGTCCTCTCCGGCGGGCGGTGCCGGCGGCCCCGGCGGCTCCGCGGCCTCCAGCGTCCCCGGCATCCCGCCGGGCTTGCTGTTGACGTAGGTGGTGAGCCGGTGGACCTGCCGTTCCAGGGCCCTGATCCGGTCCACGATGTCCTCGGGCAGGTTCGCCATCAGTCCGCCTCCTCCAGATACAGGTCGGCGGTCTCCGGGCGGCCCCGCTCAGGGGCGGTGACCTTGATGCCGACCACGCGATAGCGGGCGTCCAGGCCCTCGGAGAACCACACGTCCTTGATCCGCAGCCGCACGGTCGTGCCGAGCAGCGCGGGCGTGGTGCCGGACCCGAGGCGGATCCGGACCGAGGGGATGACCACCGGGCCGCGCAGGGCGGCCAGTTCGGACCGGGCGAACGCGTCCAGCGTCGCCTTGTCGGTGACGTTGCTGTGGTCGGACGAGGTGTCGAGGCGCGGGAACCCGGCCGCGATCAGGTCCTGGGCCACCTGTTCCGCGGACAGCACCGGAGTGCTCGCCCCGCCCTCCGGGGTACCGCCCCTGGCCCGCGCGGTCGTCCCGCCGCGCGTGGCATCGCGGGGGAAGGAGTACGACAGCACATCGCCCGGCAGATCCAGCATCACCGGCTGGCTGCCCACCCGGATCTTCGGCGAGCCGAGCTGGAGCAGCTTCACCCGCCGCCCCGACACCGGGTCCCGGTACACCGCGATCCGGTGCTCGAAGCCGGGCTCCATCGCCGCGAGCTGCCCGATCGCCTCCTCCACCAGGGTCTCGTCACCGTCGCGGTAGGACACCGTACGGGACACGGTCGGCGCCGTCGTCCCGTACTCCACCCCGATCCGGCCGCCCTCGGCCCCCTGCATGTACTCCCACAGCCCCCGGACGATCTCCAGGTGGTCGACCGCGGAGAAGCTCAGGTTCGCCCGGATGTAGCGGCGGCCCGCGTACGAGTCGAAGGTGGCCGCCTGCAGCCCGACCGTGGTGGCGCCCCGGTCGTCCGTGGCCGGGGTCAGGGTCCACACGATGCCGCCCCAGCACACCTCGTCCCCACGCTCCAGATAGACCGCGGTGCGCCCTTCCACCAGCTCCCGGACGCGCCCGGCCATCCGGACGTCGGGCACCGGCAGGGTCGCGCTGAGCGACCCGGGCTTGCCGAGGTAGTCGTCGTACTCCACGCCTTGCAGGGGCAGCACGTCGATGGCCTGGTCGGTGCGCAGATCGGTGAACACGGCGCGGTAGCGGGCGTCCACGGCGGTCACGCCACCGGGTCGACGCGGATGAAACGGTTGTCGAAGTGCACGCGCGTCCCCGCGACGGAGGACCGGTAGGCGGCGGTCACGGTGTAGACGGCCCCGGGGGTGAGGTTCCCCACCGGGAAGCAGGTGGAGATGGACGCCCTGCCCGCGCCGGCGAGGATGGCCGCGCGGTCGTCGGAGGGGGCGAGCACCTCCGTGCCGTTCTGCAGCCTGAGCCGGAAGGAGATGTACGCGGTGGCGTCGCCGTCGGCGGCCGTGTAGGCGCCGAAGGTGAGGGACACCCACCGCGAGGGCGGCGCGGTGAAGGTGGCGGCGAGGGAGGTGAGGGTGTCGATGGGGAGCACCTCCACGTACGAGGTGCCGGTGGTGCCGCCCCAGTTCAGGGTGTGCACCAGGACCGAGTTGGGGATGAACTTCGTCCACTGGGCGCCGTCCCAGCGCTCCAGCCGGCCGCCCGCGTCGCGGTACTGCCCGACGTACGCCCCGTTGTGCGGCGCCCCGCCCGCCGCGGGCACGATGCCGCCCAGCGCCGCGGTGTAGCGGCGGCGGTCGGTGATGGCGGAGGCCCAGGTGATGCCCTTGGCGGCGGAGGCCCCGGCGGGAACGGCGATCTCGTAGAGGAGTTCGGCGTTCTTGGGCACGGCCGGGGCGGTGGGGGAGCCGGCCGGGGTTCCCTGGAGCAGTTCCAGGGCCGCCTCGTACCTGCCGGAGCCGTCGTAGTCGTTGTCGTAGACCCGCACGACCAGCGCGTCCACGCGCGGCAGGCTGGCGTGTCCGTCGGCGACGGTCAGCAGGGCGTCGGAATCCACGGTGACCGGGTAGCCGCCCTGCGAGCCGGTGGACGTGCCCGCGATCCACACCTGCCCGGGCGAGAGTCTGGCCTGCATGCCGGTGGCGGCGGTGCCGGTGAGCTGGAGCCCGCCGAACACGCACCCGGCGCGGGTCAGCAGCGGCCCGGCGGAGGCCATGCCGAGGCCGACGGCGAGCCGGGTGTCCTCGCGGGTCTGGCCGGTGGGCGGATGCCAGGCGGAACGAACGGTCATGAAACGGCTCCCACGGTGATCAGAGGACTTCTGTCCGCCGCGTGCGGTCTGCGCGGGGCGGGCTGTGTTGTTGGGGCTGCGCGGGCTGTGTTGTGCGGGCTGTGCGGGCTGTGCGGCGCGCTCACCACCCCGCGCTCACCACTCCGCGCTCCGCCAGGCGATCGTGGCGGTGGCCCCCGCCCCTCCCGACGCGGCCCGGAACGACAGCTGTGAGGTGCCGGGCGGCAGGGTGAACGACTCCTCCGGAGCACTGCCCGGGACGGCGGTGTGGCGGCGCGACGCGGTGCCGCCCAACATCACGGTCCCCTCGGCGGTGTCCACGACGAGTTCGTCGTCCTCGGCCAGCGTGATCGCGTACTCCAGCCAGTCGCCGCCGGCCCGGTTGGCCAGGCGCGGCCGGGTGCAGGGCCCGGTGAAGGTGATCACCGGATGGGCGGGCGCGCTGCCGTCGTTCTCCACGGTGAGGTCGCCCGTGGCGCCGGGCGTGCCCCAGGCCAGCGGCCAGGCGAGCGGCCAGGTCAGGCCCGGCTCCCGCTGGGGGAGGCCCACGGTGTCCAGCCGCCCCACCACCGCGTAGCGGCGCGGATCGGAGGCCTTCCACTGGAGCGTCATCTTCGCCAGTCGGCTCGCCGCGAACTGCCGGTCGGTGGGCACCACACGCTGGGTGACCCGGGCCCGCACCGCCAGCGTCTCGCCGTGCAGCCGCACCGCGAGCCACTCCTCCTCGTCGCGCACGGCGGTGGCCGCGCGCAGGGCGCGCAGGGCCTCCCGTACGGCCTCGGGCCCGGCGTCCGGGTCCGGCGCGAACCACACCTGCGCGGTGACCGTACGGGCCTGCGCCCACTGCGAACCCGGCCACCCGCCGTGCCCCACCGGGCGGTCGGCGTCGGCGCTGTCCAGGCCGGGCAGCTCCTCCCAGCCGGTGAGCCCCTCGGCGGCGATCCAGTAGTCGGTTCCGGGGCCCATCAGCAGCCCGGCCCACTGCACCTGCCCATCGACGGTGATCCGCGGCCCCGGCTCGGCGGCGGTGTTCTCGCCCGCCATGTCACCCCCTCGCCTTCATCAGGAACATCAGATCCTCGGCGGTCTGCCGGGCGCTGGCGCCCGGCGCCTCGTGGTAGTGCTCGATGACGAACCCGCCCCGCGGCCCGCCACCCGCCATGGCGAGCCCCGGCGCGGGCCCACTGCGGGCCAGCAGCGCGTTCAGCCGGTTCAGCGGCAGCACGGCCTCGGCCTGCCCCGCCTCGGCGAGCAGCGCGAGGGTGCCCCCGGGGCGGGGCAGCACGACGCCTCCCTGGGCGAGCGTGGGGATGGTGGGCAGGTTCACCCCGAACGACTTGCCCCCGATCCCGCCCGGCACCCACGAAGGGATCGACACCTTCACCCGGTTCAGCGCGCCGATCGCCCGGTTGACCAGCCCGATCACCCCGTTCAGCGGCCCCCGCACCGCGCCCAGCACGGCACTGAACGCGCCCCGGACGATCCCGGCCAGCCCGCTGAACGCGCGCTGGATGCCGCTCCTGGTGGCCCGGAACGCGGCGGGGATCTTCTCCGAGAAGAAGGACAGCAGCGGGCGGATCACGGCCATGATGGCGTGGATGACCGTGGTGATGATGGTCTTGTAGATGGTGAAGTAGGTCTTCACCACGGTCCAGATGACCTTCAGCACGACCGTGAACGCGGTCTTGATGGCGTTCCACGTCGTCTGCACCACCTGTCTCGCCACCCGCATCGTGGTGCCGATGACCTGGCCGACGATCCTGAAGGCCGCCTGGACGATCCGCTGTACCGTCTTGGACTGCATGGCCATGTCGACGAGCTTCATGATCAGCGGCATCAGCAGCGCCATGACCGCCCCGAAGACGTTCGACTTCATCGCGGTGTTCAGGCCCTTCTGGGCCGTGGTCACCCCCTGCAACCCCGTCTTCATCCGCCCCATCAGCCCTCCGCCCGTCGCCGCACTGCGGCCGGCGGTGGCCATGGAACGCCCACTCCTGGCCACGCTGCGCTCGGCGGCGGTGGCCTCCCGCTGGAGGGTGCGCATGGAGTTGGCCGACTTGTCGACGTCGCCCTTGATGCGGCCGACGGCGGACCCGGCCTGGGTCGCGGTCCGGGCGAATTTGGAGACGCTGGTGTCCGTCTGGCCGGTGCCGTTCTTCAGCCTCAGCAGTGCGGACGACGACCTGTTGAGTGCCGCGAGCAGTGACATGGCGGTGCCTCCCTCCGTCCCTCAGCCCAGCGCCCGGGCCAAGCTGTCGATACGGGCTTCGAGGTGGTTGATGCGCTCGGCGGTTTCGCTGAAGGACCGGGTGTTGCCGATGTGCGCCTGCTGCTGCGGGGCGGTGCGGCTGACCTGCCTGGACAGGGCGTCCAGCCGGTGGTTCGCCCGGGCGGCCTGGTCGGCGGCCCGGTTGATACGGCTGGACAGCTCCCGCACCTGTCCGTGCAGCTCGTTCAGAGGCCGCACGACACCCTGTCTCACGAAGCCGTGCAGGTGGTCGAGACGCTGCTTCAGTTCGGCGATGGACGACTTGATGCCGTTGATGGTCTGCTGTGTCTCCCGCTCGGCCCGTCTCTCCGTGAGGAACTCCTGGAGGTTGAAGTCCTTCCCCGCGAGCTTGAACGAGTAGCTGGCGACGTTGGCCTCGCCTTTGAGCAGGTTGGCCTCGGTGTTCAGGCCGGCGATCGCCTTTTTCACCCAGGCATGCTCGACCTTCCACTCCTGAAGCTGCTTGTCCAGGGTCTTGCGGAGATCCTGCACGGTCCCGAGCAGATCCCGCACGATGTCCCCCATTGCCCCTCCTGTAGATCACCCGAAGAACCGTGCCAACTCCGCCGCGCTCGGCCCCCGCCCGGTCGCGGCCGGGCCCGGGCCGTCGGACGGGCCCGTGTCCCGGGTCTCGGGCGCCGTGGCGGCCCCCGCCGCCGGCCGCGGCACCGGCACCGGCGTCTCCGGCGGGTCCGCGTACTCGTCGCGGTTGACCGACGCGAACATCCAGTTGGCGATCGCGAGGTGATCCACCACCGCCGCCAGCAGATGGTCCGTCAGCCCCCACTCCGCGGCCTCCCCCTCCCGCGCCCGTACGAACGCCGAGTCCGGCGGCAGATGGCGCACCAGCACCGCCAGCCGCCGCGAGGACAGCGCCTCGCGGTGCCAGTCGAGCAGGTCGACGCCGTAGTACCGCAGCAGATCGGCCTCCAGCGCCTCGGCGTGCTCCTCCACGAGCGCGCCGAGGCTCAGCCTTCCCCCACGCCGAGCCCGGTGTCCTTGCCGTACGCCTCGAGGATCGCGGCGATGTCCTGCACGCTCACCTCGTGTTCGCACAGCCGCTGGTAGCTCTTCTCGCCCATGAGCAGCGCGAGCAGCCCGTCCAGGTCGTTGTCCTTGAGGTCGGCGAGGGCGTGGGCGGAGCGGCGGGGGATCTCGGTGGGGAGTGAGAACGTCTCCCCGTCGACCTCGAAGTCCCAGGTCAGGCCCAGCGCTTCCAGACGCTGGGCGCGTGCGGCGTTGACGTTGAACGCGGGCATCGGCGAACGACTCCTTCGCGGTTGGGAAGTGGTGCGCGGTGGCACGTGGGGTGTGCGCGGGGGGAAGTGGCGGGGGTGGTCAGGAGCCGGCGAAGGCCGGGTCGTTCATCAGCCAGGTGGCCAGCGGGGTGTCGTTGTCCACGGCCAGCGCGGTGAAGGTGACGCCGAGGCGGACCGCGGCCGTGCGGGTGAGCTGGAGTTCCTCGGTCTCGGTGACCTGGCCCCTGCGGAGGATGAACCGGTACTTGATGACATCGCCGTCCGCGAACTCGACGCCCAGCATCCGCTCGTCCTTCTTCGGCTCGGCGTCCAGCTCGTAGCGGTACACCTTGGAGCCGGCCGCGGTCTCCGCCACCGCGTCGCCGCCGAAGAAGAACGGCAGGGTGTCCTCGTTGAGCTGGAGCAGCTGGAACTTCACGGTGAGGTCGCGGTCGGAGTAGACGAACCGGGCCGGGCTGACCGACTGCCAGGTGTCCACCGGGTCGATCTTGTCCTTCTTGTTGAACTTGATGCCGTCGGTGGTGGTGTACCCGAGGTCCTTCCAGCCCGCCGCCCACGCCGTGGACACATCGGCCGGGACGGTGGTGCCGAGCGGGGCGGTCAGGATGCGGCCGGTCCCCGCGACACGGATCTCGTTGGGGTTCATTCCGGGCATGCGTGGCTCCTTGTGACGTTTGTGACGTTTGTGACGCGGTGAGGCGAGGCGGCCGGCTACGCCGGGCGGATGGACAGCCGGACCGTGGACAGATAGCGGCTGGCCGCCGCGTGGAGGTGGTCGGGCAGCCAGCGGGGGCCGTCCACCTCGACGATGTCGGTGACACCGGCGGTGCCGAACGTGGTGCCGCGCACGGTGAACAGCGCCGTGCGGGCGGCCGTGGCCACGGTGTGGGCGGTGGGTTTGTCGGGGCCGTACACCTCGAGGTCGACCAGCGGCTGGTCCAGATGGATGTCCTCCACCCAGACCCCGCCCGCGCGGGAGACCAGCACCGCCTTCTGGGTCCCGTCGAAGCCGGGCGGGGTCCGGTTGTCCACGAGGACCCCGGCCAGCTCGGGGCGGTTCTTCAGGTGCTCGACGACGAGGCGTTCGACGTCAGGAAAGATCACCAAGGGCTCGGTCATGCGCGCACTCCTCGCGGTCGTCAGGGGCTGCGCACAGCGAAAAGCGGCGGGACCGTGGCCCGGGTCCCGGGCACAGCTCCGCCGCTGTCGCCAAGTGTGACGCAACTCCCGCCCATTCGCAACCAGTTGTCGTCACATGTCGCGAGATGACCAAGGGGCCCGCAGGTCACATGCGTCGCCGGGCGGCACGTTCGGCCGCGAACACATCTTCCAGCCGGTAGAGGAACGCCCTGCCCCGGCGCCCCGCGGGCCGCAGCCGCTCCAACTGCACCCACTTGCGGATGGTGGCCGGGGTGACGCCCACCTCCAGGGCGGCCAGGTCGGCGGTCACCAGCGTGCCCTCGGGCGCCCGGGCGGTGTTCATCGGCCCACCGCCCCAACGGCGGACCGGCCGTCCAGGGCGGCGGTGATCTCCTCCAGGGCCGCCCCGCCCCGCCCGAACAGCTCTCCCCACTCGCCTTGTGGCCAGGAGTGCCGGTGCGCCCGGTCCTCATGGCAGCCGCAGTCCGGCCGCGGACACCGGCAACCCGGGTTGATGCACAGCACCGTCCCCCGCAGCGGAAACGCCCGCAGCGAGACCGAGGCGCACAGCGGACATCGGCCGCGCAGCCGCACCATGGGCTCGGCGTCGCCGAGCGCGCCGGAGCAGCGTCGCGCCAGTGCGCCGACCTCGTCCAGCAGGTGCCGCATCAGCACCGGGTCGGCCTCGACCCGGTCCAGCAGCCCCGCCAGCCGGCCCAGCCTGACCTCGACCGACCCCTTGCCGGCGGGCGGCAGCCCCAGCCGGTCGTGGACGGCCTCCTCGAGCTCCACGACACCGTCGGTGATGTCCCGCACGGTGTCGCAGATCCGCATCCGCAGGGGCGCCGAGGGCCCGTGCCGGTCGGCGCCCCCGCGCCCCCGCCCGAGCCCGGCGCGGTGCGGGGAGGGCGCCAGCTCCGCCCGCAGCTCGGGGAACTGCCGCGCCAAGACGGTGATCCAGTGGCTCGCTCTGATGCGGTCAGGGCGCGGAAGTGCGTCATTGCTCAACAGAACCCCCCATGTCGTCGGCCTCTTCACTCCCTAGGAGCCGCGGGCGGCGCGGAACGGTTCCCACCGGTATGTGGCACCTGTCGGGGTATCGGGGCCTGGACGGCGAGGTGATGGCCCGGTGCCGCGCCCGCGTGGTGTGATGGCGCCGTGAACAGCGCCACCGAACAGAGCAACCGCCACATGCTGCGCGCCCGGGACGCCATGGACCGCGCCTACGCGCAGCCGCTGGACGTCCCGGCCCTGGCCCGGATCGCCCATGTGTCGCCGGCGCACTTCACGCGCACCTTCCGGGCCACGTTCGGCGAGACACCGCACCGCTATCTGCAGCGCCGCCGGGTCGAGCGCGCCATGTTCCTGCTGCGGGAGACCGACCGCAGCGTGACGGACATCTGCTTCGAGGTGGGCTTCGGCAGTCCGGGGACCTTCAGCCGTACCTTCCGCGACATCGTCGGGCGGTCGCCGAGGGCGTATCGCAGGGAAGCGGTCGCCCTCGGCGTGCCGACGTGCTTCACCATGGCCTGGACACGGCCGAGCGACTGACCGCCGACTGAGCAGTTTTGGATAAGTTTTCGTCCCGCCCGCTCGGTAGCGTGATGCACATGTTCAACGCGATCACACACTCTTCGATGTACGTCCTGGACCAGGACGAAGCCCTCGACTTCTACGTCGGCAAGCTCGGCCTGGAGGTCAAGGCGGACGTCGACATGGGCTTCATGCGCTGGCTGACGGTCACCGTCCCCGGCCACCCGGAGCGCGAGATCCTGCTGGAGAAGCCGGGCCCGCCGGCGATGTCCGAGGAGACGGCGCGGCAGGTCCGCGAGCTGGTGACCAAGGGTGCGACGGGTGGCTGGCTGATCTTCACCACGGAGGACTGCCGCAAGACGTACGAGACGCTGCTGGCCCAGGGCGTCGAGTTCACCGAGGAGCCCACCGAGCGCCCGTACGGCATCGACTGCGGCCTCCGCGACCCCTTCG
This sequence comes from Streptomyces sparsogenes, assembly GCF_001704635.1. Classification (GTDB taxonomy): domain Bacteria; phylum Actinomycetota; class Actinomycetes; order Streptomycetales; family Streptomycetaceae; genus Streptomyces; species Streptomyces sparsogenes. Next base: position 14,412 of record NZ_MAXF01000187.1, on the reverse strand, counting down.
GCAACCGCATCCGCTTCACCCAGCCCACGGCCTGACGGCCCTCACGCCCCCCACGTCCGGAGGGCCAGCGGCGGTCGACGCCGGGGCCCTCCGTGCCGTATGGGCCTCTCCGTATGGGGCCTCTCCGTACGGGCCTCAGCCGTTCGACGCCCGGGTGGTCATGTCCTGCGTACCGATGACGGAGAGCAGCTCCAGCTGGGCGGCGCCCTCGGTGCCGGGCGGGGCGCTGAACCACAGCAGGCGCTGGCGTCCGTCCTCGCTGAACAGGCTGTGGCAGTCCAGCTCGATGACACCGAGCGCGGGGTGGACGATGCGCTTGTGATCGGTCCGGCGGAGGGCGACGTCATGAGTGTCCCAGAGGGTGGCGAACTCCCGGCTGCGCCGCCGTAGCGTGGCCACCATCCGGGTCACCTCGCTGTCCTTGCCGCGCCGGGCGGCGACCGCCTGGAGGTCGGCGACGAAGACCCGGGAGTGGTGGGGGTGGTCCTCGGCCGGGTAGATCGCGCGGGCGCCCGGGTCGGTGAACCAGCGGTGGACCAGGCTCGCCTCGGGCCCGCGTACCGCCGGAGGGCGGCCGACGAGCGCGGCGGCCAGGGGGTTCTGCACGAGGATCTCGTGCAGATCGGTGATGACCTGGGCGGGGGTGGTGGTGAGCCGGTCGAGCAGGCCGAGCAGGCCGGGCTGGACGTGCGCGTTCGGGCCGTGTGCCGCCGGCGGGACCGGCCGGTCGGCGAGGTGGAAGAGGTGGTCGCGCTCGTCGCCGTCCAGCCGCAGCGCCCGGGCGAGGGCGGCCAGGACCTGCGCCGAGGGCTGGGCGCCCCGGCCGCGCTCCAGCTCGGTGTAGTAGTCCGCGGACAGACCGGCCAGCTGGGCGACCTCCTCGCGCCGCAGGCCGGGCACCCGGCGCCGGGGACCGGTGGGCAGGCCGACGTCGCCCGGGCGGATCCGGTCGCGCCGGGATTTGAGGAACGCGGCGAGTTCGGAGTGGTTCACGCCCCTCATCATGGCCCCCGCGGGCGGGCCGAGCCAGGGGTCGCGGGCCCCAGGGTGGAGACCACCCTGGCCGGCGCGGAGACCCTGGCGCACGCTGGAGAAGCGATCAGGGCGCGGTCGCCGACGGCAACGCCGGCCCAGGCGCCCGCCGCCGGGACCCACCGGTCCCGGCATCCCCCGCCCAGCAGCTCTCGCAGGAGTCCCCATGCCTTCTCAGGAAACCCCCGCCCGGGAAACCGCCACTCAGGAAGCGGCGGCCGGTCACGCCGCCGGCCACCGCGCCGACCGGCCCCGGGTCGCCGTCGTCACCGGCGGCTCCCGGGGGATCGGCCGCGAGACGGTGAGCCGGCTGGCGGCCGACGGATACGCCGTCGTGGTCGGCTACGCGGGCAACCGCGCGCTGGCCGAGGCCGCCGTCCAGGAGGTCACCGCCGCCGGCGGCAGGGCGATCGCCGTCCAGGCCGACGTCGCCGACGAGCAGCAGGTGGCCGCGCTCTTCGACGCCGCCGAGGCCGCGTACGGCGGCGTCGACGTGGTCGTCCACGCGGCCGGGCGGATGTATCTGGCCCCGGTCGCCGAGCTGGACCTGGCGCAGCTCGACGCGGTGCACCGCACCAACATCCGCGGCACCTTCGTCATCGCCCAGCAGTCCGCCCGCCGGGTCCGCGCCGGCGGCGCGATCATCACGTTCTCCACGTCCATCGTGGGCCTGGCCCTCCCCGGCTACGGCATCTACAGCGCCAGCAAGGGCGCGGTCGAGGCGCTCACCCTGATCCTCGCGCGCGAGCTGCGCGGCCGGGACGTCACCGTCAACGCCGTCGCCCCCGGCCCCACCGCCACCGATCTGTTCCTCGACGGCAAGGACGAGGAGACCATCGCCCGGATGGCCGCCCAGCCCCCGCTGGAGCGGCTCGGCACCCCCGACGACATCGCGCGGGTCGTGGCCTTCCTCGCCTCGCCGGCCGGCCACTGGGTCAACGGCCAGGTCGTCCGCGCCAACGGGGGCATCGTCTGACACTCGGCGCGAACCCGGGACGTCACGGGGGGCGATGCTGAACACGACACGGTGGCCGGTCCACTCGTTGTGGCCCCACGGGCGGCCGGAGGCGCGGCTGTAGGAGAGGTTCTGGGTCAGGCTGGGCGCGCGGGTCAGCACGGAGGGCGCGGCGCCGGGCCGGGCCCGGTGGATGCAGGAGTAGCTGCCGGTGTCGGTCGAGCGAGCCCAGGCAGACCGGGCCGCTGCCGCCCGGGCAGGCCCGGGGGGTGTCGGTGGGGGCCCCGTCGCTCACGTAGCGGGCCACCAGCGGCAGGGCCCATTGGTGCCAGCGGGCCGACGAGGTGCCGTGGTCGACACCGACCGCGCCGCCGAGGGAGGACACGCGCCACGGGTACTGGGTGTCGAAGACCAGGAGCTCGCCGCCGTTGGCGACGTAGAGCTTGTTGCCGTACCCGCCCCGTACGCGGAGAAGTCCGCCCGGGGGGCGATGGTGAGTCGGTACGTCTTGACGGTCTCCGTGGGCAGCGGGGCGAGCGCCGAGGCCGCGGCGGCGGGCTGAGCCGCCGACAAGGTCGCCGCCACCGCGGCCAGGGTCCCGCCGACAGCGGCGCAGATCCGTGCGAGACCCGTTCGTCCACGTAATCTCATCGGGGCAGCATAATGCGGCACGGCCGCCCGCCGAGGACGAGGAGAATCTCTGTGACCCCCGAGCAGTTGCGTTCGTTCTGCCTCTCCTTCAACGCGGCTGTGGAGGAGTTCCCCTTCCCCGGGGCACCGGAGGTCTCGGTCTTCAAGGTGGGCGGCAGGATGTTCGCGCTGACCACCCTGGACGCGCGCCCCCTCACGGTGAACCTGAAGTGCGACCCGGAGGAGGCGATCCGCCTCCGCGGCGAGCACCCGGGGCTGATCGTCCCCGGATGGCACATGAACAAGCGCCACTGGAACACGGTGACGGTGGACGGCGGGCTGCCCGACCGGATGGTCCGGGAACTCGTCGAGGACTCCTACGACCTGGTGGTCGCGCGTCTGCCGCGGGCCGAGCGCCTCCGCCTCGACCGCCCCTGAAGGGAAGATCCAATCCGGGGCGGTTACCATATGAGCGCCGCCTAGCTCGAAAGATAAATCTGTGACTGTCAACGAGGACTCGTTCACCAACTGGAAGAACCGCGAGGAGATCGCGGAGTCCATGATCCCCATCATCGGGAAGCTGTACCGTGAGCGGGACGTCACCGTCCTGCTGCACAGCCGCTCCCTGGTGAACAAGTCAGTGGTCAGCATCCTCAAGACCCACCGGTTCGCCCGGCAGATCGCCGCCGCGGAGCTCTCCGTCACCGAGACGCTGCCGTTCCTCCAGGCCCTCACCACGCTCGATCTCGGCCCCTCCCAGATCGACATCGGCATGCTCGCCGCCACCTACAAGGCGGACGACCGCGGACTGTCGGTCGCCGAGTTCACCGCCGAGGCCGTCGCCGGCGCCACGGGCGCCAACAAGATCGAGCGCCGTGAGCCGCGCGATGTCGTCCTCTACGGGTTCGGCCGCATCGGCCGCCTCGTCGCCCGCCTCCTCATCGAGAAGGCCGGCTCCGGCAACGGCCTGCGGCTGCGCGCCATCGTCGTCCGCGGGGGCGGCGGCCGGGCCGCCGAAGACCTCGTCAAGCGCGCCTCGCTGCTGCGCCGCGACTCCATCCACGGCCAGTTCCAGGGCACCATCACCGTCGACGAGGCCAACAGCACGATCATCGCCAACGGCAACGAGATCAAGGTGATCTACGCCGGCGACCCGACCGCGATCGACTACACGGCGTACGGCATCAAGAACGCCATCCTCATCGACAACACCGGCAAGTGGCGCGACCGCGAGGGCCTGTCGCAGCACCTGCGGCCCGGCATCGACAAGGTCGTCCTGACCGCGCCGGGCAAGGGCGACGTGCCCAACGTCGTCCACGGCGTCAACCACGACATGATCAAGCCGGACGAGCAGATCCTGTCGTGCGCCTCCTGCACCACCAACGCGATCGTCCCGCCGCTGAAGGCGATGGCGGACGAGTACGGGGTCCTGCGCGGCCACGTGGAGACCGTCCACTCCTTCACCAACGACCAGAACCTGCTGGACAACTACCACAAGTCCGAGCGCCGTGGCCGCTCCGCGCCGCTCAACATGGTCATCACCGAGACCGGCGCGGCCTCCGCGGTGACCAAGGCGCTGCCCGACCTGAAGGCGAAGATCACCGGCAGTTCGATCCGCGTCCCGGTGCCGGACGTCTCGATCGCGATCCTCAACCTGCACCTCGCCCGCGAGACCACCCGCGAGGAGGTCCTCGACTACCTCCGCAATGTGTCGCTGACCTCGCCGCTCAAGCGCCAGATCGACTTCATCAGCGCCCCCGACGCGGTCTCCAGCGACTTCATCGGCTCGCGCCACGCCTCGATCGTCGACGCCGGCGCCACCAAGGTCGAGGGCGACAACGCGATCCTCTACCTGTGGTACGACAACGAGTTCGGCTACTCCTGCCAGGTCATCCGGGTCGTCCAGTACGTCTCCGGGGTGGAGTACCCGACCTACCCGGCCCCGCAGGTCTGACGTTCCCACCGGACATGACGACGGTGCCGCGCCGCGCGCGGCACCGTCTCGCGTATGTCCGCGCCCATGCCCCCGTGGTGAGTGCCCACTCCTCATCCCCTGCCGCGGCCGTATAGCGTTGATGGTCGATCAGCCACTGGTCAGCGCTGCCCACTTCCGCCAAGGAGATCGGATGCACACCCATGACTACGTCATCGTCGGCGCCGGATCCGCGGGCTGCGTCCTGGCGGCGCGGCTGTCGGAAGACCCCGATGTCCGGGTGGCGTTGATCGAGGCGGGCGGTCCCGACACCGCGCCCGAGATCCACATACCGGCCGCCTTCGCCCGGCTGTTCAAGACCGAGCTCGACTGGGACCTCGCCTCCGGCCCGGAGCCGGGGCTCGGCGGACGCCACACCTATCTGCCCCGGGGCAAGGTGCTCGGCGGCAGCAGCTCCATCAACGCCATGATCTACATGCGGGGCAACCGTGCCGACTACGACGGCTGGGCCGCCGCCGGGGCCACCGGATGGTCGTACGCCGAGGTGCTGCCGTACTTCCGGCGCTCGGAGGACAACCAGCGCGGCGAGGACGAGTTCCACGGGGTGGGCGGGCCGCTGACGGTCAGTGACAGCAGGTCGAACCACCCGCTCGTCACGGCCTTCATCGAGGCCGGCGTGCAGGCCGGACACCGGCACAACGACGACTTCAACGGCGAGTCGCAGCTCGGCGTCGGGCGGTTCCAGCTGACCCAGCGCGACGGCATGCGCTGCAGCGCGTCCCTCGCCTATCTGCACCCCGCCCTGGAACGGCCGAACCTGACCGTGCTCAGCCCGGCCCGGGCCCACCGCGTGGTGTTCGACGGCGGCCGGGCGACCGGGGTCGAGGTGGAGCGGGGCGGCGCGGTCGAGGTCGTCCGCGCCGACCGTGAGGTCATCCTGTCCGCGGGCGTGTACGAGTCCCCGAAGCTGCTGATGCTGTCCGGGATCGGGCCCGCCGCCGCGCTGTCGGGCTTCGGGATCGAGGTGGTGCGCGACCTCCCGGTGGGCCAGGGGCTTCAGGACCACTACATGCCGCTGCTGAACTTCCGCACCGACGTCGAATCCCTGCTGACCGCGGAGACCCCGGAGAATGTCGCCCTGCTGCAGAACGAGGGCCGCGGCCCGCTGACGTGCAACATCGGCGAGGCCGGCGGCTTCTTCCACAGCCGGGACGGACTGGACGCCCCCGATGTGCAGCTCCACATGGCCCCGGTGCTGTTCCACCAGGACGGGCTCGGCCCCGTCACCGAGCACGGCTTCGCGCTCGGTCCGTGTGTGCTCACCCCCACCAGCCGGGGCGAGGTGACGCTCGCCTCCCCGCGCCCGGACGCCGCCCCCAGGATCCTGCACAACTACCTGACGACGGCCGAGGACCGGGACCGCGTCGTCCGCGCGCTGCGGATCGCCCTGGACGTCGTGGCGCAGAACGCCCTGACCGAGGTGATCACCGGGCCGTTCGACGTGCCGGACGCGCACTCCGACGCGGAACTCCTCGCCTTCGCCCAGCGGTCCGGACAGACGCTGTACCACCCGACCTCCACCTGCGCCATCGGCTCGGTGGTCGACCCCGAGCTGCGGGTGCTGGACACGGCGGGGCTGCGGGTCGTCGACGCCTCGGTGTTCCCCACGGTGCCCCGGGGGAACACCAACGCGCCCGTCATCATGGCGGCCGAGAAGGCGGCCGATCTCATCCTGGGCCGGGGATGAGAGTCCTGGGCCGGGGATGAGAGGCGCACCCCACGGCGCGTCAGCAGCAGGAGTGGCGGACGTGTTCCTCCCGGTGCCACCAGTACCGCTCCCGGGCCGGGCCCTGCGGCACGTCCTCAACCCTTGAGACCGCCCTCGTCGTGGAGCCGCGGCCCGCGGCGGGGGCGGTGCGCCCCGCCCGCGACCGCTCGGCCACCAGGTCGTCGACCGTGTGCACCTCGCCACCGAGCACCACCTGCCGCACCGCCGCGGCCGCCGTGATGTCGCTCAGCGGGTCGCCCGCCACCAGCACCAGGTCGGCGAGCTTCCCCGGCTCGACCGTGCCCAGGTGGGCGCTCATGCCCAGCGCCCGGGCGCCCGTCACGGTGGCGGAGCGCAGCGCCTGGTACGGGCTGGCGCCGTGGCGGACCATGGTCTGCAGGTTCAGGTGGTAGTAGATGGCCGGGGGCACCAGCGGGCTGTCGGTGCCGACCCCGACGTGCGCGCCGCCGTCCAGCAGCTTGCGCAGCGTCGCCCCGTGGCGGGCGACGAAGGCCAGCTCGTCGGTCGGCTCGTGCTGCTGCGCGTCGGCCACGTTCTTGCGGAAGTCCTCGTACTCCGCCTCGCTCATCAGCGAGGTGAGCCGCCGGTCGCCGACCGCCCACTGGGCGTACCGGTACAGCGCGGCGCGGGTGGCGGACAGCCCCGCTCCGGAGAGCCCCAGGGTCGGGGTGAAGACCATGCCGGAGCCGATGAGCGTCTCCGTCACGTCCTCGTAGGTGTGGCCGAGGTGGGTCTCCTTCTGGCGGCGGCCGTAGCGGCTGGTGCCGCCGATGTGCTCGACTCCCTCGGTGCCGAAGCCGAGCGGGCCGAACAGGTAGTGGGAGGTGGCGGGCAGGCCGAGGCGGTGGGCCGCCCGTACTGCGACACGGTGCAGGGCGTACGGCATCCGCACATAGGTCTTGAGCAGGTCGTGGCCGAGCGCCCTGGTCTTGGCCACCTCACGCTCCACCTCCTCCTCGTTCGTCATCGGGCGGCCGACGCCGTAGTAGGCGCGGGAGCCCTCGAGCGCGTCACCGGCCGTGAACAGGCGCGGTCCGGCGCGGCGCCCGGCGTCGATGGCCTCCTTGGCCTCGATGGACGCGTAGTGCGCGCCGCCGGGCGAGCGCAGCGTGGTGATGCCGAACGACAGCCACAGTCGCACGGTCTCGGCCCGCTGCCAGGGCCCGTGTTCATGGAGGGCGATCAGGCCGGGCAGCGCGGTCAGCTCACGGGCGTCGACGGTGCGGTCCCCGGCCACGGCGCCGCGCTCGACGATCCGCTCGACACGGTTGTCCTTGATGACGATGTCCACGTCGCGTCGCAGGGTCTCGCCCGTGCCGTCCCACACCGCCCCCACCTGCACGACGGTGCGGCCGGAGGGCTTGGACTGACGCCAGGTCAGCCCGGTGGGGACGGTGGTGGCGCGGCCGGTGCGCGCGTCGGCGAGGCGCAGCCTGCCGTTGGAGAGGTAGAGCAGGGAGCGCGAATCGGCGCTCCAGCTGGGACAGTCGGCGGTCTCGCCGTTCAACTCGCGGGCGGGCCCGGCCGGCCGCCCGGCGGCGTCCAGGGCGCTGAGGTGCAGGGTGCCGCCGACGATGTACGCGGTGTGCTTGCCGTCGGGCGAGTGGACGGGCCCGGCGTCGATGCGGTTCGCGAGGGACTTCCCCGGCACCGGCTCGTCGTAGTGGGCCTCGCCACTGGCGAGATCGACGGTCAGGACGCGGTTGAAGCCCTCGCGGTAGCGGGGCGTGGCGGGCACCAGCGCCACACAGGAGAGCTTGGTGCCGTCGGCGGAGAAGGTGGCTCTGTTGGCCCCGGCGGGCGCGACCGAGCGGATGGCCCCGGAGGCAACATCGACGGTCTGCACGATGCTGGACCAGAAGGAGAACGCGACGGTCTTGCCGTCGGGCGAGAAGACCGGCCCGGACACCAGTCCCCGGACGTCGGTCAGCCGCCGGTTCTCGCCGCTGTCGAGGTCGTGGAGCCACAGGTCGGCGGCGTGCCCGCCCCGGTCGCTGACATACACCAGGGTGGAGCCGTCGGGGTGCCAGGCGGGGTCGCTGTTGATGTTGCCGTCGGACACCACGGCCTTGGGCGCGGAGCCGATGCGGCCGACCCAGATGTCGCCGAGCGCGGCGAAGGCGACGCGGTTCCCGTCGGGTGACAGGCTCGGGCTGAGGATGCCCTTGACCGCGCGCGGCGCGGTGGAGTCGAAGTCCCGCGCGGCGGGCCGCTCGGGGACGCACGGCACGGTGAGGCGGGCGGTGAAGGGGATGTCGCGGACCGCTCCGCCGGCGATCGACCGCCGGCGGACCTTTCCGTCGGCCGTGTAGAACACCTCGTCGCCGGAGAGCCAGCGCGCGGCGAACGGGAAGACGTCCTCGCCGTCCCCGGAAACCACCGTGCCGTCGACGACCAGGGAGGCGGCCGACGAGGTGAGGTGGACATACGCCAGCTTCCCGCCGTCGGGGGACAGGGACGGCCCCGCGACCCGCCCCTTGGTGACGGTGACGAGCGTGGTGCGCGTGCCGTCGGCGTCGGCCCGCACGACGCTCTGCGGGGCGTCGCCCTTGCCGCTGGTGAAGACGATGGCGTGGCCGTCGGGATGCCAGAAGGGCTGGGCTTCCTGGGTGGTGGCCTCCGGGGCGGAGGTCCAGAGCCTGCTCTCCCCGGTATCGAGGTCGAGGACGTGGATGGCGTAGCGCCCGTCCGTCTCCGCCGCGTAGGCGATCCGCTTGCCGTCCGGGGAGAAACGGGGCTCGTGGTGGTCGGTGGCGCCCTTGGTGAGCCGCCGGGCTCCCGTGCCGTCGGCGCGTGCCAGCCAGAGGTGGAAGTTGCCGTCGGCGTAGGACTGGAAGACCAGATGACGGCCGTCGGGCGAGAAGTCGGGCTCGGACGCCTCCGTGTCGATGTCGGTCAGCCGGCGGGCCTCGCCACCCCGTGCCGGGAGGGCCCACAGCAGGTTGAACAGGTCGAGCACCACGGTCCGGCCGTCCGGGGAGAGCGCGGCGGAGGCGTTGGTGGCCTCGCGGACGGTGATCTGCCGGATGCCGTCCTTCGCGGCCGCCGGGTGCCCGGCCGCGGCAGCCTCGGGGGCCAGACCGGCCAAGGGCCCGGCCAGCCACAGGGACCCGGCCCCGGCCGCCGCTCTGCCGCTCTGCCGGATGAGTGTCCTTCGTGAGAATTCCAACGCCGGTCCCCCCTCTGTCCACGATCGGTCGCACAGCCCGAGGCTCGGTCGAGCACGCGAAAAGAGCTGCGAACGTACAGTGTTACGGGGGCCTAAATCCGGCCTAAATCCTCACCCGCTCCCGTGCGCCGCCCGGGAAGCGGATCTCCACGCTTCCGTCGGGTGCCATCCGGGCGCCGACGGCCGAGCGCAGGGCGCGTGGACGTCGGGACCCCTCCCGAACCGGCCCGCCTACGCTCGGCCTTGACCGCGGCGAAGAAGGGCGAACAGCATGGCCGGTGTGACGAGCAAGGTCAGCCTCCTGCCGAAGGAGATCGGCAGCCTCAGCCGCACCGTTCTCCACGACAGGCCGGGCACGCTCTTCGTGCTGGGGGCGAACGGCGGCATGCGGGTGGCGCCGGACGCGGACTTCCCGCTGTTCTTCGGGCGCAACGAGCGCGATGTCCATGTCTGCGTCGGCGCGGGCGACACCTGCGTCAGCCGGCGGCAGGGCCTGATCACCCGCGAGTCCTCGCGCTGGATGCTGCGCAACACCGGGAAACTGCCCATCCGTTTCCCCGGGTCGCGGCTGGTGCTCGGCGGGGACCGGGCCGAGCTGCCGGCCGGGTACACGCCCTTGTTCGTCGTCTCGGCCCGGCAGGAGCACCTCCTGGAGGTCCGGATCGTCGTATCGGCGTCACCGCCGGGAGCGGGAGCCGGGCCCGAGGCGTACGAGGAGCAGACACAGGGCCGCGACCTGCGGGAGCTCAGCCCGCGGGAGCGGCTGGTGCTCGTCTGCCTGGCCCAGCGCTATCTGCGCGACGACCCGCAGCCACAGCCGCTGGCCTGGGCCCAGGTCGCCTTCGAACTCGGCGAGCTGAGGCCCAGGGAGCGGTGGAGCGCCAAGCGGGCCGCCCACATCGTCGCCAAGGTGCGCAAGCGGCTCAGCAAGGAGGACGGCGTGCCCGGACTCCTGGAGGAGGAGGTCCCCCCGCCGGTCGGGAACGCGCTCAATCACAACCTCATCACCGATCTGCTGGTCACCACGACGATCGTCAAGGCGGACCTGCGGATGCTGGATTAGCGCGCGGGTCTACGGCTGGCCGAAGGTCGCCACCATGATGTTCAGCGCGACCTTGTTGGTGTCCTGGCCCTTCGCGTCCGTGGAGTTGACGCTGTAGACCAGGGTGCGCGAGCCGTCGCGGGTGGAGGCGATGGCCGCGTTGTAGCCCCAGCGGCCGCCCGTCTTCCCCCACACCTCGCGGCCGCCCAGCTTCTTCATCGACAGGCCGACGGAGTACGCGGCCGGGGCGCCGGTCCTGAAGTCCGCCACCTTCGGCAGCGTGAACATCTCCTCGAGGAGCGGGCCGCGCACCACCCGGCCCTGGAACAGGGCCTTGGTGAAACGCTCCAGGTCCGCCGTGGTCGAGATCAGGTCGCCGGCCGCCCAGCCGTCCGTCGTCCCCCACACCGACACATCGCGCAGGCCCGTCGTGCCGTCGTCCAGCCTCATCACCTGGTAACCGTGGTTGTGCGGGCCGGTGATGTGCGGGTCGGCCCCCGGGAAGTAGGTGTCGCGCAGCCCGAGCGGCTCCAGGATCCGGCGCGCCACCTGGTGCTCGTACGAGTCGCCCGTGACCCGCTCGATCAGCAGACCGGCGATCGTGTAGCCGATGTTCAGGTAGTGCTGCCGCTCGCCCGGCTTGAACTCGCGCTTCTTCGACGTCGCCGAGCGGACCATGTCCTTCGGGTCATGGATGCGGAAGCGGTTGGCGTACCACTCCTCGACCGTGTCGCCGGGGAAGTCGGGGGCCGGGATGCCATGGGTGTGGTTGAGCAGCTGCCGGACGGTGACGCCCCCGTACGAGGCGGGGATCAGGTCCGGCAGGTAGGAGCGGGCGCTCCGGTCCAGGTCCAGCCTGCCCTCGGCGGCCAGTTGCAGGGCGACCGCGGCCGTGAAGACCTTGGTCACCGAACCGGCGCGGAACCGGGCGGCCGGATCGGCCGGCCGGTTGGTCGTCAGGTCGTGCACGCCCGAGCTGCCCCGCCAGACGCCCTCGCTGCCCCCGACCCGGACCAGCGCGGCCGTCGCCTCCGCCGTCGGCAGGTCCGCGATGGCGTCCTCCAGGGCGCCGTTCGCGGAGCGCGCGGAGGCGGAGGCGGCGGCCGGGGCGGACGCGAGGGCCGGGGGGATCGCCGGGCCCGCCACCACGCCCAGGACGAGCCCCGCGGCCAGCAGCGTACGGGTGGTGGTCCTCACGGGGGTCTTCACAGTGGTGTTCACGGTGGTCTTCATGGTCAACTCCCACGGAACGAGCCGTTGTTCTGGTGGGCTCCATCCTGCTGACCAGGGGCTTCGCGCGGATCGCCCGCGCAGGCGGTCTTCGGCGGGTCAGTTCCTCACCGGCGCGGGGGAGGGGCCGGGCCACGCCGCTCCCCCGGGCGGGGGATCCCCGGCCGCGATCAGGCCCGTCTCGTACGCGCAGATCACCGCCTGGATCCGGTCCCGCAGCCCCAGCTTGGCGAGCACATTGCCGACATGCGTCTTGACCGTGTGGTCGCTGACCACCAGCTCCGCGGCGATCTCCGCGTTCGACAGGCCCCGCGCCAGCAGCAGCAGCGTCTCCCGCTCCCGCCCGGTCAGCACGTCCAGACGGGGGTCGGGCCGCCGCGGCCGGGCGGCCGGGCGGGTGTACTGCTCCACCAGCCGCCGGGCCACGGACGGCGCGAGCAGCGAGTCGCCCCGCGCCACCACCCGGACCGCGTGCACCAGGTCGTCCCGGCGCACGTCCTTCAGCAGGAAGCCGCTCGCGCCCGCGTGCAGCGCGTCGTACACGTACTCGTCCGAGTCGAAGGTCGTCAGCATCACCGTCCGGCAGGCGCCGCCCGCGCTGATCTCGCGGCAGGCCTCGATGCCGTCCACGCGCGGCATCCGGACATCGAGCAGCGCCACGTCCGGCGCGTGCCGCCGCACCGCCTCGACCGCCTCGGCCCCGTCGCCCGCCTCCGCGACCACCTCGATGTCCGGCTGGACGTCCAGGATCATCGAGAAGCCGCAGCGCACCAGCTCCTGGTCGTCGGCCACCACCACACGGATCGTCAACGCGCCACCTCCGCCGTGGATGGTACGGGGATACGGACCAGCACCCGGAAACCCCGGCCGTCCGGGCCCGCCCCGGCCACCGCCGTACCGCCGTGGGCCGCCGCCCGCTCGCGCAACCCCACCAGGCCGTGGCCACCGCCGGAACCGGGCCGCGGCCCGCGCCCGTCGTCGGTGACCCGGATCTCCATCTCGCCCTCGCCATAGGTGAAATGGACCGAGACGGTACACGCGGCCGCGTGCCGGACCGTGTTCGTCAGCGCCTCCTGCACGATCCGGAAGACGGTCGCCCCGACCGCCTCCGGCAGCGGCCGCACCGCCCCCGTCGCCGCGTACCCGACCTCCAGGCCACTGGCCCGCACCCGGTCCAGCAGCTCGGGCAGCCCCGCCAGGCCCGGTTGCGGCTCGCGCGGGGCGCCGCCCGGCTCGTCGCCCTCGCGCAGCAGCCCCAGCATCCGGCGCAGCTGCGCCATGGCGTCCCGGCCGGTCTCGGAGATCGCGTCGAAGGCGGCCTCGGCCCGCTCGGGCGCCGTGCGCACCGCCACCGGGCCGGCCTCCGCCTGCACGATCATCAGGCTCACCGCATGGGAGAGGATGTCGTGCATCTCCCGCGCGATCCGGGCCCGTTCCCGCGCGGCGGCCCGCTCGGCCTCGACCCGGTTCGCCCGCTGCCGGGCGTCGGTCAGCCGCCCGAGGACGTAGGCGGCCGCGAACACGAAGAGGGAGAAGGTCAGTTCGCGTGCCGACCGGGTGTTGAGCCACACCGACACCGGCACGGCGACCAGCAGCAGCCCCCCGGTGGCCAGCCGCTTCCACGGCGGGGAGAGGACAGCGATCGTGTAGACGATGACGAGTCCGGTGTACGGCAGCGGCTGCCCGGGGCCGTCCAGCGCCAGCCGGTACAGCCCGCTGGTCGCGAGGATCGCGAGCAGGACGGCGAGGGGAGCGCGGCGCCGCCAGACCAGGGGGATCACGGTGAGCGTGGTCAGCCCGTAGGCGGGCCAGGTCGCCGGCTCGGCGCCGGGTGGGCGCTCCACCACGAACGGCATCGTCATCGCCGCCTGGACCAGGAGCGCGAGGCCGATGTCGACGGCCAGGGGATTGGCCGCCCCCAGCGCCCGGCACCGCCGCCACCACCCGCGCACATCCACGGGGCGAGCTTACGCGGGAACGCCGGGGCCACGGCGCCCGGCGCCGCGCCCCCGGCTGAACACCCCGTCCTAGTACTGCAACGGTGCTTGTCGTGACTGATAGCCAGGTCAGGGGCTGTGTCCGCGTCTTTTGTAGTGGCTGGTGCGGGCCTGGTGCTGTCGTCTTCGGCGCCAGGTCGACCAGTGCAGGATGTGCTCGACGGGTGTGGGCCGACGGTCGGTGAGGCGGGTGATCAGCCGTCGTATCTCGGCGAGGCTGAGGTGGATGAGCTGGGAGGATCCGTTTCTGCTTTCCCGGCATCCAGCTCGCGGGCCCGCAGGACGGTCAGGCAGGCGTGGGCGGCCATGGCCAGGGTCATGTGGCGGTGCCAGCCGGGGTAGCGGCGGACCTGGTAGTCGTCCAGGCCGCATTCCTGTTTGGCGCTTTGGAAGCATTCCTCGATGGCCCATCGGCTGCCGGCGATGCGGATCAGGTCGTCGAGCGTGGTCTGGGCGGGGCAGTAGGCGATGTAGTAGGAGATCTCCTGCGGGCGGGCGACGCTGCGGCGGGCGATCACCCAGTGGCGGCGGTCGGGCCGGTGCCAGGGCCGCACTTCGACGCGCGCCCAGTCGTAGATCCGCAGGCCGTGAGCCCCGCTGCCGCAGGAACGTCGCTTCCATTTCTGCCGGGCGAG
>NZ_MAXF01000186.1 GCF_001704635.1 Streptomyces sparsogenes | reverse complement strand
AGATCATTTGACGACAGACCCTAGACGTGGATGCCGGGGAACGTGAGCACGTCCCGCTGCTGCTCCGCGAATTCGGCGTACGTGGTCCGGCGCAGCCGCTCGTCGCGCTCGTGCCGCAGGCCCGGGTCCTCCAGCTGTTCCTGTTCGCTCAGCGCGTGGGACGCGTGGACCATGGCCCGGGTGCGCTCGCGGCGCCGGTCCTCGTAGCCGCGCAGGGCGGCGGTGAGGTCGTCGGCCCCGGCCAGGGTCCCGGCCAGGACGACGGCGTCCTCGATGGCCATCGCGGCGCCCTGGGCGAGGCTGGTGAGCATCGGGTGGGCGGCGTCCCCGAGGAGGGTGACGCGTCCGTCGCCCCAGTGCTCCAGGAAGGCGCGGTCGCGGGCCGGGATGGCGATGATGTCCTCCTCCGGCGTGGCCCGGACGGCCGCCTGGACCTCGTCCGCCCAGCCGGCGTAGGCCCGGACGATCTCGTCCTTGGTGCCCCGCCAGTCGGCGGCGCGCTCGACGGGCATGTTCTTGGTGCCGAACCAGTAGGTCTGCCCGTGGCCGATGTCCAGCAGGCCGAACCGCTGCCCGCTTCCCCAGTAGTGGAGGACCGACCCGGCCGGGAAGCGCGGGTGGCCGAACGGGACGATGGCGAGCCAGCACACGTATCCGGCCTCCCGCACCGGTTCCGGGCCGGTGATCTGGTGGCGGATGGCGGAGTTGATCCCGTCGGCCCCGATGACGATGTCGCCGTGGGCCAGGCTGCCGTCGGCGAAGCGCACGGTCGCCCCGTCCGGGCGGGTCTCGTAGCCCACCGCGGCGGCGCCGAGGGTGATGGGGGTGTCCCCCACCGCTTCCAGGAGGCCCTGCTGCAGGGCGCTGCGGCTGATCACCACGGTGGGCGGCAGGCCCAGCTCCTCGCTGAGCTCGGGGATGGGGAACCAGGCGATGTGGTTGCCCTCGGCGTCGTTGACGCCGAAACGCCGGAGCACCTGCCCGCGTTTCTCGAGCCCGAGGTCGATGCCGAGGGCCTCCAGCGCGGCGCCGCCGTTGCTCAGCACGCCGAGGCCCGAACCGGCGGCCTTCAGTTCGGTGGCGCGCTCGTACACCTCGACGTCGATGTCGACCTGGCGCAGGGCGGCGGCGAGCGTGAGACCGCCGATCCCCGCCCCGATGACCACTGCCTTGGGCCGGTGGGATGTCATGAGGTTTCGGTGTCCCTTCGGTGATGGGGTGAGGGGTGCAGGATGGCGGCGACGGTCTTGGCCACGTGGGCGACGCCGGGCTCCTCCATCATGGAGAGGTGGTCGCCGGGAATGGCGATCACCTGGATGCGGCCGGTGGTCATCCGCCGCCAGCCGTTGGTGGGCTCGGCGTGCAGGCTGCCCGCGGCGCCGTGCATGGCCTCGAGGATCGCGGGCAGCGGCTCCTCGGCCCGCAGCAGGACGAGGTCCAGGTCGGCGGTGTCCGGCCGGTAGTTCAGGGTGGCCGTCCAGTTCGCCCGGTAGAGGCCGAAGAGGCGCCGGACGACGGTCCCCGAGCTGTCGGCGGGCAGCACGCCGAGGTCGGCGGCGCACCGCGCGATGTACGCGAACTTCTCGTCCAGCGTGGTGGCGTCCTTCGGCATGTCCCCCAGGGGCGAGGCACCGCCGCGTACGGGCCACAGCAGCTCCCAGAAGAACCAGCCGAGCAGCGCCTCGTCGGTGTACAGCTCGCGCAGCCGGGGGTTGAGGGTGACGGTGTCCAGGATCAGCACCTCGGCCCGCTCGCCCGCGGCGCGGAGCCGGCGGGCCATTTCGAAGGCGACGAACCCGCCGAAGGAGTAGCCGCTGATCCGGTACGGCCCCTCGGGCTGGACCCGTTTGACCGCGGCGATGTAGCCGCGGGCCATGTCCTCGATGGTGTGCAGCGGTTCGGTGCCGGGGTCGGCGCCGGCCGCCTGGAGCGCGTACAGCGGCTGCTCGGGGTCGAGGTGCCGGGCGAAGGGCAGGAAGCACAGCACGTTGCCGCCCATGGGGTGGACCAGGAAGAGCGGGGTCCGGTCGCCCGACGGGTTGAGCGGCACCACCGGGTCGAAGGGGGCCGGTGCCGCGTCGGCGGACCGCAGCCGGGCGGCCATGGCGGCCACGGTCGGCGCGGCGATGAACTCCGACAGCGGGATGACGGTGCCGAAGCGCTGCTCCAGCGTGGCGATCAGCCGCATCGCGGTCAGCGATGTACCGCCCAGCTCGAACATGCTGTCGTGGGCGCCGACCTCGGGCAGGTGCAGCAGGTCCGCGAGGATCTCGGCCAGGGCCCGCTCCAGCGGGCCGCGCGGCGCGGTGGTGTCGTGGCCTTCCGGCGCCTTGAGGGGCACGGCCCGCAGGGCGGCGTCGTCCCGCTTGCCGCTGGGCGTGGACGGCATGGCCGGGAGCCACTGGACGTAGGACGGCACCATGTAGTCGGGCAGCGTTTCGCGCAGCTCGCCGCGGAGCGCGCCGGTGTCCACGGCCGCCGGGTCGCCGGTGAGGAACGCCACCAGGACGGTGTCCGTGCCGGGGCGGGCGTGGGCGACGACGGCGGCTTCGGCGATGCCGGGGTGGCGGGGGAGGAGGTCGCGGATCGCCAGCTCCACCTCGGCCGTCTCGACGCGGAATCCGCGGACCTTGACCTGGGTGTCCGCCCGGCCGGTGCAGACGATCCCGCCGCCCGGCAGCGCGAATCCGAGGTCGCCGGAGCGGTAGAAGCGGCCGGGGGTGCCGGGGAGCGTGACGAAGCGCTCCTTGGTCAGATCGTCGCGGCCCCGGTACCCCCGGGCCACCGAGGCGCCCCCCAGGTACAGCTCGCCCGTCACCCCCGGCGGCACGGGCCGCAGCCGCGCGTCCACCACGACGACCCGGGCGCCGTCGACGGCGGTGCCCACCGGGGGGAGGTCCGGGAAGTCGGCCGGCGGCCCGGTCAGGGTGTGGCGGGTCACCACATGGGTCTCGGTGGGCCCGTACTGGTTCTCCAGCACCACCCCGGGCAGGGCCGCGCACAGTCGGCGGATCTCGTCGGTGATCCGGAGCTGTTCGCCGCTGGAGACGATGACGCGCAGCGCGGCCGGCGTGACGCCCAGCGCCTCGGCGGCCAGCGCCAGCTGCTGGAGGGCGATGTACGGCAGGAAGATCCGCTCGACCCCTTCCCGGTGCAGCAGCCGCACCAGGGCCGGCATGTCCCGGCGGGTCTCCTCCGGCACCAGGCGGAGGGTGCCGCCCGCGCACAGGGTGGAGAAGATCTCCTGGAGGGAGACGTCGAAGCTCAGCGGCGCGTACTGCAGGGTGACGCCCGTCGAGGCGCTCTCGGCGCGGTTCTGCCAGGAGACGAGGTGGGCCAGGGCGCGGTGGGGGATGTCGACGCCCTTGGGCCGGCCCGTGGACCCCGAGGTGAACAGGACGCAGGCGGTGGTGTCCGGGTCGAGCGCCGGCAGGGGAGTGGTGAGCGGGTCCCCGGTGGGCGGCTCGGCGATCCGCTCGAGCGGGACGAGGGGCGCGGCCCGGCCGAGGAGGGCCTCGTGCCGGGCGGCGGCGACCACGAGGACGGGCTCCGCCTCCTCGATCATGGAGCGCAGCCGTCTGGCCGGGTACCCGGTGTCCAGCGGCATGACCGCCGCCCCGGCCCGCATGATCCCGAGGATGACCGCGATCACCTCGGGCGACCGGTCCGCGGCGACACCCACGACGGCGCCGGGCGTGACGCCCCGGGCGCGCAGGCCGTGGGCCACGGCCGCGGTCGCGTCGGCGAGCCGCGCGTAGGTCCATCGCTCGTCCCCCGTCGCCAGGGCGACGGCCTGCGGGGTGCGGGCCGCCTGGTCGGCGAAGCGGTCCACCGCGCTCCGCGCCGCTTCCGCGGGGGCGGGCAGCGGCCGCGGCGCGGCCGTGAGGAAGCCCCAGCCGGGCTGCTCCAGGGGGTGGTGGACCATGCGGTCGAGGATGCGCGTGTAGTAGTCGGCGAAGAGGCGGACCTGATCGTGGGTCACCGTCTGCCCGTCGTTGTCGAGACGCAGCCAGAGGGACTGGTCGACGGGGTCCGTCACGGCGTTGACGAGGAGCGTGAAGTTGGTCTCCTCGACGGTGCGGAAGTCCGTCAGCTCCAGCCCCGGCTCCCGCAGCGCGTCGGTGAGCTGCTGGAACCGCACATAGTTGAAGACCGTGTCGAAGAGCGGCCCGGCGCGGTGCTCCTCCTGGACGGCGCTGAGCGGGTAGTGGCGGTGGGGGTAGGCGCCCCGCTCGCGGCGGAACGCCTCGCGCGCCGTCTCCAGCCAGCTGTCCTGGGCCGTGTCCACCCGCATGGGCAGGGTGTTGAGGAACAGGCCCACCATGCGCTCGGCATGGGGGTGTTCGGGCCGGCCGTGCGCGATGAGCCCGGTCAGCACGTCCTCGCGCCCGGACAGCAGCCGCAGGGTCAGACAGTGGGCGGCGAACAGCACCGACTTCACCGGCAGGGCCCGCTCGCGGGCGAACGCCCGTACCTCCTCGCCGAGCCGGGCCGGCAGGTCGAAGCGGTGCGAGGCGCGCCCGCCCGCGGCCGACGGGGGCCGGTGCGGGCGGAACGTGCCGATCGACACGGGTTCGCTGCCCGCGAGTTCCGCCCGCCAGTACCGGCGGTCGTCCTCCGAGGCCAGGGCGCGGCGCTCGGCCAGCACGTGCGCGGCGGGCGAGGGCAGGCGGACCTCGGGCACCGGGGCCGGGTGGAGGCCGAGCGCGTGCCCGTAGTCGCGCAGCAGCTCGCCCATGAGGTTGGCGACGCTCGCCCCGTCGAACAGGGCGTGGTGGAAGCTCAGGACCAGGTCGATCGCCGCGTCGCGTACGTGGACCCGCAGCGCGTACAGGGGCACGGTGTCGAAGGCGTACTCGTGACGGCGGCGTTCCTCGACGTACCGCACCACCTCCGCCTCCGCGTCCTGCTCACCGCGGAACTCCCCTTCGCGGAGATCTCCTGCGCGGGACCGCAGATCGACGATGTCGAGGCCGTCCTCGGTGGGCGGGTGCACGAGTTGCAGCGGTTCGGTGAACCCGGCCAGGCCGAAGCTGGTGCGCAGCGCCGGATGGCGCCGCACGAGCCGGCCGAAGGCCGCGCGGAAGCGCTCCTCGTCCCAGTCGCACCGCAGCGTGTAGCGGAACACGTCCTTGTAGAGGGACGAGTGGCGCCGCTGACGGCTGTGGTAGATCAGGCCGAGCTGCATCCGGGTGAGGGGGTAGGCGTCCAGGACCGCGCCCAGCCGCGCCCGGTCGATCCCGGAGACGGTCTCGAAGGGGCGCGGTTCGCCGTCGTACGACGCGGGGTCGAGGACGGCGGAGGGGCCGGCGCCGGCCGGGGACGGGTCGAGCACGGCCCGCGCGGCCAGGTCGGCGACGGTGGAGTGGCGCACCAGGTCGGCCAGGGAGAAGCGCAGGCCGCGCCGCTCGGCCAGGGCGCGGACCCGCAGCATCTGAAGCGAGTCGCCGCCCAGCGCGTAGTAGTCGTCCTCGGGACCCACCGGGCCGCACCGCAGCACCTCGGCCCACACCTCCGACACGATCTCCTCGGCGGCGGTGAGCGGGCGCGCGGCCGGTGCGCCGCGGCGGGCCACCGGCTCGGGCAGCGCCCGGCGGTCCGCCTTGCCGTTGGGCGTCAGCGGAATGCGGTCGAGCGGCACCAGCAGTGCCGGGACCATGAACTCCGGCAGGGTGTCGGCCAGCCGGCGGCGTACGTCCGCGGCGGAGGTCCCGTCCTCGGGGACGTAGTAGCCGACCAGATGGACACCCCGCTCGTCATCGGTGCGGTCCACGACCAGCGCGTCGCGGACGCCGGGCAGGGCGCTCAGGGCCCTGCCGACCTCGCCCGGCTCCACGCGGTTGCCGCGGATCTTCACCTGGTCGTCGAGGCGGCCGAGGTATTCGAGACTGCCGTCGGCGAGCCACCGCACGAGGTCACCGCTGCGGTACAGGCTGCCCTCGCCGGTGAACGGGTCGCTGAGGAACCGCTCGGCCGTCAGGGCCGGCCGGTCCAGATAGCCCGCGGCCACCCCGGCGCCGCCGATCCACAGCTCGCCCGGCACACCCCGGGGCTGCGGCTGCCCGTCCCGCCCCACCACGTACAGCCAGGTGTTGTCGATCGGCCGCCCGATGGGCACGCGGCCCACGGGGCGGCCGGGGTCCCGGGGGCAGTCGTGGAAGGTCACGTCGACGGTCGCCTCGGTCGGGCCGTACAGGTTCACCAGGGCCGGCGTGGCACCGCGCTCCGGGTCGTGGAAGAGCCGGTTGAACCGGTCCACGCGCGCCGCCGACAGCGCCTCCCCGCTGCAGAACACCCGCCGCAGCGTCCGGGTCGCCTCGCGCAGGTCCGGGGTCTGCTCCGCGGCGTCGAGGAACGCGCCGAGCATGGACGGCACGAAGTGCGCGACGGTGACGCGCCGGTCGTGGATGGTCCGGCCGATGACGCGCGGGTCCTTCTCGCCGCCCGGCGGCAGCAGAGCCACGCTCGCCCCCTCGACGGCCCACCAGAACAGCTCCCACACGGACACGTCGAACGACACGGGTGTCTTCTGCAGCAGCACGTCGTCCTCGCCGAGGGGGTACGCGCGCTGCATCCAGGCCAGCCGGTTGACCACCGAGTGGTGGCGGACCCGCACGCCCTTGGGCTTGCCGGTGGAGCCCGAGGTGTAGATCACATACGCCAGATCGGAGCCGTCGGCCAGCGGCTTCGGCGGGGAGTCGTCGCCGTGCAGCAGGTCCGGGACCCGGTGCACCGGCACGCCCGGCGCGGTGGGGAGCCGTGGCGTGGAGCCGTCCCGCGTCAGCACGGCGGCCGGGCGGCTGTCGTCGAGCAGGAAGCGGATGCGCTCGGGCGGATAGCCCGGGTCCACCGGGACATAGGCGCCGCCCGCCTTGAGCACGCCCATCAGCGCGACGAGCAGGTCGGGGCCACGCTCCAGCAGGACGGCCACCCGGTCGCCGGGGCCCACACCGTCCGCGCGCAGGGCCCGGGCGACCTGATTGGCCCGGGCGTCGAGTCCGGCGTAGGTCAGGGCGTCGTCGGGCCCCGGCCCCACCACGGCGATCCGCGCCGGGTGGCGGGCGGCCTGCCGCTCGAAGAGCCCGGAGAGGGTGGCGTCCCGGGGATAGTCGACGCGGTCTCCGCGGCCCTGCCGGATCAGCTCCTCCCGCTCGGCGGCCGGGAGCACGGGCACCGCGGACACCGGGCCGTCCGCCCGGTCCACCGCCTCTTCGAGCAGGTATTGGAAGTGCCGCGCCATCGCTTCGACCGGGAAGTCGTCGTCGAAGACGTCGGTGGCGTAGCCGAGGTCGAAGCGGAGCTCGTCCGCGCCGTCGAAGTCGAGCACCACCACCGAGAGGGCGTCCTGCTCGTGACAGGGCGACTCCATCGTCGTCTCGAGGCGGACGCCGGGGCCGGGGTCCGGGCGGTCGGCCCGCAGATAGGACAGGGTGACGTCGAACAACTGGCGGCTTCCGCCGTGGACATCGCGTAATCCGCGCACCACGTCCCCCAGCGCGGCCCGCTCGTGCCGGCGCAGCGCACGGGTGGCGGCCCGGGTACGCTCCACGATCTCGCGCAGCGGCCTCCCGTCGTGGGCGGGCAGCCGCAGGGGCAGCGTGTTCGCGAAATGCCCGACGGTGTCCGCGAACTCCTTGGGCCGGTTCAGGACCGGAACGCCCAGGATCACCTCCTCGGTGCGGTGCACCCGGGACAGATACGCGCCCAGCACGGTGGCGGTGTAGGGGAACAGCGGCAGTCCGGCGTCGCGGACGCGTGCCGCCCAGGAACGGTCCAGGGTGAAGGAGAAGCGCGCGCCCTCGCGGGGGGCGCCCGCCGGCTTCCTGGGGAAGAGCGCGGGGACCGCGTCGGCGAGGGCGGAGCGGTGGGCCTCCAGGTCGGCCGCGTTCTCCTCGGACCCCTGGTAGGCGAGGTCCCGCGCGGAGAACGAGCGGTACGAGGGCGCGCTGTCGCTCGCGGCGTGTCCGCCCGCCGCCCTCGACGCGTAGTCGTCGAGGATGCGGGCGCTCACCCTGTTCAGCGACCAGCCGTCCAGCACCAGGTGGTGGGCGACCAACTGGAGGTGGGTGACGCGTGGGCCCTCCACCAGGATCGCCGCCCGGACCATGGGCCGGTCACGCAGCGGCATCGGGCGCTGCTGGAAGGCGCGCACCCGGCGGCGGCAGGCCGCCGCCGGATCGCTCTCCCGCGACAGGTCGGCGACCTCCACGACGGGCGCCCGCGGCTCCACCCACTGGAGGGGTGTCCCGTCCCGCTCGTCGAATCGCAGGCGCAGGGCGTCATGGCACCGCAGGGCGTGCTCGACGCAGCGGCGCAGCAGGTCGCGGTCCACGTCGCCGGTGAGCTTCTCGTGAAAGGAGACGTTGTACTGCGGCGATTCCTCGGACTGTGCGGCGGAGACCCAGATGTCGAGTTGATAGCGCGTCAAAGGGAAAGGTTCGGGCGAAGTCATTGTCACGCTCTTAAGGGAGAGACGATGGAATGCGGCTTCGGGTGGCGCGAAAGAATGAGGGGCCGCGGCACGGGCGCTCCTCGGACGACGGGCCCTAGGGTCCGTCTTCAAAGGGGGCGTCCGGCCGCGAGCGGCGTCTGGTGCGGTGCATCGCAAGGCGGAGGATCGCCCTCGTACTGGGCGTACTCGGGCGACTCCGACAACGCAGCGAGGTGCCGTGCCAGGCGTCGTGAGCAGGGCGCCCCCTTTGACGACGGGCCCTAGTACCAGCGCACGAGTGCGGCGGCGGCGGTCATGCCGCCGCCGATGGCCGCCAGCAGGAGGTGTTCTCCGCGCTCCAGCGGCCGGTCCCGGTCGGCCGCGCACAGCGTGACCGGGATGGAGGCGCCCGCGGTGTTCCCCAGCCGGGGAGCGGTGAGCGGCATGCGTTTCCGGTCGATTCCCGCGATGTCCGCGAAAGACTCCAGCAGACGGGTGTTCGCCTGGTGGAAGATGAATCGGTCGACGTCCGCGAGGCTCAGTCCGGCGTCGTCGAGGACCTGGTGCACGACCTTGGGCAAAGTCGTGTGCACATACTGCCGGATCGCGCGTCCGTCCATCTTCAGGAAATGCTGTCCGGATTCCCGCGCGGCCCGGTCGAGCGGCACCGCAGTGCCGCCGGCCGGCACCCCGACGAGGTGGTGCAGCGCGCCGTCGCTGACCGTCCGCGCGGCCAGCAGCCCGTACCCCTCCGGTACCGGGCCGAGCAGCACGGCCCCCGCCCCGTCCCCGAACAGGCTCACGGTGGTCCGGTCGGTGCGGTCCATGATGGTGGAGAACATGTCGGCGCCCACCACCAGGACGTGCTCGGTGTCCGGCAGCGCCGCCCGAAGACCGTCGGCGACCGCCAGGCCGTACAGGAACCCACTGCACACCGCGTTGATGTCGAACGCCGGTACGGCGCGCAGTCCGAGCTTGTGCTGCACGATGGCCGCCGTGGCCGGCTGGGGGACGTCGGGGGTGCAGGTGGCCACGATCAGGGCGTCGGTCAGCTCCGCGGATCCGTCGTACCGGGAAAAGAGCTGCCGAGCCGCGTGTGCCGCGAGGTCCGAGGTCGCCGTCCCGGCTCTCGCGTAACGTCTCTCGCGAATTCCCGTGCGTTCGTGGATCCATTCCTCCGAGACGCCGGTCCATTCGGCTATCCGGTCGTTCCCGATGATGCGCTCGGGTAAGTGAGATCCGATGCTGATGATCCCCGTCGGCATAAGGAAATCCCGTTCGTCGATGACCGGGCAGCGCGTATCGCGGGCCCGGATCAGGGAAGGAAAACAGGGAATCGCGCTGTTCCTTGAATTTCTTCTCGTCGACAGTCGGCGCAGTTACGGCAGTTACGCGGAAAGGGACGCCTCAGGAAAGGAAGCTTAGCCTGCACCAGAGAAAGCGGCCACTGTGACGTGCGCCACGTCGGCTCTTCCGGTGAACGGTGGCCGGTACTCCGTTTCCGCCCCCGCCGATTTAAACCATGCATTCTCCCATATATTACGGACGGGCCGCCGTGTCATGCGGGAGCGCCTGATTGAGGAGCGCGCAGACTCGGCCGCCAGGGAGAGCCCCTGCGGTGAGAACACCGTGTTCCGCGACAACCGGCTGGTGAACAGCGGCCAGAACATCCGCTGACCGGTCCCGCGCGCCAGGCTGCGCCGGAGACCTTGACGTGATCCAGGCGCGATGCAATGGATGGGAGCGCTCCCAGTTCCCCGCCCCGTTCTCCTCAGCTCTCCTCAGCTCTCCTCAGTTCCTCCCTCGCACCGGTCACCCGACGTCCCTTCCCTGGAGTCGCCATGAGACGGATGAGATCCCTGACCGCCCTGCTGGCCTTACTGGCCGGCCTCCTCGGGATCACGGGCATCGGCCCGGCCGCCCACGCCGAGCCCCGCGCCCCGCTGGCGGCCGGCCTCCACATCGGCAACGGCCGGCTGCTCGAGGGCAACGGCAACGATTTCGTCATGCGTGGCGTCAACCACGCCCACACCTGGTACCCGGGGGAGATCCAGTCGCTGGCCGACATCAAGGCCCTGGGCGCCAACACCGTCCGCGTCGTGCTCTCCAACGGCCACCGCTGGACGAAGAACAGCCCCGAGGACGTGGCCTCGATCATCGCCCAGTGCAAGGCCAACCGGCTCATCTGCGTCCTGGAGGTGCACGACACCACCGGCTACGGCGAGGAGTCGGCGGCCGCCCCGCTCGACCAGGCGGCCGACTACTGGATCGGCCTCAAGAGCGTGCTCGCCGGCCAGGAGAGCTACGTCATCATCAACATCGGAAACGAGCCCTGGGGCAACACCGACCCCGAGGGCTGGACCGCCCCCACCGTCGCCGCCGTCCAGAAGCTGCGCGGCGCCGGGTTCCAGCACACGATCATGGTGGACGCCCCCAACTGGGGCCAGGACTGGCAGGGCGTCATGCGCGCCAACGCGCAGACCGTCTACGAGGCCGACACCACCGGCAACCTGATCTTCTCGATCCACATGTACAGCGTCTACGACACCGCGCAGGAGATCACCGACTATCTGAACGCCTTCGTCGACGCCAAGCTGCCCATCCTCATCGGCGAGTTCGGCGGCCCCGCCGACCAGTGGGGCGACCCGGACGAGAACACCATGATGGCCACCGCCGAGCGGCTGCGCCTCGGCTACCTGGCCTGGTCCTGGAGCGGCAACACCGATCCGATCCTGGACATGACCGTCGACTTCGACCCGGCCAGGCTCACCGACTGGGGCAAGCGCGTCTTCAACGGCCCCGACGGCATCGCCTCGACCTCCCGCGAGGCCACCGTCTACGGCGGGGGCCCCGGGGGCGACACCCAGGCCCCGACCGCCCCCGGCACCCCGACCGCCTCGGCCGTGACGGCCACCTCGGCCACCCTCACCTGGCCCGCCGCCACCGACAACGTCGGGGTCACCGGCTACGACGTGGTCCGCGTCAGCGGCTCCACCGAGACCCGGGTCGCCACCTCGACCGGCCCCCGGGCCACCGTCACCGGCCTGACCGCCAACACCTCGTACACCTTCGCGGTCTACGCCCGGGACGCGGCCGGCAACCGCTCGGCCCGCTCCGCCACGGTCGGCGTCACCACCGAGAAGGGCGGCGGCTCCGGCGCCGCCTGCTCGGTCGGCTACCGGGTGGTGGGGGAGTGGAGCGGTGGCTTCCAGGGCGAGATCGCCATCCGCAACACCGGCACCGCCCCCATCTCCGGCTGGACCCTGGGCTTCGACTTCGCCAACGGCCAGAGCGTCACCAACATGTGGGGCGGCACGCCGAAGCAGACCGGAGCCGCGGTGACGGTCACCCCCGCCTCCTACACCGCCACCATCCCCACCGGCGGCTCGGTCACCCTCGGCTTCACCGCCACGCAGGGCGGGACCAACTCCGCGCCCACCGCCTTCACCCTGAACGGGAGCGCCTGCGCCACCGGTCAGGCCCTCTCGTCGAAGTAGCGCCGCCGGCCCAAAAGGGGTCCCTGAAAGGGGTGTCCGGGAGGGTTGCCCGGAAGGCCGCCCGGAGCCCCTCAGGCCCGGGCGGCCGCCTCGGCGGCGGCGAGCTCCTCGCCCTTGCGCTGCGACCGCTTCCCGTACCGGGCCGTCCACAGGGCGAGGGCGCCGAGCACGGCGTAGATCAGGACCGGGCTCAGGGTCACCATGGTGTCGGTGCTCAGCGTGTAGGCCAACGCGACCCGGGCCCCCGCCTCCAGGCAGTAGGCCACGCCCCAGACCGCCGTCATGGTGATCATGGTCCTGCGGAAGCCCTCGTACTGCCACAGGCCGTTCCACCAGGCGGTGCTCTCGGCGGTACCGTCGGTGGCGAACTTGCGCCCGAAGTAGAACATGAGGGGGCGCGGCGTCAGCAGCGTCACCAGGCACAGCAGCCCGAACAACCCCGTGACGCACGAGTCCTTGACCAGCAGCGCGCGGGTCGAGTGGGCGCCCACGAGCGACACCACGGCGGTGATCACCAGGAACACGAGGGTGACGACGGCGAATTCGTCCAGGCGGCGCCGCCACACGACGTGGACGGCGCTGTCGAGCACCGGCCAGACGCCGCTGGCCAGGAGCGCGGCGAACTCGCTCCAGCCGTGGTCCTTGAGCGCGTGGTACGTGATGATCGGCGCGGCGACGTTGAGGCCGAGGGTGAGGGCCCAGCCGGCGAGAGCGGCGCCCTTGGACCGGGCGGGCGGCGCCGGCCGCTCGAGGGTCGGTGCGTCGGGTTCGGCGGGTCCGGCCGGGGTGGCGGGTCCGGCCGCCGGGCCCGGAGCGCTCCGGGCGTCCGGCACGGCCGCGTCCTGAGTGGTCACAGTTCTGTCCCCCGTGGTGTGGTGCGTGGTGAGTGCAGGCAAGGAGAACATAGAGCAGAGGCATGGCGGGGGACACCGCGGCCGCGTCAAGTGTCCCCCAAATCCGGGCCGGTGGCCGACGGTGCGCGCGGGGTGGTCGCGCGCCCCGTCGGACGGTCACAGATCGAACTCGGCGGGGGGCAGCTCCAGGGCGAAGCAGGCCTCGCGGACCAGGAGCTGCTCGGTCTTGTCGAAGTCGCCGTCGGCGCCGCCGATGACGATGCCGATCTGGATGACGGCCCGCGCCTCGGCGGGCTTCTTCTTCGCCTTGGCGACCTCCTGCAACAGGCTGACCTTGCCGAAGTCGAAGTCGGCGGTGAGCTTGTTGAGGTAGTCGTTGAAGCGGCGCTGCAGGTCGTCCGCGGGGAAGTTCTGCAGCACCTCGTTCGTGGCGATGAGTTGGGCGACGCGCTGCCGCTCGGACGGGTCGACGCTGCCGTCGGCCGCCGCGACCAGGGCGCACATCGCCATGCTCGCGTCGCGGAAGGCCCCGCTCTTGAGGTCGTTCTTCTTCGCGACGAGCTGGGTCTGCATCGTCTGGGCGGAATCCTTGATGCGATCCCACAGGGCCATGAGAACTCCGTACGTGTGGTGTTTCGACAGTGACCTGAAAGCTAGCAGGGTACCGGAAATCCGGCGTTCGGGCCTGGAATGGGTCAGAATCCCTCCATCGCCGCAGGTCTGTCGTGCCGCGCGCATTATTCAAGTCATCGCTTTTCTTCCCCGGGGAATCCCAGCAAGATGGCAGTCATCGGGCTCATCCGGTAAGGAGCAAGAATTTTGCGTTTCAGTGTGTTGGGTCCCCTCCAGGTTCTGTCCCTCGGCCGGCCCGTCGCCTTAGGCGGCCCGAAACAACAGCTTCTGCTGGCGCTGCTGCTCGCCCGCGCCGGCGCCGTCGTATCGATTCCGCAGATCGTGGACACGCTGTGGCCGAGCAGGCCGCCGCGGACCGTACTGGCGCAAATCCACAGCCGCGTCTCCTCGCTCCGGCACATACTCGGTGCGGGGGCCATCGAGACCTTCCCGACCGGCTATTCGCTGACCCCGCCCCCGGGGACGCTGGACGCCGCGGTCTTCGAGGAGGAGGTGGGCCGGGCCGTCGCGCTGCGGGCGGCCGGGCGGCACGGCGAGGCCGCGGCCCTGCTGCGGACCGGGCTCGGCAGATGGCGCGGCCAGTCGGCCTTCCAGCACCTGGAGGGCGAGCCGTTCGAGCGGGAGGCCGGCCGGCTGGAAGAGCTGCGGTTGCTCGCCCTGGCCCACCGGATCGAGGCCGACCTGGAGACGCGGGACGCCGCCGAGCTGGTGCCCGAACTGGCCGGTCTCGTCGCCGCGCACCCCACCCACGAACGCCTGCACCACCATCTGATGCTCGCCCTCGACCGCAGCGGGCGGCGCGGCGACGCGCTGAACGTCTACCTCGGACTGCGGCGGCGACTGGCCGCCGAGCTGGGCACCGACCCGGTCGCGGACGTCCAGCACCTCTACCAGACGCTGCTCTCCGCCGACCGTGTCGCGCCCGCGGCCGGCCGGCGGCCGTGGCGGGCCCCGTCCGCGGCCGTCGCGGCCGGGCCGGACCGCAAGGGCCCCGCGGGCCGCTACGCGAACCAACTCCCCCCGGACATCCCCGACTTCGTCGGGCGCAGCCGGGAGCGGCGGCTGGTCGTCGACGCGCTCATGAGCGGCTCCGCCGCGCCGGTGGGCACCGCCGCGCGCGCCGTCATCGTCAGCGGCATGACCGGGGTGGGGAAGAGCGCGCTCGCGGTGCACGCCGCGCACCTGACGCGCGACCGCTTCCCCGACGGGCAGCTGTACGTCGACGCGTCCGCCGTCCCGCGCGCCGAGGAGGGCCTGCGGAGCGTCCTGGGCCGGCTGCTGCACGGCCTGGGCGTCCCGGAGGACCAGCAGCCCACCTCCTGGGCGCTGCGCCAGGACGTGTACCGCAGCCTCGTCGCCTCCCGCAGGGTCCTGGTGCTCATCGACAACGTCACGGAGGCCGACGACCTGCGGGCGATCCTCCCCACCGGGGGCGGCAGCGCGGTGTGCGTCACGACACAGGTGTCCGCGCTCGCCGTGGACGGCGCCGCCCGGGTGCCGCTCGAGGTGCTGGGCGCGGACGAGTCGCGGGCGCTGCTGCTCTCCGGGCTGCGCGCGGAGCGGTTCGCGGGCCAGGGCCGCCACCTCGACGAGGTGCTGGCGGTGTGCGGGGGGCTGCCGGCCGCGCTCCGGGCGGTCGGCCATCTGCTCGCCGCCCGCCCCCACTGGTCCCTGGAGCGGGTCGCCTCCTCCCTCGCCGCCGTCCGGAATCCGGCGCGGCGGCTGGGCCCGCCGGGGCGCGGCCTGGCCGACGCCTTCGACGAGGCCTGCGGGCGGCTCACCGAGGAGCACCGGCGCGCCCTGTCGACGCTGGCGGCCTTCGAGGTGGAGCGGCTGACCCCGGCCACCGCCGGGGTACTCCTCGGGTGTTCCCGCGCGGCCGCGGCCGCGCTCCTCGACGAGCTGACGGACCGCAATCTGCTGCGTCCGGTGCCGGGCGGGCGGCCGGGGGAGTGGGTTTACGCCATGCACGGGTTGCTGCGGGCGCATCTGCACGCCATGCTTCCGGACTCCGAGTACCTCACCGTCTTCGCCCGCGCGTCACGGGAGGCGCCGTATCTCGTCCGGCGGAGTCCGAAGCGGCACCGGGGCCTTCCGGAAGGGCTGCTGGCGGTCGCCTGTGCTCCCGAATAGGTGAGGGAAACGCCGTACCGCTCTTCTCGGGGCCGCGTGGGAGAAGCGGACAACGCGGATTTTCCCGGTGCCGCGGATTCCGCAGGGAAGCGGAGGTAGGGATTCCGTAGGGGCGCGCGTTAACGTCCCGATGTTTCCGCGGAACGCGGCTGTGGGCCGGGTGCCGCACGCCCTGTACACCGATTTCATAAAGGGGAGACTTTTATGAACAGCACCGTGACCGCCTGGAAGGACGCCACGTACCGCGAGGGCCTCGCGGTGGACCCGGGCCACCCGGCGGGCGTCGTGGACCTCACCGCGGACCTCGCCGACGAGGGCACCTCCGTGGCCGCCGTGACCCTGTCCACGCAGCCGTTCTTCCAGTGCTGCGGCTGACCGAGGCCCTCCGCGGGGACCGCCCGTAGAGCGGCCCCCGCAGCCATCGAGGCCGGCGCCGGCCCGTCCCGCACGGGCCGGCGCCGGTCTGCCCCGGGGACGCACCCGGGACGGACGCGCATCCCGCCAGGAAAGGACCTCCCATGCCGCCCAGCCGGCCGCCCGGCAGGCACGCCGACTCCCTGGCCCCCGACTTCTGGGCCGCCGGTTGCTACCTGCGGGAACGCCTCACCCCCGACTCCGCGCCGCCGGACCCCGCGGACCCGGACCTGGCGGCGGCCCGGCTCGCCGGCTGGCGGGCGCTGGCCCCCTTCCGGGGCCCCGAGGAGCGCTTCGCCGACGGACTGCGCCCGGTCGGGGTGACGGCGCCGACGCTGTACCGGCTGCTCGGCGAGGACCCCGCGGCGCTCGCCGCCCGGCTGCCCGGCCGCCCGGCGTGGGCGGACCGGGTGCGCTCCGCGCCCACGACCCCCGCCCCGCCCGGCGAGGAGCCGCTGCCCGGCCTGCTGCGCGTCGCCGAACCCCTGCTGCGGCAGGCGAGGGACCGGATGCGCACGGCCCTGCGCGGCCTCGGGCCCTTCCCCGCGGAACTGGACGGGCTGTGCGACGCCCTGCCGGCGAGCGTGCCGGTGTCCCGGCTGGCCATGCTGCTGAAGCCCACCATGGTCCTGGAGATCAACGTGGCGCGCGTCGAGGGCCGGCTCGCGTCCGGGAGGACCGGCGAGGAGCGCTACCGCCTCTTCGTCGACTCGCTCGCCGACCCCGGCGAACAGCAGCGCGTCTGGACGGAGTACCCGGTGCTGGCCCGGAGCGTGGCCGAACTGCTCGACAGCTGGGTGGCGAACCGTACGCGCTTCGCCCGGCATCTGCGCGACGACCTCGGCGCGCTGTGCGGGACCGTGCTGTCCGGCGCGCGCCCGCGCGGGGTGGCGGCGGTGAACTTCGGCCAGGGCGACGTCCACCGAGGCGGCGCCTCGGTGTGCCGGGTGGACTTCCACGACGCGCCCCCGGTGTTCTACAAGCCGCGGTCGCTCGCCGTGGACGAGCAGTTCGCCAGGCTCCTGCGCCGCTTCACCGAGGACAGCCCGTACGCCCTGCGCACCCCGCGCACCCTGACCCGCGCGGACCACGGCTGGGCGGAGTGCGTGACGGCCCGGCCCTGCGCGTCGGCCGAGGACCTGGGCGGCTTCTACTGGCGCACCGGCGCGCTGCTGGCCCTGGTGCACGCCCTGCGCGGCACCGACTTCCACCACGAGAACATCGTCGCCGTCGGCGAGCACCCGGTGCTCGTCGACCTCGAGGCACTGCTGCACCCGGGCGCCCCGAAGGCGAAGGCCGCGGGGACACCCGGAGGCGGCGGCGCGGGCGCGGCGGAGCGCAAGTCGGCGCCGGTGCCGGAGCCGGAGTCGGAGGAGCCGGCCCTCGTCGCCCTGCGCGAGTCCGTGCGGGCCACCGCGCTGCTGCCCACCAAGGTGGTGCTGGACCGGGCCGCCGCGGGCGCCCCCGCCGCGGACTACAGCGGACTGAACGGAGCCGAGGACCAGCCGTCGGTCGTGCCGGTGCCGGTCGAGAAGAACCCGGGCACCGACGAGGTGCACATCGTGTGGGAGCACGTGTCCACCCCCGGCGGGGAGAACCGGCCGCGGCTGCCCGACGGCACCCCCGCCGACCCCGCCGACCACACCGCCGACGTGCTGGCGGGATTCCGCTTCGGCTACGACTGGATCAGCGACCGGCGCGCGGAACTCCTCGCCCCCGGCGGACTGGTGGCCGGCTTCGCCGACACCCCGGTGCGCTTCCTGCCCAGGGCCAGCTTCGTCTACGCCAAGGTGCTCGCCGAGAGCACCCACCCCGACTTCCTGCGGGACGCGCTGGAACGGGAGCGCAGCAGCGCCCGGCTGTGCGGCGGACGGTACGCGGGACCCGCGGGCGAGGCCGTCGTACGCGCCGAGATGGACGCGGTGCTGCGCGGGGACATCCCGCTGTTCGAGGCGCTGCCCGGCGCCCGGACGCTGCTGCTCGACGACGGACGGTCGGTGCCCGATTTCTTCGACGAGCCCGCGCTCGCCGCGGTGCGCCGGCGCATCGACGCCATGGGGCCCGAGGACCGGGCGTTCCAGGAGCGGATCATCGCCGGGTCGTTCGTCGGCGGTGTCGACGTCAGTCTGCCGGAGGAGCGGCCCTCCCGGGCCGCCGGCCGCGGCACCCCACGTACCCGGACCGCCGACGCCGACGAACTGGTGGCCGCCGCCACGGCCATCGGCGACCGGGTCCGGGAGCTCGCGACCGTACGGGAGGGGCGGATCGGCTGGATCGCGCCGCAGCCGGTGGCGTACGGCGTCTGGGACCTCGCCCCGCTCGGCGAGGACCTCTACTCGGGGCTCTCCGGCATCGGCCTCTTCCTCGCCGGGCTGGGCCTGGTCGGCGGGGAGGCACGATTCACCGCGCTGGCGCTGGACATCGCGGACGAGGTGGTCCGCCGGGTCCACGCGCGCGCCGCCGCCCCGGCCCGCGACACCGGCCAGGAGGCGGACATCGGGGCGTTCGGCGGCTGGATGGGGCCGGTGTACTTCCTGGCGCACCTCGATCGGCTGCTCGGCGGCACACCCCAGCTCGCCGCCGTGCGGGACCCGGCGCTGTCCGCCGTGGAGCGGGCCCTGGACGGCGCCAAGGCGTTCGACGTCGTGGCCGGCTCGGCGGGCTGCGCCCTGGCCCTGCTCGCCCTGGTGGACGCCGGTCTTGACACCGACGGACGAGCGGCGGCCCTCGCCCGCCGCGCCGCCCGGCACCTGGTGGCCGGCGCGGTCCCCGGCGGCAGCGGGCGGAGCCTGGCCTGGCAACACCACCAGATCGACAGCGGCCGCCCGCTCACCGGTTTCGCCCACGGCACGGCGGGCATCGTCACCGCCCTGGCCCGGCTGCACCCCCTCGCGCCCGACGAGGGCTGCGCCGAGGCGGTGGCCGGCGGGCTGGCGTACGAGGCGGAGGTGTTCGACCCCGGCGCGGGAAACTGGCCCGACTTCCGCACCGAGGCGCCGTCGCCCTACCGGTCGCTGTGGTGCCACGGCGCCGCGGGCATCGGCATGTCCCGCCTCGACCTGATCGGCAGGCCGGGGACCGCCGGCCGGGAGGAGGAGCTGGCCGCCGAGGCCCTGGCGGCGCTGCGGCCGGACGGGCCCGGCTCGCACCGGCTCACCGGCCGCGGCAGCGACAGCATGTGCCACGGCGACCTCGGCAACCTCGAACTCGTGCTGCTCGCCGAGCGGAGCGGACGGGCCGAGCCCGGCGGGCTGATGCGCGCGCTGGGGGAGAAGCTCGACGCCGCCGCGGAGGACGGCTGGGTGTGCGGCTCGCCGACCCGGAGCGAGACCCCCGGCCTGATGACGGGGATCTCGGGCGTGGGGCACCAACTGCTGCGGTTCGCCGCTCCGGACCGGGTGCCGTCCGTGCTGCTGCTGCACCCGCCGGCGCCGGACCCGCCGGTCAGCCGCCCAGCTGGGCGCGGAGCCAGTGCCGGATCTCCACGGTGACCGGGTCGGTGATGTCGGAGAACTCCTCCTGCTTCCGCAGGAACTTCGCCACGTAGGGGCAGACGGGCACGATGCGGCGGCCGGTGTCGCGCACATCGGTCAGCGCCTGCTGGACGAGGGTGAAGGCCAGGCCCTGACCGGCGAAGGCGTCGTCGATCTCGGTGTGGTAGAAGACGCGCTGCTCGCCCAGGTCACGGTATGCCGTGAAACCGGCGAGCCGGCCGTCGACCGTGATCTCGTATCGGTGCCTGTCATCGGCTCGGGTGACGACGGGAAGGGCGGCCGGCTGTGTCATCGTGTTCCGTGTTCCGTTCGGTGTGGCGGCGGGCGTACGAGACTCCCAGCCTAGGCCGCACCGCGGGCGCGGTGTGCCGCTGAGCGCACGGCGCCTTGCCCGAGAGCGCACCGGGACGCACACCGCCGCGACCGGCGGCGGGCGAATGACCGGCGGTGTCGGCAGGCGGCGGGTGCGATGATCGAGGGGTGCGCTCATCTCGCGCACAGATGGCCCCGAGAGGGCTCGTCCGTCGGGAGTGGGAATGGATCTGCGGCAGATGGAGGTCGTCGTCGCGGTCGCCGAGGAAGGCGGGTTCACGGCGGCCGCCCGGCGCCTGCACGTGGTGCAGTCGGCGGTGTCCGGCACGGTGCGGGCGCTGGAGAAGGAGATGGGGACCCGGCTGTTCGACCGCACCACGCACCGGGTGTCCCTGACCGCGGCCGGTGAGGCGTTCGTGCCCGCCGCCCGGGCCGCGCTGCGGGCGGTGGAGCAGGCACGGGCGGCGGTCGACGGGGCGCGGGGCGAGCTGCGGGGCCAGGTCACGGTGGGCACCATGCAGGGGGTCTGGGCCGGTCTGCACCGCGCCCTGGCCGGCCTGCGGGCGGAACACCCGCATGTGGCGATCCGGCTCCGGCAGGCGCCGGTGGCCGACATCCGGCAGGCGCTGCGCGAGGGGGCGGTGGACCTCGCCGTGGTGGCTCTCGACCGACAGCAGCAGCGCGGTCTGGTGACCCGGCTGCTGGCGCGCGAGGAGATGGTGCTGGCCGCCTCGCCCGCGCGCGCCTTCCCCCGGGACGACCAGGTCACCTTCGCCGAGGTCGCCCGGATGCCGTTCGTCGACTTCTCGCCCGGCTGGGCGATCCGCTCCGCGGTGGACCGGGCCTTCCGGGCCGCCCTGGTCGAGCGCGGCACCGCCTTCGAGGTCAACGACATCGTCGCGGCGTCCGAGCTCGTCCGCCATGACCTCGGGGTGTGCGTCATGCCCGAGTCGATCGCCGCCCGCTTCCCCGACCTGGCCCTGCGCAGGTTCCTCCGCCATCCGCCGCGCTGGAACGTGATGGTGGTGCGGCCCCGGGGGGACACACCTCCGGCGGTCGCCGCGCTGCTGCGGCACCTGACCTGAGGCGGCCCGGCCGTTCACTCCTGGGCAACGCCCCGTGCGCTGCCGGACACGCCGCGGCGCCACGCGGCCCTACGATCGGCGCGCGGCCCCTTCGACAGCGGGCGCACGAGCCGGAGCCGAGGGGATGGACAAGCATGAGGAAACAGCGGATGTGGCCGTGGACGGACCCATGGTCTTCCTGAACGGCGGCGCCGCCCGGCGGGTGATGCGGGCCCGCGATCCGCGCGAGAAACACCGCGCCGCGACCTCCCTGGAACTCCTCTTCGACCTGTGCTTCGTGGTCGCCGTGAGCCAGGCGTCCCAGAGCCTGCACGAGGCGGTCACCAGCGGGCACTACATGGCCGGGACCCTGGCCTACGCGATCGTGTTCTTCAGCGTGTGGTGGGCGTGGATGAACTTCACCTGGTTCGCCTCCGCCTACGACCCGGACGACACCCCGTACCGGCTCGCGGTGTTCGTCCAGATCACCGGGTCGCTGATCCTCGCCGCCGGGGTGCGGCGGGCCTTCGACGGGACCGACCTCACCGTCATCACGTGGGGGTACGTGGTGATGCGCACCGCGCTGGCCGCGCTGTGGCTGCGCGCCGCACGGGCCGACCCCGACCGGCGCCGGACCACGCTGCGCTTCGCCCTCGGGGTGGCGGCCTGCCAGATCGGCTGGGTGGCCCTGCTCTTCCTCCCGGACGGGATGCGCCTGCCGGGCATCGCCGTGCTGGTGGTGGCCGAGATCGCCGTCCCGGTGTGGGCGCAGTCCGCCGGGATGACCCCCTGGCACCCGCGCCACATCGCCGAGCGCTACGAGCTGTTCACGCTGATCGTGCTCGGCGAGTCCGTCGCCTCGGCCACGGGCGCGGTGCGCACCGCCTTCGACGAGCACCGCGGCACCGGGCAGCTGGGCGCGGTGGCGGCGGGCGGGCTGCTCATGGTCTTCGCCATGTGGTGGCTGTACTTCGCCCGGCCCGCGCACACCCTGCTGGCCACCACCCACCGGGCCGCCGGCCGGCGGTTCCTGTGGGCCTACGGCCACTATCTGATCTTCGCTTCGGCGGCCGCCGTCGGGGCCGGCCTGGCGGTGAACGCGGACCGGGTCAGCCACCGCGCCGAGGTGCCCGCGGTGGCCGCGGGCGCCCTGGTGGCCGTACCGGCGGCGGTCTTCCTGGTCACCGTGTGGGCGCTGCACCTGCGCCCCCACCACCGGCGCCCCGCCGAGTCGGTGCCCTTCCTGCTCGCCGCCGCCCTGATCCTCCTGACGGTGTTCTCCCCGGCGCCGGCCCTGGCCACGGGGGCGGTCCTGGCGGCCCTGGCCGTGGTCGTCACGGTCCAGGGCGGCCGGGCCGGGGCGGACTGACGGCAGAGGCCGCCGTCACCGCGCCTCAGCCGGCTCCGGCCACCCGCCGCCGGCTCGGCGGCACGATGGCGTCGGCCCCGGCCGGCGGCCGCCCGCGCCGGCCCAGCGCGTACCCGGCCCGGGGCGCCGCGGGCCAGGCCGGCCGGATCGGCCGGATCGGCCGGCGGCGGGTCGAGGGCCGTGGCGATCAGCCCGGCCGCCGCCACGGCCCCGGGGCGGGCGCGGCGTCAGCCGGCCGCGCGGACGGCCTGGAGGATCACGTCGGCGACGGTCTTCGGCCGCGACACCGCGACGGCGTGCGAGGCCCCCTGGACCTCGACGACCGACGCCCCGGCCCGCTTCGCGGCGAAGCGCTGCACCTCGGGGTTGATGGCGTGGTCCGCGTCGGCCACCACCGCCCAGGAGGGCTTGGTCTTCCAGGAGGCGACCTGGGCCGGCTCGTCGAACGCCGCGGCGGCGAGCGGCCGCTGGGCCACCGCCAGCACCTTGGTGACCTCCTCGGGCACATCGGCGGCGAACACCGAGGGGAAGGCCTCGGTGGCGATGGTGAGCTCCACCGCGGGCTCGGCGCCGTCGACGGGGTAGGTCGCGGGGCGCAGGTTGTCCGCCAGCGGCGGCGCGGGGAAGCGGCCCTGCAGCTCGCCGAGGCTCTCCCCCTCCTCCAGGACGTACGCCGCGACGAACACCAGCCCGGCCACGTTCTCGGTGGCGCCCGCGACGGTGATGATCGCACCGCCGTAGGAGTGGCCGACCAGGACCACGGGGCCGTCGATCTGGGCGGCGACGGAGGAGATGTAGGCGGCGTCGGACGCCAGCCCCCGCAGCGGGTTGGGCGGCGCCAC
Organism: Streptomyces sparsogenes; assembly: GCF_001704635.1. Classification (GTDB taxonomy): domain Bacteria; phylum Actinomycetota; class Actinomycetes; order Streptomycetales; family Streptomycetaceae; genus Streptomyces; species Streptomyces sparsogenes. Next base: position 12,795 of record NZ_MAXF01000186.1, on the reverse strand, counting down.
CACGGACACGCCCTCGCTCTGGAGCTCGCGGATCACACCGGACCAGCTGGCCGCGTCGGCGAACGCGCCGTGGACCAGGACAACCGTCGGAGCAGTGCGCTCGGTCATGCTCGGATCCCCCTATCGGCCGGTGTGGAGGGCGGTGGCCAGCGTGTCGGACGCCAGCTTGATGGCGGCCTGGGCGGCGTACGTGCCGCGCAGCGCGTTGAGCATGACGAAGTCGTGGATGATGCCCTGGAAACGCACGGCGGTGACCGGGACACCGGCCTCGCGGAGCTTGTTCGCGTAGGCCTCGCCCTCGTCCCGCAGGACATCCGCCTCACCCGTGATGACCAGCGCCGGAGGCAGGCCGGTCAGCTGCTCGGTGGTGGCGCGCAGCGGGGAGGCGGTGATCTCCGCGCGCTCGGCCTCGTCGGTCGTGTACTGGTCCCAGAACCACTGCATGCCGTCCCGGCGCAGGAAGTACCCGGTGGCGAACTGCTGGTACGAACCGGTGTCGAAGTTGGCGTCGGTGACCGGGTAGAACAGCACCTGCTGGACCAGCGGCACATCGCCGCGCTCCTTGGCCATCAAGGTCAGGGCCGCGGTCATGTTGCCGCCGACGGAGTCCCCGGCCACGGCCAGGCGGCTGCCGTCCAGACCCTTGGACGCGCCCTCCCGCACCACCCACTGGGCGACCGCGTAGTTCTGCTCGATGGCCACCGGGTAGCGGGCCTCGGGAGACAGGTCGTACTCGGGGAACACCACGGCCGCGTTCGCACCGACGGCCAGTTCGCGCACCAGGCGGTCATGGGTGTGGGCGTTGCCGAACACCCAGCCCGCGCCGTGGATGTAGAGGATCACCGGAAGCGTTCCGGTGCTGCCGGCGGGCTTGACGACACGGGCCCGGACACTGCCCGTGGGGCCGCCGGCGACCGTGATCCACTCCTCGTCCACCTCCGGCTTGTCGATCTCGCCGGACTGCACCTCGTCGACCGCCTTGCGGCCCTCCGCGGGCAGCAGGTCGAACAGGTAGGGCGGGTTGGCGGTGGCTTCGGCGAAGGCGGCTGCGGCCGGCTCCAGCACGGGCTGGACCGGCACGATGGCATCGGACATCTGGCTCTCCCGAGTGACGCGGGGTTGTGAAAGGGAATTCCGGGAAAGATCGCGAAATCTCCCGGCTGCGATCACCTTAGGGCCGGTCCATGGACACCCCTTGTCCGTCAGCGTACCGGCCGTGTTCCGTCAGCGCATGACGGGAAAACCCCCACAACCCGAGTGCGCTGCCGGACCGGAACCAGTGCACTGCCGGGCAACGCGGACACGCCGGCGGCCCCTAGTGTCCTCGACGCAATCCGACATTGTCATGGGGAGCTGCCGAGGTGCCTACGATGCCGGTCGGCGGGTTGGAACCCCGCGCCGCCGACGACGATGCCGCGGACGTGATCGTCCGCAACGCCAAGATCTACACCGGGGACAGCGGTCGCCCACACGCCGGAGCCCTCGCCATCCGCGACGGCCTGGTCACGGTCGTGGGGGACGACGCCGAGGTCGCGCCCCTCGTCGGGCGGGCCACCACCGTGGTCGACGCGCTCGGCCGACGGGTGATCCCGGGCCTGAACGACGCCCACCTCCATGTGATCCGAGGAGGCCTCAACTATGTCCTGGAACTGCGCTGGGACGGTGTGCCCACGCTGCGTCAGGCCCTGGCGATGCTGCGGGAGCAGGCCGCCCGCACCCCGAAGGGGCAGTGGGTGCGGGTGGTGGGAGGGTGGTCGGCCGAGCAGTTCGCCGAACGGCGCCTGCCCACCCCCGCCGAACTCAACGCCGCCGCACCGGAGACCCCGGTGTTCGTTCTGCACCTGTACCAGTCGGCGATCCTGAACCGGGCGGCGCTCCGGGCCGTCGGCTACACCAAGGACACCCCCGACCCCTGGGGCGGCCAGATCGTACGGGCCAGGAACGGCGAGCCCAACGGCATGCTGATCGCCGCGCCCAGCGCCCTGATCCTCTACTCCACGCTCGCCAGGGCCCCGATGCTGGACGGCGAGCACAAGAAGACCTCCACCCAGCACTTCCTGCGCGAACTCAACCGGTTCGGTCTCACCTCCGCGATCGACGCCGCCGGAGGCTTCCAGAACTTCCCCGACAACTACGGCACGGTGACCGAACTGGCCCGCGAGGGCCGGCTGTCGCTGCGCATCGCCTACCACCTGTTCCCGCAGACCGCCGGGCAGGAGCTCGACGACCTCTCCCGCTGGGTCGAGATGGTCCGCCCCGAGGACGGGGACGAGTGGCTGCGGCTCAACGGCGCCGGAGAGAACCTCACCTGGGCCGCCGCCGACTTCGAGAACTTCGCCGAGCCGCGCCCCCACCTGGGCGACTACGAGCCCGCGTTCGAGCAGGCGGTGCGGCTGCTGATGGAGCACGGCTGGGGCTTCCGGCTGCACGCCACCTACGACGAGACCATCAGACGCGATCTGGCGGTCTTCGAGAAGCTCGCCGCCGAAGGGCTCTTCCCGGGCGGCAACAGATGGCTGTTCGACCACGCGGAGACCGTGTCCCCGGACAGCCTGGACCGGGTCGCGGCCCTCGGTGGCGCGATGTCCGTGCAGAACCGGATGTCGTTCCAGGGCGAGGTGTTCACCCGCCGGTACGGCGTCGGCCCCGCGGCGGACGCCCCGCCGGTGCGGGCCATGCTGGAGCGCGGACTGACCGTCGGCGCCGGCACCGACGCCACCCGGGTGTCCTCCTACAACCCCTGGGTGGCGCTGCACTGGCTGGTCTCCGGCCGGACGCTCGGCGGGCTGACCATGCGGCCGCCGCGCAACCGGGTCGACCGGGAGACCGCGCTCGCCATGTACACCCGGGCCGGCGCCGCGCTGACCGGCGAGGAGCACATCAAGGGCATCCTGCGGCCGGGCTTCTTCGGCGACCTGGCGCTGCTGTCCGACGACTACTTCGCCGTGCCGGAGCGGGACATCCCGCACATCGAGTCGCTGCTGACCGTCGTCGGCGGCCGGATCGTCCACGCGGTGGCGGAGTACGAGGGCATGGCGGACGAGATCCCCGCCGTCAGCCCCGGGTGGAGCCCGGTCGCGCACTTCGGCGGCTATCAGGCCACCGGCGGCCCGGTCGGCTCCGGCGCCCGCCAGGCGGAGCTGCTGGGCGAGGCCGCCGCCGAGTCGGAGGATCACTGGCAGTGGCGGGTCCGGCGCGGCCTGGCGGCGGAGACACGCCCCGAGTCGTACGACCCCTGTTTCGTCCTCTGACGGACATTCTCCGACAGACGCCTTCTGGCGGACATCCTCTGACAGAACATCATCCCATCCACCACACCCAGACCGATCGAAGGGAAAACCATGGTCGACATCAACGAGGTCAGCGCCGTACCGAGCCCCGACCTGCTCACTCCGGACAACGCCGTGGTGCTGTTCGTGGACCACCAGCCGCAGATGTTCTTCGGCACCGGCAGCGGCGACCGCAACTCGATCATCAACGCCACCGTCGGCCTGGCCAAGGCGGCCAAGGTCTTCGACGTGCCGGCGGTGCTCACCACCGTCGCCGCCGAGTCGTTCTCCGGCCCGATCCTGCCGCAGCTCGCGGAGGTCTTCCCCGACGCCGAGAGCATCGACCGCACCTCGATGAACGCCTGGGAGGACCCGGCGCTCGTCGAGGCCGTGAAGGCCACCGGCCGCACCAAGGTGGTCATCGCCGGGCTGTGGACCGAGGTCTGTCTCGTCCTGCCCGTGCTGTCCATGCTCGCCCAGGGCTACGAGGTGTACGTCGTCTCCGACGCCTCGGGCGGCGTCACCCCGCAGGCCCACGAGCACGCGCTCCAGCGGATGATCCAGGGCGGCGCGGTGCCGGTGACCTGGGTGCAGGTGCTGCTGGAGCTGCAGCGCGACTGGGCCAGAACGGAGACCTACGGCCCGGTCACGGAGGTCGTGAAGGAGCACGCCGGCGCCTACGGCCTCGGTGTCTTCTACGCGCAGTCCATGATCAACCCGCACGCCGCCGGCTGATCCCCACTCCCCGGCAGCGGAACGAGACCAGGAACAGGAACGAAACACGATGGACACCGGACTGCTGATCCTCCGGGTGGTGGTGGGCCTGCTCATCGCCGGCCACGGAGTGCAGAAGGTCAGCTTCCGCCTCGGCGGCAACGGTCTGGCAGGGGGAATCGAGGAGTTCCGGCACGACGGCTTCCGCGGCGGGGCCCTCACGGCGCTCGCCGCGGGCGCCGGCCAGATCGGTTCGGGCCTGTTCCTGGCGCTCGGGGCGCTCACCCCGATGGCGGCCATGGCCGCCATCGGGGTGATGACCGTCGCCTTCACCGTCAAGTGGCCCCACGGACTGTGGGTCCAGCACGACGGCTACGAATACCCCTTGGTGCTGGTCGTCGTGTGCGCGGCGCTGTCGTTCACCGGCTCCGGCCGGTGGTCCGTCGACCACGCGGTGGGCCTGACCCACTGGCCCGGGTGGCTGTCCGCGGCGGCGGCCGTTCTCGGGGTGGCCAGCGGCCTGCTGGCCCGGCTGCTCCTGCACCGCTCCACCACCGATGAAAGGACAACCGCCGATGCGCGCACTGCTGAGTGACGCGGCCCGCACCCTGGTGCCGCCCCGCGGGGACCGGCACGGCCCGCTGCCTCCGCTGATGCTGGTCCTCACCCTGGTCACCGGCGTGGTCGACGCGGTGAGCTACCTGGGTCTCGGGCATGTCTTCGTCGCCAACATGACCGGCAACGTGGTCTTCCTCGGCTTCGCGCTGGCGGGCGCCCAGGGGCTGTCCGCCCTGGCCTCGGTGGTCTCCCTGGGGGTGTTCCTGACCGGCGCGCTCGCCGGAGGCCGGCTCGGCGCCCGGCTGGCGGCCCATCGGGGCCGGCTGCTGGCGGTCTCCGCCACCGCCCAGACCGCCCTGCTCGGCGCGGCCGCCGTCACCGCGGCGGTCGCCGGCGGGCGGGTCACCACCGCGGTCGAGTACACCCTGATCGTGCTGCTGGGCCTGGCCATGGGCCTGCAGAACGCCGTGGCCCGCCGCCTCGGCGTCCCCGACCTGACCACCACCGTCCTCACCCTCACCCTGACCGGGCTCGCCGCCGACTCCAGTCCGGCCGGGGGCCGGGCGCCACGGCCCGGCCGGCGCGTCCTGGCCGTGCTGGTGATGTTCCTCGGCGCGCTCATCGGCGCCCAGCTGGTCCTGCACGCGCACCTGGTCGCGGCCCTCGGCCTGGCCGCGCTGCTGCTCCTGGTCACCGCGGCGGCCACCTACCGCCTCTCGGCCGCCGACGCCCCCTGGGCCCCGCCGACGACATGAGCCTCCGGCGAGAGGGACGCGGTGGTCAGCCGGCCGCGCCCTGCCATGCAGGGCCGGCAGCGCTCTGCGCTGAGGACGCCCCAGGTCGAGTTCGGTCTCCCCGCGCCAGGCCCGCAGCGGCCCCAGCAGCGCGAACCGCACCGGATCCTGTGCCACCTCACCCTCCGACACCAGATCGTCACCACGTTCGCGATCACTCTAGGTCGCCGGTCAACCGCGCCCCAACCCGTGGCGCCCCCATGCCGCAGAGCCCGTACTACCTCAATTGAAGGAGCCGGAGGTCGAACACCTGGTGTATCCGGATTTCCACTAAGCGTACGAAGCCCCAGGTAGGGTCGTCTTCCTAGCCTCGGGGGAATGGACAAGCGAGTACGCCCCGCCCCCGACCGGACCAGCCGTCGCCGCCAGCGCATGGTGGGCGCCGCGGTCGCCGCAGGCCTGGCCCTGGGCGCCCTGACCGTGCCCGCGGCAGGGGCCGTGGAACGCCTCGCGCCGAGCGGCGCCAAGCCGGCCGGTCCCACCCTCGACACCGGCTCCCCGGTCCGGGTGAACCAGGTCGGCTATCTGACCCACGGCCCCAAGAAGGGCACCGTCGTCACCACCGCCACCAAGCCCCTGACCTGGACGCTCCGCACCGCCCACGGCATCAAGGAAGCCGGCGGGACCACCACCCCCGCGGGTATCGACCCCAGCTCCGGGCAGAACGTCCAGACCTTCGACTTCAGCAAGGTCACCCAGAAGGGCAAGGGGTACACCGTCATCGTCGACGGGAAGGAGAGCGAGCCGTTCACCATCGGTGACGACATCTACAGCTCGCTGCGCCGCGATTCCCTGGCGTACTTCTACCAGAACCGCAGCGGCATCAAGATCGACGCCGACATCGTCGGCGGCAAGTACGCGCGCCCCGCGGGCCACGACAAGGCGGCCGCCCACGGGGGCGACACCGACGTGCCGTGCCGGCCGGGGGTGTGCGACTACCGCCGGAACGTCTCCGGTGGCTGGTACGACGCCGGCGACCAGGGCAAGTACGTCGTCAACGGCGGCATTTCGGTGGCCCAGCTGATGTCCGCCTTCGAACGCACCCGCACCACCAAGGGCGCCGACGCGAAGCCGCTGGGCGACGGCCGGCTCCGGGTGCCCGAGCACGGCAACGGCGTCCCGGACATCCTCGACGAGGCCCGCTGGGAGATGGACTTCCTGATGCGGATGCAGGTGCCCCAGGGCAAGCCGCTCGCCGGCATGGCCTTCCACAAGGTGCACGACGACCAGTGGACCGGCTTCCCGACCCGGCCGGACCAGGACAAGCAGCAGCGCGAGCTGCACGCGCCGTCCACCGCCGCCACGCTCAACCTGGCGGCCACCGCTGCCCAGAGCGCCCGCCTCTTCAAGCCCTACGACCCGAAGTTCGCCGCCCGGAGCCTGCACGTGGCCGAGACCGCCTGGGCCGCGGCCAAGGCGCACCCGGACGTGATCGCCAGTGACCAGGACTCCACGGGCGGCGGCGCGTACGGCGACAGCGACGTCAGCGACGAGTTCTACTGGGCCGCGGCCGAGCTGTTCATCACCACCGGGGACAACACCTACCGCCAGGCGGTCCTCCAGTCGCCGCTGCACGGCGACGTCGACGCGCTCTTCCCGCGCGGCGGCGCCCTGTCCTGGTCCCAGGTCGCGGGCCTCGGGGCGCTCGACCTGGCCACCGTGCCCAACAAGCTCACCGACAAGCAGCGCGACGCCGTGCGCAGGACGGTGATCCGGGCCGCCGACCGCTACGCCGCGGACTCCGCCAAGTCGGCCTACGGCGTGCCGTACGCGCCGAAGGGCGGCGCCTACGAGTGGGGTTCCAACAGCCAGGTGCTGAACAACATGGTCGTCCTCGCCACCGCCCACGACCTGACCGGGAAGTCCCGCTACCGTGACGCGGTGCTGCGCGGCATGGACTACCTGCTGGGCGCCAACCCCCTCAACCAGTCCTACGTCACCGGCTACGGCGAGCGGAACTCGCACCACCAGCACCACCGCTTCTGGGCCCACCAGATCGACCCCAAGCTGCCGAACCCGGCGCCCGGCTCGCTGGCCGGCGGCCCGAACTCCGGGCTGCAGGACCCGGTGGCCCAGAAGAAGCTGAAGGGCTGCGCCCCAGCGATGTGCTACACCGACGACATCATGTCGTTCTCCACCAACGAGATCACCATCAACTGGAACGCCCCGCTGGCCTGGATCTCCTCGTACGCCGACGACCTCGGCCACAACGCGGCGGGCGGGGCGGGGGCGACCCGGAGCTGAGCCGTCCCCCGGGCGCGGCCATGACCGACGAAGCGGAGACCGTCCGGAAGGGCGGTCTCCGCTTCGACGACGACATCCGGCCGTCCGCCAGGCGGAGGGCGACGCAGCGGTCGCCCGGCTAGGAGCCGCCGGTCAGGACCGGGCCCAGCGTCGTGGCGAACAGCCGCCGCCCGGACGCGTCGGCCGTACAGGCCCCCGAGCCGATGCCCTGGCCGGGCCACGGGTCGTGTTCATACGCCCAGCGCACCCGCCCGTCCGCCTCGTACGCGGTGATGGCGTCCCGGCCGCTCACGGCGGACCTCAGGCGCCGAGCCGGCCGCCGGTCAGCCGCGCCAGCGGGCTGCGCCGGCGAGCGGCGCGCTGCCGCAGGACGACCGCGGTGGCGCCGGCGGCCGCGGCACCCGCGCCGGTGGCGGCCAGGATCTTCCGCGCCTTGATCACCATGACGGCCGTGCCGACCGCCGCGGCCGCCTTCTTGGGGGCCTCGGCGGCCACGGTACGGCCCGTGGCGACGGCCTTCCCGGCGACGGCCTGCGCCTTGTCGGCAGCGGTGTGCGCCTTGTCGGCCGCGGCGTGCGCGGTCCGACCCGCGCCTCCCGCCGCCGTCTTCGCCGCGGTCCCGGTCGCCTTCCCCGCCTCGCTCGCGGTGTCCTTGGCGCGCTCCGCGGTCTTCCCCTTGGCCTTGGTGGCCGTGTCCTTCGCCGTGTTGTTCGCCGTGTTCTTCGCCTTCGCGCCGGCGCTCCGTGCAGTGGTCTGTGCGTTCCTTTTCTCGGCCATGTCCTTCGGGTTGCCGCTCGCCCTGGCCGCAAACCCTTCGGCGTCCCCGCCCCGACCCCCGTCCCCCGACCACCCCTGACGGGCGGTCACCGCGGAATGCGCCCCTTGCTGCGCATCGCGGTGCGGACCCGCTCCTCGGCGAGGGTGCGGCCCGCGGTGTGCGGGGTCGAGTCGCGGCGCCGCGCCTCCTCGAGAACGGTGACAGCGTTGGCGCGCAGCCGGTCGGAGATGGTCTCGAAGATGGCGGGGGTCCCGGGCCGGAAACCCGAGTAGCGGGAGTCCATGGCGAACGCGGCGGCCACGACGCCGCCCGCGTTGGCGACGAAGTCGGGGAGGACGGTGACGCCGCGCCGGGCGAGGATCTCCTGGGCCCGCGGCGAGGTGGGCAGGTTCGCGCCTTCCACGACGAGCCGGGCCTTGATGTCGGGGGCGTTGTCCTCGTCGATGACGTCCTGAAGGGCGGCGGGGACCAGGATGTCGCAGTCGACGGTCAGCTCCCGGCCGGAGGGGATCGCGGTGCCCTGCGGGTGCCGGCTCACGAGGTCGTCGCCGTGTTCCTCGCGGGCGGCGAGCAGTGCGGGCACGTCCAGGCCGGCGGGGTCGTGGAGGGCGCCCTTGGCCGTGGACACGGCGACGACGGTGGCGCCCAGTTCGGCGAACCGCCTGGCCGCGGCGTTGCCCACGGCGCCGAAGCCCTGGATGGCGATCCGGGCCCCGGCGAGCGGTCGGCCCAGGAAGTCCGCGGCGGCGTCGGCGGCCTCCGCGACGCCGTAGCCGGTGACGCCGAGCCTGTCGTAGGCGACGCCGCCGAGGTGTTCCGGGGTGCCGACGGCCGCGCCGCGGTCGCCGAGTTCGTCCTGGACGATGGCCGCGTCGTCCTCGGTCAGCCCCATGTCCAGGCCCATGACGTATTCGCGGGGCACCTCGTTGGACAGCGCGCGGGCGAAGGCCCGCAGGATCGCTTCCTTGTCGGGGGAGGAGGGGTCGGCGACGACACCGGCCTTGGCACCGCCGTAGAAGAGGTCCACGCTCGCCCACTTCCACGTCATGACGCGGGCCAGCCGGGCGATCTCCTCGACGGAGACATGCGGACTCATCCGGGTCCCGCCCTTGCCGATGCCCCGGGCGGTGTTGTCGATGACCAGGACGCCCTTCATGCCGGTGCGTCGGTGGGAGACGACGACGATCTTCTCGGGTCCCCAGTCGTCGACGAGGAGGAGCGCGTCAGTCACGGTGTGGTCCTTGTCTGTTGTCGTGGCCTGCGGTGGTTGTCTGGTGTGGTGGTTGCCTGGTGTGGTGGTCGCCTGGTGCGGTGCTCGCGTGGTGCGGCGGTCCGTCTCCGGGTCAGGCGCGTGGCGGGGGAGTGGCGAGCGCCCGGGCGATCAGCTCCGCGAGATGGGTGCCGTGCCGGTCGGTCCCCTGGGCGATCTGGGTGCGGCAGCTGAAGCCGTCGGCGAGGACGACGGTGTCGGGGGAGGCCTCCCGTACGGCGGGCAGCAGCACCTGTTCGCCGGCGGCGACGGACACCTCGTAGTGGCCGCGTTCGAAGCCGAAGTTGCCGGCCAGCCCGCAGCAGCCGGAGTCCAGGGCCTGGTTGTCGACGCCCATGGCCTCCAGCAGGGCGCTGTCGGCCCCGAATCCCGAGGTGGCGTGCTGGTGGCAGTGCGTCTGGCTGAGCGAGCGCACGGGCAGCCGGGGAGGCCGCCAGCCGGGCGTGTGGTGGACGAGCAGCTCGGCCAGGGTGACGGTGGCCCCGGCCAGGGCGCGGGCGTCGGTGTCGCCGCCGAGGAGTTCGGGCAGGTCGGACCTGAGGGCCGCGGTACAGCTCGGCTCCAGGCCGACGACGCGTGTTCCGGCGCGTACCGCCGGGGCGAGCGCGGCGGTGGTGCGCCGGGCCATGCGGCGGGCGACGCCGAGCTGGCCGGTGGTGATCCAGGTCAGCCCGCAGCACTGGGTGCCGTCGGGCACTTGGACCCGGTAGCCCGCCTCCTCGAGCACGGCGACCGCGGCCTGGAGCACCTCGGGGGTGAAGTGGTTGTTGAAGGAGTCGACCCACAGCATGACCGGCCCGCGGTGGCCGCCGCCCCCGGGGACCCGGGCCCGGAACCACGACAGGAAGGTCCGCCGGGCGAAGCGCGGCACCTCCCGCTCCGCGGCGATCCCGCCCAGGCGTTTGATCAGGGGCGCCGGCCAGGACGCCGTCAGCGCGTTGACGACCCTCGGCATACGGGCCGCCACGCGGGACAGCAGCGGGAGCCAGCCCATGGTGTAGTGCGCGGCGGGCCGCAGCCGCCCCTTGTAGTGGTGGTACAGGAACTCCGACTTGTAGGTGGCCATGTCCACCCCGACCGGGCAGTCGACGCTGCACCCCTTGCAGGACAGACACAGGTCGAGGGCGTCGCGCACCTCGGTCGACCGCCACCCGTCGGTGATCACCTCGCCCTGCGTCATCTCGTACAGCAGACGGGCCCGGCCGCGGGTGGAGTCCTTCTCGTCCCGGGTGACCCGGTAGCTGGGGCACATGACGTCGCCGCGGTGGTCGGCGGAGCGGCACTTGCCGACGCCGACACACCGGCGGGTGGCCTTGGCGAAGTCGCCGTCGTCGGCGGGGAAGGGGAACACCGTGTGCAGGGGGGTGAGGGGGAGCGGGGCGCGGTGCGGGCTCACCCGCAGGTTTCCGTCGACGGGCAGCGGGCGCACGATCATCCCGGGGTTCAGGCCGTTGTCGGGGTCCCAGGCGTTCTTGAACTCCTCGAACAGGGCGATGACTTCGGGCCCGTACATCAGGGGCAGCAGCTCCGAGCGCGCCTGCCCGTCCCCGTGTTCGCCCGACAGCGAGCCGCCGTGGTCGGCGACGAGCTTCGCGGCGTCGGTGACGAAGGCGCGGAAGACGGCGGTGCCGTGCTCGGTGGTGAAGTCGAAGTCGATGCGCACGTGCAGACAGCCCTCGCCGAAGTGGCCGTAGACGGCGCCCCGCAGTCCGTGCCGCGTCAGCAGGTCGGTGAAGTGGCGCAGGTACGAGCCGAGCCGCTCGGGCGGTACGGCGGCGTCCTCCCAGCCCGGCCAGGCCTCGGAGCCGTCCGGCAGCCGCGTGGCGAGCCCCGCCCCGTCCTCGCGGATCCGCCACAGCCGCCTGGCCCGGGCGGGGTCGGTGACGACCTCGCCGCCGGTGCAGCCGGCGGTCCGCCCGGCGGCCGCGGCCAGCTCCGCCGCCCGCCGGGGCAGTTCCTCCCGCTCGCCGCCGATCTCGGCGAACAGCCAGGCCCGAGCGCCGGGCAGGGTGTCGATCGCCGCCCGGGTCCGCGGCCGGGTGACGATGTCGGTGAGGGCCTGGTCGAGCCCTTCGAGGGCCAGTGGGCGGTGTTCCAGCAGCGCGGGGACCGCGTCGGCCGCGGCGCAGGCGTCCCGGTAGCCGAGCACGACCAGCGCGCGGGCGGGGGGAGGGGAGACGAGGCGGAGGGTCGCGGAGAGGATGACGGCCAGCGTCCCCTCGCTGCCCACCAGGGCCCTGGCGAGGTTGAAGCGCCGCTCGGGCAGCAGGTGTTCCAGCGCGTAGCCCGACACCTGGCGCGGGAACCGCCCCAGCTCGGTGCGCAGTGTGGCCAGGTTCTTCCGGGCCAGGTCGTACAGGGCCGCGATGAGCCGCCCCCGGTCGTCCCCGGCGGCGATGGCCTCCTCGATCTCGTCCCGCGTCATCTCGCCGAGGCGGAGCACGGTCCCGCGGTAGGTGGCCACCTCCAGCTCCAGGACGTTCTCCGCCGTGCGTCCCCAGGCGAGGGAGTGCGAACCGCACGCGTTGTTGCCGATCATTCCGCCCAGCGTGCAACGGCTGTGGGTGGACGGATCGGCGCCGAAGAGCAGGCCGTGCCCGGCGGCGGCGGTCTGCAGCTCGTCCAGCACGATCCCCGGCTGCACCGTGGCCGTACGGGCCGTCGCGTCCAGGGAGAGCAGCCGGTTGAAGTGGCGGGAGAAGTCGAGCACCACCCCGGAGCCGACGGCCTGCCCGGAGGTGCTGGTGCCCGCCCCGCGCGAGGTGATCGGGATCCCGAGGCGGCGGCACACGGCGATCGCGTTGAGGACGTGGCGCCGTTCGCGGGGGAAGACCACCGCGAGCGGGATCCGCCGGTAGTTGGAGGCGTCGGCCGAGTACTGGGCGCGGCGGCCGGCGTCGCCGTGGACCTCTCCGCAGTCGCCTCGGCGGAGGGCCTCGGCCACCGTCGCCGCGTCGGGACTGCCGGGGACCTGCGCTGTCGCGGTCACTGTGCTGGCTCCTTCTCGTTCACCGGTCGCGTTCGACCTCTGGCACCACCTTCGGCGCGCCGCCGCCACCCCCACAAGACCCAGCAGAACGAAATAAATGAGCGTGCAGCGCAAGATTGGCTTAGTCTTGGCGCCGCCTGCCCGCCTGCCCGCCTGCCCGCCTGCCCGCCGCCTGCCCG
>NZ_MAXF01000185.1 GCF_001704635.1 Streptomyces sparsogenes | reverse complement strand
TTAGTCTTGGCGCCGCCTGCCCGCCTGCCCGCCTGCCCGCCTGCCCGCCTGCCCGCCTGCCCGCCTGCCCGCCCGAGGAGGCCGTCTTGCTCAAGCCCCAGCACCTGCTCACTCTGAGGGCCGCCGTGCGCAGCGGCTCGTTCGTCATCGCGGCCCGCGAGCTCGGCTACACGGCGTCCGCCATCTCCCAGCAGATCTCCGCTCTGGAGAAGGAGACCGGGCTGACCCTGTTCGAGCGGGAGGCCCATGGGATCCGCGCCACCGCGGCGGCCCACCGCCTGGTCGACCTGGGCACTCCGGTGCTGGCCGCCCTCGACGACCTGGACCACCAGGTGCGGGAACTCGCCACCGGCGCCACCGGCCGGCTGCGCCTCGGCAGCTTCCCCACCGCCGGTGTCCGGCTGGTGCCGCCGGCGCTGTCGGCGCTGGCGAAGACCCGTCCGCGGGCCCGGATCCAGCTCGAGGAGGGGGAGCCCGATGAGCTGGTCGCCGCGCTGAACGACGGCGATCTGGACGTGGCGCTGGTGTACGAGTACGGCCTCAGCCCCCGGCAGTGGCCCGACAACCTGACCTGCCATCACCTGGCTTGGGAGGACCTCGTCCTGCTCAGGGCCCGCGACAGCGGGCTGAGCGCGCGCCTGGCCGGGCTCTCCCAGGCGCGCTGGATCACCAGCAGGGAGGGGACGGCCGGCGCGCTCACCCTCGTCCGGCTGTGCGCCGCGGCCGGGTTCGAGGCCACGGTCGCGTTCCGCAGCAACAACTACGACGTGGTGCGCGAACTGGTGTCCGCGGGCCTCGGCGTGGCCGTCGTCCCGGCCCTCGGCCACTCGCCCGGCGAGGCCGTGGAGGCCACCCGGCTCACCCAGCGCGGGGCCGTGCGCCGGGTGATGGCGCTGCACCGCGCCGAGAACACCAACCCGCTGCTCCACACCATGGTCTCCGCCCTGCGGAGCGCCGTGCCCGAGGGCGAGCCGTATGTGCACCCGGCGCCGGAGGAGGAGGCCCGGGAGGGCGGGTGAGCGGCCGGCCGGGGCGGCCGCTCAGCGGACCGGCAGGCGCTCGGCGCCGGGCTCGGGCTCCTCCCCGTCGGTCATCTCGTCCAGGGCGTCGAGGTCCACCGAGCCGCCCGGCATCACCTCGCGGGTGCGGCGGTAGCCGTACGTGGCGTACACCACCAGGCCGACGGCGAGCCAGGCGCCCAGCCGCACCCAGGTCTCCCACTGCAGGAACGACATGAGCCAGCCGGAGAAGAGCATGCCGAGGACCGGCACGACCGGCATGCCCGGACACCGGAAGCCACGCCGCAGGTGCGGCTTCCTGTAGCGCAGGATCAGCACGGACGCGCACACCACCATGAAGGCCAGCAGCACGCCGATGTTGGTCAGTTCCGCGACGGCGTTGATCGGCAGCACGCCCGCCAGCACGGCGGCGACCGCGCCGATGGTCCAGGTGGCGCGGTGGGGCACCTTGCGCTTGGGGTGGATGGCGCCGAACCAGGCCGGCATCAGCCCGTCACGGCTGAGGGCGTACCACAGCCGCGAGGCGCCCATCATGAAGGAGAACGTCACCGTCACGATGCCGATGACCGCGCCGACCGCGATGACATTGGCCAGCCCACTCAGCCCCGCGCTCGCGAAGGCGCTGGAGATGCCGCTGTTCGGGTCGAGGTCGCTGTAGCGCTGCATGCCGGTGAGCACGACGCAGACCAGGACGTAGAGAACCATCGAGATGGACAGCGACAGCATCATCGCCTTCGGCAGCTTGCTGCGGGCCTCGACCGACTCCTCGGCGGCGGTGCTCAGCGCGTCGTAGCCGAACACGGCGAAGAACACCGTGGCGGCCCCGGTGAAGGCCCCGCCGAGCCCGAAGGGCGCGAAGGGGTGCAGATTGCCGGTGTGGACCTTGGTGAGGCCGACCACGATCACCAGCAGCACGATCGCGATCTTGACGATGGTCAGCACGGTCTCCACGCGGGCCGAGGTGCGGGTGCCGCGGGTCAGCAGCCAGGCGACGGCCAGGCAGATCACCACCGCCAGCAGGTCGATCCGGTGCCCGGCCCCGGTGCCGGGGGCGCCCAGCGCCCACGCCGGCAGCTGGACGCCGACGGCGTCCAGCAGGAAGCCCAGGTAGCCGGACATCCCGATGGCGACCACGGCGACGATCGCGGTGTACTCCAGCAGCAGGTCCCAGCCCACGATCCAGCCGACGATCTCCCCGAGGACCGCGGCGCAGTAGGTGTAGCTGGAACCCGCCTTGGGGACCATGCCGGCGAACTCGGCGTAGGCGAAGGCCGCGCACAGCGACGCGGCCCCCGCCACCAGGAACGAGATCAGCACGGCGGGACCGGCCACGTCCTTGGCGACCGCCGCCGCCAGGCTGAAGATCCCGGCCCCGATGATGGCGCCGACACCGATCATGGTCAGCTGGGTCAGGCCGAGCGTGCGCACCATGCGCTCGCCGGTGGGCTGTTCGGAGGGAAGTGTTCGCCGGAAGATTCCCCGCGGTCCTCTGCCGAGCAGCGCGGCACGACCTGGTGGCGGGGTGTGATTGGGGGACATCGCTCACTCCATGACGGGCAACGGCGGCAGGGCGCGCCGCCGGCGTGGCGTGGGTCACCACTGGCCAGAAACCATCACCCACGCCGCGCAGCCCGCGAAAGACGTGTCAGCGCGACAACTTCCACCCCTGAGCCCAAGAGAAGTTGTGCCTGGGACCTCACAGCCCAAGGCGCTCCGGGGCGTCGCGCCGTCGGTCGGCCGCGGTGCGCAACACCTCGACCAGAGCGGCCACCGTCGGCCGGCGCTCGGCGAAGGAGCGGAACACCACGACGATGTTCCGCTCCAATGGCTCCCGCAGCGCCACCACATCGAGGCACGAGGTGCGCAGCCGGAGCATCAGGTCCGTCACCGTGCTGACCCCCACCCCCGCCTCGACCAGGGCGAGCGTGGCGGCGGTGTCCGTCACCTCGTGGAGGACCCGCGGCTCGACGCCGGCCCGCCGGCACGCGGTGCGCACGGCGCGGCCGTAGTAGCTGCCGGCCGACGGCAGGATCCACCCCAACTCGCCGGTGTCCGCCAGGGACACCCTCTCCCGGCCGGCCATGGACCCGGCGGGGACCGCGAGCGAGAAGCGCTCCCGCGACAGGGGCACCACCCGCAGCGCCGGATCGCGCGGGATCGGCACACCCGGGTAGTCCAGGCCCAGCGCCAGATCCACGGCTCCGCCGGCCACCGCGTCGTACACCTCGTCCACGTCCATGTCGCGGCTGCGCACGGTCAGCCCCGGGTGGACCCGGCGCGCCCGCTGCAGGGCCGGCGGCAGGATCTCGGCGGCGGCGGTGGCGAACAGGCCGATCAGCAGCGTCCCGGAGACCTCGTTGCGACTGCGCTCCAGCGCCTCGACGGCCTCGGCCTCCGTGGCCAGGATCCGCTCGGCGTGGCAGGCCAGCGTCGTCCCGGCGTCCGTCAGCTCCACCCGGCGCCCGACCCGCCGCAGCAGCTCCATGCCCGTGGCCTTCTCCAGCGCGGCGATCTGCTGGGAGACCCCGCCCGGGGTGTACCCCAGGGCCTCGGCCACGGCCGTGATGGTTCCGCGCCTGGTCAGCTCCACCAGCGAGCGCAGCTGCGCACTCGTCCAATCCATATAGGGATCCTAAAAGAACTCCCACAGTAATTGTTCATGGACGTCAACGGTCGGGTTGCTGCACGATGACGCCCAGATAGCTGATCAGCAACGCCCACGCAGTGACAGCCCACGCCACGCCCCGGACGGAGTCTCTCCGGCCCCCGGCGTCGGCCTCTGGAAGGGATCGGCCAGTTGTCCTCATCCACCTTCCGCACCGTTCCGTCCACCGCCGATGTCGTGATCATCGGCGGCGGAGTGATGGGTGCCGGCACCGCCTACCACCTCGCCGAGGCCGGGGTGACGAACATCGTCGTCGTCGAGCGCGGCGAGCTCGGCTGCGGCAGCTCGGGCAAGCCGATCGGCGGCGTACGGGCCCAGTTCTCCGACCCGCTCAACATCGAGCTGGGCAACCGGAGCCTGCGCGCCTACCAGGACTTCCCGCACCGCCCCGGCGCCGACATCCGGCTCGACACCGTCGGCTACCTCTTCCTGCTCACCAGCGAGCGGCAGGCGGCGGACTTCGAGACCTGCGTGTCCCTGCAGAACAGCCTGGACGTGCCCAGCCGCATGATCGACCCCGCCGAGGCCCAGCGGCTGTGCCCCTACCTCAGCACCGACGGGCTGGTGGCCGCCGCCTACTCGCCCACCGACGGCCACGCCCGCCCCGGACTGGTCGTGCGGGGCTACGCGGACGCCGCGGCCCGGGCCGGCGTCACCTTCGCCACCCACACCGCGGTCACCGGCATCGACACGACCGGCGACCGGGTGACCGCCGTGCACACCGACCGGGGCCGCATCGCCTGCTCCACCGTCATCTGTACGGCGGGCGCCTGGTCCGGGCGGATCGGCGACATGGCCGGCGTCAGCCTCCCCGTGCGGCCGGTGCGCCGCCAGCTGGCCTTCACCGCCCCGCTCGCCCCGCCCGCGCCGCGCATCCCCTTCACCATCGACTTCTCCTCGACCGCCTACTTCCACAACAGCGACGACGGCCTGCTGTTCGGCCTGGCCGACCCCGACCAGCCGGACGGCTTCGACACCACCTGGACCCCGGAGTGGCTCGAGCTGTTCCGCGCCGTCGCACGGCACCGCGCCCCCGCCCTCGCGGACATGGAGACCGCCGGCGGATGGGCCGGCCTGTACGAGGTCACCCCCGACCACAACGCCCTGATCGGCCGCTCCGACGAGCTGACCAACTTCCTGTACGCCACCGGGTTCTCCGGCCACGGCTTCCTCCAGGCACCGGCGGTCGGCGAGGTCATGCGCGACCTCCACCTGGAGCGCGAGCCGTGCGTCGACATCAGCCCCCTCAGCGCGGCCCGCTTCCGGACCGGCGCCGAGACCCGCCCCGAAGCCCACGTGGTGTGAACCCCCGACCGAAAGGCCACCCATGTCGATGATCAGGCAATGGCAGCTGCGGGCCGCGTTCGCCGCGCGGCTCTCGGAGATGTACGGGCGGGAGGTTCCCGCCTACACCACGCTCGTGGACGTCTCCCGCGAGGTCAACGAGGACGTGCTGCGCGCCCGCGGCGCCGACGCCGAGCGCCTGGGGTCCATCGGCCGCGTCACCGCCGAACGCCACGGAGCCATCAGGGTCGGCACCCCCGGGGAGCTGAGCCAGGTCGCCCGGGTCTTCGGCGCCCTGGGCATGCGCCCGGTCGGCTTCTACGACCTGCGGGAGGCCGCCGCCAGCGCCGTCCCCGTCGTCTCGACCGCCTTCCGGCCCGTCGACGGCGAGGAGCTGGCCCGCAACCCCTTCCGGGTCTTCACCTCCATGCTCACCACCGCCGATCCGCGGTTCTTCGACCCGGACCTGCGCTCCCGCCTGGAGACCTTCCTCGCCGGCCGCGAACTGTTCCCCCCGGAGCTGCTCGCCCTCGCCGACCGCGCCGAAGCCGAACGGGAGCTGCCCGAGGAGGACGCCGAGCGGTTCCTGCGGCTCGCGGTGCAGGCCTTCGAACTGTCCCCCGAGCCGGTCGACCAGGCCTGGTACCAGACCCTGGAGCGGATCTCCGCCGTCGCCGCCGACATCGGCGGCGTCCGCAGCACCCACATCAACCACCTCACCCCGCGCGTCCTGGACATCGACGAGCTCTACCGGCGCATGACCGAGCGCGGCATCCAGATGATCGACACCATCCAGGGCCCGCCCGCCTGGCAGGGCCCCGACGTCCTGCTGCGCCAGACCTCCTTCCGCGCCCTCGCCGAGCCCCGCGCCCTGCGCACCCCCGACGGCCGGGTGGTCAGCGGCGCCCTGCGGGTGCGCTTCGGCGAGGTCGAGGCCCGCGGCATCGCCCTGACCCGGGAGGGCCGCGCCCACTACGACCATCTGCTGACCCTCGTCGACCAGCAGGCCTCGCACCGTCCCGACGCCGACCGCGGCGAGGTCGCGCGCGCCGTGTGGGAGCGGCACATGCCGGGCGGCGAGCGGGAGCTGGCCGCCGCGGGGCTGGCCTACTTCACCTACCGGACGGTCCCCGACCGGCCGCGGGACGGCAGCCGTCCGCCCGCCGGCCTCGGCGAACTGGTGGAGCGGGGCTGGGTGCGCGCCGAGCCCATCGTCTACGAGGACTTCCTGCCCCGCTCCGCCGCCGGCATCTTCCAGTCCAACCTCAGCGGCGAGGGCACCCGCAACAACGACCACCAGGGCACCGCCTACGACGCCGCATGGCTCTCCGACGCCATGGGGCGCGAGGTCCTGGACCCCTTCGCGCTGTACGAGCGGCAGCAGAACAGCTCCCTCGACCGGGTCGCCGACGAACTCGGAGTCGACCTCCGACTGCACGGCACCCTCCGCTGACCCTTCACACATCCGAGGAGTCCCATGAGCGACACCGCCCAGCCACAGACCGCCCAGCCCGGGACCGCCCAGCCCGGGACCGCCCTGCCCACCACCGACGACCTGCGCGCCCGCGCGCTCACCAGCCTGGGGCACATCGGCGTCACCGTCCCGGAGGGCACCGACCTCTTCGCGCGCACCCCCGTCACCGGGGAGCGGCTCCTCGGCCTGACGGCGGCCACCGCCGCCGACGCCGACGAGGCGCTCGCGGCGACCCGCGAGGCCTTCCTCACCTGGCGCACCACCCCCGCCCCGCGCCGCGGCGAACTGGTCCGCCGCCTCGGCGAGTTGCTGCGCGTGTACCAGAACGACCTGGCCGACCTCGTCACCATCGAGGCGGGCAAGATCCGCTCCGAAGCGCTGGGCGAGATCCAGGAAATGATCGACATCTGCGATTTCGCGGTGGGGCTGTCCCGCCAGCTCTACGGCCGCACCATCGCCTCCGAGCGCCCCGGACACCGGCTGGCCGAGACCTGGCACCCGCTCGGCGTGGTGGGCGTCATCTCGGCCTTCAACTTCCCCGCCGCCGTCTGGTCGTGGAACACCGCCGTCGCCCTGGTCTGCGGCGACACCGTCGTGTGGAAGCCGTCCGAGCTCACCCCGCTGATCTCCCTGGCCTGTGACCACCTGCTGGCCCGGGCCGCCGAGGAGGTCGGCGCGCCCCGTGATGTGCACCGCCTGCTGCTCGGCGACCGCGCCATCGGCGAGAAGCTGGTCGACGACCCCCGGGTGGCGCTGGTCAGCGCCACCGGCTCGACCCGCATGGGGCGCGAGGTCGGACCCCGCGTCGCCGCCCGGTTCGGCCGCAGCCTGCTGGAGCTGGGCGGCAACAACGCCGCGATCGTCGCCCCGTCCGCCGATCCCGACCTCGCCGTCCAGGGCATCGTCTTCGCCGCGGCCGGCACGGCGGGACAGCGCTGTACGACCCTGCGCCGCCTCATCGTCCACCGGGACATCGCCGACAGCCTCGTCGCGCGCCTGACCGCCGCCTACCGCAAGCTGCCCATCGGCGACCCGTTCGACGAGTCCACCCTCGTCGGCCCGCTCATCTCCCCGGCGGCCCTCGACCGGATGCGCGGCGCCCTCGACCGCGCGCGGGACCAGGGCGGCGAGGTCCTGGTCGGCGGCGGCCGCCGGCTGGCCGACGCGGCACCGAGGGCCGCCTATGCCGAGCCGGCCATCGTGCGCGTCCCCGAGCAGACCGGCGTCGTCCGGGAGGAGACGTTCGCGCCGATCCTGTACGTGCTGACGTACGACACCCTCGACGAGGCCATCGCGCTGCACAACGACGTCCCGCAGGGCCTGTCGTCCAGCATCTTCACCCGTGACCAGCGGGAGGCCGAGATCTTCCTGTCCGCGGAGGGCTCCGACTGCGGTATCGCCAACGTCAACATCGGCACCTCCGGCGCCGAGATCGGCGGCGCGTTCGGCGGCGAGAAGGAGACCGGCGGCGGCCGCGAGTCCGGCTCCGACGCCTGGCGCGCGTACATGCGCTCCGCCACCAACACGATCAACTACTCCAGCCGGCTCTCGCTGGCCCAGAACGTCAGCTTCCTCTGACGTCTCTCCGCTGACGTCTCTCCGGTATTCCAGGACGGGAAACGCGGCGGCCCCCGCCCGGATTCGCTCCGGGCGGGGGCCGCCGTGGTGCCTTCGCGGACCCGGGGTGGCGGGTCAGTCGGCGCCGAACTCCATCGCGGCGCGGTCGAGCAGCTGGTCGTCGCCCGAGGCCTCGCCGCTGGAGGCGATGGCCTCCGCCGCGCCCTTGGGCATCGCGCCGATCAGCCCGGTCGAGGCCGCCTGCGCGGCGCCGATCAGCGCCGGCTGGGCGTCGCCGACCATGCCGAGCCCGGCGTACTGCTCGAGCTTGGCGCGCGAGTCGGCGATGTCCAGGTTGCGCATGGTCAGCTGGCCGATCCGGTCCACGGGGCCGAAGGCGGAGTCCTCGGTCCGCTCCATGGAGAGCTTGTCCGGGTGGTAGCTGAAGGCCGGCCCGGTGGTGTCGAGGATGGAGTAGTCCTCACCGCGCCGCAGCCGCAGGGTCACCTCGCCGGTGACCGCCATGCCGACCCAGCGCTGCAGCGACTCGCGCAGCATCAGCGCCTGCGGGTCCAGCCAGCGGCCCTCGTACATCAGCCGGCCGAGCCGCCGGCCCTCGGTGTGGTAGGCGGCGACGGTGTCCTCGTTGTGGATCGCGTTGACCAGGCGCTCGTACGCCGCGTGCAGCAGCGCCATGCCCGGGGCCTCGTAGATGCCCCGACTCTTGGCCTCGATGACACGGTTCTCGATCTGGTCGGACATGCCCAGGCCGTGCCGGCCGCCGATGGCGTTGGCCTCCAGCACCAGATCGACGGCGGAGGGGAACTCCTTGCCGTTGATCGTCACCGGGCGTCCCCGCTCGAAGCCGATCGTGACGTCCTCGGCCGCTATCTCGACGGTGGGGTCCCAGAACCGCACGCCCATGATCGGCTCGACGATCTCGATGCCGGCGTCGAGGTGCTCGAGCGCCTTGGCCTCGTGGGTCGCGCCCCAGATGTTCGCGTCGGTGGAGTAGGCCTTCTCCGTGCTGTCGCGGTAGGGCAGCCCGTGGGCCACCAGCCACTCGGACATCTCCTTGCGGCCGCCGAGCTCGCTGACGAAGTCGGCGTCCAGCCACGGCTTGTAGATCCGCAGCGAGGGGTTGGCCAGCAGGCCGTAGCGGTAGAACCGCTCGATGTCGTTGCCCTTGAAGGTGGAGCCGTCGCCCCAGATCTGGACGTCGTCCTCGAGCATGGCGCGCACCAGCAGGGTGCCGGTGACCGCCCGCCCGAGCGGGGTGGTGTTGAAGTAGCTGCGGCCACCGGACCGGATGTGGAACGCCCCGCAGGCCAGGGCCGCGAGGCCCTCCTCCACGAGGGCGGCCCGGCAGTCGACCAGCCGGGCGACCTCCGCGCCGTACGTCGTGGCGCGCCCGGGGACCGAGGCGATGTCGGGCTCGTCGTACTGGCCGATGTCGGCGGTATAGGTGCACGGCACCGCGCCCTTGTCGCGCATCCACGCGACGGCTACCGAGGTGTCGAGGCCGCCGGAGAAAGCGATGCCGACGCGCTCGCCGACAGGGAGGGAGGTGAGTACTTTGGACACAGCAGAAGTATGCATGAGCACGCATGACCATGCAAGCTCGCCTCGGTCCGGACCCCGCCGGGTACGCGTGGGGTGCGCCGAACAGCGCGCCGAACAGCGCGCCGCGTGCGCCACGGGGCAGCCCGCGGTGGGCGACCACGGGGTCAGCCCGCGGTGGGCCGGCCCGGGGCGTCGGCGGGGCGTTCGGGGGACAGGCTCCCCAGTTTGCCGAGCAGCTCGCCGGTGGACGGGTGGCCGATCTCCTCGGAGATCGCCACGGCCCGCCGCCAGGCCAGCCGGGCCGCCCCGGGGTCGCCGTCCGCGAGATGGGTGTCGCCGAGGTGGCCCAGGATCTCCGTCTCGCCGTACCGGTCGCCGAACCCGCGCACCAGCTCGAGCGCCCGCTGATAGCAGCCGACGGCCTCGGTGTACTCGGCGAGGTGGTGGTGGGCGTAGCCGAGGCTGTCCCACGCCCCCGCCTCGGCGTGCCGGTCGCCGATCTCCCGGTTGAGGGCCACCGCCTGGGCGCAGTGGTCGAGGGCCTGCCGGTGGTCGCCGAGCACGATGCGCAGCCAGCCGGCGTTGTTCAGCGCCTTGGCCTGCCCGGCCCGGTGCCCCTTCCGCCGGTACAGGGCCAGCGCCCGCTCGTTGTGGTCCAGCGCCTCGCTCTGGCGCCCCTGCTGGTCGCACACCCAGCCCAGGCCGCGGTGGGTGTGGGCCTGGTTGACCAGGTCGCCCAGGGCGCCGTAGAGCTCCAGCGCGCGGCGGAGGTGGGCCTCCCCGTCGTCGAGCCGGCCCAGCTGCGTGGAGACGTTGCCGAGCCCGCGGTGCGCCCCCGCCTCCAGGAACCGGTCGCCCAGGCGGCGCGCCGCGTCGATCGCGAGGTGCTGGGCGGCCACCCAGTCCTGCCAGTGGCCGCGGTAGTCGAAGAACGTCTCGAGGGCCCAGGCCAGTTGCCAGGCCCGGGCGTCCAGCCCGGCCCCGACCGCCACGTCCAGAGTGGAGAGCAGCACGGCGTGTTCGGTGGTGAACCAGTCCAGGGCCGCCCCGTGGTCGGCCGGCTCCAGGGGCGCCACCCCGGGGCGGGCGGCGTCCAGGGGGATCGGGTCCCGGTGCGGGTCCAGCAGAGCGGCGGCGGCGTGGGCCGTGTGGAGGTAGAAGTCGACCACCCTCGGCAGCGCGTCCTCGTCGCCGCCGGCCGGCTCCTCCCGCGCCCGTTCGGCCGCGTAGAGGCGGATGAGGTCGTGCATCCGGTAGCGCCCCGGGGTGTGCTCCTGGACCAGGTGCGCGGCCTGGAGCCTGCGCAGCAGCGCGCGTATCCGCGGCAGGGGGAGGGCGGTGAGGCAGGCGGCGGCGGGCAGGCCGATGTCGGGGCCGGGCGCCAGGCCCAGCAGCCGGAAGGCCCGCGCGGCGTCCCCGTCGAGCGCGCGGTACGAGGAGGCGAACACCGCGCGGAGATCGGCGGTGAGGTCCCCGGTGTCCAGGGCGTCGAGCCGGGTCTGGGTCTCGTCGAGCTCCTCGGCCAGGTCGGTCAGCGGGGCGTCCGGGTCCATGGTGGCGCGGGCGGCCAGGATCCCGATGGCCAGCGGAAGCCCGGCACAGTGCCGGAGCAGGGCGGCCACCGCCTCGGGCTCGGCGGCCACGCGCTCGCCGCCGAGGTGGCGGGCGAGCAGGTGGCGGGCCTCCGTGTCGCCGAGCACGTCGAGGGCCAGGGGCGAGGCGCCGTGGGCGGCGGTCAGGCCGGTGAGCCGGCTGCGGCTGGTGACGATGACGGCGCAGCCGGCGCTGCCGGGCAGCAGGGGGACGACCTGGGCGGTGTCGCGGGCGTTGTCCAGGAGCACCAGCAGGCGCTTGCCGGCGGTCAGGCTGCGGTAGAGCGCGGCCTGCGCGTCCGGGTCCGTGGGGACGGTCGACGGGGCGGCGCCGAGGGCTTCGAGGAAGCCGCGCACCGCCGTCTGCGACGGCACCGGGTCGCCGGTGGGGTCGAATCCCCGCAGGTTCACATACAGCTGCCCGTCGGGGAAGTCGTCGAGGTGGGCGTGGGCCCAGCGCAGGGCCAGCCAGGTCTTGCCGACCCCGCCCGTGCCGCCGATCGCGGAGATCACCACGGCACGGCCCGGCCCGCCCGGCCCGGCCAGCAGGTCGTCCAGGCGGGACAGCTCGCTCGTCCGGCCGGTGAACAACGGCGGTGCCGCAGGTAACTGGCGCGGCACCACCGCGGCCGCCGGCGCCGGCCGGGCGGTGGACCCGGCCGCGGGCGGGGGCGTGGGCGCGGGGGCGCTGAGGTCCGGGTCGGCGGTGAGGACCTGCTGGTGGAGCCGGCGCAGCGCGGGGCCGGGGTCGGTGCCCAGCTCGTCGGCCAGCCGCCGCCGGACGTCCTCGTACCGATTCAGCGCGTCCGCGACCCGCCCGCTGCGGTACAGGGCGGTGACGAGCTGGCCCACCACCCGCTCGTCCAGCGGATGCCGCTCCGCCCGAGCGGACAGCTCGGGCAGCAGCTCGGCGTGGTGGCCGTGGCGCAGCCGGATGTCGGCGAGGCGCAGCTCGGCGGCGAGCCGCTCCTGGTCCACGGTGGCGCGCAGCGCGTTGAACCAGGGGGTGTCCACGGAGGCGAAGGCGTCCCCGCGCCACAGCCCGAGGGCCTGCTCCAGGAGCGCGGCGGCGTGCTCGTCCCCCTCCGCGGTGCCGGCCTGGGCCACCAGGTGGCGGAAGCGGTGCAGGTCCACCGCCGAGGCATCGGCGCTGAGCAGGTATCCGCCGGGCTGCCGGGCGATGCGCACCTCCTCGGCGGCGGGCGCCAGGGCCCGGCGCAGCCGGGAGATGCAGCTGTACAGCGTGTTCAGGGCGCGCTGCGGTGGCCGGTCGGCCCACACCCGGTGGACCAGCTGCTCCGTCGGCACCACCCGGTTGGCGTCCACCAGCAGCGCCGCCAGCACGCACCGCTGGCGCGAGTGCCCCAAGTCCTCGACGAGCAGTCCGTCGATACGCGCCTCGATGGCGCCCAGCAATCCGAAATCGACCGTCACGGTCAGCCCCTCCCCTGTGTGCCCGGATCTTGCCTACCCGCTGTGGTCTGCGGATTCAAGGTTTCGCGAAGGATCCCGCAAGGCGGGCCGGGCACGGTGGTGTCCGTTCGGGGCAAGGGGGGTGCACACGGCCGGCCGCACGGCCGTGGCATCACGACCCCGGGCGGACGGGGGAGGGGCTGACCGGCCGGCGCCGGTCAGTGCCCCCGCACGGGGCCGACCGACTCCAGGGTCGGCACCACCGGCTCGATCGTCCCGTCCTCCGCGAACTCCAGACGGTCGATGGTGGTCTCGCGGTGGGTGCCGTCGCCGCCGGCCTTCCCGGGGCCGTTGACGGCGAACCGGTGGCAGGCGATGTACCAGTCGTCGGTGCCGGGGGCCTTCACCACCGAGTGGTGGCCCGTGCCCTTGATCCCGTACTCGGGGCGCTTGGAGAGGATGGTGCCCCGCTCGCGCACGTCAATGGGTGCGCGGCGGTGGGAGCGGCGAATTCCGTGGGGCGGCCCGCCCGGCGCGCGTCGACCGCCCCACGCCGGGTGCTCCCTGACGGGAGGTGCACGCCCGAGCCGGGGTGCACGCCCGGCGGACGCCGCGCACGCTGGAGACATGGCGCGGAATCCCGGCACGAGGCCGGACACGGGCCCGAGGGTGCGGGTCAACCAGGTCGGCTATCCGCCCTCCGGGCCCAAGCGCGCCACCGTCGTCACCGACGCCGCCGCACCGGTCCCCTGGCGGGTGAGCGCCGGCGACGGCAGCACCGTGGCGTACGGCACCACGACGCCGCGCGGGACCGACGCCTCCTCCGGACAGCGGGTGCACACCGTCGACTTCAGCGCGGTCACCCGGGCCGGCTCCGGGTACACGCTGACCGCCGACGGACAGACCAGCCATCCCTTCGCGATCTCCCCGACCGTCTACGACCGGCTGCGCTCCGACGCCCCGCACTTCCTCTACCTCCAGCGCAGCGGCATCCCCATCGCCGACGCGCCGGCGCCCGGATACGGCAGGCCGGCCGGACACCTCGGCGTCCACCCCAACCAGGGCGACACCAGCGTGCCCTGCCTGCCGGGGGCGGGCCGCCACCGGCTCGATGTGCGCGGCGGCTGGTACGACGCGGGCGACCACGGCAAATACGTGGTCAGCGGCGCGATCGCCACCTGTCTGCTGCTCGGCCTGTACGAGCGGACGCGGACCGCGGCCGAGGGGCGCCCCCGCCCGCCGCGCGACGGCGACCTGCGGATCCCCGAACACGGCGACGGCGTACCGGACATCCTCGACGAGGCGCGCTGGGAGCTGGAGTTCCTGCTGCGCATGCGGGTGCCCGCGGGCGAGCCGCTCGCGGGCATGGCACACCACAAGGTGCACGACGACCAGTGGACCGGGCTGCCGCTCTCCCCGGACCAGGACCCGCGGCCGCGTCATCTCCACCCGCCGTCCACGGCGGCCACGCTCGACCTGGCCGCGACCGCCGCCCAGGGCGCCCGGCTGTACCGCCCCTTCGACCGGGCCTTCGCCCAGCGCTGCCTGACCGCGGCCCGCGCCGCCTGGGCCGCCGCGCGGGCCCACCCCGAGGTGTTCGCCGACGCGGCCGACTCGACCGGCGGCGGCGCGTACGACGACGGCGACGTGAGCGACGAGTTCTACTGGGCCGCCGCCGAACTGTTCCTCACCACCGGCGAGCCCGCGTTCCTGACGGCGCTGCGGGCCTCGCCGCACCACGCGGGCGGCGCGGCCTTCCCGCCGTCCGGGTTCAGCTGGCGGGAGGTCGCCGCCCTCGGCCGACTCGACCTGGCGACCGTGCCCGGCCGGCTGCCGGACGCCGACCGGGAAGCCGCCCGCGCCTCGGTGGTGGCGGCCGCGGACCGCTACCTGGAGACGGCACACGGCCAGGCGTACGGGATGCCGCTCACGGAAGGCGAGTACATCCAGGGCTCCAACGCCGTGGTGCTCGACAAGCTCGTGGTCATCGCCACCGCCTTCGACCTGACCGGCGAGCGGCGCTACCGCGACGGGGCGCTGGAAGGACTCGACTACCTCCTCGGGCGCAACGCCCTCAACCAGTCCTACGTGACCGGATACGGCGCCCACCACTCCCACAACCAGCACAGCCGGCTCTACGGACACCAGGCCGACCCGGCGTTTCCGCCGCCACCCCCCGGCGCGCTCGCCGGCGGCCCCAGCGCCGGGCTGGAGGACCCCGAGGCCGGCAGGGTGCTCATCGACCGCACGGCCGACCCGCCCCGGCGGCCCCCGCCGCAGCTCTGCTACCTCGACGACATCGCGTCCTGGTCGACCAACGAGGTCGCCGTCAACTGGAACGCGGCGCTGTCATGGGTCGTCTCCTTCGCGGCCGACCAGGCCACCGCCCCGCCCTGACGGCCCGCCGCCCGCGCCGCCTTTCAGAGGGAATTCCCTCTTTCGGGTGGCCTTCCGCGACTGTCCCGCCCCGGGCGGGTCCGTCCCCCGGAGACTGAACGGCCAGATACGGCGGGGACGGCACATGGAGGAGGGGGACATGGCGGGCGACACCGTTTTGTTCGCGGTACGGGAGCACCCCGGGGACGACAGCGCCGGAGCCGAGCAACTGCGCAGGATCCGGGGGGAGATCGAGGCCGGCGGCCTCACCGTGCGCTGGGCGGGCGACGGTGCCGACGCCCGGACCGTGCTCGGCACCGAGGCCGGCCTGGCCGCCGCGCTGGTCGACTGGGACCTCGGGCCGCGCGACGGCGCCGACGGCGAACCGGGCGGCGCCGCGGTGCTGCGCCACATCGGCAGGCGCTTCCAGAACCTGCCGGTCTTCCTGATCACGGCCGACGAGAACCTCGAAGACCTGCCGCTGTGGGTGTCCGAGACCGTGGTCGGCTACGTCTGGCCGGCCGAGGACACCGCGACCTTCATCGCCGGGCGGATCGCCCGCGCCGCCCGCGCCTACCGCGAGGCCGTGCTGCCGCCCTTCTTCAAGGCGCTGCGCCGCTTCGACGACACCCACGAGTACTCCTGGCACACCCCCGCCCACTCCGGCGGCGTCGCCTTCCTCAAGTCGCCGGTGGGCCGGGCCTTCCACGACTACTTCGGGGAGCGGCTGTTCCGCAGCGACCTGTCCATCTCGGTCGAGGAGCTCGGCTCCCTGTTCGAGCACACGGGACCGATCGGCGAGGCGGAGAAGAACGCCGCCCGGGTCTTCGGCGCCGACCTCAGCTACTTCGTCCTCCACGGCGACTCCACCTGCGACCGGCTGGTCGGCCACTTCTGCGTCACCCGCGACGAGATCGCCCTCGTGGACCGCAACTGCCACAAGTCGGTGCTCCACGGCCTGGTGGTCTCCGGCGCCCGGCCGGTGTATCTGATCCCCACCCGCAACGGCTACGGGCTGGCCGGGCCGCTGCCCCCGGGCGAGATCCAGGCGGACACGGTGACCGCGCGCATCGGGGGAAACCCGCTCGCGCGGGGCGCCCTCTCGCCCCGGGCCCAGTACGCGGTCTTCACCAACTCCACCTACGACGGCCTGTGCTACGACGCCGTCCAGGCCGCCCGCTCCCTCGCGGCCAGCACCCCCCGGGTCCACTTCGACGAGGCGTGGTTCGCCTACGCCCGCTTCCACCCGCTCTACGCCGGGCGCTACGGCATGTCGGTGGGGCCCGACACCTTCCCCGGGCCGGACCGGCCCACCGTCTTCGCCACCCAGTCCACCCACAAGCTGCTGGCCGCGCTGTCGCAGAGCGCCATGGTGCACATCAGGCCCGCGCCGCGCGCCCCGGTGGAACACGACCGGTTCAACGAGGTGCTGATGATGCACGGCACCACCTCGCCGCTGTACCCGATGATCGCCTCCCTGGACGTGGCCACCGCGATGATGGACGGCCCCCAGGGCCGCTGGCTGATCGACGAGGCGGTGACCGAGGCGGTCCGCTTCCGCCGGGCCATGGTGCGGATCGGGCGCCGTATCGAGGCTGCCGGGGACCGCCCCGCCTGGTTCTTCGGCGTGTGGCAGCCGGAGGCGGTGACCGACCCCGCCACCGGCGAGCGGCTGTCCTTCGACGAGGCCCCGCTCGAGCTGCTGTGCACCGAACCCTCCTGCTGGGAACTGGAACCGGGGGCCGACTGGCACGGCTTCCCCGGACTCGGCGAGGGCTACTGCATGCTCGACCCGCTGAAGGTGACCCTCACCTGCCCGGGGATCGACGCCACCGGCCGGATGGCCGAATGGGGCATCCCCGCCCGGGTCCTCACCGCCTACCTGGCCACCCGCAACGTGGTGGTCGAGAAGACGGACAGCTACACCACACTGGTCCTGTTCTCCATGGGCATCACCAAGGGCAAGTGGGGCACGCTGCTCGACGCCCTGATGGACTTCAAGTCCCTGTACGACGAGGACGCCCCGCTCGACCGCGTGCTGCCCGGCCTGGTCACCGCGTACCCCGCCCGCTACACCGGCCGCACCCTGCGCGAGCTGTGCCAGGAGATGCACGACCACCTGCGCGAGGTGAGTCTGGTGCGGCTGCTGGACACCGCCTTCCAGGAGCTCCCGGAGCCGGTCGCCCCGCCGCAGCTGTGCTACCAGCGGCTGATCCGCGGCGGCACCGAGCGCGTCCGGCTGGCCGAGGCGGCCGGGCGGGTGGCCGCCGCCATGGTCACCGTCACCCCGCCCGGTATCCCGGTGCTGATGCCCGGTGAGGGCGTCGGTGGCGCGCAGGGGCCGCTGCTGCGCTATCTGACCGCGCTGGAGTCCTTCGACCGGCGCTTCCCCGGCTTCCGCAGCGAGACCCACGGGGTGACCATCGACCCGGAAAACGGCGACTATCTGATCGAGTGCCTGTCCCGGGAGCAGGGCGCCGACCACGGCGCGGACCAGGGCGCCGACCACCGGGCCGGGAGCGAGCCGCGGGCCCTCGGCGTACCGGCCCCGGCCCCCGCCCCCGGCGGTGCTCACCCCACCGGGCCGGCGCCGTCCCGCTGAGCCCCCGCCGTGAGGAACCATTCGACCGCCGCGGTCACCGCGGCGGGGTCCTCCACCGGCAGTTCGTGCCCCGCGTCGACGATCCGCACCACCGCGTCCGGGCAGCCCTTGGCCATCCGCAGCATCTGCGCCACCGGCAGCTGGATGTCGTGGTAGCCGTGCAGCAGCAGGGTGGGCGTCCGGATCTCACCGACCCGTTCCAGCACGTCGAAGGCCCGCATCGCGTCGTAGCACCGCATGACCACCTCCCGCGGCGTGGCCGCGGACGCGCGGACGTACGCCCGCACCTCCTCGCGGGGGTGGCCCGGCCCGAAGGCCCGGTGGATGTTGGCCGAGACGAACAGGCGGAACGGCAACAGCGTCGAGACCGCCATCAGCAGACCACGGCCGCGGCTGTAGGTCATCCGGCTGATCGAGCCCACGAGCACCATGCGCTCGATCCGCTCCGGATGGCCCAGCGCCAGCTTTTGGGCGATCATGCCGCCCATCGAGTGGCCGACCGGCACGAAGCGGTCCACGTCCAGGCGGTCCAGCAGGACGCGCACGTCGTCGGCCAACTCGTCGAGGGAGCGCGGCACCCCCTCGCTCTCGCCGTGCCCGCGCAGATCGAGGCGGATCACGCGCCGGTGCGGGGCGAAGTGCGCCATCTGGTGGTCCCAGCGGTGCCGGTCGGCCGTCCAGCCGTGCAGGAACACCAGCGGCACACCGTCCCGGCGACCCTCGTCGTCGAACCTCAGTCTGGCGCCACCGACCTCGATGTGCGGCATGGGTCATGTCCTTTGGACCGATGAACGTGTCGTGGTGACCGTAGCCGGGGGCCTCGGCGTACGCCACCTCCCACCGCGGCCGTCGCACCCCGACTGGTTCGATACGGGCAGGAGACGCGGCGGGGCGCGGGCGATGACGGAGAGTCGGCCCGCCGGGGAAAGACCGCCGTGGGCCCGCGGACGGGTGTCCACGGGCCCACGGGGCACGGCTCATGCGGCGCGGGTCACCGGGTCACATGACCTCGGACGGCCTTGGCGCCGGGCGACGCGTGGCCGACCGGCGCCGCGATGTGCGCGGCGGCCGCGGTGCCGGGGACGGAGCAGGACTTGCCGTTCAGGGTGAAGCCGCGCGGCGCCGAGTTGGTGCCGGTGTAGCCGCCGTTGAAGCCGACGGTCGTGGAGCCGCCGGTGGCCAGGGCGGCGTTCCAGCCGGCGTCCTTGACGGTGACCTGGGCGCCGCTCTGGCTCCAGGTGCCGTTCCAGCCCTGGGTAACCTTCTGGTTGCCGGCGAAGGAGAAGCCCAGCTGCCAGCCGTCGAGGGCCGGGCCCTTGTTGGTGATGGTGGCGGTGGCCGTGAACCCGCCGCCCCAGTCGTTGCTCACCCGGTAGTCGACCGTGCAGGTGGCGGCCGGGGCCGCGGCGGTGGTCAGCCGCACCGGCGCCGAGGCCGGGGAGCTGCGGCCGGCGGTGTCCTTCGCCACGACGCGGAAGGTGTAGGCGGTGGCCGGGGACAGCCCGGTCACGGTGGCGCTGGTGGCGGGGGCGTCGACCGTGGCGACGGGGGCGCTGCCGGCGGGGTCGCCGGAGTACACCTGGTAGCTCGCCACCGGGGACGAACCGGCGGTGGACGCCGCCCAGGTCAGGGTGGCCCGATCCGAGCCGACCGCGGAGGCGGCCGGGGTGCCGGGGGCGGTGGGCAGCTTCGTCTCGGAGGAGCCCGCGGGCAGCACGTACTCAGTGATGGAGTACGCGGGGAAGGTGGCGGTGAAGCCGCCGTCGGCCAGCGGCTGGTCGGCCAGGTGCTTGATCGAGGTGACGTCGTCCTGGCCGTAGCGGTAGACCTGCGCCGAGCCGGCCGTCCCGGTGCGGCCGGTCACGGACACCGGGGCGGTCAGATCGCCGGTGGTCTTGTTGATGACCATCACGGTCAGCGCGTGGTCGCCGCTGCGCTCGGCCGCGTAGACCGAGAGCTTGTCCTGGTCGGCACTGGCCGCCTGGACCGCGGTGTCGCCGAAGGCGCCCCCGTTGCCGTCGTAGTTGCGGAACATGCGGAAGGCGTAGGCGCCGGGATCGGTCGACTTGGGCGGCGACCACAAGGTGGCCAGGTCGAGCCCTTCTCTGCCGAAGATGCCGAGCACGTCGGCCTGCGCGAGGGCGCCGTCGATGTGGTCCAGGGCACCCCAGTTGTACTCGGTGATGGCGAGCTTGGTGCCCGGGTAGTTCTCGTCGACGAGGGAGCGCATGCGCGGAATGAACTGGACGGGCTGGTTGATCCAGCTCTCGTCCACATACGTGGGGTCCCACAGCTGTCGCGTGGAACGCAGCCGCAGCTCCTGGGTCGCGGGGTCGTCATTGCCGCTGGACACCCCGGACTGCTGCGGATAGATGTGGTTGTCGAAGTAGTCCAGGACGCGGCGGCCGTGGCTCTGCTCGTAGGCCTTCATCTGCTGGAGGTACCAGGGGGCGAACTGCTGTCCCCCGTGGGCCGCCCGGTCCGGCGGGTCGGACCAGCAGTCGCCGCCCTTCTCGCCGCAGGTCTTCTGGTCGAGGCCGGAGTAGATGAGGGAGTTCAGGCCCCAGCCGACCGGGCCGAGGGTCTTCGCGCCGGGGTCGGCATCCTTGATCGCGGCGGCGGTGGCGTACGTGCTGTCCCGCATCTCGTCGTATCCCGCCCCGGCGGGGTGGACATCCCGGTGGGTGGAGAACCACAGGTCGGGCTCGTTGTCGAGGTTGTAGAAGCGCACCCCGCCGCTGTCGGCGGCGCCGTACGCGCGGTTCAGGTACTGCACCCAGCCCTTGGTGAACTCCGGGCCGGCCGCGACGCTGGTGTCGGCCGGGTCGTTGCCGGTGACGTTGGTGCCGTCGTTCTTCACGCCGTTGCCGCAGTCCGGGCGCCACTGTGCGTCGCTGCCCTTCTGGGGCCCGTACTTGGAGATGCTGAAGCCGCAGGCGGCGTTGCGTGCCGCCGTCGTCGAGCCGATCATCGGCACGGTCAGGATGGTGTCGGTTCCGGTGCGGCGGTCCTGCTCGACGAACTTGTCGGCTTCCGAACCGTCCGGCAGCGAGGCGGTGCCGTTGTCGTAGTACAGGTTCTCGAAATACCAGTCCGCGCCCGCGTTGTAGGCGTCGAGCTTGTAGTTGTAGCGGGTGGTGGCGTTTCCGCCCCACCGCCTGACCGGCAGTCGCAGCTCCTTGGCCAGCGACTCCTCGGCGAAGTTGATCCCGTAGACGTGCGGGTCGATCGCGTGGCGCCCGGTGGTGGCGTCGACCTTGAGCGCGGGGCCCTCCGCGGCGGAGGCGGCGACCTGCCGCGCGCCCCGGTCCGGTAAGGCACTCGCCCGGACGGGATCGGCCAGGGCGGTACCGGCCACCAGTAACACCGCGGTCACCAGCGCGGCTCTCGGAGTCATGCGCATGTCTCCTCCCAGGCGGCCTGAACGACCAGAGGGGGTGAGGGGGACGGGAGCGTGGGCACAGGAGAGCGTATGGGAGCGCTCCCAAGCTCTCACATGGTCAGTGCGCCCTCAAGTGCTGTCAACCGTCTGGGGCGAAGCCGAAGAGGTGACGCCCCGGATGCGGGCCCGCACCGGCGGAAACCGCCGCCCTCGGGTCGGACCACCCCCGGCCCGGCCGCGCTACAGTCGGCCGGGTACGGGCTCGTACGAACATGTGCGAGACGGTACGAGAAGGTGCGAGACGGTACGAGAACCCCTTGCTCCGGGGAGCCACTCATGACCACACCGCGGGACCTGTTGATCATCGCCATGGACACGGTGCCCAACCGCCCCGTGGAGCGGGGGGACCTGTCGCTCGCGCTCGCCGGAGCCGAGGTGATCGACCTCGTCGAGGCGGAGGCCCTCGTCCTGGAGGGCGACCGCATCGTGCCGGGCCTCCAGCCCGCGCTCGACGACCCTCTGCTGGCGCAGGCCGCGTCGTCGCTCGAGCGGCAGGCGCCGTACGAGGCGGTCGGCGACTGGCTGTGGCGCCGGGGCCGCGGGCTGTCCTCGGCCTATCTGGCGGCGCTGGAGAGCGAGGGCGAGGTGGCCCGGCGACGCCACCGCTGGACGCCCTTCCGGAGCGGCCGTACGGCACTGGTGGACTCGCCCGCGCGCAGCCGGGCGGCCGACCGCTGGGCCTCGGGCGAGCCGGTCCTCGCCGCCCTCGCGGCGGCCGTGGGGATCGGCGACGAGCCGGCCGAGGACGCGGTGGACGCGGCCGGCGAGGCGGTGGTGACGGTGCTCGCCGCGGTGAACGACGCGGTGATGGAGCTGGGGGCCGTGCGGCAGCGGAAGACCATCGAGGACGCGGCCTTCGACAACATCTGGCGGGGCGATTAGCCGGGGCGCTCGGACGCGCCTGCCGCACGGCCGGTGCCGGTGGCGCGGTGTCAGCTCTCCTCCGCGGGCGAGCTGACCGGTTCGATCGGGGCGGCAGGGTCGGCCAGGTCGGCCGGGACGGTTGGCTCGGCGTACTGCGCCAGCCCGTGGCCGAACGACCAGTCGACCGACTCGTTCTCGGTCAGGACGACGAACACGTTGCGCGGCTCCGTCCCCGCGTATTCCTGGGCCAGCTCGGCAACCCGCCGGTACAGCGCCTTCTTCCGCTCCGGTGGGCGCCCGGAGCGCAGGGTGATCGCGATGTAGACGACGCCGTCGTCGCGGTGCACGCCGAGGTAGTCGTCGTAGCGCAGGGTGCTGACGGCGCCCTGGTGGCCCACCAGGACCTGGAAGCGGTCGTCGGGCGGGAAGCCGATCGTCTCGACCATGGCGTCGTGCACGGCGCGGCCGAGCGCGTCGAGCCGGTCTCGGTCGGCCCCCAGCGCGTCGATGCGAACGAATGGCATGTCGGCGGTTCTCCTCTCGGGTGTGTTCGGGTGTGTCGCCGACCGATCGTACATACTAGTAGGTACAGAAGCGAGGTGCCCCGGTGCGGCGGATGGTGGGTAGGACTGATCACACCGTCACGACGGGAATTCCCGGGACGGGAGTCGTTACCGAACGTCACCACAGGAGGGGCCAGAGATGACGCGCATCGTGCGCTTCGCCGACGACCGCGAGACCGTCCGGACCGGCGTCGCCGACGACGCCGGCGCGATCCGGACCTTCCCCGGGGCGCCGCTCGTCGCCGAGCTGCTGCGGCTGCCCGCGGAGGAGCTGCGGACCCTGGTCGAGGACACCGCCCGGGGCCCGGCCGGCTTCGCCGAGCGGGACGTGCTGCCGCTGCCGCCGCTGGACGGGCTGATGGAGCTGTGGGCCGCGGGGGTGACCTACGAACGCTCACGCGAGGCCAGGGTGGAGGAGAGCGCCGAGCGGTCGGTCTACGAGCGGATCTACGACGCCGAGCGCCCGGAGCTGTTCTACAAGGCGCCGCCGTGGCGGGTGGTGACCGACGGCGAGCCGATCGCGGTACGGGACGACTCCGAGTTGAACGTCCCCGAACCCGAGCTGGCGCTGGTCGTCAACCGGTACGGCGAGACCGTCGGGTACCTGGTCGCCGACGACGTCAGCTCGCGGTCCATCGAGGGCGAGAACCCGCTCTACCTGCCCCAGGCCAAGATCTACGCCGGAAGCGTCGCGGTCTCCCCGGGCATCGTGCCCGCCTGGGAGATCGAGGCCCCCGACGCGCTGGCGATCGGCATGGTGGTGTGGCGCGACGGCGCGCCGGTGTTCCGGGGCGCGACCTCCACCGCCGCGTTCCACCGCACCCCGCGGGGGCTCGTGGACCACCTGTGGCGCTCCCAGCCCTTCCCGGACGGCGCCGTGCTGTCCACCGGCACCGGCATCGTGCCCGCACTCGACTTCACGCTGAGCGCCGGGGACGTGGTGGAGATAACCATCGACGGGGTCGGCACGCTGCGCAATCCGGTACGGGGCCGTCAATCCGAGCTGGACTGGCTCGTGGAGGCGATCGACCACCCGCTGAAGCGCCGCGCGCACCGGGGGGAGTGAGGGCGCCCTCTTTGACGACAGACCCCTACGGAAGGATGGAGTCGACGTAGCCGCCGTCGACGCGCACGGCCCCGCCGGTGGTGGCCGAGGCGAAGGGGGAGCTGAGGTAGACCGCCATGTTGGCGATCTCCTCCGGCTCGATCAGCCTCTGGAGCAGCGACTGGGGCCGGTGCGCGGCCATGAACTCCCGCTGGGCCTCGTCCCAGGGCAGGTTCGCGTCCACCAGTTCGTACACGAAGTCCTCGACGCCGCCGGTGTGCGTCGGCCCGGCGATCAGCGAGTTGACGGTCACTCCCGTGCCCGCGGCCTCCTTGGCGAAGCCGCGGGTCACCGCGAGCAGCGCGGTCTTCGACATGCCGTAGTGGATCATCTCGGCGGGGATGACGACGGCGGAGTCGCTGGCGACGTTCAGGATCCGGCCCCAGGAGCGGTCCTTCATCCCGGGCAGGTAGGCGCGGATCATCCGTACGGCGGTCAGCACGTTCACCTCGAAGTAGCGTCGCCATTCGGCGTCGCTGATCTCCAGGGCCGGGACGGCGCCGAAGACGCCCAGGTTGTTCACGAGGATGTCGGCGTCCGGGACGGCGGTGCCGACCTGGTGGGCGCCCTCGTCGGTGGCGATGTCGCCGGGGGCGGGGACGAAGGCGCCCTCGCGGTCGGTCTCCTCCTCCAGCTTGGTGATGGCGGCCGCCACGGACTCCTGCCTGCGGCCGTTGACGGCCACCCGGGCGCCCGCCCGGGCCAGGCCGGCGGCGATGGCGAAGCCGATGCCCTGGGTGGATCCGGTGACGAGGGCGGTCTTGCCGGTGAGGTCGATCAGCACGGCGCTCCTCCAGAGGGGTGGGTGCGGGAAACCGCCGGGTGTCCGCGTCGGCGCCGCGGAAACAGCGCGGGGCGGCCCGGCGCCCTTGACAAGCGATCACAATAATTGCGTACGCTATTAGTTGCAAGCGCCGATTGTCACTCCCTCGCGCCCCGGGATGCCGCGCAGATGGTCGTCGAGGACCTCGCGAGCCGCCTCGGGGGTGAGGTGGCCGATGAGAACGTGGGTGGTGAGGCCGTCCGCGAGGGCGAGCAGCGCGTGGGCCGCCCGCCGCGGCTCGCCGGCGCCGGCCGCGTCGAGCAGACGGCTGAACAGGCCGTGCAGCTCCCGGTAGTTGTCCCTGAGGAGGCCGGCCAGCGACGGGGTGACGGCGGCCTGGGCGACGAAGGCGAGCCAGACGCGTGCCTCGGCCCGGCGCTCGGGTGAGACCAGCGAGATCTCGGCGGCGGCGTGTGCGAGCTCCGCCCGGGGGTCCGCCCCGCTCGTCCCGTCCTCCGCGAGCCGCTCCTCGATCCGCCCGGACACCGCCTCCCCGACATGGGCCAGCGCGAAGACCAGCATCTCCTCCTTGGTGCGGAAGCAGCGCTGCACGGCCCCCATGGAGACCTCCGCCCGCGCGGCGACATCCCGCAGCGTGACCCCCTCCAGGCCGTGCTCGTCGGCCAGCCGGCACACCGCGTCGGCGATCCGGCGGCGCCGGCTCTCATGATCCACCTGGCGTGGCATCCGTTCCGTCCTCCGCTCGATCCCGCTCAGTCCCGCTCGGTCCCGCTCGGTCCCGCTCAATATTGCGATGCGCTCGCATCGGTACGCGCTAGTCTAGGGGCGGTATCCGA
Source organism: Streptomyces sparsogenes (assembly GCF_001704635.1). Classification (GTDB taxonomy): domain Bacteria; phylum Actinomycetota; class Actinomycetes; order Streptomycetales; family Streptomycetaceae; genus Streptomyces; species Streptomyces sparsogenes. The sequence continues at coordinate 39,772 of NZ_MAXF01000185.1, read as the reverse complement.
TGCAAGCGCATTGGTACGGCCGACGAGTGACGGACGAGCGACAGGAGCGACCCGTGATGACAGCGGACCCCGGGGCGGAGCGGAAAGAAGCCCCCTGGTGGGCGCGGACGGCCCGGGAGCAGGCCGCGGCCGTACGGGAGGGCCGGGTGACGGCGGCCGAGGTGGCCGAGAGCCACCTGGAGCGCATCGCCGAGGTCAACCCCGTGGTGAACGCGGTCACCCAACTGCTCGCCGACCAGGCCCGCGAGGCCGCGGCCGGGCTGGACCGGCGCCGCGAGCGGGGCGAGGACCTGCCGCCGCTCGCCGGGGTCTGCTTCACCGTCAAGGAGAGCATCGCCGTGCGCGGCGTGCCCACCACCCACGGCGCGACGCGTTTCAAGGACGCCGTGGCCGCCGCGGACGCGCCCCCCGTGGCCCGGCTGCGGGCGGCCGGTGCGATCCCGGTCGGGCACAGCAACATGCCCACCCTCACCCTGGCCGGCATGCACTCCCGCAGCCAGCTGTTCGGCGACACCCTCAACCCGTGGGACCCCGGCCGTACGCCCGGGGGCAGTAGCGGAGGCGACGGGGCGGCCGTGGCGTGCGGCATGGCGGGGCTCGGCCTCGGCAACGACGCGGGAGGCTCGGTGCGCATCCCGGCCGCCTTCTGCGGCACCGCCGCGCTCAAACCCACCTACGGCAGGTTTCCCGCCGACCACCGCATCGGCCCGGAGGACCCGCCGCTGGGCGCTCAGCTCTGCGTGGTGGACGGTCCGTTGGCGCGTACGGTCGCCGATCTGTGGCCGGCCTTCGAGGCCCTGGCGGGGGCCGATCCCGCCGACCCCCGCGCCGTGCCGGTGCCCCCGCGCGGCGCGCCCGTGGCGCGGCCCGTCCGGGTCGCGGTCGTCGCCGACCCGGGGGGATCGGGGGTGCACCCCACCGTACGGCGCGCGGTGGAACGGGCGGCCGACGCGCTCGCGGACGCGGGATACGCGGTGGAGGAGGTCGCCGACGTGCCCCGCCTCGGCGAGGCGCTGGAGGTCTATGACAGCCTGCTGATGACCGAGTTCTCCCTCAGCTGGCCGGCCGTCAGGACGCTGCTCGGCACCGAGGGACGGCGGTACATCGAGATGCACCTGCCCAAGACGCGGATGGTGGACCTGCCCGGTTACATAGGGCTGACCGGCGTCCTGCTGAATCTGCGGCGCGCCTGGGCGGAGTTCCTCGACCGGTATCCGCTCGTGCTCGGCCCGGTGTTCACCGAGCCGCCGGTCGAGCCGGGCGTGGAATCCCGTGACAAGGCGGGGAACGCGCGCGTGCGCGCGGCCATGCGCCTGTGCTCGGCCACCAGCCTGGTCGGGGTGCCGGCGGTGGCCGTCCCCACCGGTCTGGCCGACGGCCTGCCCACCGGTGTGCAGCTCATCGGCCGCGCCTACCGCGAGGACCTGTGCCTGGACGCCGCCGCTGCCGTCGAGGAGCGGCTGGGCGTCCTCACCCCGATCACCCCGGTCATGCCGGTCACACCGACTGTCCCGGCCACACCGACTGCCCCGGGCGGAACTCCCGGCCGGACGTGAGGTGGGGGCGGGACGCCGCCGCCGATGTCCGCGGCGTCCTGCCCCCGGCCCCGCGGCCCTGCCCCGCCCCGGCGGGGGGCCCGGCGGCCCGGGAATGCCGGGGTGCGCCAGGCGTTGAACCCTGTGTGAGTTCAGTGATCGCGTCGACTCGGTTCTCGGTCCTCGACCGCTCGCGGATCCGGGAGGGACACGGCGGTCCGCGCGCGCTGCGCGACACCGTGCGCCTGGCCCGGGAGGTGGAGCGGCTCGGCTACCACCGGATCTGGGTCGCCGAGCACCACGGGGTGCCGGGAGTGGCGGGCTCCGCGCCCACCGTGCTGGCCGCCGCGATCGCCGCTGCCACGCGCGTGATCCGGGTCGGCACCGGCGGGGTGATGCTGCCCAACCACCAACCGCTGGTCGTCGCCGAGCAGTTCGGCGTGCTCGAATCCCTCTTCCCCGGGCGGATCGACATGGGTCTGGGCCGCTCGGTCGGCTTCACGGGCGGGGTGCGCAAGGCCCTGGGCCGGGACAAGGAGGACGCCGGCGACTTCGCGGGGCAGCTGGCCGAACTCCTCGGCTGGTTCGAGGGCACCTCGCCGACCGGAGCCCACGCCCGCCCCGCCGAGGGGCTGCGCGTGCCGCCGTACGTCCTGGCCACCGGCGAGGGCGCCGCGATCGCCGCCGAGGCCGGGCTCCCGCTGGTGGTCGGCGACCTCAGGGGCCGCGAGCGGCTGCTGCGCGCGATCGACCGCTACCGCGCCGGTTTCCGCGCCTCCGCGTGGGCCGAGGAGCCGTACGTGGTCGTCGCGGGCACGGTCGCCGTCGCCGAGACCCCCGAACTGGCGCGCCGGCTGCTGGTCCCCGAGGCGTGGGCCGTCGCGTACTCGGGCACCCGCGGCACCTTCCCGCCGCTCGTCCCGGCGGAGGAGATCGAGCGCCGGGCGATGACGGCGAAGGAGCGGGACCTGTACGAGTCCGCGCTGCGCGGCCACATCCACGGCACCGAGGAGCAGGTGGCCGACGCGCTGGAGACGGCCGTCAAGGAGACAGGCGCCCAGGAGATCCTGGTCACGACCAGCACCTACGACCGGGACGCCCTGCTCGAATCCCACCGCAGGCTGGCCCGGCTCGCGGGGCTCACCGCGAGCCGGTAGCCGCGCCCGGCCCCCGGCGGTGTCGGCCCGCCCGCCCGGCCGGGGCGGCCGCCGCGCCCGCCGCCGGTGCGGTAGAGTAGGGGGCAGCCGTCAGCCTCCTCGCCGCGGACCCGTCCGCGCCGGGGAGGCTTTTTTCATGCGTGAGAAGACAAGGCCCACCATGGCCCAAGAGACCCACACCGCCGCCGCGGGCACCTGGACCCTCGGCGACCTGACCGTCAACCGCCTGGGATTCGGGGCGATGCGGCTGACCGGCAGCGCCGCCTTCGACCTCGGCGCCGCCCGTGACCGCGACCGTTCGATGGGCGTGCTGCGGCGCGCGATCGAACTCGGCGTCAACCACATCGACACCGCCTCGTTCTACTTCTCGTCCCTGCGGTCCGCCAACGAACTGATCAACAGCGCGCTGGCCCCCTACCCCGACGACCTCGTCATCGCCACGAAGGTCTGGCCGGCCAGGGACCCCTCGGGCGACTGGTGGTGGGCCACCCCGGAGCAGTTGCGCGGTCAGGTCGAGGAGAACCTCCGGCAGCTGGGCCGCGACCACCTGGACGTGGTGAATCTGCGGGTGCCGCCGAGCCGCGGGTCCGGCTCGATCGCCGAACACTTCGGCGCGCTGGCCGAACTCCGCGACGCCGGGCTCATACGCCACCTGGGCCTGTCCAACGTCACGCCGGAGCAGCTGGCCGAGGCCCGGGCCATCGCGCCGGTGGTCTGTGTGCAGAACGCCTACGGGATCGGGGCGCCGGCCCATGAGCAGGCACTCCTGCGGTCCTGCGGCGAGCAGGGCATCGCCTATGTGCCGTTCTTCGCGATCGCCGGCGCCGGGCGCGAGGCCGGCCCGAGCGCGGCCGACAGCGCTGCGGTGCTCGCCGTCGCGCGCGCCCACGACGCGACCCCCGCGCAGGTCCGGCTGGCGTGGACGCTGCGGCAGGGACCGCATGTGCTGGCCATCCCCGGCACGGGCGATCCGGACCACCTCGAGGAGAACGTGGCCGCGGCGGCGCTGCGGCTCTCGGACGACGAGGTGTCCGCGCTGACGGAGGACGCGACACCGAGCCGCTGAGCGTGTGACGCCGAGCAGGTGACGCCGAGCATGTGACGCCGGTGCGCGGGACGCGCCCGGCGGCGGACGCGCGCTCGCTCCGGTGCCGAGAGGGAGTCGGTGCCGGAGCGGGCGTGTGGGGCGGGGGAAGCGGCTAGACGCCGAAGGCGTCGAGACAGGCCTCGACGGCGAGGACGCCACCGAGTCCGAGGACCGCGAGGGTGGTGGTGTAGGTGGTGCGCGCCTTGATGGCGTCGATGACGGAGAGGTTGAAGTACTCCTTGAACATCCAGAACCCGGGGTCGTTGACATGGCTGAAGGCGATGGACCCGCAGGAGACGGCCAGCACCATCATCTCGGGGTGGACCCCGCTGCCCGCGACCAGCGGCTGCACCACACCGGCCGCGGTGACGACGGCCACCGTCGCCGATCCGAGGGCGATCCGGAGGATGACGGCGATCAGCCACGCCAGGATGATCGGCGAGATGTTCCAGCCCTCGGTGACGTCCTTGATGTAGTCGGAGATGCCGCCCTCGACGAGAACGCCCTTGAAGGCACCGCCCGCGCCGATCACCAGGAGGATCATGGCCATCGCCTGGGCCGCCGAGTTGCAGGACGCGCTGACCTCGGAGAGCGACCGGCCGATGCGCGGGCCGAAGGCCCAGACGGCCAGGAGCAGCGTCAGCAGCAGGGCGACCGGGGCCGAGCCGATGAAGGTGATGAAGGGCCGGGCCGGGTTGGACTCGGACACCGCCATGTCGTACACGGCGGCGGAAGCGATCAGCACCACCGGGACCAGCGCCACCGACAGGGACCAGCCCATGCCGGGCATCTCCTCCTCGGTGAAGGTGCGCTCCGAGACCAGGCCCTTGGGCATGGTGGGGTTCATCTTCCTGACGAACGGCAGGCGCGGCCACACCAGGGCGATGAGCGCTCCGAAGGGGATGGCGAAGAACAGGCCGTAGAAGAGGGTCAGCCCGACGGAGGCGTGGAAGGTGGCGGCGACGGCGGTGGGGCCGGGGTGGGGCGGCAGGAAGCTGTGCATGGTGGACAGGGCGATCGACATCGGGAGCCCGACCCACAGCAGGTTCTTGCCCGTCACCCGGACGATGGTGAACGCGACGGGCACGATGATGACGAAGGCGACCTCGTAGAACATGGTCACGCCCAGGAGCATGGCCGTGACCACCATGGCCACCTGGACCCGGCGCAGCCCGAAGGTGTCGACGAGTTTGCCGGATATGCGCTGGGCGGCGCCGGAGTCGCCCATGACCCGGCCGAGCATGGCGCCGAGCCCGACGACGATCAGTGTGTCGCCGATCTGCCCCCCGACGCCCTCGCCGAGGACATCCGGGATCTTCTCCATGGGGACGCCCCGGACGAGCGCCACGGCGACGGCCACGAGGAGGAGGGAGATGAAGCCGTTCAGCTTCACCTTGGTCATCAGGAACAGCAGTGCCAGGACGCTGATTCCGACTACGACAAGAGGCATGGGTCAGTTCCCCTTTGAACTGCGCTCAGGGAGTGGCTCCCGGTCCGTGGCATCACGGGCACGGAGCGGGACGGTGGGAGTGGGGGGATGGCCCGGTGTCCGGGTCCTTGTCGCTGTGAGGCAGCGGTGGCCGGGCCGGGCGGCGCGGGAGGCCGCCCGGTCCCGTATGTGAATCGGTGAGTCGGAAGGTCAGCGGCCGGCGGCCAGGGCCAGGCCGGTCTCCAGGAGCTTCTCCAGGTCGGCGAGGTCGGCCGGGGCCGGGTCGGTGAGCGGGGCGCGCACCGGGCCGACCGGCTTGCCGCGCAGCCGGGCGGCGGCCTTCACCAACGACACGGCATAGCCCGGCACCCGGTCGCGCAGTTCCACCAGCGGGACGTAGAAGTCCCGCAGGAGCGTGTCCACGCGCTCGTCGTCGCCGTCCCGCAGGGCGGTGAAGAACGCGCCCGCGATCTCGGGCGCGAAGGCGTGGACGGCGGAGGAGTACGCGGGCACGCCGACGGCGGCGTACGCGCGGGCCTGCACCTCGGCGGTGGCGGCCCCGTTGAAGAACAGCAGGTGGTCGGGGGCGGCGAGGGTCAGCCGCTGGAGCCGGTCCAGGTCGCTGTGGCCGTCCTTCACGCCGATGACGGTCGGGATCTCGGCGATCCGGCGCAGGCCGTCGATGGTGAACGCCACCTGGTCCCGCTGGTAGGCGATCAGCGGCAGCCGGGTCCCGGCGGCGATCCGGCGCACCTGCTCCACCAGGCCGTCCTGGGGCGCCTTGACCAGGTAGTGGGGGAGCACCAGGGCGGCGTCCGCCCCGGCCTCCTCCGCGATCCGGGCGAAGCGCAGCGCCTGCGCGTAGCCGTAGCCGATGCCCGCCACCACCGGCATGCGGCCGCCGGCCACGTCCACCGCGGCGGCGATCACCTGGCCGTACTCCTCCTCGTCCAGGGCGGTGAACTCCCCGGTGCCGCACGCGGGGAACACCGCGCCGGGCTCGGTGGCCAGCTGAGCGGCCAGGTACTCGCGGTAGGCGTCCAGGTCGAGGCTGCCGTCCTCACGAAAGCTGGTGAGGGGGAAGGACAGCACGCCGTGCGCCATGCCGTCACGCAGTCGCTGCGCGACTTCCTGGGCCGCCGTGTTCAGAGTCATGAACTAGTCTCCACATACATGCACTAGGTCTAGATATGGGAATGGAGGTTAGGGTGGCCCACCCGGCAGGTCAATGGGTGTGCGACCCCGCTCGCGCCGAGCGGTAGGTTCAGGGGCGGTTGCCGAGTTCGTGCTCCGCCTGAGTCCAGGCCCGCGCCTGCTCGCTGAGGGTGATGCCGAGACCCGGCCGGGAGGACACGTGCATACGGCCGCCGCTGATGTGCAGCCGCTCGTTGAAGAGCGGCTCCAGCCAGTCGAAGTGCTCCACCCACGGCTCGTACGGGTAGGCCGCGGCGAGGTGGAGGTGGATCTCCATCGCGAAATGCGGCGCGAGCTGGAGGTTCTGGTGCTCGGCGAGAGTGGCCAGCTTCAGGAACTGGGTGATGCCCCCGATGCGCGGCGCGTCGGGCTGGACGATGTCCGCGGCCTCGTTGCGGATCAGCTCCCAGTGCTCCGCCACGCTGGCCAGCATCTCGCCGGTGGCCACCGGGGTGTCCAGCGAGGCCGCGAGGGCGGCGTGGCCGCGGGCGTCATAGGCGTCCAGGGGCTCCTCGATCCAGCCGAGGCCGAACTCCTCAAGGGCCCGCCCCATGCGCTGGGCGGTGGGCCGGTCCCACTGCTGGTTGGCGTCCACCATCAGCGGCACCTCGTCGCCCAGGTGCTCCCGCACGGCCGTCACCCGGCGCAGGTCCACCTTGCCGTCCGGGTGGCCGACCTTGATCTTGATGCCGCCGATGCCCTGGGCCAGGGACGCCGAGGCGTTCTCCAGCACCTGCTCGGTGGGCGTGTGCAGGAAGCCACCGGAGGTGTTGTAGCAGCGCACGGAGTCGCGGTGGGCGCCCAGCAGCTTGGCCAGGGGCAGACCGGCCCGCTTGGCCTTCAGGTCCCACAGGGCGATGTCGAACGCGGCGACGGCCTGGGTGGACAGCCCGCTGCGCCCCACCGAGGCGCCCGCCCACACCAGCTTCGTCCAGAGCTTGGCGATGTCGCTGGGGTCCTCGCCGAGCAGGGTGGGGGCGATCTCCTTGGCGTGTGCGAACTGGCCGGGGCCACCGGCCCGCTTGGAGTAGCTGAAACCGATGCCCTGATGGCCCTCCTCGGTGGCGAGCTCGACGAAGAGGAAAGCCACCTCCGTCATCGGCTTCTGCCGGCCGGTGAACACCTTGGCGTCGCTGATGGGGGTGGCCAGCGGAAGGGTGACCGAGGACAGCTTGATCCAGGAGATCCTGTCGAGGGTCGCCTCCCCTGCCTGCTGCGCGGCGTGGGCCGGTGTGGCCGGCGTATCCGGTGTGCTCATCACTTAGCGTTCCCTGTCGGTGCGGGCGGGTCGGCCGGCCCCTGAACAGGCCCGGCCGCGGTGTCGGCGAGCGTTTCCCGCTCAGCCGCCCCTTGAAGCTAAGTCGTCGATTGATCTACGTCTAACTCAACTTTTGTATGCGCTGATACAGGGAGAGCATCATTGTTCACTCTCGCCCAACTGGCCAGCTTTGTGGCGGTCGCCGAGGAACTGCACTTCACCCGGGCCGCCGAGCGGCTCAAGATGACACAACCACCGCTCAGCCGCCAGATCCAGCTGCTGGAGGGCGAGCTGCGGGTGCAGCTCCTGGACCGCACCAACCGATCGGTGCGGCTCACCCCCGCGGGCCGCGCCTTCCTCACCGAGGCCCGCCGCATCCTGCGGCAGACCGAACACGCGGCGCTCGCCGTCCGCCAGGTCTCCACCGGGGAGGCGGGGAGCATCGCCATCGGCTTCACCGCCGCCAGCGCCTACTCCACGCTCGGCACCCTTCTGGAGACCGCCCGCGCGGCCATGCCCGGCGCGGAGATCGTGCTGCAGGAAATGGTCACCCGCGACCAGTTGGAGGCCCTCGCCGAGAACCGCCTGGACCTCGGGCTCGGACGGCCCTCCGTCACCGGCCCGGACCTGCGGTCCCGGCCCGCCGTGCGGGAACGGCTGCTGGCGGCGCTGCCGACGGAACACCCCCTCGCGGAGCGGGAGGGCGCGCTCGAGGTCGCCGACTTCGACGGAGAGCCGTTCCTGATGTACTCGCCTACCGACGCCCGCTACTTCCACGAGCTGCTCATCAGCATCTTCAGCGCGGCCCACGTGGCCCCGGTCTTCTCCCAGTACCTGAGCCAGGTCCACAGCATTCTGGCCCTGGTCAACTGCGGCCTGGGAGTGTCCCTGGTCCCCGAGGCCGCCGCGCGGCTGCGCTACGCCGACGTGGTGTTCAAACCGGTCGAGCTGGAGACCCCCGACCCGGTGGAACTCAACCTCGTCTGGCGCGAGAACAACGACAACCCCGTGCTGCACGCGCTGCTCCGCCACCTGTGAGCGCCACCGCTGCCCTCAGGACCGTCATCCGGTGCGGTACAGCCCGGTGAGCAGCTCGATCGCGGCCGGGGCCGCGGGATGCGGGTCGTCCCGCCACCACGCGAGCCGCACCGCGATCGGCTCGGCGTCGCGCACCGGCCGGTAGACGACACCCGGCCGCGGGTACTGGTTGGCGGTGGCCTCCGCCGTGATCCCCACACAGCGGCCCGTCGCGATCACGGTGAGCCAGTCGTCCACGTCGTGGGTCTCCTCGGTCGCCGGGCGGGCACCGGACGGCCACAGCTCCGTGGTGGTGGTGCCGGTCCGCCGGTCGACCAGCAGGGTGCGCCCGCCGATGTCGGCGAGCCGGACCGAGCGGCGGGAGGCCAGCGGGTCGTCGGCGGCCAGGGCGCACAGCCGCCGCTCAAGCCCCACGATGGCGGAGTCGAAGCGGCGGTCGTCGAGCGGCCTGCGGACCACCGAGAGGTCGCACATGCCCTCCGCCAGCCCCGCGGTGGCCGAGTTGACACGGACCAGGTGCAGTTCCGTCCCCGGCCGGGTCTGCGCCCAGCGGCGCTGGAAGGCCAGCGTGTGGCGGCCCAGCGCCGACCAGGCGTAGCCGATCCGCAGCCGCGTGTGGCCCGAGATGGCCTCCTGGACCAGCGCGTCCACCTCGCCAAGCACCCGCCGGGCGTGCGCCACGACACGCAAGCCCGTCCCCGTCGGCGTCACATGGCGCGAGGTCCGCAGCAGCAGCCGCACCCCCAGCGCGCGCTCGAGCGAGGCGAGCGTACGGGACACCGCCGCCTGGGAGACCCCGAGCGCGAGGGCGGCATCGGTGAAACCGCCCTCGTCGACGATGGCGACGAGGCAGCGCAACTGCCGCAGCTCCACGTTCCCGGCCGAAGCGCCATCCATGGCCCCAGCATCCATGACCCCAGCATCCATGACTTCAGCGTATAGAACGCGCCGTCGATGCATTTTGCGCAAGCGGCGGGCCGTCCCATGATCGGGCCATGCGAGCAGCATCCGCGCGCGCGGCAGCCCCCGCGCCCCAGACCGCCCCGGCGCCCGCCACCCCCGAGCCCGGCGGGGGACCGCTCGCCGGCGTGGCCACCATGGTCGGCAGCGGCCTCAGCAACCAGATCGGCGCCGCGACCGGCTCCTTCGCCTTCCCCGTGCTCGGGCCCCTCGGCGTCGTCGCGGTACGCCAGTACGTCGCCGCCGCCGTTCTGCTGGCCATCGGCCGGCCCCGGCCGTGGACCTTCACCCGGCGGCAGTGGTGGCCCGTGCTGCTGCTGGCCCTCGTGTTCGGGACGATGAACCTCTCCCTGTACAGCGCCATCGACCGCATCGGCCTCGGGCTGGCGGTGACCTTGGAGTTCCTCGGCCCGCTGACCATCGCCCTGGCCGCCTCGCGCCGCCGCGCCGACGCGTGCTACGCGCTGATCGCCGCCGCGGGCGTCGCCGTCCTGATGCGCCCTCAACCCTCCACCGACTACCTCGGGATGGGCCTGGGCCTGCTGGCCGCCCTCTGCTGGGCGTCCTACATCCTGCTCAACCGCACCGTCGGCCGACGCGTCCCCGGCGCCCAGGGATCGGCCGCCGCGGCCGGACTCTCCGCCCTGATGTTCCTGCCCGCCGGCGTCGTCCTCGTCGTCCGGCAACCACCGACCGCGCCGGCCGTCGGCTGCGCCGTCGCCGCCGGTGTCCTCTCCTCGGCCGTGCCCTACCTCGCGGACCTGTTCACCCTGCGCCGCGTGCCGGCCCCGGCCTTCGGGCTCTTCATGAGCGTCAACCCCGTTCTCGCCGCGGTCGTCGGGTGGATCGTCCTCGGGCAGCGCCTGGGGTGGACCGAGTGGGCCGGCATGGGAGCCGTCGTCGCCGCCAACGCGCTCAGCATCACGGCGCGCCATCGCGGATCGCCGGTGGTGTCATGACCCCCGCCGGTGGTGTCATGACAGCCGGTGGTCCCATGACACGGGTCACGGGCCGGTTCGAGGAAGGGCAGCCATGGTGAGTGCGCTCGGCGTCGCCGTCGTGGGATTCGGCTGGATGGGACGGGTGCACACCCAGGCGTACCTCCGCCTGCCGCACCACTTCCCCGGCCTGTCCCTGCGGCCCCGACTCGTGGCCGTCGCCGACGAGGTGCCCGGCCGGGCCGAGGAGGCCGCCGCGCGGTACGGCTTCGCCACCGCGGCCCGGGACTGGCGCGAGATCGCCGCCGATCCCCGGGTCCGGGCGGTGAGCATCGCCGCCCCCAACCATCTGCACCGCGAGATCGGCACCGCCATGGCCGAGGCGGGCAAGCACATCTGGATCGAGAAGCCGGTCGGCCTGACCGCCGAGGACGCCCGCGCCGTCGCCGAAGCGGCGGCCGGGGCCGGCGTCCAGGGCACCGTGGGCTTCAACTACCGCAACGCGCCCGCCGTCGCCGCCGCCCGGGAGCTGATCGCCACCGGGGAGATCGGCGCCGTCACCCATGTCCGCGTCCGGCTGTTCAGCGACTACGCCGCCCATCCCGAGGCCGCCCTCACCTGGCGGTACGAGCGCGAGCGCGGCGGCAGCGGGGTGCTGGGCGACCTCGCCTCCCACGGGGTGGACCTGGCCCGCTTCCTGCTCGGCGAGATCGAGTCGCTGGCCGCCGACACCGCCCGCTTCGTGCCCGAACGCGCCCGTCCCACCGGGGCCACCGCCGGCCACGCCCGCGCGGCGGGCGGCGAGCTGGGCCCGGTGGAGAACGAGGACTACGTCTCCTGCCTGCTGCGCTTCTCCTCCGGCGCGCGGGGCGTGCTGGAGGCGTGCCGGGTCTCGGTCGGCGAGCAGAACAACTACGGCTTCGAGATCCATGGCACCAAGGGCGCGGTCTTCTGGGACTTCCGCCGCATGGGCGAGCTCGGCGTCAGCCGTGGCACCGCCTACCAGGACCAGTCCGTCACCACCGTGTACGTGGGCCCCGGGCACGGCGAGTACGCCGCCTTCCAGCCCGGCTCGGCCAACAGCATGGGCTACGACGACCTCAAGGTCATCGAGGCGTACCACTTCCTGCGCTCCATCGAGGAGGGCACGGCTTACGGCGCCACGCTGGAGGACGCCGTCCGCAGCGCCGCCGTGCTGGATGCCATGGCCCGCTCCGCCGAGCGCGGCACCTGGGCGAGCCCGGCCTGAGGCCCGCCCGGCCGGCACCGGTCACACGGCGATGCCGGCGATCACGACACGGCCTGGGAGGAGCGCCCCAGCCTGCGGTTGGCCAGCACGGACACCTTGCGCCGCACGGTGGTGACCTCCTCCGGGTCCACGTCCCCCACCAGCAGGCCCGGGCCCGCCTCCAGCCGTTCCCGTACGGTGCCGTCGGGCCCGACCAGGGCGCTGTGGCCGATGCCGGTGGGGGCCGAGGTCGCGGGGGCGGGGCCGGTCGCGGCCGGGTCGGCCTGGCCGACGGCGGCCAGCCATACGGTGGCGTCCAGCGCCCGGGCCCGGGTCAGCAGCTCCCACTGCTCGCGCTTGCCGGGCCCCGCGCCCCAGGAGGCGGGCAGCAGCGACAGCCGCGCCCCGGCGTCGGCGTGGGCCCGGAACAGTTCGGGGAAGCGCACGTCGTAGCAGGTGGCCAGGCCGATCCGGACGCCGTCGAGGTCGAAGGTCACCACCCGGGAACCCGGGGCCACGGTCCTGGACTCGGTGAAGCCGAAGGCGTCGTACAGGTGGATCTTGTCGTACGAGGTCTCGACCCCGGGCCCGGTGGCCAGCAGGGTGTTGGTCACCCGGCCGTCGGGCGCCGGGGTGAACATGCCGGCCACCACCACCAGGCCGGCGTCCTCGGCGATCCGCCGCACCCCGGTGGCCCACGCGCCGTCGAGCGGCTCGGCCAGGGGCGCCAGCGGGGTGCCGAAGCACGCCATCGTCGCTTCGGGGAACACCACGAGCCGGGCGCCGGCCTGTGCCGCGCGGTCCGCCTGCTCGCGCAGGACGGCGAGGTTCCGCTCGGGCTCCGGGCCGGTGGTGATCTGGCTGAGTGCGATGCGCATGCGGGGTGCGGCCTCTCTGTCGGATGGGTGGTCCCGGCGCCGGGCGAGGTGCTCTGCATACCCCTCATGAGGAGGGTTACCCGGCGGCCACCCGCTGTCCGGCGAAGGGAGAAGGTCATGTACGCCCCGATGAGGCCTCACCACATCGCTCCTCGGCTGACCACCGGAGCGTTCATTCTGTACTCGGGCCTGCAGCATCTCCACGCCGACGAGCGGACCGGTCAGGGACTCCACAGCATGACCGCCGGAGCCTATCCCGTCGTCGACCGGATGTCGCCCCACCGGTTCACCAGGCTGCTGGCCTGCGCCGAGGTCGGTCTGGGGGCGGCGCTCCTGTCACCCATGGTGCCCACCGCCCTGGCCGGGGCCGCGCTGACCACTTTCGCGTCCAGTCTGGTCGGGCTGTATCTGCGCACTCCCGGCCTGCATAAAAAGGGCAGCCCGCTGCCCACCGAGGAGGGCATTCCCCTGGCGAAGGACTTCTGGCTGCTCGGCATCGGTCTGGGGTTCCTCTGTGACCGCCAGGCATGGACGCGGCCCTGCCTGGCGGTCTGCCGGAAGTGAGGGGTACACGCGCGCTGAACCGGCCCCCCGTCAGGCGTTGGGGTCGAATGGGATGCCGGTCGGCGTTGGCGGGCAGGCCCGGGATCCGGTCCGCCGTCAGGTGCGGCGGGTGACGGGGGCCAGCCACAGTCCGACGAGCGCGTCGATCAGACCGGTGGCCGTGTCGTGCCAGTCGGGCCGGGGCGCCGGAGAGTTCTCGGCGAGCTCGCGCTCCCGCTCGGCGCTGACGTGCAGGATCAGCTCGCGGGCCATGACGCCGCGCTCGGCGCGGACCTCGGGGGGCAGTTCGGGCAGGCGCCGGTTGAGCCCCTCGATGACGCGCAGCAGCGACGAGGAGGAGAGGGACTCCTCGACGATGATCTCGCGCAGCGCCGGGTCGGTCATCGCCTGGGCGCAGAACCGCGCGTACCACGTCGGGCTGCCCAGGGCGGCCAGGTGCTCGGGGACCGGGCGCACCAGGCAGGCCACCCAGTCGCGTATGTCGTCGGAGTCGCCGATCTCGGCCAGCAGCCGGGTGCGGATCCGGTCGATCCGTGCGGCGTGCTTGCGGGCGATCGCGCGCACCAGGTCGGCCTTGGTGCCGAAGTGGTAGCCGACCGCGGCGTTGTTCCCCTGCCCCGCGGCCTCGCTGACCTGCCGGTTGGACACCGCGTACACGCCGCGCTCGGCGAACAGCCGCTCCGCCGCCGTCAGGATCAGCTCCCTCGTCGCGCTGACCTGCTCAGCCCGCGCCGTCCTGCCAGCCATGATCACCACCGCACCGGGACTTCTCGCAGCCTTCCGACGGCCAGTCCCTCGAGCCGTCGTGGGTCATCCCCGTCCGCCATGATAGTCAAGCAATTGCTTTAAACTCACCGGTGTCGCCCTCAGGCGGCCCCGCGCTGCGGGCGCGGCGGGACGCCGGCGCCCTCGGCCAGCCGGCCGGCCACCAGCTCGTGGAGGGCGGCGGCCGGCGGCCGCTCCTGGCACAGGAAGCCGTGGCCGCCCGCGAAGTCCCGCGGCTTCGGCGGGGACGGCGTGCTCAGCCGCCACCGCTCCAGCTCCGCCGGCGACAGGCTGCCGTCGCCACGGCCGGACCACACGTGGTAGTCCGTGCCGCCACCCGGCGGCGGCGCGGCCGGCTCCCGGTAGGTGTCCAGCAGGTGCAGATCCCGGCCCAGCATCGTGACCGCGTAGTCGAGCAGGTGGGGATAGTCGAACAGCTCGGCGGGGCAGCCGCCGTCCCGCCGCAGCTCCGCGGCGAGCTCCTCCCGGGTCCTGGTCAGGAACGGGGCGCGCGGGTGCGACGCCAGGCGGGCGGTGGTCGCCGGGGACCGGGACCCCGCCAGTACGACGTCCCTGATGTGGTGGCCCTGCCCGTGGGGGAGCGCCGCGACCAGGGCATGGGCGAGGAGGGCGCCCACCCCGTGCCCCACCACCACGGCGGGCCGGTCCCCCCAGCTGCGGAACGCCGGGAGGAGCCGCTTCACGGCGTCGTCGAAGCAGCGCACCGGGGGAGCGTCGGCCAGCTCGCCCCGCCCGTCCAGCTCGAACGCGACGGCGGCACAGCCCGCCGGCAGGGCCCGGGCGAGCGGGAGCATGGACAGCGCGGTCGCCCCCGCGTCATGGAGGAGGAGCACCCGCAGCGGAAGCCTGGGATCACCGATCAGGAGATGACCGTCAACGGTGGTGATACGCACGCCGTTCCCCTTGTCCCCTGCGGATGCCCACTCTCCCGGGCGTGGCCGGGAGACGCTCGGCGATCGTCGGAACCAGGATGACTCGAACAGGAGCCGGGCGAGCCGGGACGGCGCACAGAATGGCAGGAAGATGCCCCGGCCCCGCCCGGGGGGCCACCTGCCCGCCGACGGCCGGTCCGCCGTGCGAGCGGGGGCAACCCTGGCCGAGGCGGCATTAGGATCCGCAGGTATGTCGCCCCCGCAGCAGCACCCTGGAGAAGGTCCGCGCACCTCGGCACGCCCTGACGCGGCACAGTGCTTCGCGCGCCGCTTCCAGCGCCTGCAAGAGGTCATCTACCCCGCCGACGTGGGCAGGCCGTACACGGAGCGGGAGATCGCGGAGGCCGTCGGGATGTCCGTCAGCCAGATCAGCAACCTGCGCAACGGCCGCTCGGTCCCCCGCGCGGACCGGGCCGTGGCGCTGGCGACCCTCTTCGGGGTGCGCGTGGAGTACTTCTTCTCGCCCGACGAGGACCCCTACGCGCGCGACGTGGAGGCGCATCTGCGGGCCATCGAACAGGAGCGGCGCGGCGAGCCGGTCGGCCACCGCGACCGCGCCGCCGGCGGCCCGGCGCGGGCCGGGGCCGGACTGCTGGA
This sequence comes from Streptomyces sparsogenes, assembly GCF_001704635.1. Lineage (GTDB taxonomy): Bacteria > Actinomycetota > Actinomycetes > Streptomycetales > Streptomycetaceae > Streptomyces > Streptomyces sparsogenes. The sequence continues at coordinate 24,191 of NZ_MAXF01000185.1, read as the reverse complement.
CGACGACCAGGTCCGTCAGATCGCCGAGGGCGTCGCCGTGTTGCCCCGCGACATGCGCGAGACCGTCGGCGCCCTGGTGGACCAGCTGCGCCGCGCCGTCGGCCGCCCGCACAGGCAGCGCGAGCGGAAACCGTGGTGAACCGGCCGCCCCGCCCCCGCCGCGCCGTACGCCGGCGGTACGGCGACCTCCCGGCAGTGCGGTGACGTCCGGGCAGTGCGATGACCTCCTGACAGTCGCGTCGAGGGAAAGGACGACAGCGTGGGCATGCGGTCACAACGGCGCCGGGTGCGGGCCTTGTTGAAGGAGCTGGGCCTACCGCCGCACCCGACCCTCGCCGAGTTGCACGCCGCCTACGAGGCCCGCACCCGGCGAACGCTGCGACTCATCGAACGGGACGTGGCACCCGGCGAACCGACGGGGACGTACGAGCAGTACCTGACCCAGGACCGCATCTACTACCCCGAGCACACCAGCCCGGCCCACCAACTGCTGGTGATCTGCCATGAACTCGCCCACCTGCTGCTCGGCCACATCCCGCGCCACCACGCCATCGACCCCGCCGTGGTCCGCCGGGTCCTGGGGCGGTCCCACTACGACGACCCCACCGAACACGAGGCCGAGACCATCGGCACGCTGCTCTACCAGCAGCTGAACCTCGCCCCGGACGTCGGCCCGGCCGCCCGGATCGCCCCGTCCCTCGTCCACCGGGAGGGACGCCATGTCTGAGGGCGGCGGCCTGCACACCGTCGGCTACTTCACCGTGGGCGCCGTCACCTACGGGCTGGCCGCGTACAAGGCCCGGGCCTGGGCCGCCGAGCGGATCCCCAGCCTGCTGCTGATGGCGATCGGGGCGCTGGCCGTCGGCACCGGCTTCATCGCCGCCGCCCCGGCGGTCTACCGGTGGATCGGCGAGACCGCCGGGGTCTCCAACCTGGCCACCCTCGTCGTCTACACCGCCGTCACCGTGTGCTGCGGATGCATCCTCACGCTGGCGCTGTTGTGGTCCCCGCGGCGATCCGCCGGCGCGGAGGTCGGCCGGCCGCCCACGGAGACCGGCATGCGCGACGCCCTGGGCCGGGTCGCGCCGTACTACGGCGCCGCCACGGCCGTCATGGTGGGGCTGTTCCTCTCCGCCGACCTGCCGCCCGGCGAGAAGCCCCTGACCTTCGACACCGCCTTCGCCGACCGGCCCGTCGTGCTGGCGTTCCTGATGGTCTATCAGGCGGCGTACGGCTGGGCGATCTGGTCGATGGTGTACGTGTGCCACCGGCGCCTGAAGGACATCCCCGACCCGGTCCTGCGGGTCAGTCTGCGGCGCCTGGCGATCGGCTGCGTGTGCGTCGGAGGGTACGGCGTGTGCAAGGTCCTCGCCGTCTCCGGCGCGGTCCTCGGCTCCCACGCCCTGGACGTCCTGAGTACGGACGCGGGCCCCGCGCTGTCCTCCATCGGCGGGGTGATCATGGCCACGGGCTGGGCCGGCGCCGCCCTGCGGGCCCGCCGCCAGCGCCGCCGGGACTTCCTTGCGCTGGAGACCTTGTGGACCACCGTGACCCAGGCCGACCCCGGCGTCGTCCTCCACAGCCCGCCCTCCGGCGCCGCCTGGGACTTCCACACCCTGCGCCGCGCCCACGAGATCCGCGACGGGCAACTCGCGCTGCGCCCCTGGACCTCCCAGACCGTCGTCGACGCCGCGCGGCGCCTCACCGACGACCACGGCCTGGAGGCGCCGGAGCGCGACGCGCTGGCCGCGGCCGCGGGGATCAAGGGCGCTCTGGAGGCGCTGCGTTCGGGGCGGCCTCCGCTGCGGCCGTGCGCACGGCTGCCGGGCATCGACGTACCGCCGCAGGCCGAGCGCCGCCACCTGGTCGCCGTGGCCCGTCGGCTCGACAGCCCCCTCGTCGACCGGATCCTGGCGGAGGCGCGGAAGTGAACTCCGGGCGCCGCCCCGTATGGTGGGTCGGTCACACCCCAGGGCGGCCCGCGCCGCGCCTGCCGCCGTATCGTCCGGGAAGCCCGCATGACCCGACGCCGCCCAGATGAAGGTCAGCCGCCGGACCTGACCCGGCCCGGCCTCACTGCCCGTCCGACGCCAGGGCGTGCAGCAGCCCGACGGTGAGCGCGGTGCGGGCGGGGAGGTGGTCGAGCAGGGTGTGCTCGTGGCGGGCGTGGGCGCCGGAGCCCACGGCGCCCAGTCCGTCGAGCACCGGCCGGCCCAGGGCGGAGACGAAGTTGCCGTCGCTCGCCCCGCCGACCGCGGTCCCGCGCAGCTCCCAGCCCTGTGCGGCCGCGATGGCGCGGGCCCGCTCGAACAGCGCCGCCGACGCCTCGTGGGCGACCATCGGCGGCCGGTTCCACCCGCCGCTGACGGTCAGCCGCACCCGCGGGTCGGAGGGCGCCAGCGCGCTCAGCCCGGCGTCCAGCCGCGCCATCTCCGCCGGCTCGGCGATCCGGACGTCGATCCCGCACCACGCCCGGGCGGCCACCACATTGCGGCCCGTACCGCCGCTGATCAGCCCCACGTTCACGGTGGTCCCGTGTTCCCTGGAGCCCAGCGCGACGACGGCGGGGACGACCTCGGCCAGGGCGTGGATCGCGCTCGCCCCGGCGTACGGATCGAGGCCGGCGTGCGACTCGACGCCGTGCGCGGTCACCTCGAACAGCCCGACGCCCTTGCGCGCGGTCTTCAGCGCCCCGTCCTGCGCGGCCTCGAAGACGAACGTGGCCAGCACGTCCTCGCTCAGCCGCTCGATGTGCGGGCGGGAGGCAGGACTGCCGATCTCCTCGTCGCCGTTGAGCAGCAGGCGCACCGAGGGGTGGGGGAGCCCCAGCTCCCGCAGCAGCCGCAGCGCCCACACGGCCTGGACGAGTCCGGTCTTCATGTCGAAGATCCCGGGCCCGGTGGCGCGCCCGTCCACCACCTCGAACGGCCACTCGGCCAGCGTCCCGGCCGGCCACACCGTGTCGTAGTGGCAGAGCAGCAGCACCGTGCCGGGCGCGGTGCCCCGGTAGGTGACGGTCAGGACGTCGCCGTGCTCGCCGCCGTCGTACCGCCGCGCCTCGTCGGGCTCGCCGAGCCGCTCGACGAGCCATGACCGGATCGCGGCGAGCCCGGCGTCCAGCAGTGTCTTGTCGTCGCTCGGCGTCTCCAGCTCCACCACCCTCCGCAGATCGTCGGTCATCTCGGGCAGCACCCGCCGGGCGAGTGCGGTGATGTCGGGGAGCGCCATGGAGTGGGGGGTCCTTTCGAGGAGTTCGCGCAGCGGGGGTGTGGGGTGCGGGCGGGGGACCGGGGCCGGCGGGCCCCGGGTCAGCGGACGGGCGCGCCGGGACCGAGCGGGATGCCCAGCGCCCACCAGGCGTAGAAGAGCAGCGTCCAGGCCACCAGCATGGCCACGGACAGCGGCAGGGTCAGCGAGGCCAGGGTCCCGATGCCCGCGGAGCGCCGGTACCGCTGGAGGAAACCGAGGGCCATGATGAAGTACGCGCTCATCGGGGTGATCGCGTTGGTGCAGGAGTCGGCGATCCGGTACAGCGCCTGGGTGGCCTCCGGGGGCACGTCCAGCAGCATCAGCATGGGCACGAACACCGGGGCGACCAGCGCCCACATCGCGGATCCGCTGGTCATCACCAGGTTGATGACCGTACAGACGACCAGGATGCCCAGGAAGGCCACCGGGCCGGTCACCCCCAGGTCCTTGAGCAGGTCGGCGCCGCGCACCGCGAGCACCTGGCCGACGCCGGTCCATTTGAAGTAGGCGAGGAACTGGGAGATGGCGAAGAACAGCACCAGGATCGGGGCCATCTCGCGCATGCCCTGCGCCATGAAGTCCGGGATGTCACGGCTGTTTCGGACCGTGCCGGCCGCGCGCCCGTAGACAGCGCCGAGCAGGGCGAACAACACTCCGAGCACCACCGCGATGCCGGACAGCACCGGGGACTCGACGATGGATCCGCCCTCGCCGCGCAGCGGCGAGCCCACCGGGATCATGGCCGCCACGATCACCCCGAGGAACAGCAGCAGGGTGACGCCCGCGCGGCGCAGCCCGCGGCGCTCCTCGGGCCGCAGCTCCAGCTCGCCCAGGCCGGGGTCCTCGTCCTGGGGCTCCTCGGCCTCGGGCGGCAGCGCCGCCACCCGCTTGGCCAGCACCTTCTCGGTGACGAAGGTGATCACGGCGGCCAGCACCACCGAGGAGCCCAGGGAGAAGAAGTAGTTGGACAGCGGGGTGACGGAGTATCCGGCGTCCACGGTGTGCGCGGCGGCCGTGGTCAGCCCGGACAGCACCGCGTCCATCGGGGTGATCAGCGGGCTGGCGTCGTAGCCGGCGGACACCCCCACGTACGCCACCACGATCCCCAGGACGGGGCTGCGCCCGACCGCCCGGAAGGCCAGCCCGCCGAGGGGGACCAGCACCACGTAGGCCGCGTCGGAGGCGATGTGGGAGACCATGGCGGTGAAGGCCACGGCGAAGGTCATCCACCGGGCCGGGACCTTGCCGACCCCGGCCCGCAGCATCGCGGTGAGCAGCCCCGACCTGTCGGCGACGGCGACCCCGAGCATGACGACCAGGATCGTGCCCAGCGGTGGGAAGGTGGCGTAGTTCGTCACCGCGTCGGTGATCATCGACCGCACGCCGTCGACCGACACCAGGCTGCGCACCACCACGTCCTTGCCGCCCGCCGGGTCGGGCGCCGACACATCGGCGGCGGCCAGGACCCAGCTGACCAGGGCGAGCAGGGCGCTGAGGATCCCGAACAGCCAGAAGGGGTGGGGGAGTCTGTTGCCGGCCCGCTCGACCGCCCCCAGCAGCCGGAGCAGTCCGGCCAGCGCCGCCGAGGTGTCATCGCCGGGTCGAGTGGGCGGCCGGTGTGGGCTGTGGCCGGGCGTGGTCGGGGCGTCGTTCGGGCTCACCGTCGGCACTTCCTTACGTCAGGGGCGCAAGCGTGGTGGTCCATTAGAGAGGCGCTGATGGAATGATGCAAGTAAAAGACTTGTAACGCATGAATCATTCACGGCAGGGCCAACGCTCGCGCGGTACATTCGTACGCATGGAGGAGACCCCGCGGCTGGACGACGCCGACCTCGACCTGGTGGCCGCCCTGCAAGTGGCGCCCCGCGCACCGCTGAGCGCGCTGGCCGAGGTGCTCGGCGCCTCGCCCAGCACCGTCGGCCGCCGACTGGCCCGACTGGAGGACGAGCGCCTGCTGCGGGTGATCGGGCAGGTGGACTGGCCGATGCTGGCCGAGGGCCACCCCCTGCACGTCTGGGTGGCCACCGACCCCGGGCGGGCCCGGGAGGTCGCCCGCCACCTCGCCGAGCTGCCCGAAGTCCCGTTCGTGGCCACGACGACGGGGCGCTCCGACGTCTACTGCTCGATCCACGCGGCCCGGCGCGACCGGGCCCGGGAGCTGCTGATGACGAGCGTCCCCTCGGTGCCGGGGGTGCGCTCCGCCCACAGCGACCTGGTGCTGCGGGCCGCGACCAAGTCGGACGCCTGGCGGCTGCACCGGCTGAGCGAGGACCAGGTGGCCGCCCTGCGGGAGCTGGCCGACCCCCGCGACGAGCCGGCCGGCGCGGCCGGGTTCAGCGCCGACGAGCTGCGCGCCGTGGAACTGCTGCGCCACGACGGGCGGGCCAGCGCGGCGGAGGTGGCCCGCGCGGTCGGCATCAGCCAGCCGACCGCCTACCGGCTGCTCCAGTCGCTGCTGCGGCGCGGGCTGGTGCGGCCGCGCGTGGAGATCGAACCGGGTTTCCTGGGCTATCCGCTGGAGGCCGTCGTCGCCGTGCGGGCCGCGCCCGGCGCCGTCCAGGAGGTGGCCGACACGCTGGCCCGCCATCCCTCGGCGCGGTATGTGTCGGTGGTCGCCGGCACCTCCGCGGTGATCCACCACGGGGTGTTCCGGGACGAGGACGGCCTGGCCGGGCTGCTCACCAGCGATCTGGCGAACCTGCCCGGCATCACCGCGTGCGAGGTGTCCGTGGTGCTCGATGTGCTGCGGCGGTACTGGATCGCGCGGGAGGACGGGCGGCTGCTGCCGGACGGGTGAGCGGCCGGCCGCCCGGGGGTGAGTGCGGCGATGTCCTGACAACGCCCGTATCCGCAGGTCGATTGACGGATCAACGGTTGACTGCCCCTGGCGCGATTGACATCATCCCAATCGCCTCGTCCCGATGTCATGAACTCGGCAGACCGGCGAGGGGCGCGGGAGACGGGGAACAGGGGGAAGCGGATGCTCACGCCTGCGCACGGCCACGTGGTACCGGTGACCCGGCAGCGGCGACCGTGCCCTGCGGCGCCCCGCCGCCGCAGGGCACGGTCGGCGGGCCGTCACACCAGGGCCGGGCTCAGCTTCTCCACCGCCTCGCCGATCTTCCGCCCGGTGCCCGCCGTCATGGCGGGTATCCGCGGATGCCCGGCGCGGCTGAGGTTGGTGAGCACCCGCCCGGGGCCGACCTCCACGAAGGCCGACACCTCCTCCCGGGCCAGCAGGTCCAGCGTCTCCTGCCAGCGCACCGGAGCGGCGAGCTGACGGCGCAGCAGCTCGCGCGCCTCCGCGCCCGAGTACACGTAGCCCGCGGTCGCGTTGGCCACCACCGGCAGGGAGGGGGTGGCGAAGGCCACCGCGTCCAGCGCCCCGCCGAACTCCGCCGCGACGTCCGCCATGAGGGAGCAGTGGAACGGCGCCCCGACCCTGAGCCCGGCCACATGGCTCGCGCCCTCCTCGCGGGCCCTGCGGGACACCTCGGCGACGCCCTCGACGACGCCGGAGACCACCGTCTGCCGCGCCGCGTTGTAGTTGGCCACCTCGACGACCAGCCGCCGCCGGTGGGACACCTCCTCGCACAGCTCCCGCACCCGGTCCGCCGGGAGACCGATGACGGCCGCCATCCGGCCCGGGGTACGGCGGTTCAGCTCCGACATCAACACCCCCCGCCGGCGCACCAGCTTCAGGGCGTCCATCCAGTCCAGCACGCCCGCGACGACCAGCGCGGTGTACTCGCCCAGGCTGTGCCCGGCCACCGCGGCCGGCGCGACGCCCCGCTCGCGCAGGACCACCGCGGACACCAGGCTCGCCAGATACACCGCGGGCTGGGTGACCGAGGTGTCCCGCAGCTCCTCGGGGTCGCCCTCGAAACACAGCCGGCTCAGCGGCATGCCCAGCACCTCGTCCGCGGTGTCGAAGTAGGGCCGCACCAGGTCGGGGTGGAGCGCCACGAGATCCCGCCCCATGCCGGGCACCTGCGACCCCTGTCCCGGGAAGAGAAAAGCAACTCTGTTCACAGCAGCCTCCGTCGCCGAGGGAAAGCAATGCGCGCACCGCAACGATACGACCGGAGGGGCCACCGGGAAGCCGTAACGGGAGGACACGCGGGAAGCCCCCGAGTTCCCGACCGATCCGGGAGGTCCTGACGTCACTTCACCCCGCGTTTGACTGACTGAGCATGCATGATGAAGGAGATGACGCATGTCCGCTCCGGCGGAAGCATCCCTGGCGGATCTCAGGACCGCCTATGACGAAAACGGCTGGTGCGCCTACCCCTACCGGTTCGCCGACGACTCCGTGCGGCTGCTGCGCGACCGGGTGGCGGCGATCAGCCGGCAGCGCAGGCCGGAGGTCGTCCACGAGGCGGGCAACGACACCGTGCGCGCGATCCACGGCTGCCACGCCTTCGACGAGCTCTGCTCGGCACTGGTGCGCCACCCCCGACTGGTCTCCCTCGCCGAGGCGCTGACCGGCAAACCCGTCTATGTCTACCAGTTCAAGGTCAACCTCAAGCAGGCCCGGGAGGGTGCCGCCTGGCCCTGGCACCAGGACTTCGCGTTCTGGAGCGAGGAGGACGGAATGCGCCGCCCCGACGCGGTCAACATCGCCCTGTCGCTCGACGACGTCCACGACGACAACGGCCCGCTGGTCGTCATCCCCGGCTCCCACGGCCTGGGACTGCTCGACCTGCCCGCCGAGGACTCCGGCGAGAAGTCCGACTGGCGTCAGCACGTATCGGCCGACCTCGCCTACACGGTGAGCGAGGAGCGGGCGCGGGCCCTGGCCCGGCAGCGCGGAGAGGACAAGATCAAGGGGGCGGCCGGCTCGGTGCACGCCTTCCACCCGAGCATCGTCCACTCCTCGTCGAACAACCTCTCCGACGACCGCCGCGCGTTACTTCTGGTCACCTACAACGCGGTCGACAACGCCCCCACCCGGCCGACCCGCCCCGAGTTCCTCGTGGCCCGGGACGCCACGCCGGTCACCCCGCTCGCCGACGAGCGCCTCACCCTCGAACCCCGCTGAACGAGGGGCGGCCCCGCCCGGATGAGGGGGCGGGGCCGCCGTGGGACCTCCGCGTGCCGGCCGCCCGGACGCGCGTCACACCAGAGGCTCGTAGCGGAGGGCGGGGAAGTAGTCCTCGCGGGTGCCCTCGCGGCGCACGTCCCAGGTGGCGCAGTGGAGCGAGCCGCCGTACTCGAAGACATGGCGGAACGGCACCGGGAACACCTCGAAGTCGAGCTTGGCGAGCAGGTCCTGGAGCGGCTTCTCCCGCTCCTCGCAGATGACCTTCGTCGGCGACATGCTCAGCACGTTCATCGAGAGCCACTTGGAGGACTGGCAGTAGCGCGGCATCTCGTCGTTGCCCAGCACCGGCTGCGGGGCGTCGACCAGCTCCCAGTCGTTCGCCAGGAACATCTTCTCCTCCCCCTCGCGCAGCGGCCGCTCCGGGTTGGTGAGGACCAGCCCGGGGCGCAGCGGCACGAACGTGCAGTCGATGTGCGAGGGGAAGAAGTCCAGCGGGAAGTGCACCGTGTGGACCCGGAAGCCACGCGGCTCCAGATGCCGCCTCAGCCAGCGGATGCCCGCCCGGTTGGTGGTCATCGACTCCTGGACCAGGATGTCCCGCCCCAGCCGGCTCATGTCGGCGGCGTCGAAGACCACCTCGTCCTGGCTGACGCAGAATTCGAAGGAATGCATCCGCTCGTGCCGCTTCTCCAGCGGCCACTCCCAGAACTCCTCGCGGTACATCCCGTCGCTCATGGACGGCTTGGGCGCGGTCGTCCACTCGACGCGCGGGTCGGCGTTCCAGTACTCGTACACCAGCTTGCGGTAGGGTTGGTACTCGAAGTAGCGGGCCCGGCGGGACATCGTGGCCTCGATGATCTCGTTGCCCATCGTGATCATCACATCGCGGGGGCAGACCGCGCAGTACTGGTTCTCCACCTCGAAGTCCGGGGTGCGGACCGGGGCGGAGAAGTCGTGCGGCTCGGGGCGGCGCACCACGATCCCCTGGGACTCCAACAGGGCCACCAGCCCGTCCAGTTCCTCGTTGGCCAGCTCGACGGCCTCCTCGGACTTGGGTCCGGTGGGAAACGGCACCCCCGGCGCGTCGCGGATCGCGGGGCGGCTGCCCGGCTCGGTCGGCTCGAAGCAGGCGCGGTCGGCCGAGCCGACCACGATCTCCTGGAGCGGGTCCCACTCGTTCCATGAATTGACGACCAGCGAGTCGTGTCCCATGTCCACCTCCACCTGCGTGTTCCTCACGTCGGGTCATGCCGCGCCGGGCCCGGCCGCGAGCCCGGCGGGGGGCCTCAGGCGAGCGCTTCACCGAGGGAGCGGGCGGTACGGCAGCGGAAGACGGCCGCGATGTCGACGCCGCGCCCCAGCTCCGCCTCGATCCGGCCCGCCAGGCGCAGCGCCGTCAGCGAGTCGCAGCCGAGGGCGAACACGTCGTCGTCCGCCCCGACGCCCTCGAGCCCCAGCACCTCGGCGATCAGCTCGCACAGCCGCCGCTCCAGGGCTCCGGCGGCGGGCGTGCCGGCGCCGGTCAGGAAACGCTCCGTCGGCGCCGTCAGGGCCCCGGGCAGCTCGGCCAGGAGCTCCCGCAGGTCCGCGGCCATCTGCCGCGCGTCGTCCGCGTCGAGCAGATCGGGGCGGTGGCTCAGCTCCAGGCGCAGCCGCCGGCCGGGCGCGACCATCAGCTTCAGCGGGTAGTGGTAGGCGTCGTGGCCGGTGACCTCGGTCAGCCACAGGCCGTCCTCCGGGCTGGGCAGGGCCTCGGCGGTCGGGAAGTTCTCGAAGACGACGCAGCTGTCGAACAGCGTGCCCAGGCCCACCGCCCGCTGGATGTCCGTCAGGGCGAGGTGGTGGTACGGGAGCAGCTCGGCGTGTTCCTGTTGCAGCCGGGTCAGCAGCCCGGACAGCGGCTCGGCCGGGTCGAGGCGCACCCGCACCGGCACGGTGTTGATGAACAGCCCCACCATCTCCTCGATGCCCGGCAGCTCGGCCACCCGGCCGGAAACCGTGGCCCCGAAGACGATGTCCCGCCGCCCGGTCCGCCGGTGCAGCGCCAGACCCCAGGCCAGCCGCAGCAGCGTGTTGAGCGTGACGCCGTGCCGGCGCGAGGCGTCGAGCAGCGCGGAGGTGTCCGGCTCGGGCAGCTCGACGACGGTGCGCTCCGGGAGGACGGGCGTCCGCGCGATGTCCCGGCCGGGGCAGACCAGGGTGGGTTCCCTCAGGCCCGCCAGCGAGGCGCGCCAGGCGGCACGCGCCTCGTCGCGGTCCTGCGCGGCCAGCCACCGCAGATAGTCGGGGTAGTGGCCGGGCGTCGGCAGACCGCTCTCGTCGCCTTCGTGGTCGAAGAGCGCCAGCAGGTCGCGCAGCAGCAGCGAGGTGGTCCAGCCGTCCACGAGCAGATGGTGCACGCTCAGCACCAGCCGCCGCCGGTCCTCCTCCAGCTCGATCAGGGTGCAGCGGGTCAGCGGCGGCCGGGCCACGTCGAAGCGCCGCCGCCGGTCGGCCTCCAGCAGCTCCTCCAGCCGCGCGTCCCGCTCCCGCGGGGCGAGACCCGTCAGGTCGTGCGCGTACCAGGGCATCCCCACCTGTTCCGGGATGACCTGGACCGGTTCGCCCGACCGCCGCTGGAGGAAGGCCGCGCGCAGCATCGGGTGGCGCCTCAGCAGGGCGTCACACGCGTCGCGGAACCGCTGGGCGTCGAGCGGGCCCCGCACCTCCAGGGCGATCTGCACGTTGTAGACGTCCAGGGCCCCGCTGTCGTAGCGGGCGTGGAAGAGCAGCCCCTCCTGTGTCGGGGTGAGCGGCAGCAGCCGCGCCACGGGCATGCCGATCCGGCCGGCGAGCCGGGACAGCTCCTTCTCGTCCCGTCCAGCCCCGCCCAGCCCGGCCCCGTCTTGTTCGGCGCCGTCCAGTCCGGCCCCGCCCCGCGTCGCGGCCTGCTCGGGGGCCGCGCTCGCCCCGTACGCCACCAGCGCGCGCAGCGCCGCGAACCACAGCCGCGCCAGCTCGCCGACCTCCTCCCCGGCCAGCAGGCGGGACGCCCACAGCCAGTGGGCGACCAGCCGCGGGCCCGCCGGGCCGTCCTGGACCGCCGCGTTCACCTCGACGACATGGGTCATCGGCATCCGCGGATCGGGACCGGCCGGCAGCGCGTCCGACTCCGGCGCCACGCTCCAGTCGGCGTCCGTGGAGTTCTCCTGCCGACCCAGGTAGTTGAAACCGATCTGCGGGTCCGGCCGGGCCGCCAACTCGGCGGCCGTGTCCGGGTTCAGATGGCGCAGCAGCCCGAAGCCGATGCCGCGCCGGGGGATCTGCCGCAGGTGGGCGGCGACCCGGCGCACGGCGTCCCCGAGGCGCGCGGGGGCCGGATCGCCCGCCGGGTCCCAGCCGGCGAACCCGGCGTCGAGCCGCACCGGGTACAGCGAGGTGAGCCAGCCCACGGTGCCCGACAGATCGGTGTCCTCGGTGACCTGCTCGCGGCCGTGCCCCTCCACATCCACCAGCACCGCGGTGGCGCCGCCGGCCTCGGCGCGCCGCCAGGCGGCGACGGCCAGCGCCAGGCCGGTGAGCAGCAGCTCGTCGGTGCGGGCGCCGAGGGCGGCCGGCACCGAGGTGAGCAGCGGCGCGGTCAGGTCCTCGGGGAGCGCGAGGTCCAGCTCGCCGGCGGTCGCGTGGATGTCGCGGGACGGCGAGAGCCGGGCGTCGGTGAGGGCGAGGGAGCCCGGGCGCAGGATCCGGCGCCACACGGGGAGCTCGCCGCGCAGGGCGGGTTCCTTCGCGGCGGCCAGCAGCCGGTGGCTCCAGTCCCGCAGCGGGAGCGGCACCGGGTCCGCCGGCGCCGGGGCCCCGCCCGCCGCCGTGGCCCGCCAGGCGGTGTACAGGTCGGTCAGCAGGATGTGCCAGGAGACCGCGTCCACGGCCAGGTGGTGGACGGTGACGAGCAGCCGCCCCGGCCGGCCCTCGCCGGCGTCGAACCAGGTGGCCCGCACCATCGCGCCCTGGCGCGGGGCGAGCGCGTCGGCGTCCTCCGCGGCGCAGGCGGAGATCCGCGGGCGCACGGCGCCGGCGGGGAGGTGGGAGATGTCCACCCGGCGGACCGCCCCGCGCGACCCGCCCGGGTCCACCGGGTCCACGGCGAGCGACCCGTCGTCCCGCAGCCGGGCGCGCAGCGCCTGGTGCCGCTCCACGACGGCTGCCACGGCGGCGGCCAGCCGGTCGGTGCCGAGTCCGGGCGCCACCCGCAGCAGCGTCGACTGGTGGAAGGCGTCCACCGCGCCGCCGTGCTCATGGAGCCGGCGCATGATCGGCGTGGCGGGGACGACGGCGGAACCCTCGTCGCGGGCGGGCGCACCGGCCGTCGGGGCGGTGGCCGGCTTCGCGTCCTGCTCCAGGAACGCGGCGAGGGCCTCGGCCGTGCGATGGGTGAAGACCTGCTTAGGAGTGAACCGCAGGCCCGCCTCGCGCGCCCGCGCCACCAGCTGGATGACGGTGATCGAGTCGCCGCCGAGAGCGAAGAAGTCGTCCCCCGCCCCGGCTCCGTCCGCGCCGAGCACCTGCGCGAACAGCCTGGCGAGCGTGGCCGCGGCGCCCTCCCGTGCCCCCGGGTCCGGCCGGGCCCCTCCGGCCTCCCCGGTCCCGCGCCCGCGCGGCGGCGCCGCGGCCGGCTCCGGCGCGGGCAGCGCGGACCGGTCGACCTTGCCGTTCGGGCTCAGCGGAAGCGTGGGCAGGGTGACGAACGCGGAGGGGAGCATGTACGCGGGCAGCTTGGCCGCGATCCGCTCGGCCAGCGTGGCGAGTTCGGCCTCCCGCCCGGGCTCCGGCACCACGTACGCCACCAGGTTCGGCGCGCCGGGGCGGTCCTCCCGCACCGCCGCGGCGGCCCGGGCGACCGCGGGGTCGCCGCCGATCACGGCCTCGATCTCGCCCAGTTCGATCCGGAAGCCGCGGACCTTCACCTGGTCGTCGGCCCGTCCGCCGTAAACCACGGTGCCGTCGGGCCGCCACCAGGCAATGTCGCCGGTGCGGTACATCCGGCCGCCGGGCTCGCCGAACGGGTCGGCGACGAAGCGGGCCGCGGAGAGCCCCGGCCGCCGGACATAGCCGCGGGCCAGCACCTCACCGCCGATGTACAGCTCGCCGGGGACGCCCGCGGGGACCGGGCGCAGCCACGCGTCCAGCACATAGATCCGGGCGCCGGGGACGGGCCGGCCGATGGGCACCGCGCCCCGCGGCAGCGGATCCCCGGGCTCCAGGCGGTACTCCACACAGCCCACGGTCGCCTCGGTGGGCCCGTACTCGTTCACGACCGTCGCGCCGGGGTGGCGGGCCCGCCACGCGGCCAGCGCCTCCCCGGTCAACTGCTCGCCGCCCAGGACGAGTTCGCCGGTCGGCGAGTACCAGTCGGCGGAGTCGACCAGCACCGGCAGATGGCTGGGGGTGGCCTTGACGAACGTGGGCGCCGCGCCGGTGGCCCCGGGCGGGGCGTCGAAGTCCTCCAGGTCCACCATGCGCACCAGGCCGCCCGAGGTCAGCGGGCCGAAGACGGCGGTGACGGTGAGGTCGAAGGAGGGCGGCGAGTGCACCAGCGCGTGTCCGGCCAGGCCCGGGTAGGCCTCGCGGGCGAAGGCGAGGTAGTTGTCGACCGTGCGGTGTTCCACCGCCACCCCCTTGGGGCGGCCGGTCGACCCCGAGGTGTAAATGACGTAGGCGCGGTCGGCGGGCCGGACCGGCGCGCCGCGCTCGGCGTCGTCCACCGGATTTCCCGGCAGCGCCGCGAGCCCGGCCCGCACGGCTGGGTCGCTCAGCGGGACCGCCGACGGGTGTCCGGCGAGCTCCGGGTGGCCGGTGTCGGCGCAGACGACCGCGGACGGGGCGGCGTCGGCGAGCAGATACGCGACGCGCTCCGGCGGATACCCGGGGTCGACCGGCAGATAGCCGGCCCCCGCCTTCAGCGCCCCCAGCAGCGCCACGACCAGGTCGGTGCCGCGCGGCAGCGCCACCGCCACCAGATCCCCCGGCCGTACGCCGCGCCCCAGCAGGAGCCGGGCCAGCCGGTTGGCGGCCTCGTCGAGCTCGCGGTAGCCGAGCGTGCGCGCCGGGTCGGCCACGGCCGGGGCGTCGGGGGTCCGGCGCACCTGGTCCTCGAAGCGCCGGACGAGCGTGGCCGTGCCGGGCCCGTCCGCCGCGGGCGTCCGGGTCCCGGCGCGGCCGGCCCACCCGCCCAGCACCCGTGCGCGCTCCTGGCCGGTCAGCAGCGGCAGTCGCGCGACGGGGGTGGTGGGGGAGTGGATGAAGGCGTCGAGCAGCAACCGCAGCCGGGAGCCGATCAGCTCGAGGCGGGCGTCGTCGAACAGGCGGCGCCGGTAGCTGATGTCCAGGCGCAGCCGGGAGCCGGGTACGGCCACCACGCTCAGCGGGTAGTGCGTGGCACCGGTGATCTCCTGCCGGCCGCCGTCCTCCGGCCCCTCGCCTCCCTCGCCCGCCTCCTCGTCGGCGAGCGGGGTGATCCGCAGGCCCGGCACGCTGTCACGCACGGACGCCCAGTCGAAGGGCGCGTTGCCGAAGCCCGTGGAGGTGTCGAACAGCGTGTCAAGACCGGTCAGGCGCCGCACCTCGGCGAGCCCGAGGTGCTGGTGCGGGGCCAGCGCGAACTGTTCGTCCTGGATCCGGGCGAACAGCGCGGCCACCGTCTCCGCCGGGTCGATCCGCACCCGGACCGGCACGGCGTTCATGAGCAGGCCGACCACCGAGTCGGCGCCGGGCAGCCCCGGCGGGCGGCCGTGCACGGTCTGGCCGAACACCACGTCGCCACGCCCGGTCAGCAGGGACAACAGCAGCGCCCAGACGCCCTGCACCACCGTGTTGAGGGTGAGCCCGTGCCTGCGGGCGGTCTCCGACAGCGCCTCGGTCGCGCCCTCGGGAAGCGTGATGTGCAGCAGGCCGGGCATCTCCCCGTCCCCGGCCGCCGGCGCCCCGGCGGCCACGAGCGTGGGCTCGGAGAGCCCCTGGAGCGCCGACCGCCACGCCGCCTCCGCCGCGGGCCGGTCCTGCCGGGAGAGCCACCGCAGGAAGTCGGAGAACGGCGTGGCCTGCGCCGGCCCGCCGCCGGCGCCTCCCCCCTCGTTCTCCCGGCGGTACAGCGTGAACAGGTCCTCCAGCACCAGCGGCAGGGACCAGCCGTCCAGCAGGATGTGGTGGTACGTCAGGATGAACGCGTACTGGCGCTCGGCCAGCCGGACCAGCGCGAACCGCATCAGCGGCGGGGCCGTCATGTCGAAGCGGCGCGACCGCTCCTCCTCCAGGAAGGCCACCAGCTTCTTCCGGCGCACCGACTCGGGATCCGCGGAGAGGTCCAGCTCGGTCCACGGCGTCTTCACGGAGCGCCGGATCAGCTGGACCGCCTGCCCGTTCGCCCGCTGGCGGAAACCGGCCCGCAGCGCGGTGTGGCGCGCCAGGGTGGCGGCGCAGGCGGCGCGCAGGGCCTTCGCGGACACCTCGCCGACCAGTTCGAAGGGCGCCTGGATGGTGTAGACGTCCACAGCCTCGGAGTCGTACAGAGCGTGGAAGAGCATGCCCTCCTGCAGCGGCGTGAGGGGCAGCACGGACTCGATCGGCGACTGTGTCACTTCGTTCACTGGCGGGTTCCCCGGAGGCGGTCGGCGGCGCGCGCCGAGGCGGGTGGCGTGTCATGGGAGGGCGTGGCGACCGGTTTCGGCCGGATGCCACGATGATGTCGGGCGGCCCGACACCCGGGCCAGGCAGCCGACCGGCAGCTTCCCTGCCCGCCGACTTCTCGGCGGGCGGGCCGCGTTGCCGGTGCGCGGGTCAGCCGCGGTAGGCCGGCTCCGGCCGGGCGGACCGGGTGATCGGGTCCGACATGGAGACCAGCACCCGGCGCTCCCCGGTGAACGCCTCCCGCCCGTGCGACCAGCGCATGTTGTCGATCACCAGCAGGTCGTGGCGCCGCCAGGCGAAGCGCCGCGCGCGCCGCTCGAAGACCGCCCGGGCCGCGGCCACCAGCTCGTCGGGGATCGGGCTCCCGTCGCCGAACAGCACGTCATTGGGCAGCCCGTCGGCGCCGAACAGCGCCACCAGGTCCGCCCGCAACCCGCTGGGCAGGGCCGACTGGTGGAACAGCACCAGGTGGTTGAACCACACCCGGCGCCCGGTGCGCGGGTGCGTCACGGTCGCCGGGGCCCGGCGGACCGTGCGCAGCCGGTCGTCCTCCAGCCACTGCCACTCCAGCCCGCCCGCCGCGCAGAACCGGTCCACCTCGGCCCGGCTGTCGGTCTGGAAGGCCTCGCGCCAGTCGAGCCCCACCCCGCTGCCGTAGTTGCGCACATAGCGCAGCCCCCGCGCCTCTAGGGCCTCGACCACCTCGGCGGGCATCTCCTCCAGCACCCGCTCCACATCCGTGATCGGGGTGGCGCCGCCGGTGGCCGCCGGGGTGGCGCAGAAGAACGCCAGTCGGCCGGGCCAGGCACCGGCGTACGACGACTCGCAGTGCTGCGGGATCACCTCGCGGGCCGGGTACTCGGTGGAGGTGAACACCCCGTCGCCCACCTCGCTGCGCGGCGTCGAGCGCTCCGTGTACTCCAGCGGCCGGAACCCGAGCCCGTCCAGCGCCTGCTGGAAATCCGCCACGCCCTCCGCGCCGGCCCCCCGGATCAGCACGGCGCCACGGGCGGCGACGGCCTCGTGGATCGCCGGGGCCTGCCGCCGCGCGAAGGCCCCCAGCCGCTCGCCCTCCGCCCGCAACACGGTGATGCCGGTCAGATCGTCCACTCGTCACAACTCCCTGGGAACGGGCCCGCATCCGGTGCCCTGATGTCGGGTGCCCTGGTGTTCGGTGAGAACCCCGCCGGTCAGCCGAGCGCCTCCGCGACGGCGCCGAGCACCGCCGGAGCACCGGTGAAGAGGTAGTCGTGCCCGCCGGGCAGCAGCCGCACCGTGCACCCGGCCCCGGCGCACTCGCGCCACCGCTCCAGCCGGTCGGCGGCCACCAGCGGGTCCTCGGCGCCGCCGAACACATGCAGCGGGCAGCCGACCGGCACCGGCCCGGCGCTCCGGTACACCTCGGTGAGGGCGAGGTCGCGGCGGACCGTACGCAGCGCGTACCGCAGATACGACGGATACCGCCGGAGGTCCGGCGGGAAGCCGCCGAACCCCTCGAGCCAGGCGAGCAGGCTCTCGTCGTCCCGGTCCGAGATCCGCCGGGGCACCGGGGTGTGCGGCGCCCGGGAGGCGGAGACCAGCAGCGCGCGGGGCGCGGGCAGACCGCGCCGGCCGGCGCGGACGGCGATCTCATAGCCCAGCAGCGCCCCGAAGCTGTGGCCGAAGAGCGCGTACGGCAGGTCGAACTCGGCCGAGATGCCGTCGAGCACGGCCTCCGCCAGCTCCTCCAGGGTGTCCGGCAGCGGCTCCGCGCTGCGCACCCCACGGCCGGGCAGCTCCACCGTCGCCAGCTCGATGCCGGGCGGCGGCGCGAGGCGCCACGGGGCGTACGAGCCCGCGCTGCCACCCGCCTGGGGCAGGCAGAACAACCGCAGCCGGGGACGGGGAGCGGTCACCCGGCCGACGATCCACGGAGTGTCCACCCCGCGCGTCGGCGTGTCCGCCACATGGCAGGGTCGTACGGCGGCGTGGGTTCCCATCCCGCTCCTCTCCTCGCCCGGCACTCGCCCCGGGGCGGTGGCCCCGGCGGCCCATGGTGGCGCCGCGGTGGCCGCCGGGCCAGGCACACGGACCGGCAACCGGTCTGCCGCCGAGTTGCCCCCAGGTCTGCCTGGAGGGCGGAACCGTCGCGCGGCGAGGATCGGGGCCGACCGTTCTGCCCTTGCGCCTGAGGGGACCGACTTCCCATGACCACTGTTCCCGACGAGGCAACCGACGCCACCTTCTTCACCCTGGACGCCGTCACGGCGGACCTGATGAAGGTCGAGGCCCTCACCCAGGCGTGCCTGAACTGGGACTACGGAAAACGCGACAGCCGTGTGTGGAGCCTGTACGAGAAGAACAAGGCCTCGCAGTGGAACGCCGCGACCGACATCGACTGGGACCACGACGTCCGCTTCGGGTCCGAGCTGACCGAGGAGAACGGCGCCCGGCTCGCCGGCTTCGTCGTCGGCGAGGGCAGCCCGGTGCCGCGCGAACTGCTCACCCGGTTCCGCTGGGAGTACCAGGCCTGGATGTGCAGCCAGTTCCTGCACGGCGAGCAGGGCGCGCTGGTGACCACCGCCCGGCTGGTGGAGACCGTGCCCGACATGGACGCCAAGACCTACGCCGCCTCCCAGGTCGCCGACGAGGCCCGGCACGTCGAGGCCTTCGCGCGCTACATGGACGAGAAACTCGGCACCGTCTACCCGGTCAACCCCGGGCTCGGGACGCTGCTGCGCGATGTGCTGTCGGAGTCCCGGTGGGACATCGTCTACCTCGGCATGCAGGTGGTCATGGAGGGACTGGCGATCACCGGGCTGCGGCTCGCCAGCAGTGGCTTCGGCGACCCGCTGATCCGGCAGATCACCAAGATGGTGGCGAGCGACGAGGCCCGGCACATCGCCTTCGGCGTCACCTCCCTCACCGGCATGTACGCGGACGCCACCACGGCGGAGCTGCGGGAGCGCGAGGACTTCCTGCTGGAGTCCATCCGGCTGATGTCCCGGCGCTTCATGCTCCGCGAGGTGTGGGAGCGGATGGACCTCGACGTGGCCAAGGGGCTGCGCTTCGCCCGCACCAACCCGATGATGGCCACCTACCGGCAGCTGCTGTTCCAGCAGGTCATCCATGTGCTGCGGCAACTGGGCCTGCTGTCGGAGCGGGTGAGGGAGCTGCTGCTCGCGGAGAACCTGGTGCGCCCCGAGACCATGGCCACCCGCTGACCGGCCCCGGAACCGGGCCCGGCGCCCCACCCCGGCACACTCCACCGCTGCCCGGCGCGCACCGCGCGCCGGGCAGCGGTGGAGTGTGCCGGATCAGTCCGCCGTCAACGGCCCGAGCGCCGAGGGGAACTCCCCGGCGCACACCGCCCGCCAGATGACGCGGCGCCGCGGCTTGCCGCTGGAGGTCACCGCGATGCCACCCCGGGGCACCTCGGCCGACAACAGCTCCGCGTCGCCGAGCCACTCCGACAGCACCTCGTGGGCGGTCCGCCGCCAGCCGGGCTTGGCCGCCGCGAACAGGGCCACCGCCGTGGGCCTGCCGTCGCGGACCCCGAGCAGGACGGCCACCCGGCGCTCCGGGATGCCGCGCTCGTGCAACAGCGCCTCCAGGCTCTCGGCGAACACCATCTTCCCGCTCACCTTGAGCCCGTCGCCCAGCCGGCCGATCACGAACAGCTGACCGTCCCGCACAAACCCCGCGTCACCGGTCCGCAGCCCCTGCCCGCCGAGGCTGGTCCCCGAGGCCGAGCCGGTGTCGCCCACGTACCCGCTCGCGATCGACACCCCGCTGACCACGATCTCGCCGACCCGCCCGACCGGGAGGGCCGCGCCGTCCTCGGACACGATCGTCACCGTTCTGCCCGGCAGCGGGCGGCCGCAGCCGACCACCGCCGTACCGGCGAGGGACGCCACGTCGCCCGCGGTGTCCGGGCGCCCCGTCGACCAGCCCTCGCCCGGGGGCAGACCGGTCACCGCCAAGGTCGCCTCCGCGCTGCCGTACGCGGGGACCAGCGCGCCGCGGTCCAGCCCGTGCGGCCCCAGCAGCGCGTGGAAGTCGCGCAGCACCCGTGGGTCGATCCGCTCCGCGCCGACGATCACGGCCCGCAGCGCGTCGAAGCGCAGCCCCTCCAGATCGGCCGGCCTCACCCGGCGCGCGATGTACGACAGGCCGAAGTTGGGCATGGCCGTCATGACGATGCGCCGGTCGCTGAGGCAGCGCAGATAGCGCAGCGGCGAGCGGATGAAATCGTCCGGCTGGAACATCCACCCGTCGAAGCCGGTGACGACGACGTTCAGCAGGAAGCCGACGAGGCCCATGTCGTGATGGACCGGCAGCCAGCTCGCCGCGGGGCGCTCCGGCGCGCACCCCAGCCAGGTGCCCATCCCCGAGATGTTGGTCCGCAGCGCCTCGGCGGAGATCCGCACCCCGCGCGAGAAACCGCTCGACCCCGAGGTGAACTGCACCAGCGCGGTCTCGGGCAGCGGCAGCGGCCGCTCCAGCGGCTCGGTGTCCGCCACCAGGCCGTCGAAGGCGACCGGTGCGCCGAGGCCCACCTCCGCGGCCACCTTGGCCATCCGCTCCAGCGACTCGTCGTCGCAGACCACGGCCGCGGGGCGGACGGTACGCAGCAGATGCGCGGCGTGCTTCTCGTACTCGTCCGCACGCTGGAAGGCGAACGGCGGGGCGATGGAGCACGGTGTCGCGCCGGCGGCCAGCGCGCCGAAGAACCCGGCCACGAAACCCGGGCTGGAGCGCTGCACCAGCGCCACCACATCGCCCCGGCCGATCCCGTTCGCCCGCAGCGCGGCGGCGGTGCGCAGCACCAGCCGGCCCAGGTCGCGGTAGGACCAGAAGTCCCAGCCGTCGTCGTCGTTCGCGTAGTACAGGCCACGCTCGGTGGACGCCTCGTCCAGCCAGTCGAGCAGGCCCCGATCCGGAATACCCAACGTCCTCGTCCTTTCCGGGAGTGCACCGCCGCACAGCATCGCCACGCGGCCCGCGCGGCCACCAGGCAAGCGGCCGGTAACTCGCCCCGGCCCGGGCGGCATTTCGACCAGCAACCGCGATTGCCGGTCGATTGCCTGGTGAGCGGCCGTGCGCCGATGCAGCATCGACCGAGATCCGAGCTTCACGGTCCGGTGCACGAGAGAGCGGTTACGAACCCGATGACTTCACCCGACGCCGAGCACGGCCTGCTCCCGCTCACGGCCGCCCAGAGGGGTGTCTTCCACGCCCAGCGCCTCCAGCCGGACAACCCGGCCTACAACACCGTGGCCGTCATGGAGGTCCGCGGGCCGCTGGACGGGGAACTGCTGCGCCGGGCGATCCGCCACGCGGAGGGGGAGAGCGGCAGCTGGGACGTCGAACTGGTGGAGCGTCCGGACGGCCTCTACCAGCGGCCGGTCGCCCCCGGCCGCTCGACGTGGCGGGAGATCGACCTCAGCGGGGACCCGGACGCCCTCACCACGGCCGGGGCGCTGGTCGAACGGGACCGCGCCACCGCGCGCGACCCGCTCCGGGACACGCTGTCCGGGCACGTCCTCATGCGGATCGGGCCCGACCACCACCTGTGGTACCAGCGCAGCCACCACATCCTGTCCGACGCGTTCGGCTCGGTGCTGCACTCGCGCAGGATCGCCACCGTCTACGAGGCCCTGGCCGCCGGGACCGAGCCGGCGGGCGAGCCGCTGGGCCGCCTCGTGGACCTGCTGGCGGAGGAGACGGACTACCGGGCCTCGGACGACTACACCGCGGACCGGGACTACTGGAACGGTGTCCTCGCCGACCGGCCCGAGACCGCCTCGCTCGCCCCCGGGGTGCCGACCGGCGCCGCGGGGCGCGCCCTGTCGGCGACGACGGTCCTCTCGCAGGCCGAACTGCGGGCGCTGCGGACCGCGGGGCGGGACGCCCGCGCCCCGTGGACGGTGCCGATGCTGGCGGCCGTCGCGGCGTATCTCCAGGGCATGACCGGAGCCCAGGACCTCACCCTCGGCGTCCCGGTCACCGCACGGCTCGGCGCCCGGTCGCGCGACGTGCCCGGCATGCTCTCGAACACGCTCCCGCTGCGGATGGCCGTCAGCCCCGCCGAGGGCAGGGCACCGCTGGTCCGGCAGGTGGCGCGGCGGCTCGGCGAACTCCTCACCCACCAGCGCTACCCGTACGACGAGCTCCGCCGCGACCTGCGCCTGCTCGGCACCAACGAGCAGTTGTTCGGCGTGCTGGTGAACATCGTGCCGGCGGGCTCCGAGACCGCGTTCACCGGACGCGAGGCGCGCCTGGCCGCGCTCTCCGGCGGGCCGGTCACCGACCTCAACATCACCTGCCACCCCGGACCCGACGGCCGGGGCGCGCGCGTGGAGTTCGAGGCCAACCCCGACCGCTACACCGCCGCGGAACTGGCCGCGCACCAGGCGCGGTTCACCGACTTCCTCACCCGTTTCCTCGCCGCCCCGCCCGACCTTCCGCTCGCCCGGGTGGACGTCCTCACGGCGGACGAACGCACCGAGGCGCTCGCCGTCGGCCTGCCACCGGGTCCGGCGCGGCACGTGACGCCGCGTACCTTCCCCGAGCTGTTCGAGGACCAGGTGCGGCGCACCCCGCGGGCCTGCGCGGTGCTGTCGCCCACCTCCCGCCTCGACTACGCCGGCCTCAACGCCCGCGCCAACCGCCTCGCCAGGGCCCTGGTGGCGCGGGGAGCGGGCCCCGAGCGCCTGGTGGCCGTCGCCCTGCCGCGTGGCGTCGCCGCGCTGACGGCCGTGATCGCGGTGATGAAGGCGGGAGCCGCGTACCTCCCCGTCGACCTGGACTATCCGCGGGAGCGGGTCGCCGCCATGCTGGCGGACACCGAGCCGCTGATGCTGCTCACCACGCGGGCCGCCGACGACGGCACACTGGCCCCGGGCGTGCCCCGGCTCCACCTGGACGGCGCGGGTCACGCCACGGACACGGACACGGAAACGCACACCGACACCGATACGGATGTCGAAGCCGACCTCAGCGACCGCGACCGCGTGGCGCCGCTGAGGCCGGGGCACCCGGCGTACGTCATCTACACCTCCGGCTCCACCGGCCGCCCCAAGGGCGTGGTGGTCACCCACACCGGCCTGGCCGCCCTGCTGCGGCAGCAGACGGACCTCCTCCGCCTGGGACCGGACACCCGGGTGCTGCAGTTCGCGTCGCCGAGCTTCGACGCGTCGGTGTGGGAGCTGTGCGTGGCGCTGCTCACCGGCGCCGCCGCCGTGGTCGCCCCGCCCGAACGCCTGGTGCCAGGGCCGCCGCTGGCCGCCCTGGTGGCCGAACTGGGCGTCGACTGCCTGCTGCTCGCCCCCTCCGCGCTCACGGCCATGCCCCAGGACGGCCTGCCGAAGGGCGTCAATCTGGTCGTCGGCGCCGAGCCCTGCCCACCCGAGCTGGTCGCCCGCTGGTCCCCGGGACGGCACATGGTCAACGCCTACGGCCCCACCGAGGCCACGGTGATCGCCACCCAGACCGGGCCGCTGTCCGGCCGGACCGCGCCGCCCCTGGGGTCCTCGGTCCCCGGCGGCCGGCTCCGGCTGCTCGACTCCGCGCTGCGGCCGGTGCCGCCCGGGGTCGCGGGGGAGGTGTACCTGAGCGGCGACGGGCTCGCCCGCGGCTACCTCGGCCGCCCCGGGGTCACCGCGGAGCGGTTCGTCGCCGACCCCTTCGGCGCGCCCGGCGCGCGGATGTACCGGACGGGGGACATGGCCCGCTGGACGGCGGACGGCGAGCTGACGTACCTCGGCCGCGCCGACCGCCAGGTCAAGCTGCGGGGCTTCCGCATCGAACTCGGCGAGATCGAGGCCCAGCTCGCCCAGGCCCCCGGCGTCGGCGGGGCCGTCGCGGCGGT
Source organism: Streptomyces sparsogenes (assembly GCF_001704635.1). Lineage (GTDB taxonomy): Bacteria > Actinomycetota > Actinomycetes > Streptomycetales > Streptomycetaceae > Streptomyces > Streptomyces sparsogenes. Next base: position 381 of record NZ_MAXF01000185.1, on the reverse strand, counting down.
CCGCGCGGACCGGCCCGGGACCGGACAGCTGGTCGCCTACGCCGTACCCGCCGCCGACACCACGACGACCACGGCCACCGACACCCCCGCGAGCACCGCCACCGCCACCGCCACCGGCGACCCCGCGCCGCACGGCGGGCTCGACGCGGCCGCGCTGCGGGAGTTCCTGGCGCGCCGGCTCCCCGCGTACATGGTCCCGGCCCGGATCGTGGCGCTCGAGGCCTTCCCGCTCACGCCGAACGGCAAGGTGGACCGCGCGGCCCTGCCGGCCCCCGCGTTCGAGGCCGCGAGCGCCTACCGGGCGCCCGGCACGGAGCGGGAGCGGGTGCTGCACGAGGCGTTCACCGAGGTGCTCGGCGCGGCGCGGATCGGACGACAGCT
>NZ_MAXF01000184.1 GCF_001704635.1 Streptomyces sparsogenes | reverse complement strand
CCGCGCCGCACGGCGGGCTCGACGCGGCCGCGCTGCGGGAGTTCCTGGCGCGCCGGCTCCCCGCGTACATGGTCCCGGCCCGGATCGTGGCGCTCGAGGCCTTCCCGCTCACGCCGAACGGCAAGGTGGACCGCGCGGCCCTGCCGGCCCCCGCGTTCGAGGCCGCGAGCGCCTACCGGGCGCCCGGCACGGAGCGGGAGCGGGTGCTGCACGAGGCGTTCACCGAGGTGCTCGGCGCGGCGCGGATCGGCGTGGACGACAGCTTCTTCGACCTCGGCGGCGACTCGGTCGTCGCCATGCGACTGGCGGCCCGCGCCCACGAGGCGGGGCTCGTCGTCACCACCAACGACATCTTCCTCCACAAGACCATCGCCCGGCTCGCCGAAGTGGCCCAGGACACCGGCCCG
>NZ_MAXF01000183.1 GCF_001704635.1 Streptomyces sparsogenes | reverse complement strand
TCACCACACCACCAACGACATCTTCCTCCACAAGACCATCGCCCGGCTCGCCGAAGTGGCCCAGGACACCGGCCCGGAAGCCGGGACACCGCGCGACGCCGCGAGCCTGGTGCACCTCGACGCGGAGGAACTCGACGAGCTCGAAGCCCAGTGGGAGACCTCGTGAAACAGACATCCCTGGAGGCGGTGCTGCCGCTCACGCCGTTGCAGCAGGGCATCCTCTTCCACGCCCTCTTCGACGAGGGGGCCACCGGCAGCGGCCCCGGAGAACCCGGCGGAACCGGAGACCCCGGCGGAACCGGAGAACCCGGCGGATCCGGCGGGTCCGTTGACTTCTACACCGTGCAGACCCCCCTGGAACTGGTCGGCGCGCTGGACACCGACGTCCTGCGCCGCTCCTGCCTCGCCCTGCCCGCGCGCCACGCGAGCCTGCGCGCCGGGTTCCTGCGCCGCCGCTCCGGCGAGGCCGTGCAGGCCATCGCCCGGACGGTCGAGCCGCCGTGGGAGGAGGTGGACCTCTCCGGCCTCGGCGCCGACGAGTGCCGGGTGCGGCTGACCCGGCTGCTCGCCGAGGACCGCTCCCGGCGCTTCGAGATGGCCAAGCCGCCCCTGCTGCGCTTCACCCTGGTGCGGCTGGCGGCCGACCGCCACGTCCTGGTGCTCACCAACCACCACATCCTGCTGGACGGCTGGTCGCTGCCGCTGGTCCTCGCGGACCTGTTCCGCGTCTACGGGGACGGCGGCAGCGCCGAGCGGCTGGAGGCGGCCCCGTCGTTCGCCGACTACCTCGGCTGGCTGTCCGACCGGGACCGGGCCGAGGCCGAGCGCGCCTGGCGGGCCGCGCTGTCCGGGCTCGACGGGGCGACACTGGTGGCCGGCGGAGCGGGCACCGGCGCCTCCGGCCGCGGCCAGCGGCGTGTCGTCGCGGAGCTGTCCGAGGCCGACACCGCGCGGGTGACCGCCGCGGCCCGGTCGCGGGAGCTGACCACCAACACCCTGGTCCAGTGCGCGTGGGCGCTGCTGCTGACCCGGCTCACCGGGCGGCGGGACGTCGTCTACGGCAACACCGTCGCCGGGCGCCCGCCCCAGCTCCCGGGCAGCGAGCGCATGGTGGGCCTGATGATGAACACGGTGCCGGCCCGGGTGCGGATCGACCCGGCCGAGCCGGTGGCCGACCTGCTGGCCCGTATCCAGCGCGAGCAGGCGGCCCTGACCGGACACGACTACCTCGGCCTCGCGGACATCCACCGCGCCGCCGGGGTCGGCGAGCTCTTCGACACCACCGTCGCCTTCGAGAACGTCCCCGTCGAACACGCCGTCCAGGGCGCCGAGGTGCCCGGGCTCGCGGTCAGCCTGCTCCGGGACGCCGTGGAGGACGCGTTCGAGGGCACCCACTACCCGCTGAGCCTCGCCGTCCACCCCGGCGAGCGGCTCCGCTTCGAACTCAACTACCGCGACGACGTCTACACCGGCGAGGCCGCGGCCGAGGTGCTGGACCGGCTGTGCGCCGTGATACGGGACCTCGCCGACCGCCCCGACCTGCCGGCGGGGCGGCTGCCCGGGTGCTCCGACGCCGAGCGGCGGCACATCCTGCGAGCGTCCAGCGGCCGGACCGCGCCCCACCCGCCCCAGGCCCTGCCCGAGTTGTTCGAGGCGCGGGTCCGCGCGAGACCCCACGCGGTCGCGGTCAGCGACGGCACGGCGAGCCTGACCTTCGAGCGGCTCAACGCCGACGCCAACCGGCTCGCCCGGCTGCTTGTCGCCGAGGGGGCGGGGCCCGACCGTCTCGTCGGCGTCGCCCTGCCCCGCACCGCGGCGGCGGTGGCGGCGATCCTCGCGGTGTGGAAGTCGGGGGCCGGCTATCTGCCGATCGACACCGAGCACCCACCGGAGCGGATCGCGGCGATCTGCGCCGAGGCCGGCCCCGCCCTCGTCCTGGCCACCGCCGCCACCGCGCGGGCCGTGCCCGAGGGGATACGGACCCTGCTGCTCGACGAGGCCGCGCTGCCCGAGGACCCCACCGACCTCGACGACGGCGACCGCGCCGGCGCGCTGCTCCCCGGCCACCTGGCGTATGTGATCTACACCTCCGGCTCCACGGGCCGCCCCAAGGGCGTCGCCGTCGAACACGGCAACCTGGCCAACATGTTCCACAGCCACCGGGCCAACTTCTTCGAGCCGGAGCAGACCCGGGCGGGAGGCCGGCCGCTGCGCGCCGCGCTCACCAACTCGCTCGGCTTCGACGCCTCCTTCAGCCAGCTGCTGTGGATGGTCGCCGGACACGAGCTGCACATCGTCGACGACACCGTCCGCCGGGACTCCCTGGCGCTCGTCGAACACGCCGTGGGGGCCGCGGTCGACGTCCTCGACACCACGCCGTCGGTGGCCCGGCAGATGCTGGCGGCGGGCATGTTCGCGGCCTCGGGGGAGCGCCACCGGGTGAGTGTCCTGGCGCTCGGCGGCGAGGAGGTCCCGGACGACCTGTGGAGAGAACTGCACGGCGTGCCGGGCCTGTCGGTGTACAACCTCTACGGGCCCGCCGAGTGCACGGTCGACGCGATGTTCTGGCACCACGACGGCGGGGAGGCCGTCGGCCGGCCCGCCATCGGCGTCCCCGCCGACAACGCCCGGGTGTATGTGCTCGACGAGTTCCTGCGGCCGGTGCCGCCCGGGGTGGTCGGCGAGCTGTACATCGCCGGTGACGGGGTCGCCCGCGGCTATCTGGGACGACCCGGCCTGACCGCCGAGCGGTTCGTGGCCGATGTGTTCGGCCCCCCGGGCGCCCGCATGTACCGCACCGGAGACCTGGGGCGCCGCCGCCCGGACGGGGCCGTGGAGTACCGCGGGCGGGTCGACTCGCAGGTCAAGATACGCGGCCACCGCATCGAACTGGGCGAGATCGAGGCCGCCCTGGCGGCGGACCCCTCGGTGGAGCAGGCCGTGGCGGCGGTGTCCGCCGACCCGTCGGGGACCCGGCGCGTCGTGGGTTACGTCCGCCCCCGTCCCGGCTCCCCGGCGCGCCCCGACCCGGCCGCGCTGCGCGAGTCCGTGGCGCGGCGGCTCCCGGCGTACATGGTCCCGGCCCGGATCATGGTCGTCGAGGACATTCCGCTCACCCCCCACGGCAAGGTGGACCGCGCCGCGCTGCCGGCCCCCACGTTCCAGGCCGCGGGCGCCTACCGGGCGCCCGCCTCCGACCGGGAGCGGGTGCTGCACGAGGTGTTCACCGAGGTGCTCGGCGCGGCGCGGCGTGGACGAC
>NZ_MAXF01000182.1 GCF_001704635.1 Streptomyces sparsogenes | reverse complement strand
GCCCCCGTCCCGGCTCCCCGGCGCGCCCCGACCCGGCCGCGCTGCGCGAGTCCGTGGCGCGGCGGCTCCCGGCGTACATGGTCCCGGCCCGGATCATGGTCGTCGAGGACATTCCGCTCACCCCCCACGGCAAGGTGGACCGCGCCGCGCTGCCGGCCCCCACGTTCCAGGCCGCGGGCGCCTACCGGGCGCCCGCCTCCGACCGGGAGCGGGTGCTGCACGAGGTGTTCACCGAGGTGCTCGGCGCGGCGCGGATCGGCGTGGACGACAGCTTCTTCGACCTGGGCGGCGACTCGATCATCGCCATGCAGCTGGCGGCCCGCGCCCACCGGGCCGGGCTGGCCCTCACCACCAAGGACGTCTTCCGCCACAAGACCATCGCCCGGCTCGCCGACGTGGCCGAGGACACCGGCGCGCGGGGGGAGGCGCGGAGCGGGGAGGCCACGGCCGCGACCGAGGGCCCGCTGGTCCCGCTCACCGACGCCGAACGCGCGGAACTGGCCGAGCGCGGCCACCGGTCGGCCGATGTGCTGCCGCTGACGCCGCTGCAGCAGGGCATGCACTTCCACGCGCTGCTGGCCGCCGACGGCGTCGACGTCTACACGGCCCAGGCCCCGGTACGGCTCGAGGGCCCGCTCGCCCCCGCCGCGCTGCGCGAGGCCGTCGAGGCGCTCGTCGCCCGCCACTGCGCGCTGCGGGTCTCCTTCACCTTGCTGGGCACGGGCCGGCTGGTCCAGGTCGTGCACGAGGGGATGCGCGTGCCGTGGCGGGAGGCCGACCTGTCCGCCCTCGGCGAGGACGAGCGCCGCACCCGCCTCGCCGAGCTGATCGACGAGGACCGGCTGCACCGCTTCGACCTCGCCGAGCCGCCACTGCTGCGGGCCACCCTGGTCCGGCTCGCCCCCGACGACCACCTGCTGCTGGTGTCGTACCACCACGGGCTGCTGGACGGCTGGTCGCTGCCGCTCGTCTTCCGCGACCTGTTCGCCCTCTACGCCCGCGGCGGCCAGGCGGACCCGGAGCAGGGCCCGCCACCGGCGCAGTTCTCCGACTACCTCCGCTGGCTGGACGCCCAGGACACCGAGCGGGCCGAGCGGGCCTGGGCCGAGGCACTGGACCGGCTGGAGGAGCCCACACTCGTCGCCCCCGACGCCGAGGCCGCCGCCGCGACCGTGCCGCACCTGGCGACCGAGGTCCTCGACCCGGAGCGCACCGCGGCGCTGTCCGCCGCGGCCCGCGCCGCCGGACTGACCCTCAACACGGTGGTCCAGGGCGCCTGGGCGGTGGCACTCGGCCACCTGCTGGGCCGCGAGGACGTGGTGTTCGGCGCGACCTGCGCCGGACGCCCGCCCGAGCTGCCGGGCTCCGAGGACATCGTCGGCCTGCTCATGAACACCGTCGCGGTCCGGGTGCGGCTCGACCCGGCACGGCCGCTCGGCCGGGTCCTGGCCGACCTCCAGCACCAACAGGCCGAGCTGGGCCCGTACCAGCACCTGGGCCTCACCGAAGTGCAGCGGACCCTGGGCCTCGGCGAACTCTTCGACACCGTCGTCGGGTTCGAGAACACCCCGGTGGACGGCGACGCCGTCCAACAACACGTCCCCGGCCTGCGGATCTCCGTCGACGACCGGCCCGTGCCCGGCGCCACCCACTACCCGCTCAGCCTGGTCGTGGTGCCAGGCGAGCGCATGAGCCTCGAACTCAGCTACCGCGCCGACCTGTTCACCGCCGAGGAGTGCCAGGACCTGCTGGCCCGGGTGCGCACCGTCCTCGACGGCTTCGTGGCGGACCCGGCGGTGCCCCTCGGCCGCCTCGACCTGCTCACCGCGCGGGAACACGACCGCTTCCGCACGGCCGCCGACGGGCCCGCGCACCCCGGTGCGCGCGCCACCTTCCCCGGGCTCTTCGAGGAGCGGGTGCGCGCCCGCCCCGAGGCCATCGCCGTGTACGACGGCGAGTCGGCCATCAGCTACGGCGAGCTCAACACGCGGGCCAACCGGCTGGCCCGCGCGCTGGTGGCCCGCGGCATCGGCCCCGAGGACATCGTCGCGGTCGCGGTCCCCAAGTCGGCCCGCTCCGTCCTGGCCGTCCTGGCCGTCCTCAAGGCCGGGGCCGCCTACCTGCCACTGGACCTGCGGTACCCGCCGGAGCGGCTGCGCCACGTCATCGCCGACGCCCGGCCCGCCCTGGTCCTGACCACCGCCGAGGCGGCCGGACCGATGGCCGAGGCGGGCGCCCGGGCCACCCTGTGCCTGGACGGTACGGACACCGCCGCCGACGCCCCGCAACGGGCCGATGTGGCCGCCGAGTTGGCCGCCGGGCTGTCGGGCGAGGACCTGACCGACGCCGACCGGGTGGCCCCGCTGCGGCCCGGGAACACCGCGTACCTCATCTACACCTCCGGCTCGACCGGCCGCCCCAAGGGCGTGCTGGTCTCCCACCTGGGCATCCCCGCCCTGGTCGCCCAGCAGCGCACCGGCCTGGCGCAGCGCGCCGACGAGCGGGTGCTGCTGTTCGCCTCGCCCAGCTTCGACGCCTCGGTGTGGGAACTGGCCACCGCCCTGCTGACCGGGGCGAGCGCGGTCGTCGCGGAACCCGACGAGCTGCTGCCCGGCCCGGCCCTGGCGGCCACCGTGGCCCGGCACGGCGTGACCGCGCTCCTGCTCCCCCCGTCCTCCCTCGCCGTGCTGCCCGAGGACGGCCTGCCCCCCGGGGTCACCCTCGTCGTCGGTGGCGAGGCCTGCCCGCCCGAGCTGGTCGAACGCTGGTCGGCGGGGCGCCGCATGGTCAACGCCTACGGCCCGACCGAGGCGACCGTCATGGCCACGATGAGCCGCCCGCTGACGGGCCGGACCAGGCCGCCGCTCGGCGACCCGGTCGCGGGGGCCCGCGTCTACCTGCTCGACGTCGCGCTGCGCCCGGCGGCGGTGGGCGCGCCCGGCGAGCTGTATCTGGCGGGGGAGGGGCTCGCCCGCGGCTATCTGCGCCAGGCCCGGCTCACCGCGGAACGCTTCGTGGCCGACCCGTACGGCCCGCCGGGGTCGCGGATGTACCGCACCGGCGACCTGGCCCGCCGCACGCCGGACGGCACCCTGGAATACCTGGGCCGGGCCGACCAGCAGGTCAAGGTGCGCGGCTTCCGGATCGAGCCGGGCGAGATCGAGACGGTGCTGGCCGACGACCCCGCGGTCGCCCGGGCCGCCGTCGTGGTCCGCGAGGACCGGCCCGGCCGGCCGCTGCTGGTGGCGTACGCGGCCCCGGCCCCGGGCGCCCGGCCGGACCCCGCGGACCTGCGCCGCCGGGCCGCCGCCGCCCTGCCCGACTACATGGTGCCCGCGGCCGTCGTCGTCCTGGACCGGCTGCCGGTCACGCCCAGCGGCAAGCTCGACCGGGACGCCCTGCCCGCGCCCGGCTTCACCGGCACCTCCGAGAGCCGGGCCCCCCGCACCGCCCGCGAGGAGCGGCTGTGCGCGCTGTTCGCGCAGGCGCTCCAGGTGGAGCGGGTGGGCATCGACGACAGCTTCTTCGACCTCGGCGGCGACTCGATCAGCTCGATCAAGCTCGTCACCCTCGCCCACGCGGACGGCCTGGACATGGCGCCGCGCGACGTGTTCACCCACAAGACCGTGGCGGCGCTCGCCACCGCGGTCAAGGAGCTCGCCCCGGCCCCGGACGCGGACGCGGCCGGCCCGGAGGAGCCGCTGATCACCCTGGACCAGCACGAGTTCGACGCGTTCGCGTCCGACTGGCAGGAACCCGTCTGAACTCCCCCCTCGGCGGTGGCCGGACACGCCCCCGGCCACCGCCCGCACCACCACTGGGCCGACGACGGCCGGGACCCTGCTCGGCCGGCCCAGTGAGGCACCACCACGCGGCCCGGCGGCGACGCGCGGGGCGCACAGGACCGAACGACGGACGACCCGCGCGGTCACGACCCCGGTGGAGGACCATCGCCATGACGAGCACCTACCCTGTTGCCCACGCCCTCCGCCCCGGGGCGGCCGACCGGGACCCCGGCGGACCCGACACCCCCCTCGAATACCGCCTCGACCCAGCCGAGGCCGCCGCGCTGCGGGCCGCCGCGGCCCGGCTCGGCGACACCCACGGCGCGCCCGGCCTGCCGGAGTTCTACGACCGGGACCACGCGGCGGAGGAACTGCTGCCCCCCGGACTGCGCGGCTTCCTCCTCTCCTACCGCCGCACCGAGTCCACGGCCGCCTGCCTGGTGCACGGCTTCCCGGTGGACGACACCCGGATCGGCCCCACCCCCGGCCACTGGCGCCAGGCCATCGACGGCGACACGGCCAGGGCCCAGGAGCTGTGGCTGGCGATGTGCGGAATGGCGCTCGGCGACCCGTTCGGCTGGGTGACCCTCCAGGAGGGCCGCATCATCCAGAACATCCTGCCCATCCGCGGCGACGAACAGCGCCAGAGCGGCTACGGCAGCGAGAGCCTGCTGGAGTTCCACACCGAGGACGGATTCCACCCCAACCGCTGCGACTACCTGCTGCTGTTCGGCCTGCGCAACCCCGACCGGGTGCCCACCGTCGTGGCGTCCGTCCGCGACGTACGGCTGAGCGACCACGACCGCACCGTGCTCGCGGAGGAGCGCTTCCACATCCTGCCGGACAGCGAACACATCCGGCAGCTCGAGACGTCCGCGCCCGGCCACCCCGCGCTGGCCAGGCTGTACGCCATGGTGGACCGGCCCGTGCCCACCGCCGTGCTCTTCGGCGACCGGCTCAACCCCTACCTGCGCATCGACCGGCCCTTCATGCGCGTGGCCTCCGACGACATCGAGGCCGCCGCCGCGCTCGACCGGCTCATGGACGAACTGCGGTGCGTCCAGCGGGAGATCGTGGTGGGCCCCGGCTCACTGCTGATCGTGGACAACTACCGGGCCGTACACGGCCGCCGCCCCTTCACTCCGCGGTACGACGGGACCGACCGCTGGCTCAAGAAGCTCACCGTCAGCCGCAACCTGCGGCGCAACCTCAGCGGCTACGCGCTGGAACACCCCCGTGTCATCGTCTGACCCCGCCCCGCGGCCTCCCGCAGAAAGGCAGCCACCTCCCATGCGCACCGTCATCGTGTCCGGCGCGTCCAGCGGCATCGGCCACGCCACCGCCGAGCGGTTCGCCCGCTCCGGCGACTACGTGGTCAACCTCGACATCCAGCCGCCCGCCCCGGGCACGCGGGAAGGCTCCCGCGAGGGCGGGGGCCACGTCCGCTGGATCGAGCTGGACGTCGCCGACTGGGCCGGCGTCCGGGACGCCGTGGACCGGGTGCACGCCGAGCGGGGCCGCCTCGACGTCGTCATCGCCAACGCCGGCATCAGCGTCCGCCACGGCATCCTCGACCTCACCGAGGAGGAGGCGCGGCGCACCCTGGACGTCAACCTGATGGGCGTCCTCGCGCTGTGGCGCCACGCCGTCCCGCACATGCTGCGCCGAGGCGAGGGCGTGCTGCTCGCCACCGCGTCCGTCAACGGCTCCCGCGGCTACCCGCTCTACGCGGACTACAACGCCAGCAAGGCGGGGGTGGCCTCGCTCTGCCAGACCTTCGCCGTCGAACTGTCCCCCCTGATCAGGACCGCCTGCGTGGCGCCGGGCGCCGTCCTGACCCCCATGCAGCGCGCCGAGTACACCGACGCCATGCTCCAGGAGGTCAACGAGCGCATCCCCGCCCGCCGCCACGCCCTCCCCGAGGAGATCGCGGACGTCTTCCACTTCCTGGCCTCCCCCCAGGCGTCCTTCGTCTCCGGCCAGCAGTTCGTGGTGGACGGCGCCGAGACCGCCGGGGCCACCACCGCGTTCTTCCCCGGCCCCACCGAGCCGCTCGGCTGAGCGCACCCCCCGAGCCATCCCGCCACCGAGTCGAGGAACAACCATGGACACCCGCCCGGCGCTCGCCCCGGAACCGCTCGACCGCCTGGACCTCGCCGACCCCCTGTTGCACGCCGACCACGACCTCGGCCCGCTGTGGCGCCGGCTGCGCGCCGAGGCCCCCGTGCACTGGCAACCCGAGACCGCGCGCGGCCCCGGCTTCTGGGCGGTGAGCGGCTACGCCGACGTGGTCTCGGTACTCAGCGACAGCGAGACCTTCACCTCCGAACGCGGCAATGTGCTCGACACCCTGCTCGCCGGCGGCGACTCGGCGGCCGGGCAGATGCTCGCCGTCACCGACGGCCGCCCGCACCAGGCGCTGCGCAGCGCCCTGCTCAAGCCGTTCTCGCCGCGCTCCCTGGGCGTGGTGGTCGACAGCGTCCGGCGCTCCACCCGGGCGCTGGTCGAGGAGGCGGTGGAGCGGGGCGAGGTGGACTTCGCCGAGGACGTGGCCGCGCACATCCCGCTCGCCGCCATCTGCGACCTGCTGGGCGTGCCGGCCGCCGAACGCCGGCACATCATCGAGCTCACCTCGTCCGCGTTGTCCTCCGCCGACGGCGCCCCCACCGAGGAGGCGACCTGGTCGTCCCGGAACGGCCTGCTGCTCTACTTCTCCGAACTGGCCGCCCAGCGCCGCGCCAAGCCGTACGACGACGTGGTCAGCCTGCTGGTCACCAAGGAGATCGACGGCCGGCCGCTGACCCACGAGGAGATCGTCTTCAACTGCTACAGCATCATCATGGGCGGACACGAGACCACCCGCTTCGCGATGATCGGCGGCCTGCACGCGCTGATGGAACACGGCGAGCAGTGGCGGGCGCTCAAGACCGGCCGGGTCGAGGTGGCATCGGCCGTCGAGGAGGTGCTGCGCTGGACCACCCCGGCCCTGCACAGCGGCCGCACCGCCACCCGGGACGTGCTCCTGGAGGACCGGTTCGTCGAGGCGGGCGACATCGTCGTCACCTGGCTCGCCTCCGCCAACCGCGACGAGCGGGTCTTCGACCGGCCCGACGACTTCGACCTGGCCCGCACCCCCAACAAACACCTGTCGTTCGCCCACGGCTCGCACTTCTGCCTCGGCTCCTTCCTGGCCCGCGCCGAGCTGACGGCCCTCCTGGAGAGCCTGGTGGAGCTGGTCGCGTCCGCCGAGCCCGCGGGCGAGCCGCGGTATGTGTACTCCAACTTCCTGAGCGGCATGTCCGCGCTGCCGGTGGCCCTGACCGGGGAACGGCCCACGGGCCGCGACGGCAACCGCTGACCCATGGGCATCCCGGCGGCAGTTCGGCGGAAGCGCACCCCCGGTGGCGGCGAGTTGCCGTGTGCTTGCCGGGCCCATTGCCTGGGAGCGGCCCGCCCCCCGGCCTACCGTCGAGGACATGACTCACACTCCTGCCGCCCTCGGCGCCGAAGCCGTCTCCCCCGTGGTGTGCGGAATGGTCCGGCTGATCGCTCCGCGCAAGGTCGACCGGGTCGAGCCGGACCACCGGCTCGTCGGCGACCTCGGCTTCCACTCCCTCGTCCTCGCGGAACTCGGCTACAACCTGGAGGACCTGTACGGCCTGCGGGTGCTGACCCCCGAGGAGACCATGAAGCTGGAGCGGGTCAGGGACGTGGTCGAGTTCGTCCGCACGGAGGTGGCCGACGGCCGGGCGCAGCTTCCCCCCGACGACGAGGTCGCCGCCCTCTTCGCCCGCTACGGCGCCGACGCACCCACCGCATGAACCGCCACCCGGACGACCGCCCCTCCCATGCCCTGGTCGCCGACCTCGAGCGGACCCTCGGCGACCCGGGCGCGGCCGGCGGCCCGTTCAGCCACGCGGAGACGGTCGAGCACGAGGAGCGGGGCGCCCTGCCCCCGGGCGCGGTGGACCTCATCCGGTCCTGGGGGTTCGCGCGCTACCTGGTGCCCGAGGAGTTCGGCGGGGGGCTGCGGAACCTGGAACAGCTCGTCCTGCTGACCCGCTCGCTCGCGCGCCGCAACCTGACGGTCGCGGTGATGTTCGGCTCCGCGCTGCTCGGCGTCAACCCGGTGTGGCTGTGGGGCGACGAGGAGCAGCGCGCCCGGGTCGCGCAGGGCCTCCTGGGCGGGGACCTCGCGTGTTTCGCGGTGTCCGAACCGGACCACGGCAGCGACCTGGGCACCAACGAGACCACGGCGGTGCCGGACGGCGACGGGTACCTCCTCACCGGGGAGAAGTGGCCCGTCGGCAACGCCACCCGGGGCCGCTTCCTCACTGTCTACGCGGCCGTCGAAGGGGCTGGCCCCTCCCTGCTGCTGGTCGACAAGCAAGCGCTCCCGCCCGGCAGCTGGGACAACCACCCCTTCGTCCGCACGGTGGGCCTGCGCGGCCACGACCTCAGCGGCATCACCTTCCGGGACACCAAGGTGCCCGCCGGCGCGCTGCTCGGCCGCCCCGGCGGGGGCCTGACCGGCATCCTCCAGGTCCTGCAGATCACCCGCACGGCCATCGGCGCGCTGTCCATTGGCACCATGGACTCGGTGCTGCGGATCGCCCTGCGCCACGCGCGGGAGCGGGTGCTGTACGGGCAGGAGATCTACCGCATCCCCGTCATCCGCCGGCACCTGGTGCGCTCCCACCTCGACCTGCTGATCGCCGAGTGCGTCACCCTGCCGGTGGCCCGCTCGCTGTCGGTCGCCCCGTCCCGGCTCAGCCTGTGGTCCTCCGTGGTCAAGTACCTGGTGCCCACGCTCGGCGAGGAGGTCGTCCAGGAGGCCGGACGGGTCCTGGGGGCACGCGGCTATCTGCGCGAGGGCGTGGCCGGCGGCGTCTTCCAGAAACTCCAGCGCGACCACGCGATCGCCAGTGTTTTCGAGGGCACCACCCACGTCAACCTCCACAGCATCGCCTCGCAACTGCCCGCCGTGGCCCGGGTGGCCGACCGCCCCGCCCCCGGCGCGGACACCCTGCTGCGCCGGCTCTTCGACTGGTCCGACGAGGCCCCGGTGTGGCAACCCTCCGGCCGGGCGCTGCGGCTGACCAACGCCAGTGAGGACGAGATCACCCGGGGCTGGGGCCCCGCGGTGGCCGAGGCCCGACTGATCGCCGAACGCCAGGTCCCGGCGGCCGAGGCCGACGCGCTCCGCAAGGTCCTCGACGCGTGGTCCGCCCGCCGGGCGGCCTTCTACACGCGGATCGCCGCCGAGTCGCTCGACCCGGCGACGACCGACGGACAGGACCGGGCCACCGAACACTGCGTCCACCACGCGGCCGCCTCGTGCCTGTACACCTGGCTGTACTCCTTCGCCGAGGAGCGCGCCACGGCCCCGGGCACCGGATGGCTGGTCCTCGTGCTGCAACGGCTGCTGCGGCGGCTCGACCCCACCGCCGAACCGGACGAGAGCCTGCCGCCGTGGCTGGAGGAGCTGATGTTCGCGCGCCTCGACGGCCCGGAGTACTTCTCGCTCCAGGCCGTCAAGGCGGCCGCCGCGGCGGCGGGCTGAGTGTCCTCCGGGTCAGGCGGCGGGGCGCCCGGCGCTGCGCACCGCCACCGGCTCGGGGCGGTCCGGCTCGGCCGGCCGGGCGGCCCCGGCGTCGGCGGCCTGCGGGTGACGCGCCACCTGCGTCACCACATGCCGCACCAGCGCGTGGATGCGGTAGGTGTACTGCCGCTCCCGCTGCGTCTGGACCAGCGAGGCGTCCGCGAGCTCGGCCAGCAGATGCGCCACCCGCATCATGCCCGGACGGCGGCCCGGCTGCGCCGTCACCACGTCGTCCAGCGAGAAGCCGTCCGGCAGGGCGACCAGCTCGCGCAGCAGCTCACGGTGCGCCACGGGAAGCAGGTCGTAACTCCACCGCACGCTGTCCGACAGTGTGCGGTGCGCGCTCAGACCCCCCGTGTCGGCCTGGTCCAGCAGATGGAAGAGCGTCTCCTCCTGGAGGAGAGAGGTCAGCGGCAGCGACCGCAACCGCTGCGCGGCCACCTCGATGGCCAGCGGCACACCGTCCAGAAGCCGGCACAGCGTGGTGACCAGCGGGAGGTGATGGGTGAGATCCAGGGTCGGCAGACTGGCCTGCACCCGGCGCAGGAACAACTCCACCGCGCTCGGCACCGCGATGTCACGGCGCTCCCGGCCGTCCACCCGCAGCGGCTCGACCTCCCAGGTCTCCGCCGCACTCGCGGCCAGCGCGCGCCGGGAGGTGACCAGCAGATGCAGCCCCGGACGCTCGTCGAGCAACTGCCGCGCGATACGGGCGACCTGCTGCGCCACATGCTCCGCGCCGTCCAGCACCAGCAGCCGCCGGCCGCCCGGCGCGGCGGTGCCGGAATGTCCCGATTCACGGGTGAAATCCCGAATGACGCGCGTCAACTCGGCACGTGCGCGTGCCGGGTCGAGGTGCTCGGGCGGGCAGTCGCGCAACTCCACCACCGCCACGCCGTCACGGAACAGGGGGCGCAGCCGGGACGCCGCCGCCAGGGCCAGTCGGGTCTTGCCCACCCCGCCGGGACCGGTGAGGACGATCAGCCGGCTGCGCTGCGCGCAGGCCAGGATGTGCCGCATATCGGCCTGTCTGCCCACTAACGGGTCGCCCAGGGGCCGGGGGCCGTGCCACGGCGAAAGCTCGGTCGCCCGGCCCCGGTGCGACTCCGGCCGCCGCTCGGGCAGCACCGTCATGTCGTCCCCGCCCCAGGGGGCCGCCTCGGGGAGCGAGGCGGGAGCCGCGCCCAGGGCGCTGAGCAGCAAGGCCACCGATGTCCTGCGCGGGTTGGTGTTGGAGCCCGTCTCCAGGTTGCGGATCGTACGCACGCTCACACCGGAGCGCTCGGAGAGCTCCTCCTGCGTCCAGCCGGAAATCCGCCGCTGGTTCAGCAGAAAGTCACGCAGCTGATGAATGTCGGTTCCGTCGAACGACGTGAAATCATTAGGAATCGCCATTGAGTGAATCCCCCTTTGAGATGGAACAAGTGCTCCCCCTGCGCATCCCGTACGGCGCGCGCGCAAAGGCGGGCGCCGCCCCGTGACCGGGCAGGCGCAAGGCGGCCGACGAAATCGGGGCGGGCTCGTTCGACGCTCATCCGACCCCCTGGTTCCCCGTTTGTGCCTGCTCAAGGACCCGATAAACCACTCGCACGCACATGACATCGTCCCGTGGCAAGAATGGGACCCTACTCGACAACACGTCCGAGGGGGAGTGGTAGCCTTGACATGAAAGCGGTCTGTGTCCACTAGTTGACAACTCCGCCAATGTGGCCGGAAGCGGACATCCCAGCATTCCGCGCCTCCTCGTTCTCCGGGTGTTCTCCCCCTCCTCCCCGCTTATCCCTCACTTCTCACACTTCCTGCGCCCAGCGGCAACTTCCCCCGTAATTGCCGGTGTACTGCCTGGCCCGGGCGGCGACGCATCGACCAGCATGCTGCGCGAGGTCACCGGCAACGGCCGCGGACCGGCAGGACGCACCAGCGAACGGTACGAGCGAGACAGTTGAGGGGACGGGGGCTAGGGCGATGGCGCGGTCACGTCCCGAGGAAACGCCGAACACCGCGGAGCGGCCACCATCGCTGTGGCGCGACCGCGACTACGTGTACTGGTGGTCCGGAAACGGCCTGTCGACGCTGGGCACCAGCGTGTCGACCCTCGCGTTCCCCCTCTTCATGCTGTACGCCACCGGGTCGGCGACCCAGGCCGGAACCATCACCGTCCTGCACATGCTCGGCAAACTCGGCACCCTCGCGGTGGGCGGAGCGCTGGCCGACCGGGTCTCGCGGCGCGCCATCCTGTGTGTGGTCCCGCTGGTCGAGGCGGTGGCGATGGCCGCCGTCGCCCTGCTGGTGTACCGGGGGAGTCCACCGGTCCTCGCGCTCGACGCGCTGGCCCTGGTCAGCGGACTGGCCGCCGGGCTGAAGATCGGCGTCTCCACGCCGGTGCTGCGCCGGATCGTCCCCAAGGAACAGGTCGCCACCGCCACGGCGCAGAGCATGGGCCGCGACATGGTCGTCCAGCTCATCGGCGCCCCCCTCGGCGGCCTGCTGTACTCCATGGCCCGCTGGATCCCGTTCCTCTTCGACGCGATGTCCTTCGTCTTCGTCACCCTGGGCTCGCTGCTCATCCGAAGGCCGCTCGGCCCGGACCGGCACCCCGACGGCGACCGGCGGCCCGGCCTGGTCGCGGACATGAAGGACGGCGTGCGGCTGATCAGACGCAGCGACTACCTGATGTTCACCCTCACCTGGGGCGCCCTGCTCAACACCCTGGCGCAGGGGCTCACCCTCCTGTTCATCGTGCTGGTGCGGCACCGCGGCGGCGGGCCCACCGCGGTCGGCGTCGCCACCTCGCTCGCCCTCGCCGGCGGCCTCATCGGCGCCGTGGCCGGGCCCTGGCTGATGCGGAGGCTGGGCGCCCGGCGGGTGCTGCTGCTGTCCGCGTGGGTCTTCGTGGCGTCCTTCGCCGTGGTGGCGCTGGTGCCCCAGCCGTGGCAGATCGGGCTGGTCCTGATGGTCGGCATGACCGGTATGGCGCCGATGAACGTCGTCACCGAGTCGTACGAGGTGCGGCTGGTCCCGGACGCGTATCTCGGCCGGGTCGCCGCCACCGGACAGTTCTTCTTCCAGGGCATGCAGTGGATCGGCCCGCTGGTGGCCGGGTTCCTCGCCGACGCGGCGGGGGTGGAGACGGCCGTCCTCATCCTGGCCGCGGCCATGGCCCTGCTGGCCATCAGCCTGCACCTCGCCCGGCGCCACCTGAGCATCCTGGACACCCCGCTCGCCGAGGTGCCCGAACTCCCGGCCCTCCAGCCGGCGCACGTCTGAGCCGGCGCACCTGGCGAGGACGCCATCCGAGCGAAGGGACAACACATGGCCACTCCAGTGGACCTGGGCATCGTCGCGACGGGCATGGCCTTCGGCGAACGGCACGACGTGGCCGAGACGGCCGGTGAGTACGTGCCCGATCCCGAGGTCGTGAGCGGCCTCGGGTACCGGACCTACCACCGGGTGGCCGAGGGAGTCACCGCCACCGACCTCGCGGCCGAGGCGGCCCGCGAGGCCCTGGAGAACGCGGACCTCGACATCGCCGACGTGGACCTGATCGTCGTCGGCCACTCCGACGTCCCCGAGTACCTGGGCTGGGACGCCTCGGCGGCCGTGGCCCGGGCGCTGGGCGCCCACGCCACGCCCACCGTGATGTTCACCCAGGTGTGCGCGGCCTGGTCGGTGGCGCTCGACCACGCGGCGGGCGCGATGGCCCTCTCGCCGGACACCCGGAACGTGCTGGTGGCCCTGGTCAACGTGGCCAGCGAGGCCCACACCAACAGGATGGACTTCAACGGCACCATCGCCAGCGACGGGGCCGTCGCGGCCGTGCTGCGGCGCGGCCACCCGCGCCTGCGCCGGCTCTCCTCGGCCCACTTCACCAACCCCGAGTACGCCGACCTGTTCCGCGTCGAGTACGGGGGCGCCGCGGCCCCCCTGCCGCCCCCGGGCCACGGCAATCTGCACGCCGACCCGATGACCGGGGTCTACCGCCACTTCGGCCGGGACCCCGAGCGGTTCCAGGTGTTCATGAAGGAGATCAGCGGGCGGGTCGCGGACGTGGTCGACCAGGCCCTCGCCCGCGCCGGACGGGACCGGACCCAACTGGCCCGTCTCATCTACCTCAACGACAACCAGCAGACGATCCGCGCGGCCGCGGACGCGGTCGGCCTCCCCCTGGCACGCACCAACGCCGAACTGGCCCGCGAACTGGGCCACATGGGCGCCGCCGACCAACTGATCTGCCTGTGGCGGCACATCGAGGCGGGCGAGCTGTCGCGGGGGGACCTCGTGGCGCTCGTGGGAGTCGCGGCGCCCGGCATGCACTGGTTCTGCACGCTCATCGAAGTGTGAGGACGTCTCGAAGTGTGAGGACGTCGGAACCAGTGGGACGTCAGGAACCATGGGAAGGGGAAACATCATGCCCGCGCAGCCCCACGCCGCACCGGCGACCGTGCCGGACATCTCCGAGGAAGACATCGCCGCGTTCGTCGTGGAGCGATTCCTGCCCGGCGTCGCCACGGTGGAGCTCGACGCCGAGTACGACCTGCTGGCCACCGCCGTGATCGACAGCCTCGCCGTGCTGCGGATCGCCGGATGGCTGGCGGACCGCTACCGGGTCGTGGTTCCCGACGCGGAGCTGACCACCAGGAACTTCCGCTCGGTGCGGGCCATCCGGAACACCGCCGAGCGCGCCGTGGGGCGGGGACCCGCATGAGCCACACATTCGTGACCGCGTTCGCCCGGCACGCGGCCGACCGGCCGTCCGCGCCCGCGCTCATCTGGGAGGGCCGCGCGGTCGGCTACGCCGAGCTGCACGCCATGGCCCGCCGGGCACGTGCCCAGGTGGCGGCCGCCGCCCCGGACACCTCCCGCCCGGTGGGCCTGCGCGTGCGCAAGTCGCCCGAGGCGGTGGCGCTGGTGCTGGGCGCGCTGATGGCCGGCCGCCGCTTTCTGCTGCCGTCCCACGAGCTGCCCGACACACCGGCCAAGGAGCTGTACCAGCAGGCGGGGTGCGAGGTCGTCCTCGGCCTGGCCGACGATCCGCTGGTCGACCGGGTGGTGGACCCCGGCGCGGTCGCCGGGAACACCACCGAGCCCCCGCGGCCGGCGGACGCGTCAGCGGCCGCGTCGGTGGCCGCGTCGGCGCCCGCGCCGGTCGACGACGAAGCCATCGGCTTCATGCTCACCACCTCCGGCTCGACCGGCCTGCCGAAGATCGTCCCCTTGTCGTTCGGCGCGGTCACCCGGTTCACCGCGTGGGGCGCCGAGACCTTCGGGATCACCGCGGGCACCACCGTCCTCAACTACGCCCCGCTCAACTTCGACCTGTGCCTGCTGGACGTGTGGACCACCCTGGCGTACGGCGGCACCGTCGTCCTGGCCGACCCCGACCGCGGCGCCTCCCCGGGCTATCTGCGCGACCTGGTCGCCGACCACCGGGTCCAGGTGATCCAAGGGGTACCGCTCCTCTTCCAGCTGCTCGTGGAGGCCTCGGCGGGCGAAGGGCCGCTGGAGGCACCCGAACACCTCGTGTTCGCCGGCGACAGCATGCCCGCCCGGGTGCTGGCGGGGCTCTCCACGGTCTTCCCGCGCGCCCGCTGGTACAACAACTACGGCTGCACCGAGACCAACAACAGCTTCCTCTACGAGGTGCCGCGCGACCGGCCCGTCCGCACCCCGCTGCCGATCGGCCACCCGCTGCCCGGCGTGAGCTGGCTGATCAGCGGCGAGGACGGGCGCGCGCTGACCGGCCCGGGGCAGGGCGAGCTTCTCGTCCACACCCCGTTCCAGACCAGCGGCTATGTGAACGTGCCCAGCGACGGGAAGTTCGGCCCGCACCCGGACGGCGTCCCCGGTCTCGTCTACTACCGCAGCGGGGACATCGCCACCCGGCACGAGGACGGCTCCCTCAGCGTGCTCGGACGCACCGACTTCATGGTGAAGGTACGCGGCTTCCAGGTGAGCACCCAGCAGGTCGAGGCCATTCTGCTGGAGCACCCCGCGGTCCTCGAGGCGGCCGTCGTCGCGGTCCCCGACCCGGTGGCCGGACACCGGCTGCACGCCCGGCTGCGCCTGGTGGAACCGGGCTGCGTGGGCGTTCTGGCGCTGCGCCAGTACTGCGCGGAGCGCACGGTGCGGGCGGCGATCCCCGGCGTCATCGAGACCGTGGCCGAGCCGCTGCCCAGGACCTCCACCGGCAAGGTCGACCGCAATCGGGTCAGGGACTCGGTGCTGGAACGCCCCTGAGACACCGCCGGCCGGCCCGGCGGAACACGCTCGCGAAGGGGCGCTCCGGCGGGGAGAGCGCCCCTTCGTCATGCGCGGCGGCCGGCGCGATGACCGGCGCGGCGACCCGCCCCGCGGCCGGGGCCCGCGCCTCAGCCGCGCGCCGAGCGGAAGCTCTTGAACACCCCGCTGACGCCGATGGCGAGCACGATCAGCGCCGCTCCGCTGTAGGCCTGGTCCGAGGACGACCAGAGGTCCTTGGTGTGCGCGAGGAAGTCCGGGTTGAAGAGCGTCTTCTGGTGGAGCACCCAGGCCAGCGAGAGCGTGAACAGCGCCTGGGAGACGGCGTTCCCGATGGCCAGCGGAACGGTCCAGCCGCGCGCGGCCACGCGGGCCACCTGGACCACCACGAGCCCGGCGAGCCCGGCGAGCATCGGCCAGACCCAGCCCGACCACAGATCGGGGTCCAGGACCTGGAACCGCTCGCCGTCCGCCCGGTAGGGCTTCGCGGTGTGCTGCCAGATGATCAGCCCGAACAGCAGCGCGTCCCACACCGCCGAGGCGACGGCGCCCACGCCGGCCTTCTCCGGCTGCCGGACCTCGGGCAGGTCGTCGGGCGTCCAGGAGGCGGCGTCGACCACGCCCTTGCGGTGGCGGACCCGCTCGGTCACCGCGAACACCACGGTGAGCACGGCGACGATCTCACAGCCCAGGGTGAACAGGGTGGCTATGCCGCCGCCGAGGGCCGGGCCGAGGTCCTTGTCGTCCAGGACGTCCAGCGCCACGAGACCGAAGGTGATCGCCGGCAGCACGGTGCACAGCAGGGTCACCAGCAGCCGGACATAGGTCGGATAGAGGTCGGGTCCGATTAAGGCGAGCGGGCGGTCCGTGTAGCGCGCGGCGTAGCGTACCGGGTCGCCCAGCTCGCTGAGCACCTCGCGCTCCGCTGCCCGCGGATCGGCCGGGTTGCGGCCCTCGACGGTGTCGGCGATGGTGGTGCGCAGCTCCTCGGCGATGTCCTCCCGCTGGTCGGCCGGGAGCCGCCTGACGACTTCGTGCACATAGCGCTCGGTGAGCAGGCTCGTACTCATCACCCCTCCTTGGTGAGTCGTGAAATCGAGGCGACGAGGTCCCGCCACTCGCGCACCAGGCCGCTGCGCACCCGGGAGCCATCGGGGCTGACCTGGTAGAACTTCCGCGGCCGGGACTCGTCGGTGTTCCATTCGCTGGTGAGCAGGCCTTGCTTCTCCAGGCGGCGCAGCAAGGGGTAGAGGGTGTTGCCGTCGACGGTAACCCCCGCTTCGTTGAGCGTCTCCAAGAGCGCGTAGCCATAACTGGGCTTCTGGAGCAGCGCCAGGCAGGCCAGCACGACCGTCCCTCGACGCAGCTCCTGGGCCTGGGCAAGGGTCAGTTCTTCTACGGACACAGGTCACACGATACTGTGCGGCGCACACTAATGTCACCCCGCAGGGGTCGACTCCCGGCCATGGGCCCCGAGTTGACCGGCGGGCCCGCGGTGCGCGCTCAGCCCACGTGCACATGGGGGCGCCGGGCCCGGTCCGGTTCGGCCTCCCGGAGCACCTCGCGGGTCACCGGGGCGACCTCGCCCTGGCCGAACAGGAAGAACCGCAGGAACTGGGCGAAGGGGCTGCCCTCGGTCCATTCGAAGTAGATGTGCGGGCGCCGCCCGGTCAGGTTCCGCACATGCAGCAGCAGCGCGGCGAGGGAGTTGGGGATGCTGGAGCCGTCGAGGGTCAGCACGCGATAGCGGCCGTGCAGCACCTCGCCCCGGACGCGCAGCGCCGACTCGAAGTCGGAGGGGTCGCGCACGGTGACCTCGACGAAGACGAAGTCCTCCTCGTCGGGGATGTCGTTGTCGGCCCGGATCTGGTGGATCTTGTCGCGGTACTCGGCCGCGTCGCGGCTGTCCGGCTCGTTGGCGATGAACCGGATCCGGCGGGTGGCGGTGTCGCGGACGAACCGTTCGGCCATGGGGTCCAGGTGGACGTCGGTGACCCGCAGCTCGAAGGCGCGGGCCAGGCGGGACAGCAGCGACACGGCGATGATGCCCGCGATGAAACAGGCGCCGATCTTCACGCCGTCGGGCCGCTCCACGACGTTGACCGTGGTGGTGTATCCGAAGACGGCGGAGATGGCGGCGAAGGCCACGGTCCAGCCGCGCTGCCGGGCGCGCCGGGCGGCGATGGTGACGGCGATCGCGGCGGAGGTCATCAGCACCAGGACGCCGGTGGCGTAGGCGCCGCCCTGGGCGTCGACGTCGGCGTCGAAGATCCAGGTGACCAGGAAGGCGATGAGGATGAAGACGATGACCATGGGGCGCACGGCACGGGCCCAGTGCGGCGCCATGCCGTAGCGGGGCAGATAGCGCGGCATGAGGTTGAGCAGCCCGGCCATCGCGGAGGCCCCGGCGAACCACAGGATGCCGATGGTCGCGGCGTCGTAGACGCTGCCGAACGCCGAGCCCAGGTACTGGTGGGCCAGGAAGGCGAGCGCGCGGCCGTTGGCCTGGCCGCCGTCCTTGAACTCGTCCTGGGGGATCAGGAGGGTGGTGATGAAGCTGGTGGCGATCAGGAAGACACTCATCACGACCGCGGCGGTGGTGAGCAGTTTCTTGGTGTCCCGGATCCGCCCGGCGGGCCGCTCCTCGGTGTCCTCGGGGCCGCCCTCGACATGCGGCATGACCGCCACCCCGGTCTCGAACCCGGACAGGCCGAGCGCCAGCTTGGGGAACACCAGCAGCGCCAGACCGACCATCACCAGCGGGTTGCCGTGCTCGGCGGTGAGCGCCTGGGACCAGTCGGTGATCACGTGGGGCGCGGTCGCCACATGCCACAGCCCCACCAGGACCACCACCGCGTTGAGCGCCAGATAGAGGCCGACCAGGACCACCGCCACCCCGATGGCCTCCGTGAAGCCCTTGAGGAAGACGGCGCCGAGGAGGGCGACCAGACCCAGGGTGATGATCACCTCGTGGCCGTGCAGGACGCCGGTGAAGTGGGGGTTCTCCACCAGGTGGGTGGAGGCGTCGGCGGCGGAGAGGGTGATGGTGATCAGGAAGTGCGGCGAACC
>NZ_MAXF01000181.1 GCF_001704635.1 Streptomyces sparsogenes | reverse complement strand
GACCAGGACCACCGCCACCCCGATGGCCTCCGTGAAGCCCTTGAGGAAGACGGCGCCGAGGAGGGCGACCAGACCCAGGGTGATGATCACCTCGTGGCCGTGCAGGACGCCGGTGAAGTGGGGGTTCTCCACCAGGTGGGTGGAGGCGTCGGCGGCGGAGAGGG
This sequence comes from Streptomyces sparsogenes, assembly GCF_001704635.1. Taxonomy (GTDB): domain Bacteria; phylum Actinomycetota; class Actinomycetes; order Streptomycetales; family Streptomycetaceae; genus Streptomyces; species Streptomyces sparsogenes. The sequence continues at coordinate 13,218 of NZ_MAXF01000181.1, read as the reverse complement.
TGATGGTGATCAGGAAGTCGGTGGCGGCGAACCCGAGCAGCGTCAGGACGAACAGCTTGCCCTGCCAGAACGTCAGCAGCCGCTCCAGCATCGCGATGGATCCCTCGCCGTGCGGACTCTCCTGGGCGACGCGCCGGTAGACCGGCAGGGCGGCGGCCAGGGTGACGATCACCAGCACCAGGGTGGCGACGGGGGAGAGCAGCCCGGCGGCCAGGGCGGCGATGCCCGGCTGGTAGCCGAGGGTGGAGAAGTAGTCCACACCGGTCAGGCACATCACCCGCCACCACCGCTGCCCCCGGTGGACCTCCGCCTCGGGGGCGTGCGGTCCGGACGGCTGCTTGCCCAGGTCGGACAGGCCCTTGAGGAGCCACGTGCGGAAACGATTCTCCGCCGCCCCCTCGGGAGGGGCTTCCACATCGGTGGAGGTGGCCATGGTCGTGCTCCTGTCGCCTGGGTGAACCGAACGCGCCGCCCGAAGGCGGCCGGATCAGGGTAGACGTGCCCCCTACCGGTACCCCACGGCGGTGTGCTCTCACCTGCTGTGTCCCGCCCGCTACGCACGGGCGGGACACGCGCGCGGCGAGCGCGCCGTCACTCCGTGTCGGGCGCCAGGTACCAGATCTGGATCTCGGCGAGGTTGCAGCGCCCGTTGTGGCCGTCGTCGATCCAGCTCTCGGCGGCCAGGGTGTCGGTGTACGTGGCGGTGTCGCCGTCGAACGCCCGCCAGCCGTTGGACGCCCCCTGCTCATGGTCGGTCGTACGAACCAGTGGACCGAAGCTCGGGCAGGGAGAGGCGGCGTGAGGCCGTAGAGATCGATTGCTGAACGCGGGCGCGGACGAGGGCAGCCGGACTCAGGCGGCCCGTTCCAGCTCCGCCGGGTCCACCCGGTGGGACAGCGGCACCCCGGTCAGCAGCCGCTCCAACTCGCCCACCGCGGACAGCCCGAGCCGGCGCACCTCGTTGCCCTGCGACCCCGCCAGGTGCGGGGTGATGAAGACGCCCGGCAGGTCGAAGAGCGGGGAGTCGGCGGGCAGCGGCTCCGGTTCCGTGACGTCGAGCACGGCGCTGAGCCGCTCGGTGCGCACCTCCTCGACCAGTGCGTCGTGGTCGACCAGGCTGCCGCGTGCGGTGTTGATCAGCACCGCCCCGTCCCGCATCAGCGCGAGCTGGTCACGGCCGATCATGTGGTGGGTCTCGGGGATCGCGGGCGCGTGGATCGAGACGATGTCGCTGCGGCGGAGCAGCGCGTCCAGCGGCAGCAGCCTCACGCCGAGCGCGGCCGCCTCGGCCTCGCCGACGTACGGGTCGGCGAGCAACACCTCGAAGTCCAGCGGGCGCAGCAGCTCGATGACGCGGCGGCCGACCCTGGAGGCGCCCACGAGGCCGACCCGGCGCCCGAAGTTGCCGATGCCGGGGAGGATCTCGGCGACCGGGAAGGTGCGCAGCGAGCGGTAGCGCTCGCGGGCGGCGAAGAGGTCCTTGCCCGCCAGGATGATCATGCCGAGGGTGTACTCGGCGACCGGCAGCGCGTTGGCGTCCGCGGCGGACGAGACGACCAGCCCCCGCTCCCACCAGCCGGGGGCCATGATGCCCTTGACCGACCCCGCGGCGTGCAGCACGGCGCGCAGCCTGGGCGCGGCGTCGAGCACCGCCGCGTCGATCAGCGGGCAGCCCCAGCCGGTCAGCAGGATCTCGGCCCGGCCGAGGGCGCTGCGCACCCGGGGGTCCCGGAAGTCCTCGGCGACCAGGGAGGGATCGACCTCCACGGAGGCCCGCAGTCGCTCCAGCACCTCGGGGGGATAGACGCTGGGCAGGGTCTTCGTACTCATGGCGAACAACGCCAGGGGGCGCTCGGGCAAGGCAGGGGCCTCCGGTTCGGGAAGGGGATAGCAACCGGTCTCTACGCTATGGCCGCGCCAGCAGGGGGTCAATGTGCCGAACTGCCGGATCGATCAAAGCGAACGGTTGCCCCCGGCGGCCCGAAGGGTCCCCTGGGGATGGGCGGACAAGGTCCTTTGGGGGGTGGCCGGACAAGGCGAAGGGCCCGGCGTCGGCGGGGTGCCGACGCCGGGCCCTGGCGAGTGCTCCGGGGGCCGAGGCCGTCTCAGTCGAAGCCCTCGTGGAGGACACGATCCGCGCTCAGCCCCGATTCGGCCAGGAATTCCGTGAGCACCGCGCGCGGGTGCTCATCCCCCATGGCCGTGAGGATGTAGCCGGGGTGCGGGGCGTGCTCGGCCTCCCGCACCAGGGCCGCGAGCGTGCCGCTGTCGAGGGCGAAGGCGAAGGTGAACCAGTCGCCCAGGTCGTCCCGGGTGATCTCACGGGCGCCACAGCGGGCCTCCAGGCTCTCGGTGGTCACCTCGAGCTGGGCGACATACGCCTGGGGGGAGCCGTGGAACGCCGCTGCCTCGATGCGCCGCACGTCATCTCACCTCCGTGACGAAGACGGGGATGGAGGCGAAGTCCTCGCCGCCGTGGTGGACCCTACCCACCCCGGCCTCGCTGCCGAGTTCCCACGCCACATAGCCGGGCGGTGTCCTGTTCGCCGGCTTGGGCTCGACGGTGGTGTAGAACTCGAAGCTTCCGGGGCCGTGGTTGTCCGGAATGGGACCCCGGTGGGCCTGGACCATCTCCTCGCCTCCCCAGCGCGCTTCGCGGCCCCACAGCTGGCCCGACTCGATCACCATTTGCGTCACCTCGGGCGTCTGAGTCGGTGTGCCCCGCCGGTGGAACGGTCCGTACAGCTTGCTGACGCTTTCCATGGCGGGGTTGGGCGATTCCAGCATGAGGGGCTGCCGGGCGGCCGCAGGCTCCGGCTCCGGCGTCTGTGGAGCCGCGGAGTCCCTGCCGAGCAGGGACCGCAGACGCTCCCTCAGAGAGGGCTTGCACGGCGTGAGGCCGTGGGGGTCGGCCCAGGTGTGGGGGTTGTGGACGTAGGTGGCGGGGTTGGGGGCGGGGGCGAGGCCGAGGGGGTCGGGGGTGGTGTAGCGGGCGGTTTCGGGGTCGTAGTAGCGGTGGTGGTTGTAGTGGAGGCCGGTTTCCGGGTCGTCGTACTGGCCGGGGAAGCGGAGCGGCGTGTAGGTGGTGCTGTCGGCGGTCCAGGTGGTGGTGCCCCACAGGGTGGTGCGGGCGCGCCAGGCGATGTCGCCGGTCTCGTCGACGAGGTGGGTGGGGGTGCCGATGAGGTCGGTGACGATGGCGAAGAAGCGTCGGTCGATCTCGCGCCGGGTGGTGGTGTCGGTGATCCGCTCCGTCTGGGCGACCGGGTGCAGGCCCTGGTGGTCCCAGGTGAGGGTGACGGGCCGGGGGAGGCCGGTCGTCGTGGTGGTCTGTTCGACGAGGGTGGGGCCGTCCCAGATGAAGTCGGTCTGCTCGACGACCGTTTCGCCGTCGTGGGCGAGGCGTTGTTTGGCGGTGCGGCGGCCGAGGGGGTCGTACAGGTAGCGCCACACCGTGCCGTCGGGGGTGGTGACGGACGTGAGGTGGTCTTCGGCGTCCCAGGTGTAGCGCCAGGTGTCGGGCTTCGCCGAGAGGTGGGTCTTCCGGCGGAGGGTGAGGCGGCCGGCGTCGTCGTGTTCGTAGCGCGTGCGTCCGGCGCGGGTGATGCGGGTGCCGGTGTAGGCCCGGTCTCCCGTCGTATCGGCTCCGGGGTGTGGCTCGGGCCAGGTGGCGTGGGTCTGGTTGCCGGCCTCGTCGTAGGCGTAGGTCTCGGTCCAGCCCTCGGCGCGGACGGTGGTGACGCGGCCCGCCGTGTCGAGGGTGAAGGTCCGGGGGCCGGTGTGGTGGTCGTCGATGCCGGTGAGGTGGCCGTCGGGACGGTAGGTGTACGTGCGGTGGTGGAGGGGGTCGGCGGCCGCCGGGCCGGTGAGGGCGTGGTCGGCGGCCGCCTGGCCGGTGAGGGTCTGGGCGGTGAGCCGGCCGAGGGGGTCCCAGGCGGTGGCGAGGGTGAGGGTGTCGTCGATGTGGCGGGTGGTCTCGCGGCCCGTGGCGTCGTGGTCGAAGGCGAGGGTGTGGCCGGAGGCGGTGAGGGTGGTGCGGTTGCCCGCCGGGTCGTAGGCGTAGGTGGTGGTGGCGCCCGTGGGGGTGGTGCGGCGGACCCGGCGGCCCAGCGCGTCGTAGGCGTGGGTGAGGACCCGGCCGTCCACCATCTCGGACTTGACGCGGCCCATGCGGTCCCGCTGGTAGACCACCTCCGCGTCCGGCCCCGTGGCGGTGGCCAGACGCCCGGCCGCGTCGTAGGTGAAGGTGGTCGCCTGGCCGTCGGCGGTCTTGCGGACGGTGCGGCCCAGCGCGTCCCGCTCGAACTGGATGGTCTGGCCGAGCGGGTTGGTGCGGGCGGTGAGCCGTCCGGCCGCGTCGTGGGCGTACGTGTGGGTGCGGCCGTCGAAGTCGGTCTCGGCCACCAGGCGGCCCGCCGGATCGTATTCATAGGACCAGGTCAGGCCCTGGGGGTTGGTGACCTGGGTCAGCCGCAGCGCGCTGTCGTGGGTGAACTCGTAGCGCAGGCCGTCGGGGCCGGTGCGGGCGGCGAGCAGGTCGAAGTGGGTGTACTCGTAGGTGGTGGTCGCGCCGAGCGGGCCGGTGTGGCTGGTGCAGTTGCCCTCGCCGTCGTACGTCCACGACTCCCGGCTGCCGTCCGGGTAGGTACGGGTGGCGAGCTTGCCCTCCACCGTCCACTCCAGCCGGGTGATGTGGCCGAGCGGGTCGGTGACGGTGATCGGGCGGCCGAAGGGGTCGCGCTCGTAGCGGGTGGTGGCGCCCAGCGGGTCGGTGATCTCGACGGGCAGGCCCGCCGCGTCACACCGTATGCGGGTGGTCTCGCCCAGCGGGTTGGTGACGCCGGCCAGGTGTCCGTGGGTGTCGTAGGTGTAGTGGGTGGTGTGGCCGGCGGGGTCGGTCAGGCTGGTGCGGTGGCCGGTCTCGTCCCAGGTCTGGTGCCAGGCGGTTCCGTCCGGGCCGGTCACGGTCAGCGGCAGGCCCCAGGCGTTGTAGGTGGCCGCCGCTCGCAGGCCGTCGGGGCGGGTGACGGTGACCAGATGGCCGTGGGTGTCGTCGGTGTAGTGGGTGGTGTGCCCCAGGGGGTCGGTGCGGGTCACCAGCCGGCCCTGGCGGTCGTAGGAGCTGCGGGTGGTGTGGCCCAGCGGGTCGGTCTCGGCGACGATCCGGCAGGCCTGGTCGACGAGATAGCGGCTGGTGTGGCCCTCGGGGGTGGTGACCGTGGTGACCCGGTGACCACTCGCCCCGTCGGCGTCCAGGTAGTCGATGCGGACGGCTATGTGGCCCGCCTCGCCGCCTTCGGCGATGCAGCGGTCGCGGTTGTCGTAGACCTAGCCGTAGCGGCGCTGGTTGGTGTCGGTCCAGGAGATGACCCGGCGCTCGTCGTCGTATTCGAACCGCAGCGGCAGACCGGAGGAGTTGACGACCTCGGTGAGGTTGCCGTCGGTGTAGCCGTAGCGGACGATCTCCTGGTCGGAGCCGTCGGGCGCGCCACCGGCCAGGTGCAGGGCGGTGATCCGGCCGTCCTGGGTGGTCAGCTTCAGGTGGTAGCCGCCGGAGTGGACGATGCTCAGCGGGGCGCCGTCGCTGTCGTAGTCGAAGCTGATGACGTGACCGCTGCGGTCCGTGATCCGGTCCGCACGCGCGACCCCGTCACCCCTGTTCCGCGGGCCGGTGAAGTGAAGGACACGGCCACTGGCGGGGTCGGTGAGGGTGTAGTCGCCGTCGGGGTCCCGTTCCAGCGGCCACCTCGGGCCCGTCTCGGGGAGGGTGGGCAGGCCGGGGGCCGGGTGCGGATAGGGCAGCAGCAGCCCGTCCTCGCTGATGAACACCACGCCCTCGGCGTCGATCTCCAGCCGCTGGTCGGCCGTGCTCGACCACGACGGGCCGAACCAGCCCCCTGCCGTATAGCCGGACTCCACCCGGCGGCGGAACACCAGCGGCAGATCACCGGGCAGGGCCACGTCCGTCTGCGGCAGGAACATCTTGCCCGTCGCCAGATCCACCGGATCGGTGCCCTTGCAGGTCTTCCGGGCGTCCTCCCGCGCGAACGGGTGCCGCCCCTCCTTGCGCAGCGCCGCCCGCGCCGCGTCCTCTCCGGCCCGGGTCGCCCGCGCGGCCTCCGTCCCGCGCCGGGCGTACGAGGCGGCCGTCAGGCCCTCCCGGGCCACGCCGAGTCCCTTGGTGCCGATCAGTTCGGGCACCAGTCGGCCCAGCCCCTCGCCGGGGTCCTTGGCGAAGGCGTCGAGCATGTTCTTGCCCGCGCCCATCGGGTCGTTGGCCAGCGTGACCAGACCCGCCGCCGTACTGTTCAGATTCGTCACATACTCGGCTGGATGGGTCAGGTTGTACGGGTCCAGGGGGTTGAGCTGACGCGCGAAGTTGACCAGCCCAGCCGTCCCCTTGACCACCCCGCCGGCGAAGTGGTCCAGATCCAGTGACAGGCCGTCCAGCCCGTCCTTGACCTGCTCGCTGTAGGAGGGCTTGGGCGGGGCCGCGTCCCGCGCCTGCTCCACCGCCCTGCGCGCCGTCTCCTCCGCCTTGTTCCGCTGCCGCCGCGCCTCGTCCAGGATCTCCTGCGCGGCCTTGGCCTTCGCCGGGCCCGGGTCGTGGAAGGCCCCCGGCTTCTTCGGCTCGGGCCCCGGGTCCTTGCCGTCCTTGACGGCGGCGTTGTAGGTGTCGGCCGCCGTGTTGTACGCCTCCACCTTCGCGTTGGGCGCGGACCGCGCCTCCTCCGACGCCTTCTTCGCCGCCTTGTACGCCTCGACCGCCTCTGCCGCCTGGCCCTGTGCCCACTCCACGGTGCCGGCGAAGCCCTCCAGGGCCGCCGCGGCCTTCTCGCAGGCGTCGGCCGCCTTGAACCACTTCTGCGGTTCGACGGACACCTTCTCGCGGAAGGTGTCCGCGCTCTGACCCTTCAGATGGGAGGCGTCCAGTCCCTTCAGCCCCTTGCCGACCTGGTCGAACGCCTTCTGGAAGTCGCGCAGGTGGGTGGCCGTGGACCGCAGCTTGCCCGCGCTGCCGAAGACCAGTTTCCTCGAGTCCTCGGTCTCGTCCAGCCGCATCTCGGCCACGTCGGCGCCCAGGGCGTTGGCCGCGGAGCGGGACTTGTCGCGGACCCAGTCGGCCCCGCTCTCCCAGCCGACCTTGTCCAGGCCCTCCGCGGTCTTGTTCCCCAGCCACTCGACACCGTCCCCGACGGCCTACGTGCCCGACTCCACCGCGTCGTCGAGCCAGTCGGGCGTCAGATCCCACCCCATCAGCGTCTGTCTCCCTGCCCCGGGGCCTTGCCCAGACTTACGAACAACATGCGTGCTATGCGATCTTGTGCACCGTACAACACGGTGTACCGCCGCTTACGACGCGGAATGGGCTGGTCCGGGTTCCCTTGGTCACACGCTGATTCGTCAGGCCTCAGCCATCGGCCGGTGCCGTGCGCTCCGCCCGGATGTCGTGGCCGTCCGCGGTCAGACAGCGGCCGGTGGACAGGTCGTAGCGCCAGCCGTGGAGGGTGCAGGTGAGCTGGTCGCCCTCGATCTGCCCGAACCGGCCGAGGTCCGCGCGCAGGTGGGGGCAGCGCCGCTGGATGCGCCAGCCGTCCAGCTCGATCTGCTGGCCGTCGTCGTGGCACGAGTCGTAGTAGTTCTCCACGTACTCGATGCGTTCACTCGACAGGCACTTGAAGAACACGTACAGGAATTCGTTGTACGGCCCGATCCGGCTGGCGGTGAACCGCAGGGACAGCAGCAGGCTGTTGGACCAGTCGACCTCGCGCCGGGCGATGTTGGTGGCCACCAGGTCGCCCGTGGTGGAGATCGTGTAGCGGCAGCGCTCACCGTCCCACCGGCGGACCTGGCGCGCCGGGAAGTCGATCACGATCGGGGTGTCGTCGACATCCAGCCGGGCCGGGCCGCCGACCCCGTCGCAGATCCGGTCGGCGCGCGCCAGCAGCGGTTCCCACCACTGCTTCAGCTCGGCCAGCAGGCGCTCGGGCGGCAGCGCCGGGGCCCGCGAGGCGCGCTCGGCGGCGAGCGCGGGCTGCTGTCTGCGGGCGAACTCGCGCAGGTACTCGCGCTTGTTCTCGAAGATGTGGTCGATCTCCTTGGCGGTGTAGCGGTGGGTGAGCTTGCACCCGGCGCCCTGCGGTTCGGCGACGGTGCCCGGCAGCAGCAGATGCGCCGAGGTCTCCGGCCGCGCCTCGGCGAGCTCCGCCAGGAACTCCCGCTGGTCGACGAAGATGCTCTCCCCGTCCCGGCCGGTGCCGTTGAACTCGAACAGGTCCTCGTCGAGGAAGCAGGGCGGGCCGGCGTTGGGGAACACGTGCTTGGCGTCGACGGCGTCGATGTAGCGCATCGCCCGCTCGGACTGCCCCTCGCGCTTGCGCGCGGCGAACTCCCGCTTCGCGCTGTCCGGCAGCCGGTAGACCATGGGCCACCAGATCGCCCCGGAGAACTGCAGGAAGTGCGCGTCCACCTCGCCGAACGCCCGGATCGAGGGGATGTCCAGCGGGTGGGCGTCGTTCTGGTTGAGCAGCACCGTCGCCCCGTCGTCCAGCGACAGCGCGGAGTCGCCGATGGGGCCGTCGCCGGGGCCGGTGAGGGCGGTGATCATGATGCGCAGGCCGTCCCGCTCGACCGGGACACCGCTGCGGGTGTGCAGGAAGCGGGTGAAGCCGAGCGCGCGCAGCTCGCACTCCAACTCGTCGGTGGCGAAGGCGGGAAGCAGCACGGTGAGGTTCTTGCGCACATTGCGGCGCAGGTTCTCGGCGTCGAAGTGGTCCCGGTGCAGATGCGATACGTACAGGTAGTCCGCCGCTTGTCCGTAGTGGGCCCAGTCCAGGTCCGTGTTGTCGGGGAACGGGAACCATGACCCGAAGAAGGCCGGGTTGACCCAGGGGTCGCACAGCACCGATCCGGCAGCGGTCTCGATGAACAGTCCAGCATGCCCAAGTCCGGTCACACGCATAGCACAGCACCTCAGCCCGGCTCCGTAGGTCACCCGCCCCCCCGTCGTGGAGGGGCCGGCGCGTCATGTTTTTCACTGTGTGCGGGTTTCCGGGCGCGTGCACCCGCAGCGCCGGCGTCCCCGGACACCGAGAAACGCGGAGGGCCAGGCCAGGGCGGGTGGCCGGGGCGTGGTTTCGCCTGGTCGCCCGTCGCCCGGTTGCCGTAGCGACGGTGTCCGCGCCCCCGCCGCACCGCGTACTCCACGGGGAGTAGCCGCGGCCACCGCCTCCGGCCGACGCCGCCGCGCCGGGGGGCGGGCTAGCGTGGCGGGTATGCGTGAATTCCCCCGGGGACCGCACCCCTGGACCGGGCAGGCCGCCGCCCTGCCGTGGCGCTCAGCCCTGCCCTGGCGCTCCTCCCTGGCCCTGGCGGTGGTGCAGCTGGTCGGGACCCAGGCCGCCGCGCACAGCCAGCCCGAGCGGGTCGGCCTCGGCCTCCTCGGCCGCGCCCTGCTGGTGGCCGGGCCCGCGCTGCTGCTGGCGCGCCACCGCCACCCGCGGCTCGCGGTCCTCGGCACGGCGGCGGTCACCGCGCTCTACCTCGGCGCCGGATATCCCTACGGCCCCGTCTTCCTCAGCCTCGTCGTCGCCTGCTTCGCCGCCGTCGCCGCCGGGCGGCGGGTGGCCGCCTGGAGCGCGCTCGCCGGGCTGTGGGCCGTCCATCTGCTCATCGCCCACTGGCTCCACCGATGGCTGCCGCCGGCCGGGGACGGCCCCGCCGCCTGGGGGCCGGAGGCGGCCGTCGCGGCCTGGGCGGTGGCGATCGTCGCCGCGTCCGAGCTGGTGCGCGTACGGCGGGAGCAGTGGGCCCGCGAGCGCGCCGAGCGGGAGGCGGCCGAGCGACGCCGGGCCGACGAGGAGCGCCTGCGCATCGCCCGCGAACTGCACGACGTGCTCGCCCACAGCATCTCGGTCATCAACGTCCAGGCGGGTGTCGGCCTCGCCCTCCTCGACCAGGACCCCGAGCAGGCCCGCACCGCCCTGACCACCATCAAGGCGGCCGGCAAGGAGGCGCTGGGCGAGGTCCGCCAGGTCCTGGACACCCTCCGGGCCCCCGGCGCCGCACCCCGCTCGCCCGCCCCGGGCCTGGACCGGCTGGCCGAGCTGACCGGGCAGGCCCGTGACGCGGGCCTCGCGGTGACCGTCGAGACGGAGGGCGTACGGACCGCCCTGCCACCCGGCGCCGACCTCGCCGCCTTCCGCATCGTCCAGGAGGCCCTGACCAACGTCGTGCGCCACTCCGGCTCGCGCACCGCCCGCGTCCTGCTGCGCTACGCCCCGGGCGCGCTGGAGCTGCGGGTCGACGACGACGGCCCGGCGACCGCCGACGGCATGACCCGGGGCATGACCGGCGGGAACGGCCTGGCCGGCATGCGGGAGCGGGCCGCGGCGCTCGGCGGCACGGTGGCGGCCGGGCCGCGCCCGGACGGCGGCTTCCGGGTTCACGCCCGGCTTCCGCTCGCCGCGGCTACGGTGACGGGAACACCGCCGGGGACGCCCCGCCAGCCGCCTCCCGGCGAAGCGACCAGGGAGGCCCCTTGATCCGCGTACTGCTCGCCGACGACCAGGTGCTGGTCCGGGCCGGCTTCCGCGCCCTGCTCGACGCCCAGCCGGACATCGAGGTGGTCGGCGAGGCGGCCGACGGCGAGCAGGCCTCGCGCCAGGTACGCGACGTGCGCCCCGACGTCGTCCTGATGGACATCCGCATGCCACTGCTCGACGGACTCGCCGCCACCCGCCTGATCACCGAGGACCCCGGGCTCGGCGAGGTGAAGGTGGTCATCCTGACCACCTTCGAACTCGACGAGTACGTCTTCGAGGCGATCCGCTCCGGCGCCTCCGGCTTCCTGGTCAAGGACACCGAGCCCGAGGAACTGCTGCGCGCCGTACGGGCGGTCGTCGCGGGCGACGCGCTGCTGTCGCCCGGCGTCACCCGGCGGCTCATCGCCGAGTTCGCCGCCCGCTCGAAGGAGCCCGCCCCCGCCGCCGCACTCGCGGAGCTGACCGAGCGGGAGCGGGAGGTGATGGCGCTGGTGGGGCTCGGGCTGTCGAACGAGGAGATCGCCCGGAGGCTGGTCGTCAGCCCGCTCACCGCCAAGACCCACGTCAGCCGCACCATGGTCAAACTGGGCGCCCGCGACCGAGCCCAACTCGTCGTCCTGGCCTATGAATCGGGCCTGGTCCGCCCGGGCTGGCTCGGCCCCGCCGGGTGAGCGCCCGCCGCCCGCGGCCGTGCGTGAATCGTCAACAAGCCTGCGCGGACCGACAAGGACGGCCGCTGTCGCACTCAGCATCCTGAATGACGAACACCGAACAGCTCTCACGAGCTGTTTCCGAGTCCGTTCACGAAGGAGCTGAGAAAACATGGACGCGAAGACGCACTACGAGGCCCCCGCGCTGTTCGAGATCGGCGGATTCTCCGAGAAGACCCGTTGGGTCAACGTGGGATGGCTCTACGACTTCTTCGGCACGTTCGGCGGCTGATCGCCCTGTCCGCGGTCCGGTCGTCGGTTGCCCTGTTCCGGCCGCCGACGACCGGGCCGCGGCACCGACCGCCCGGCATCCGACACGGACCACCCGACACCGTTGGGAGCCATTCATGAAGTTCGTCGTTCTGCCAGACCACCCCGCCGCGGACGAGGTGAGCGCCCGGCTCCCCGAGGAGTACCGGAAGAACACGCTCTACCACCACTCCGGCCGTCCCTGGCTGGTGGGGAGCTGGAACCCGGGCGCCGCCCTCTGCGTCGAGGCCGGTCCGTCGAAGATCGTGCTCTTGGGCGCCGCGCACAGCACGGAACCCGAACTCCTGGTCCAGCTCGAAAAGGTCCGCACGGTCCGGGAGCTGGGAAGGATCGTGGAACGGACCGCGGGCTCTTTCCACCTGGTCGCTTCCATCGACGGATTCGTCAGGGCGCAAGGCAGCCTTTCCGGCGCCCGGGAGCTCTTCTCCACATCGATCGCCGGTATCACGATCGCGGCGAACCGGATATCCGCGCTGGGCGAGCTGCGGCGGCTGACCCTGGCCGAGGAGCAGCTCGCGATGCATCTGCTCGCGTTCGCACCGCCGTGGCCTTTGAGCGAGCGCAGCGTGTGGCGGGAGGTCGACCCCCTGCCCTTCGCGCACTACCTGTGCCTTGGGCCCGACGGAACAGCCGAGCAGATCCGGTGGTGGACCCCTCCGGCGCCGGAGCTCCCGGTCGATGTGGCCGCCCCCGAGTTCCGAAGGGCGCTGGTCGCGGCGGTCGCGGCACGGGCGGGCACATCGGCGGCCATCGGTGCTGATCTCTCCGGCGGGATGGACTCGACGAGCCTTTGTTTTCTCGCCGCCGGGCAGGGCGGTCGGCTGGTGACCGTACGACGCCGGATGATGGACCCGATGAACTGCGACGACCCCGTCGCCGACCGGGCCGCGGCGGATCTGCCCGGCGCCGAGCACATCGTGCTCGACAGCGACACGGCAGCACCGTACTACGACTCGCCGGACCGCGACGATCTCGCGATGGACGAACCACCGCCCTTCATCGCCATGACGAGCCACATGGAGCACATCGCCCGGATCATGGCTTCGCGCGGTGTCACCATGCACCTTCAGGGCCATGGCAGCGATGAGCTGGCAGCGACCGGAACGACCTATGCCAACGCCATGGCCCAGCGGAGTCCGATCAGAGCCCTGGGCATGGTCCGTGCGATGCGCGCCCGGCGACGCTGGTCCCTCGGCACGACCCTGCGCGTCGTCCGGCCCTTTCCGCCGTACGCCGAGTGGCTGCGCCGATCGGCCGACGAACTGCTCTCTCCTCCGAGCATCGAGTCGGAAGTGGGGTGGGAGCCCGCCCCGCAGCTTCCTCCCTGGGCTTCCCGGGAGGCCGCGGCACTGGTCCAGGACGTGATGCGCCGTACGGCGGCGGCGGACCCCCCACCGATGTCGTCGACCCCCACGCAACACGAGATACTGCGCTGTATCCGCTTGAACGGTTGCATTGTTCGCTTCGCGAACACGCTCGGGGAGCGTTTCGGCGTGAGTTTCGAAGCTCCTTTTCTGGATGATCGAGTCGTGGAGACGGCGCTGTCCGTCCGGCTGGCGGACCGGTATGTGGCCGGCCGCCACAAACCCGTCCTGGCGGCCGCATTGCGGGGGACGGTGCCGGATTACGTCCTCGACCGGACCACCAAGAGCCATTTCACGATGGACGTCTATACCGGTCGGAAGCCTTCCCAA
>NZ_MAXF01000180.1 GCF_001704635.1 Streptomyces sparsogenes | reverse complement strand
GCCGGATTACGTCCTCGACCGGACCACCAAGAGCCATTTCACGATGGACGTCTATACCGGTCGGAAGCGCAGCCTTCCCAAGATGCGGGAGATGTGTGAGGAGTCGCGCCTCGCCGAGCTGGGGCTGGTCGGTCGCGAAGGCTTCCGCCGTGTGCTCTCGGACCTCATGCCGGACCCCAAGCACATGGGTCCGCTCGACAAGACATTGGCCTGCGAGGCATGGCTCCGCTCCCTTTCGGTGAAGACCGTCCCGCAGTCGCGCTGACGCGCCGAAGCAGTCGCGCTGACGCGACGACCAAACCAGGAGGCACTGGATGGCAGACATAGCCCTTTCCCCCTTCGTCACGATGATCGAGTCCGAGGACGGAATGGTGTTCCTCAACCAGCGGACCGGACGGTACTGGCAGCTGAACGGCACGGGGTCGGAGGTCGTCCGGCTGCTGCTGAGCGGCGAGACCGTGGAATCGGCGGCGAGCCGGCTCCAGGAGAAGTACCCCGAAGCGTCCGGTCAGGCCGTCTCGGACGTCCGCACGCTGGTGCGCCGGCTCCAGGCCGCGAAGCTGCTCGCCCGATGAGCATTTCGATGGTCAACGAGCGGGCGGTCTCACCGCCGCCCCTGTGGATCCGCCCGCTGGCGAGATCGGCGGTCCTGCTGGCCCGAGGCATCGCGAAACTGTCGCCGGAGCGCCAGTTCGCACTGCTCGGAGCCTTCCGCCGCGGCGCACGCGCGAGTAGCGCGGACGAAGCTCACCGGGCCCGCAACGCCGTCCTCTTCGTCAGCGTGATGTGTACGGGCCCGTGGTGTCTGCAGCGGTCCATGGCCACCGCGCTGTTGTGCCGTATCTGTGGCACCTGGCCCGAATGGTGTGTGGGAGTGCGCACGGAGCCCTTCTCCGCTCATGCCTGGGTACAGGTGGACGGCATACCGATAGACGAGGACACGGAGCAACTCGAGAGCTTCCACAAGATGGTCGTCATCCGGCCGCGATCGTGACAGGAGCCGTCGACATGACGAGAGCACACGGGTTCGACCTGCTCACCGCCGAAAGCGACTCGGTCATCGAAAGGGCGTGGGGGGAACGGACGAGTTCGCTGTCCGTCGCACCGTCCTTTCTCGCCTCCCTCGACCGCATCACGATCGACCGACTGCTGGAGGAGAGGTCGCTCCGGCCGCCGGACATCACCTTCGCCCAGAAGGGAAGACAGCTTCCGGACCGTGAGGTGACCGTGGGAAGGACGAGGGCGGCGAACACGGACGCCGGGCTCCTGGACCGGATGAAGGCCCGGTGCCTGCTGGCCGACGGGGCCACCGCGATGGTCTACCACGCCCACCACCTGATCGGCCCGCTCGGCGCGGTCGCCGCGCACATCTCGTCGGCGCTGCGCGCCTCCTGCGACACGACCGTCTTTCACACTCCGGCCCACAACCCCGGACTCGGCTGGCACCGGGACGGCCAGCACGTGGTCGCCGTGCAGATCACCGGCTCGAAGGAATGGCGGGTGGAGAAGAGGCCCCCGTCGCACTGGTGGACCTCCGGCGCCCTGGTCACCGACGGGCCCGACACCGAGGTCCTCCATGTCACCCTCCGCCGCGGAGAGGCGCTCTACCTGCCGCCGGGGGTCGCCCACACCGCACGCGCCACGGACGAGTCGAGTACCCATGTGTCGTTCGTCGTCCAGGAGCCGGAGACGAAGGACCTCGCACTCGCCATGTTCGAACGCGCTTCCCGGGGTGTCACAGCCCGGCTCGAGCAGGGGCCGGTCACGGAGCGCGCGGCGCGGGCGGCCGCCGTAGCGCGTCAGCTCTCCTCGGCCATCCGCGAACTCGACGTCGACGAGTTGCTCGCCATGGTGGAGGAAGACGCCATGGAGGCCGGGCAGCCGCCTTCCCGCGGGTGACGACATGGAGCATGACGATCACGAAGGCGGCCGAAGTCATTCTGGTCCACATATGTACTCCATGCCAGGGTTGAGCCATCAGCGGTAAACCGGAAACGGGGGTGGCTGGGTCATGTTGGTGACGGATTTCAACACGGAGGTCGTGTCGGCGCCGGAGCGGTTCGCGTTGTGGGAGGAAACGACGAATCGGTCGCATATACGCAATCGGCAGCGCAGCAAAAACCACGAAGACTTCCGCGCCAGAATGCGCCTCCTGAACTTGGGAGAAGTCCATGTGTCGGCGCTGTCCTTGCCGCATCTGGAGCTCGTGCGGACAGCGAAACTGGTGCAGCAGTCCGACCCTGAGATGTACCAGATCAACTACTTTCTCGACGGGGGCGGGGCGGTCTGTCTGGACGGGAGTTCCACGGCGCTGCGCGCCGGTGACCTCATGGTGGTCGACAGCAGTCGTCCTTACCGCGGTGATGTCCGCGCTGTTCCGGACAGGTGGTCGCACATGACGGTGCAGTGCCCTCGTAGCCTGTTGCCGCTGCCGGAGAAGACGGTGCGGCGACTGCTTGCCGTCCCGATCAGCGGGCGCAGCGGCATGGGCGCGCTGTTCACCCGCTGGCTGACCGACCTCAACACGCGCGCCGGCGAGTTCACCCCCGCCGACATCCCCACCCTCGCCTCGGTCACCCTGGACCTCCTGGCGTCCGCACTCGCACGATGCGTGGAGGCCGATGCGGAGCTGAGTCCGGACGCGCGCCGGCGCGCCCTGCGGGCCCAGATCAACGCGTTCGTCGAGCAGCACCTCGCCGACCCGGACCTGACTCCCCGGACGATCGCGGACGCTCACCACATCTCCCTGCGCCATCTCCAGCAGTTGCTCGCCGAGGACGACACGTCGCCGGCGGCCTGGATACGCCACCGCCGTCTGGAACGTTGCCGCCTCGACCTGACCAACCCCCGTCTGCGCGCCCGCCCTGTCCAGGCCATCGCCGAACGCTGGGGCTTCACCAACGCGACACACTTCAGCCGCCTGTTCCGGGCCACCTACGGGATACCCCCACGGGACTACCGAAACCTGCCGCACACGGCCCGCGCGGACCGCCGACGAGCCTGCGGGTGACGAGAATTACCGGGGACGGCCCGCCGCGGCCCGCCGTCTGTCCGATCCCCGGTGAACCCGCCGGCCACCTCGCCTACGCGTCCGTCGGCGCCGAGATCGCCGAGCTGCCGAAGAGCACCTGCGGCTCCGCCGCCTCCCGCGCCGGCGCGGCCACCTCGGCCGTGGTGGCGGCGTCCGCGGGGGCCGCGGCCAGGGGCCAGCCCGCGAGGTGGCGGCTGTCCAGCAGGAGGGTGCGGCCGGCCGAGTCGGTCAGGTAGACGTCCGGCCCGGCCGCCGCCTCCACGCGGCCCGCCACGGTGCGGCCGGGGCCGAGCCGGATCAGCCCGTGCGCCGGGCGCACGCGGTCCAGGTGGAAGACGGCGTCGTGGTGGACGGGCGCACAGGGGCACAGGGTCAGGGACTCCGGCAGGCCGCCCAGGGCGACTGCCCGCGCGTGGAGCGCGGCGAGCTGTGCCGCGCGCTCCCGCTGGGGCGGCGGGGCCTCGCGGGCGGCCCGCTTGGCGGCGTACGGGAACCGGTCCGGGACGCCGAGCGCGGCGCCCAGCACGGCCTCGGCCCGGCGCGCGGCCATCAGGGGGCCGCTGCCGAGCAGCGTGTAGGACAGCGCGGCCTGTTCCAGCAGACGGGCGCCCCCGCGCTCGGCCGCGGTGATCCCGACCTTGATCAGCTCCGGGCCGAACCAGGCGAGATAGACGTCGTACGGGCGCGGGTCGTCGGTGCGGGTGTCGGCGGCGACGGAGTACGAGCGGTCGAGCCGGGCGCAGTCCGGGCACCGCGCGGAGACCGCGGACACGGGCACCTCGGCGCCGGCCGGACACGGCGTGTGCCGGGCGCCCCTGCGCACCCCGACGCAGCCGCGGCCGGTCGCCGCGCCTTCCCGCTCGCCGCTCCGTCCACGCGACGCCGTCGCGGGCACCGCGGCCGTCCGCGGCCCGGCGGCAGCGTCGGCGTCGCTCACCACGGTGAAGGCCAGCGGGTGGCCGGGCGGCAGCGGGGAGACCCGGTCTCCGTACACGGGGTGGTGCCAGGCAAGCGCGGGGCCCGAGCGGTCCCAGCGCAGCCCCGCGCAGCGCCACCGCGTCATTTCCGGGCCCCTTCCCGATGGTCCTGTGCCGGGGGCGTCAGCCGCGCCGCTTGCGCGGCAGCCACCACAGCACCTGGAGGACCCGGGCCAGGAACCCGGCGCCGGCCACGGTGCCGGCGGCCGTCACCCAGGTCTTCTCCGCCGCCGGATCCAGGTCCCCGAACAGCGCCGGGCTCGCGAAGGCGAAGAACAGCAGCGCGGCCAGCAGCGCGCCGGTGACGACCGCGAACATGATCTCCACGGTGGCGGCGTCGCGCTCGGGCTGGGTGCGGGGACCGGTCATGGCGTGGGGGTCTCTCATTCCGTCAGCTTATGCCGACTCGTCGCGGCCCTCTCGAAGGTCAGGACGATTGAAGGTCAGGACGCTTGAAGGTCAGGACGCTTGCGGCGGACGTAGAGTTGCTTCCGTACGCGGGCCACCACGGTGCCGTCCGCGGCCACGACGTCGTACCCGAACCACGGCAGTGCCTTGCCGCCGTCGGCCGTCGCCTCCCGGATCTCCTCCAGCCGGTCCTCGGTGAGCTTGAACTCGGCGAACACATCACCGCGGCCGGGCGAGACGAAGTCGATCTCCCCCGTCTTGTCCCAGACGATGTAGTCACCGCCGAGCCGGTTCATCGTCAGCAGCATCCAGAACGGATCGCCCATCGCGAAGAGCGAACCGCCGAAGTGCGTGCCGACGTAGTTGCTGTTGAAGCGGTGCAGCCGCAGCCGGACGCGCGCGCTCGTCCAGTCGTCGGCGATGTGCAGCACCCGCACACCGGAGAAGAGGTAGGGCGGCCACCAGTTCATGGCGCGGCGCAGCGCCCTGGGGGACATGGAGCGACGAGACATGAAGCGAAGCTAACATGGATTATTACTCACCGGTAACCCTCTTGGTGGCCGCCCGTCCGCCTCACAGGGCCGAGCGCTCCCGCCACAGCTCGGCCAGAGCGGGGTCGCCCGTGGCCCGCAGCCCCGCGAGCGGCAGACGGTTCCACAGGGTCAGATACAGCTCCTCCACCGACCCGGACAGCTCGCAGTCGGCGTCCCCGGCGTCGTCGGCCTCGGCGCGCGGCACGCCGTCGGACAGCCGCACCGTCCAGACGACCTCGGCGTCCGTGGCCCGCAGCCGCAGGGTGCGCGGCTCCTCGGTGCGCACCTGGCTCCGGTCCTGGCTGTGGAATCCGGCCAGCAGCTCATCGAGGCCGTCGGCCGCGAGGGCCGGGCCGACGGGGGAGAGGTCCTTGCCGAGCGCCGATTCCGCGTCCACCCGGTGGATCGCCGTCTCGTGAGCCTGGCGCCGCGCCCAGAACGCGAGCGGCGAGGGGGCGGGCAGCAGGGTGAAGTACGGCACCTGCGGATCGGCCTCGGTGAGCGCCTTGACCAGCGCGCGGTGGCCGTCGCGGAACCAGGGCGTCAGATCCGCGTCGCCGGGCTCCTGGCCGGTCCGGGGCGGCGCGAACTCGGTCAGTCTCTCACTCACGTTCCGGGTGGCCCAGCGGTGCACCATTCCGATGTGCGCCAGCAGGTCCCGCACGCGCCAGTCGGGACACGTGGGCACCTGGGCGTCCGGCCCGGCCTGCTCCGCGGCGTCGGCCAGCAGCCGGCCGTCCCGGTCCAGGGCGTCGATGAACTCGGCGATTTCCATGGCGGGATTCTGCCACCGGCCACCGACATCCGGCGCTCACGGCGGGCGAGACGGGGTTCAGGACGGGCCACCGCCGGCCCGCCCGGCCCCGCGCGTCCCGTACGCGACGACCGCCGCCACCGCCGCCAGCAGGGCGACCGTGGTCAGGGCGATCGGCAGGGAGAGCCCGTCGGCCAGGAAGCCGATGGCGGGCGGCCCGAGCAGCATGCCGCCGTAGCCGACGGTGGAGGCCGCGGCGACCCCGCTGGGCCCGGTCAGGGCGCCCGCCCGGGCGATCGCGACCGGGAAGAGGTTGGCCAGACCGAGGCCGGTGACGGCGAAGCCGAGGAGCGCGAGCCAGACGGTGGGGGCGAGCGCCCCCAGCAGCATGCCGGCCGCGGCCGTGGCGCCGCCCGCGGCGAGCGTGCGGGTCTGGCCGAGCCGTTCGAGCAGCGCGGTGCCGCTCAGCCTGCCGACGGCCATCATCAGGGCGAAGACCGAGTAGCCCGCGGCGGCGACGCCCGGACTCGCGTCGAGGTCCTGGTCCAGGTGGAGCGCGGCCCAGTCGGCCATCGCCCCCTCGCCGTACGCCGTGCACAGCGCGATCAAGCCGAAGACCGCGACGAGCCGCCGCGCCGTGCGGCGGGCCGGGTCCTCGGGCGTCCGCCCGGCCGGTGTCGCGCCCTCCTCGACCGACGCCGACGCCGACGCCGACCCCGACCCCGAAGCCGAAGCCGAAGCCGAAGCCGACGCCGACCCCGACGCCGACGCCGACCCCGACGCCGAAGCCGACAGGGCCGGCTCCGGCACCGGGAGGCGGAGCAGCGCCCGGCCCGCGACCGCGGTGACCAGCAGCCCGACGGCGGCGAGCAGCGCCAGGTGCGGCGTGGGGGCCAGCCGTCCCGCGATCAGCCCGCCCAGGGCCGCGCCGGCCATCCCGCCCAGGCTGAACGCGGCGTGGAAGCCGGGCATGACGGGGCGGCGCAGCGCGGCGATGAGATCGACGGCCGCGCTGTTCATGGCGACGTTGAGCCCGCCGAACCCGGCCCCGAAGACCAGCAGGACCAGCCCGAGGGCGAGCGCGGAGCCGGTCAGCGGCGGCAGCGCGACGCCGAGCGAGAGCAGGACGGCCGCGGCCACCGTCGTGGGATGGCTGCCGAAGCGGCGGCAGAGCCGGCCGGTCACCACCATGGTGGCGACCGCGCCCGCGGACACCCCGAGCAGGGCGAGCCCGAGGGCGCCCTCCGACGCGCCGGTCCGCTCCTTGATCGCGGGGATCCGGACCACCCAGCCGGCGAACACGAATCCGTCGAGGGCGAAGAACGCGGTGATGGTGGTGCGCAGTTGGGTCAGCGAACGGTCCGCCGTGGCGGAGCGCCGCCGGCCCGGAATGGCGCTCCATGTTTTGTTTGGCGTCGGCACAAAGTGAGAATAGGGGTGTGACCCAGACACGGACAAGGCTCGAGCGGGGCCGAAGCGCTCTCGGCCCGGCGCTGGAGCTCGTACACACCGGCCGGGCGCCCACGCGGGCGGTGCTCACGGCCGAACTCGGGGTGACCCGCGCGACCGCGGGCGCCGTCGCCGCCGAACTCGAAGCGCTCGGCCTGATCCAGGTGGACTCGCGCCCGCTCGGGGCCGCCGGGGCACAGGGCCGCCCCTCGCACCGCCTCTCGATCGCCCCCCGCGGCCCGGTCGCTCTCGCGGCCCAGGTGCACGCCGACGGCTTCCGCGCGGCGCTGGTCGGACTCGGCGGCCGGATCGTGGCCACCGCCCCCGGATGCATGACCGTGCCCGCCGATCCGGCACAGGTCATCGACGCGGTCGTCGAGGCCGGGGCCCGGCTGCTGCGCGAGAGCGGCCGCCGCTGCGTGGGCGCCGGCCTCGCGGTCCCCTCCGCGGTCGCCGAACCGGAGGGCACCGCCCTCAACCCGCTGCACATCGCCTGGCCCGCCGGCGCGCCCGTACGCGAGCTGTTCACCGAGAGCCTCGCCGCGGCGGGCGTCCACGGCCCGTCCGGGGAGCCCCTCACCGGCCTCGTCGGCAACGACGTCAACCTCGCGGCCCTGGCCGAGCACCGCCATGGCGCGGGCCGCGGCGCGCAGCACCTGCTCTGCGTCGCCACCGGCCACCGCGGGGTGGGCGGGGCGCTGGTCCTCGACGGACGGCTGCACACCGGCAGCGCGGGCCTGGCCATGGAGGTCGGCCATCTGACCGTCAACCCCGAGGGGCCGCCCTGCCATTGCGGCAGCCGCGGCTGCCTGGACATCGAGACCGACCCGCTGGCCTTCCTCCTCGCCGCCGGGCGGGACCCGGGCCCCGAGGGCTCCCTCCTGCAGCAGGCGCGCGACCTGCTGCGCGAGGAGTACGGCGAACCGTCGGTACGGGCCGCCGCCGACCTCCTCATCGACCGGCTCGGCCTCGGCCTCGCCGGGCTGGTCAACATCCTCAACCCCGACCGCATCATCCTCGGCGGGCTGCACCGCGAGCTGCTGGAGGCCGACCCGGAGCGGTTGCGGGCGGTCGTCGCCGAGCGCAGCCTGTGGGGGCGCAGCGGGGGCGTGCCCGTCCTGCCGTGCACCCTTGACCACAACAGCCTGGTCGGGGCGGCGGAGTTGGCCTGGCAGGCGGTGCTCGACGACCCGCTCCAGGCGCTCGCCGCCGGCTGACGCCGCCCCCTGCGCGCCCCCGCGGTGCTCCGGGCCCCTGCGCGCCCCGGGCCGGCCGCCCCTGAGACGGCCGGCCCTGAGACGGCCGGCCCCGGGGGGCTACCCCGCGCGCCAGGCCACGGTCAGGGCGCCGGCCGGGTTGGTGGTGAGCATCCGGCGCACCACGTCGGCGCCCACGGCGAGTTCGAGCCGCGGGCGCAGCCGGCGCAGCAGATACGGCATGCCCGGGCCGCCGTTCACCGACCGGGCCTGCGCCGTCGTCGTGTCGCCGCCCAGCAGCAGCTGTCCGGCGTACCCGGCGTCCACGAGCGCGGCCAGCGCGTCCGGCAGCCGCCAGTCGGTGGCGTGGTTGGCCCGGGAGGGCCCGTCGAAGGCGAGGAACGCCCCGGCTGCGGCCGCCTCCCGGTGCACGGCCGGGTCCGGGAAGCGGTTCAGATGGCCGAGGATCACGCTCCGCGGCGCCACCCCATGCTCGCCGCACAGCAGGTCCAGCACGTCCAGCGCGCCCGTCCCCAGCTCCAGATGGACGGCGATGGGCGCGCCGGTGCGGTGGTGGGCCTCGGCGGCCGCCGCCATGGTGCGGCGGGCGTGGGCGTCCAGCCCGTGGAAGCCGCCGGCGACCTTGATCAGCCCCGCCCGCGGCCCCGTGCCGCCGATGCCGTGCGTCAGCTCCTCGACGAAGAGCTCGGCCAGCCCGTCGAGCACCGCCTCCACCGCGCCCGGCGCGTAGTGCTCCGCCTGGTGCAGGCCCGTCGCGGCCACCAGATGGACGCCGGTGGCGCGGGAGAGCCCGGCCAGCTCGCCGGCCGCCCGTCCGAGGCCGTACGGCGTCCACTGCACCACCGTGCGCCCGCCGAGCGCGTGGAAGGCCCGCAACTCCTCCCGCGCCGAGGCCACGTCGGCCAGCTCCTGCCCGGGCAGCCGCGCGCTGCGGATGAACAGGTGGTCGTGCGCGTCGCAGACGCCCAGCGCGTCGCCGGGGACGTCGCCGAGCACGGTCCGTACGGTCGCCGCGCTCACCACTGGCGCCCCTTCGGGAGCCGGGCCAGGTCGGGCGTGGACAGATGGAGCACCTGGTAGCGGTCGCCAGGGGCGTCGGGCGGGGCGGCGTCCTCCCAGAGGGTGAAGCGCAGCAGTTCCCAGCGGCGCGGATCGACGGCGAGGGCCGTGGAGTGCACGCCGTCCGTACGGGCCGACTCCCGCAGCTCCTCCAGCGCGCCCTCGACCGCGCCCGACGGGCCGGCGCCCGCCGGGACGGCCACGGCGTGGCGGGTGGCGGCGCGCGGGGCGGCGGCCCGGGACGGGCCGGGCTCGAAGGCGAGCCCCTGCCAGTGCTCGACCACCGGCCGGCCGAAGTCCCGGACGACGCCCTGGAATCCGGGGCCCCACAGGAAGCGGTTCATGGCCTCGGGCGCGGCCCACAGGTAGAACGGCGCGTACTGGTTGACCGGGGAGCCGTCCACCCCGCGCTCGCGGATGCCGTACGCCTTCAGCCCGAGCCCCGGGAAGTCGTCCAGCAGATGGCCCTTCGACTTCACCCGATGTCGGATGATCTCCATGTCGTAGTCGGCGGGCAGGGTGATCCGGTACTGCATCGCGTGCAAGAACAACTCCTGTGGTGTCATGGCGGCGCGGGCGCGCCGGGAGGGAAGCGGGGGGAGCGCGCGGCGGCTCAGGGGGCGGGCCGGTGGGGCGCGCGGGCGGCGAGCAGGTCCAGCAGGCCCTGGACGGCGCTGTCGAAGGGCGCGGGCGACCCCGCGGCGCGCGCCAGCACATAGCCGCCCTGGACGGCCGCCACGACCGAGGCCGCGGTCCGCTCCGGGGCGAGCCCCGCGTCGAACTCCCCGCGCTCGACGCCCTCGGCGAGGACCTCGGCCAGCCGCCCGCGCAGCCAGTCGAGGGTCTCCTCCACCGGACCGCGCAGCACCGGGTCGGCGATGACGTCCGGATCCATGGTCAGCCGGCCGATCGGGCAGCCGCGCAGCACGTCCCGCTCCCGCAGCAGATACCCGCGCACGCGCTCGTACGCCGTCCCGGGCGCGGACAGGCACGCCTCGGCCGTGGCGCGCATCTGCTCGGCGGTGCGGCGGATGGCGGCGAGCGCGAGGTCGGGCTTGCCGCTGAAGTGGTGGTACATGCTGCCCTGGCCGGCGCCCGCGCGCTGCTGGATGGCCTTGGGGCTGGTGCCCACGTAGCCGCGCTCCCACAGCAGGTCCTGAGTGCTCTCGATCAGCCGTTCCGCAGTGCTCATGAGGCTACTGTACATACTAGTAAGTACAGAAGGGGAGATCTTCGCCGCCGGGACGCCGCCGGGACGCCGCCGGGGCGCCGCCTGGGGAGGGGCGATCGGCGCGGGGCCGGGTCCGGCGCGGCTGCCGGGCCCGGCGGGATGCGGCGGGAGCCGGCTCAGTGGGAGACGGCGGACCGGGCGGCGGGCGCCCGCTCCCGGACCCCGGCCGGGGGCGCGGGACGGGAGAGGTCCGTGCGGTCGGGCGGGGCGGTGCGGCCGGCCCCGTGCGCCGCCAAGGGGGGCTTGGCGGGGGCGGCGGGCTGCGGTACGGCCAGGGTGAACCACACGACCTTTCCGCTGCCGTCGTCCCGGGCGTGCATGCCCCAGCTCTGGCTGACCGAGGCGACCAGCGCGAGCCCGCGGCCGCGGGTGGCCATCGGGTCGCACTCGGGGACGCACGGCAGCCGCGGATCGTGGTCGCGGACGGAGACCGTGAGGCGGTCCAGCATGAGGACGATCTCCACCGTGCACTGCTTGTCCGGCTCGGCGTGCCGGTGGACGTTGGTGAGCAGCTCGGTGACGGCGAGCGCGGCGGGATCGATGAGCGGATCCAGGTGCCAGTAGCGCAATTGCGCGGAGACGATTCTGCGGACCTGTCCGATCCGCGACGGCAGGGCCTGCAGCTCCACCGTGCAATGTCTGCTTGGACGACTGATCACGGCTGCGACTCCCTGAAGAAGTGGTGGCTAGCCTGATGCAGATGCGGGCGTCGAACGCGCCGGCGGCCACCTTGCAGCAGTGGTGTCTGCCGGGCGCGACCGGTAAGGCCGGTTCTCAGCGTCACCGCCTGTTGACCCTCAGTGATACCGGTACGCGTCCAGGGTCTGCCCCGTCGCCCGCACGCGCAACTCAGGGGATGCCTCCCGGCGGTGGCGGGGGAGGTGTCAGCCCTTGGGCGAGTGGCCTCGCGCGCTGCGGATCACATCGAGGAAGCGGCTGGCGGCGCCGGGCGCGGCGGCCTTCGCCGCGGCGTCCCGCTCGCCCAGGGTGAGGCGGTAGCGGGTGCCGTTGACCGTCGCGAGAGCCTGGTCGCCGTCGGTGAACCACGGCTTGCTCGCGTGCACCGACTGCACGGGGGCGCTGTCGATCTCGCGGCCGTAACTGGTCAGCAACTGCAGCCTGCCGTCCTTGATCAGGACCTGGCCGGCATGCGTGACCGAGCGCAGGAACTTCTCGATCCGCACCCCACGGGCGTTGAACTCCGTATCGGCCACGGTGACCGCCTCCCCGGTGACTCTCGCCGGCATGCGCGCCGCTCTCCCACATCCATCTTCCCTGCTGCGCAGTGTGCCCGGGACCGGCCCGGGATACCAGGGCGCACAGGTGCCCA
The DNA here is from genome assembly GCF_001704635.1 of Streptomyces sparsogenes. Lineage (GTDB taxonomy): Bacteria > Actinomycetota > Actinomycetes > Streptomycetales > Streptomycetaceae > Streptomyces > Streptomyces sparsogenes. The sequence continues at coordinate 38,272 of NZ_MAXF01000180.1, read as the reverse complement.
CTTCCGACCCGCAAGGGTCGGAGTGCGCCATCGGGCCGGCACGAGAAGCACGGGCGGCGCACGGACGGCGCGACGGCGCTCCCGTGCCACGGCGGCGCCGCCCCGTGGTGGACGGCGCGCGGACGAGGTGCGAGAAGCCGCTCGCGCTCACGGCCGGGCCCGGCGTCCCGCACCCGCACCAGGCCGCCTACGCCGAACGGCCGCCGCGCGGGCCGGACTCGGGCCGCCCACGCCGGAGGTCACGCCGACCGCAGGCCGTCAAGGGCGCGCACCGCGTCGCGGAAGGCACGCCGCAGCCCCGGGCGCAGCAGCCACAGGGCGCCCCGCACCGGCGCCACCGCGTCCACCGCGAAGGTGTACCGCACCAGCGAGCCGGTGCCGGAGACCGACGGCACCAGCCGCCACTCCTCCAGCAGAGCCCGAAGCCCGGGCACGTTCGTCTCGTCGACGCGGTAGGCGTAGCGCTCCCCGGGATCCGCCGCCATGACCGTCTCGGCGAAGCGGACGCCGCCCCGCAAACGGATCTCGCGGCCCGCGCCGTCCTCGGTGGACCGCGCCGTGGCGACCTGGCGGTACCACCGCGGCCAGCCCTCGACGTCGGCCAGCGCCTTGAACACCGCCTCGGGCGGGGCGGCGGCCTCGGCGACGAACACCAGCCGCAGCGGGGCCGTGCGGACGAACTCCACACCCACGGGACGCAGACGATGTCTCATGCACCCACGGTAACTGGCGGGCCGTCAGATGTCTGCGGCGACAGCGGCCTCGCCCGCCACCACCAGCCCACCCGGCAGATGCTCCAGGATCTCCGCCCGCGCCTCCTCCGGCAGCCCCGGATCCGTCACCAGCGCGTCCACATCGTCCAGCGAGGCGAACGAACTCAGGCCCACCGTGCCCCACTTGGTGTGGTCGGCGACCACCACCACCCGCCGCGCCGACCGGACGAACTGCCGGTTGGTCTCCGCCTCGGCCAGGTTCGGGGTCGACAGCCCCGCCTCCACCGATATCCCGTGCACCCCCAGGAACAGCACGTCGAAGTGGAGCGAGCGCACCGCGGCGTCCGCGACCGGGCCCACCAGCGTGTCCGAGGGCGTGCGGACCCCACCGGTGAGCACCACCGTCGCCGCCCCCGGGCGCGGCCCCGCCCCACCGCCGGCGGCCGACCGCTGCGCGTTGTAGAAGACGTCCGCCACCCGCACCGAGTTCGTCACCACGGTCAGGTCCGGCACCTCCAGCAGCTGCTGCGCCAGCGCGAACGCCGTCGTCCCGCCGGCCAGCGCGATGGCCGTGCCCGGCGCCGCCATCGCGGCCGCCGCCTTCGCGATGTCCTCCTTGGCGCTCAGCTCCAGCCCCGACTTGGCCTCGAACCCCGGCTCGTACGTGCTCGCCTCGGCGACCGGCACCGCGCCGCCGTGCACCTTCTCCACCATGCCCAGCCGGGCCAGCGCGTCCAGATCGCGACGGACCGTCATGTCCGACACGTTCAGCTTGCGGGTCAGCTCGTTGACCCGCACCCCGCCGCGCCGTCTGACCTCGTCGAGGATCAGGGCACGCCGCTGCTCCGCGAGGAGATTCTGGTTGTCGCTCACCGCGGCCCGTCCCTTCCCATCGGTCCTCGCCTCCACCCGCGGGCTCATCTTCGCATGCCGCCGGGCCCCACGATCGCCCCGAACCCGTGTGATTACGATTTCGCCACGCCCGGCGCCGCCGCGTCGGGCCCGCGCGCCGCGGGCACGATCCTGGACGGGACAACCACACCGGGATCGGGGGGGCACGGTGGCAGCGGCGACACACACCGGTACGGGCACGGCGGCGGGGGACGGCGGCCAGCCCCCGCCCGACCTGGAGCTGCTGGTCCACGGCGTCGGCGGAACCACCCCGCAGGAGATGCTCACCGACCCACGGACCGTGCTGGTCACCGGCGACGAGACCGCCGGGGTCTACCGGCGCGTCGACGACGCCGACGCCGAGGAGCGCCCGCAGGACTACCGCGAGACCCCGATCCGCGAGGCCTACTGCTGGTCCAACCTCACCTCCGGCAACGGCGCCCGCGCCCTGTGGCTGCTCCTGCTGCCCTTCATGGTCGTCAACCTCGCCCACTGGATGCGGCCCGCCGCCGACCGGCGCGAGCGCACCGTACGCACCTACGGCCTCGTGGTGCGGCTGATCGCCCTCAGCCTCACCGTCCTGCTGATCGCCGGGGCCTGCGAGGTGGCGCTCGACCTGGTCGCCTGGCAGTGCGTCGGCGCCCGGGCCTGCGGCGACCACAGGTCCTGGCTCGCCTTCATGTCACCCCGCGACCACGGCTGGTGGAGCCAGCCCGGCCGCCGCCTCGCCCTGGCCTCACTCGTGCCCACCGCCCTCGGCGGACTGCTGTGGTACCTGTCCAACCGCACCTGGAGCGCGTACGAGTCACAGCCCCCGCTGCGCCGGCCGGTGGACGAGTGCGACCCCGCCGCCGGCAACCGCGCCGCCCTCTGCCTGCCCGGCTTCTGGTACGGGCGCCGGATCGTCGCCCGGCTGCGCGCCGCCCACACCGCCGCGAGCTTCCTGACCGTCGCGGCGGGCCTCACCGCGGCCACCGCCGCCTACGACCGCGAGCCGGGCGGCAGCGCCCTCCTCGACGTCTTCGGGTGGCTGCTGCTGGCACTGCTGGCCGCGGCCGGGCTGCTCGTGGTGTACGTGGTGTGCCGCCGGGGCCGCAGCGAGAGCAGGCTCGACGACGAACTGGACCGGGTCACCACCGCCGCCCTGCCCGGGACCGCCCTCGGCCTGCTCGCCCTGGCGATGCTGTACGCCGGCTGGTCCCGGCCCGGCTGGGCCTCCCACGGGCGACTGCCGGGCGACGCGACGTTCGGAATCCTCGCGCTCGTCCAGGGCGCCCTCGTCGTCGCCCTGGCCGGCTGCGCCGTGGTGCTGCACCGCACCGCGCCCGTCGGGCGCACCCCGCTGCGCGGTCTCGCCGGCCCGGCCGTCGCCATGCTGGCCTGCGGGCTGGGCGCGGTGCTCTCCGGCGGGGTCGCCCAGCGCGTCGCGGACTGGCTCGACGGCGGCGCCACGCCCGGCATGGAGCACGGCCCGATCGCCGGACCCCCGGTGCTGCTGTCCTGGCAGGCCGCGGTCATCCCCGCCGTGCTGCTCACGGTGGTGCTGGTGGCCCTGTTCTTCGCCGTCCGGGTGTGGCGGGTGCGGCGGCGGCTGGAGCGCACCGTGCCCGACGGCTACCCCGGGGAGCGGCCCGACGCGGTGCGCACCCGCAAGATCGCGGGCGCGATCGCCCGTGCCGGGCTGACCGACTCCGCCCCCGGCATCGTCGGCCCCGTCGCCCTGTTCACCCTCCTCCTCGGCGCCGCCGCGGTCGCCGGGGCCTGGGCCACCGAGCAGGTGCCGGGACGGGCCGCCGACGGCACGCCCGCCGTCGTCGAGGCCGCCGCCCAGACCGCGCAGGCGCTCGGCTCCTGGCTGATGGGCCTGGCGTTCCTGCTGCTGGTCACCTGGGCCCGCCGCGCCTACCGCAGCCCCTCCGCCCGCCGCACCATCGGCATCCTGTGGGACGTCGGCACCTTCTGGCCGCGCGCCGCCCACCCCTTCGCGCCCCCCTGCTACGCCGAGCGGGCCGTCCCCGACCTGACCTGGCGGATGGAGACCTGGACCCGGCGCCACGGCGGGCGGCTGGTGATCTCCGGCCACTCGCAGGGCAGCGTGCTGGCCGCCGCCGCGGTCTGGCAGGTGGACCGGCACACCCGCGGCCGGGTCGCCCTGCTGACCTACGGCTCACCGCTGGAGCGGCTGTACGGGCGCTGGTTCCCCGCCTACTTCGGCATGGCCGAACTGTGCTCCCTGCACGACGAGGTGCGCTGCTGGCGCAACCTGTGGCGGTACACCGACCCCATAGGCGGCCCCATCCGGCTGCCGGACGGCACCGGCCCCGAGGTCGACCACGACGGGCTCAAGGACCCGCTCGCCTACGGCCGCACCCCCGATCACCCGCTGCCCGCCCCGATCCTCGGCCACTCGGACTACCAGGCCGACCCCGCCTTCTGCCAGGAGCGGGCCGGGCTGCTGGCCCGCCTCCCGGAACAGCACACACCGCCTCAGAAGAGTTCCGGCAGGTCCTCCGGGTAGAGCAGCGTCAGCTCGTCCGTACTCGGATCGGGGAGCTGCGCCACCCGGCCCGCGTGCCGCTCCACCATGGCCTCGAAAGTCTGCCGGGCGGTCCGGCCGTTGCCGAACGCCGGGCCCTTGGGGAGCGCCGTGAAGTACTTCAGCAGCGCCTCGGCCGCCCCCTCGCCGATCCGGTACTCGTGCTCCTCCGCCTGCTGCTCCACGATCCGCAGCAGCTCCTCCGGGGAGTAGTCGCCGAAGGTGATGGTGCGTGAGAAACGGGAGGCCACACCCGGGTTGACCGACAGGAAGCGCTGCATCTCCTCCGTGTAGCCGGCCACGATGACCACCACCGCGTCCCGGTGGTCCTCCATCAGCTTCACCAGCGTGTCGATCGCCTCTCGGCCGAAGTCCCGCCCCGAGTCCTCCGGCGACAGCGCGTACGCCTCGTCGATGAACAGCACCCCGCCGCGCGCCCGGTCGAACGCCTCCTGGGTGCGGATCGCCGTCGAGCCGATGTGCTCGCCGACCAGGTCCACCCGGGAGACCTCCACCAGATGGCCGCGCTCCAGCACCCCGAGCGAGGCCAGGATCTCCCCGTACAGCCGGGCCACCGTCGTCTTGCCGGTGCCGGGGGAGCCGGTGAAGACCAGATGGCGGCGCACCGACGCGGCCTTGAGCCCCGCCTGCTGCCGGCGCCGGCCCACCTCGATCATGTCGGTGAGGGCCCGCACCTCGCGCTTGACGCTCTCCAGGCCCACCAGCGCGTCCAGTTCGCCCAGCACCGCCTTGGACGGGCGCACCGACACCGGCGGCTTCGCCTCGGCCGGCGCGGCCTGGGCGCCGCCGTCGCCGGTGCGCTGCGCCGGAATGCTGCCCAGCAGCCCGCCCGTCGAGGTGGCCGTCTCCACCGCGGGCTTCCCCGCCGCCGGGACCACCGCCCGCGCGGCGGGCGTGGCCGCGCTCTCGTCGCTCGTGCAGTCCTCGACGATCGGCCCTGCCTCGGAGAACTCGTAACCCCCGCGCGAGCACCGCTCCGTACGGCACCGGGTCAAGGTGGTCCGGCAGCCGTCGATGATGTGGAAGCCGTAGCCGCCGCTGCCGGTCACCCGGCAGTTGTCGAAGGTGCCGCGCCCCTCGGCGGACACATAGAAACCCGCCTCGGCGGGGGAGGTGACCGTGGTGCGCTCGACCGTCGGGTCGGCGCCCTTGGTGACGATCACCCCCGTCGCGGCCCCGTCGATGGTGCAGCCCGCCAGCGTGCCGCCGCTGCCGTGGTCGCGGAACCACGCGCCCGTGGCCGCCTCCCGGATCCGGCAGTCGTCCAACTGCGCGGTCGCCCCGTCGCTCACCGACACCGCCGTGTTGCGCACCTGCGACAGGTCGCTGTCGACGACATCCACCCGCGACCCCCGGTCCAGCACGAACAGCGCGTCCGGCACGTCGTGCACCCGGCACGAGTCCAGCACCGCCGTCGCCCCGTCGCTCACCCACACCGCCGGATAGTCGCCCGTACTCTCGTGCAGCTCGCACTGGTTGGCGTCCACCCGCGTGCCCGGGTCCCACACCGACAACCCGTTGCGCCCGAACCGGCGCACCTTGGACCGGGTCAGGGTGAGCACCGACCGGGACCGCAGGTCGATCGCGTTCTCCGGGACGTCGTGGATGTCGCAGTCCGCGAGCGTGAGCACCGCGTCCGTGTCCAGATTGACGCCGTCCGCACTCGTGCGGTGCACCCGGCAGTCCGTCAGATGCCCCGTGGCGCGCGCCGAGACCTGCACCCCCGCGCCCCTGACCTCGTACACCTCGCAGCCCACCGCCTCCAGTGCGCTGCCCTCGCCGGTCAGCGAGAGACCGGCCCCCGAGGCGTGGTGGATCCGGCAGCGCTCCAGCCGCGGATGTCCGCCACCGCGCACATCGACGCCCGACTGGCCGGCCGCCATCACCTCACAGTCCTCGAACACCCCGCCGGCCCCGTCCAGCACGCTGAACCCCACGCCCGCCGGGTTGTCCACGGTGCAGCGCCGCACCGTCGGGCGGGCGCTGCCGCGCACCTCGATCCCCACCGCCGAGCGCGTCGCGACCCGCACATCCGCCAACTCCGGTGCCCCGTCCTCGACGAGCAGCGCGGGCGAGGCCGAGTCCTGCCCCTCGATGTGCAGATCCTGGATGACCGCGGACGCGCGTATGGTCAGGGCGACGCCGTCCACCGGGGCGATCCGCACCGAGCCGCGCCCCGAGCCCTCGGGGCCGCGCAGCGTGACGGCCCGGCCCACCACCAGATTCTCGCGGTAGGTGCCGGGGGAGATGGAGAGCACATCACCGTCCCCCGCGGCCTCCAGGGCCGCCGAGAGGGAGGCGTACTCTCCTGTGCGGCGCCGCCACCGCGACGTTCCGCTGTGCGTCACCTGGACGACCGAGCCCTGTGCCATGGCGCTGTTGTGCCCCCACCTCGTGCGTATGCCGGCTGCGCGCGACTGTGCCGCTGTGTTGTGAAGGCCCCACCGTAGCGTGCGCGGGACCAGGCACTGAACGCCCGGCTCCGCCTCCGCGCCCCACCCCGCCACCACGCGGTGGCACAGGGCCGTCAGCTGTCGGCACCCGCCCGGCCCCAGTCCTGGCCCGCCCGCTCCCACGCGGTGTCCCACTGGGCGAAACGCCGGCGCATCAGCCGCCATACGACCAGCCGCCGGGCGCCCTCGAACAGCCCCGCCGCGCCCGCCGCGGCCGCCGTCCCCGCCAGCACGGCATGGGTGGCGGCGGTCGCCTCGTCCAGCGGGCGGCCCGTCGGCCGGCCCCGGTCGTCGGTCCAGATGCGGAACCGCTCGCCGGCGTCGGCGCCGGGGTGGGTGCCGAGCGCGCCGGTGTGCTCACTGCCGTCCGGGCCGGTCCACTTGGCGAACACCCGGCGGTGCGCGTCACGCGTGGAGGCGGTCTCCGGGTCCGAGTCGATGCGGGGGTGCGGCAGGACCTTCACCACGGTCGCGGAGACCAGATGGCGCTGGGCCCGCTGCTCGCGCACGGTCTCCCGCAGCGCCCCGTGCGTGAGCGCGCCCGTCGCCCAGCCGACGCCGGGGGCCACGAGGACGATGAGCAGCGCGGCCACGAGCGCCGCCCAGGCCTCGGCGAGGTCGGTCGGACGGCGCAGCGGGTTGCGCCGCCAGCGCCACAGTCCGCGGATCGTCCGCATGCTCACGCACCCCCTTCCCCATTCGTGGATACCGCATGCCGGGCCGGAAATACGTGGATTCGTCGAAGAGAGAGCAATATCACGAGGTCGGGCCTTCCGTCGCGTAAGGTCAGCCGGTTGCCAGGGGTACCCGCCACACGAGCCGCGTACCCCCGTCCCCGGCGCTTCGATGTGCGGCGTGCCGCCGCGCAGTTCGGCCCTGGACCGCATGTCGACCAGGCCCCCGCTGGGCGTGCCGCCGGCACGTCCGTGCCGACCGGGCCCTCCACCACCCGCGACGGGGCGAAGCCCAGCACGTCGGACGCCGACCGGACCGCCTTGGTCGCATCACCCGAGTGCGCCCCCGTACGAGGGCGACGCTCCAGCTTGCGATGTTCCCCCGGCTACCGCTGGGAGGTGCCCCCTGCGCCGGACGCCGCTCGCGGCCGGACGCCCCCTGTGACGACAGACCCTAGCCGCGCCGCGGGCCGAACGGGGCGCAACTGCCCAAGTCGCCGGATTCAGCCCCGCGCGCCCCGCTCAACCCCGCCGCGCGCCGGGCCCGTTCAGCCCTGCGGGACCACCGCCACCGGGCACTGCGCGTGGTGCAGCACCGCGTGGTTGACCAGACCCAGCTGCATGCCGAAGTGGCCCTGCCGCCGCCGCGCCCCCACCACCAGCAGGTCGGAGTGGGCCGAGGCGTCGAGCAGCGCCTTGCGCGGGGAGGCCTCGACCACGCGGTGCGCCACCGGTACGGGCGCCAGGGCCGCCGCCGAGGCACCGCCCAGCGCCTCCTCCAGCAGCTCGCCGGCGCGCCGGGCCCGTTCCTCAGGGGTGCCGTGCTCCTCGCCCGCGTAGCGCCAGGCGTGCACCGCCTCCAGCTCGCAGCCGCGCAGCCGCGCCTCGCGGAGCGCGAAGGCGGTCGCGGCCGCGCCGCAGGCGGGCTCGGGCCCGGCGGGGCGCTCGCGCTCGGCGATGCCCACCGTCACCCGGCTCATCCGGCCCTGCACGTTCTCCGGGCGGCCGCGGACCACCACCACCGGACAGTGCGCGCGGGCCGCGATGCCCAGCCCCACCGAGCCCAGCAGCAAGGACGCGAACTCCCCGCGCCCCCGGGAGCCCACGACCACCGCGTCCGCGCTCTGCCCGGCGCGCAGCAGGGCCGTCACCGGGTCGTCGGGGGCCACGTCGGTCATCACCTTGAGCGCCGAGGCGCGCCGCCCCGCCCGCTCGGCGGCCATGGCCAGCACGGTCTCGCTGCGGATCCGCTCGGCCGGACGGTCCGGCGAGGTGGAGGGGATGTACCCCTCGTAGCGCTCCCACAGCGAGGCGTGGACGATGCGCAGCGGCAGCCCGCGCCGGGTGGCCAGGTCGGCCGCCCAGTCCAGTGCGTCGAAGGCGGCGTCCGAACCGTCGACCCCCACCACGACGGGTAGCTCCACCGTGCCCACCGCCTCTCATGTCAGCACATGGATGTGTTCCTTCCCATTGTCCCGCCGGGCGCCCGCGCGGGGCGTCGTGGCCGGTCGGCGCGCGTGGCGGGCGATGGACCGGCTCACGGCAGCCGCATGGCGAGGGTCACGACGGCCCCGACGGCGCCCGCGCTGACCGCCAACCGGTCGGTGACCAGCCGGGTCAGCCACAGCCCGCGCCCGCTGGTCGCCCCGTCCAGGCCGGGCAGGATCCGGGGGATGACATCCTCGGAGAAGCCGGGGCCCGAGTCGCTGATCCGGCACTCCAGCTCGTCCCCGACCCGCCGCAGCAGGAGAGTCCCCGCCCCGCCCGCGTGCTCCACCGCGTTGGTGGCGATCGCGTCCACGGCCAGCACGAAGTCGCCCCGGCGGGCCTCGGCCAGCCCGGCCCCGGCCGCGCACTCCTCGACCTGCACCCGCAGCAAGGCCAGTTCGCGCGCGGTGAAACGGCGCTGCAGCAGACGCTCCACGGCTCGATCGGCGGACCACAGGCGGGGTTGCGCCGGCACCGGTGCCTCCCGTTGACGAGTTCGAGTGACAGCAGGGTCGATGAAGGAGCCGAGGGTACGAGCCATCCGCCGCCCGCGCACGCCAAGACCGAGAATGGCGACCCGGATACTCAATGTGACCGAAAGTGGTCGGTCAATATCCGCAACCTGCTCGGCCGTGCACAGCTTCTTGTATTTCTTGTCTCAGCCTGGCCAGCTCCACTCCGCCACCTCCGGCAGGTCCACGCCGTGCCGCCGGATCCAGTCGTGGTGCCGGTGACGCATGTCCGCCATCTCCTGGCGCAGCCCGGCGGCGCGGACCGCGAGCCCCGGCACCCGGTCCAGCACATCCATGACCAGCCGGTAGCGGTCCAGGTCGTTGCGCACCACCATGTCGAAGGGCGTGGTCGTGGTGCCCATCTCCTTGTAGCCGCGCACATGCATCCCCGGATGGACGGCCCGCCGGTAGGTCAGCCGATGGATCAGCCACGGGTAGCCGTGATAGGCGAAGATCACCGGCCGGTCGCGGGTGAACACCGCGTCGAACTCGCGGTCCGACAGCCCGTGCGGATGCTCCTCACGCGGCGCCAGCCTGGTCATGTCGACGACGTTCACCACCCGCACGGCCAGCTCCGGCAGGCGCGTGCGCAGCAGCGACGCCGCCGCCAGCGTCTCCTGGGTGGGCACGTCGCCCGCGCAGGCGAGCACCACCTCCGGCTCCCCGCCCGGGCGCTCCGTCCCCGCCCACTCCCAGATGCCGAGGCCGCGCGCGCAGTGGTCGCGCGCCTGCTCCAGGCCGAGCCAGTCGAAGCAGGGCTGCTTGCCCGCCACCACCACGTTGACCACGTCCCGGGTGCGCAGCACATGGTCGGCCACGCACAGCAGGGTGTTGGTGTCCGGCGGGAGGTAGACGCGCACCGTGTGCGGGTCCTTGTTGAGGATGTGATCGATGAAGCCGGGGTCCTGGTGCGAGAAGCCGTTGTGGTCCTGCCGCCAGGCGTGCGAGGTCAGCAGGTAGTTCAGGGCGGCGATCGGGGCCCGCCACGGGACGGTGCGGGCCGTCTGGACCCACTTGACGTGCTGCGAGGCCATGCTGGCGACGATGTGGGTGAAGGCCTCGTACGAGGAGAACAGACCGTGCCGCCCGGTCAGCAGATACCCCTCCAGCCAGCCCTGGCACAGATGCTCCGACAGCACCTCCATGACCCGCCCGTGCGGCCCCAGATGCTCGTCCGTCGCCACCGTCTCGGCCTGCCAGGCCTTGTCCGTGACCGCGTACACGTCCTGCAGCCGGTTGGACGCCGTCTCGTCCGGCCCCACCAGGCGGAAGTCGCGGCGCTCGGCCGTGTCGGCCATCACCTGGCGCAGCATCCCGCCCAGCACCCGCGTCGGCTCGTGCAGCCGCGTGCCGGGCTTGTCCACGGCGACGGCGTGGTCGGCCAGGTCCGGCAGCGGCAGCTCGCGCAGCAGCCGGCCGCCGTTGGCGTGCGGATTGGAGCCCAGCCTGCGGTCGCCGGACGGCACACAGGCCAGCACCTCGGGGCTGGGCCGGCCGTCGGCGCCGAACAGCTCCTCCGGCCGGTACGAGCGCAGCCACTCCTCCAGCTGCCGCAGCCGCCCGGGATCCTCCCGCACCCCGGCCAGCGGCACCTGGTGGGCCCGCCAGGTGCCCTCCACGGGCACCCCGTCCACCTCCGCCGGGCCCGTCCAGCCCTTGGGCGTGCGCAACACGATCATCGGCCAGTGCGGCCGCCGCCGCGCCCCGTCGCCCTCGCGCGCCGCCCGCTGGAAGGCGGCGATCCGGTCCAGCGCGAGGTCCAGCGCCGCCGCCATGTCCTGGTGCGCCCGGGCCGGGTCCTCGCCCGCGACCGCGGTGACGTACAGCGGCTCGTGGCCGTAGCCGCGCAGCAGCTCGTCCAGCTCCCCCTCGGGCAGCCGGGCCAGCACCGTCGGATTGGCGATCTTGTAGCCGTTGAGGTGCAGCACCGGCAGCACCGCGCCGTCGTGCACCGGATCCAGGAACTTGTTGGCGTGCCACGAGGTGGCCAGCGGCCCGGTCTCCGCCTCCCCGTCGCCGACCACACAGGTGACCACCAGATCGGGGTTGTCCAGCGCCGCCCCGTAGGCGTGCGCGAGCGAGTAGCCGAGCTCCCCGCCCTCGTGGAACGAGCCGGGCGCCTGCGGCGCGGCATGGCTCGGCACCCCGCCGGGCGTGGAGAACTGGCGGAACAGCCGCGTCATCCCGGCCAGGTCCCGCCCCATGTCCGGGCACAGCTCCCCGTACGTGCCCTCCAGCCAGGCCCCGGCGAACACGGCCGGCCCGCCGTGGCCCGGGCCCCACACGCACACCGCGTCCAGGTCCCGCGCCGAGATCACCCGGTTCATGTGCGTGTAGACGAGATTCAGCCCCGGGCAGGTGCCCCAGTGGCCCAGCAGCCGCGGTTTGATGTGCTCGGGCCGCAGCGGCTCGGTCAGCAGCGGATTGCCGGTCAGATAGATCTGGCCCGCCGCCAGGTAGTTCAGCGCGCGCCAGTGGCGGTCCAGGGTGTTCAGGTCGTGGTCGGTGAGGGTGGCTTGCGGTCCCATGACGTGCCTCCGTGAGCGCGGGCGGCCTCCAGGGAGCGGCTTCCCTCCGGGCGCCCGGACACACAGCCGCCCCGGAGATCGGCCGGAAGCCGCTCCGGCTCCACTCTCGGGCCGCCGCCCGGACACCGTGAGGGGCCACCCGGTACCCTCGCCCGGGCTGTTCGGCCCGTAGCCATGGGCGGGCCCCTGGGACGACCATGCCATACGAGGGGCACCGCCGCCCGGCGGCCCGCCCACACGGTCCGCTCCGAAGGGCGTGGCGGAGCGGAAGACGGCACAGTGAGGTCATGATGGGACTTATCGGCTCACTGAAGGCGGAACACCGCGAACGGCTGATGACGCTCGCCCGCGAGGTGTCCTTCCCCTCCGGCGCCCGCATCTTCGAGGAGGGCCGCAAGGCCGACCGCTTCTGGATCATCCGCACCGGCGCGGTCACCCTCGATCTGCACGTTCCCGGCCGGCGCGCCGCCGTGATCGATACGCTCGGCCCCGGTGAGCTGATCGGGTGGTCCTGGCTCTTCCCGCCGGACACCTGGCACCTGGGCGCTGAGGCGCTCAGCCCGGTGCGCGCCCATGAATTCAACGCCGAGGCGGTGCGCCGGCTGTGCGACGAGGACACCGAGCTCGGATACGCGCTCGCCCTCGCCTGCGCCCAGGTGATCGGACGCCGGCTCCAGGCCGCCCGCACCCGGCTGCTCGACCTGTACGGGCCGTACGCCGGCGGCATATCGCCCTGACCGGCACCCGGGCCGGCGCGGACCGCGGCGGACCGTGGCGTACCGCGGGCCCGGCCGTCCCGGCGCCCGTGCGACCTGCGAAGCTGATCACATGAACACCCGTCATGTCTCCTCCGGGGCGGCCGCCGCGCTGGCCGCCGCGCTCCTCCTGTCGGCCTGCGGGACGGAGGCGGGCTTCGATGACACCTCCAAGTCCGGCGGTGGCAACGAAGTGATCAGCAGGTTCTCCCCGGCCGAGCGCGAGCCCCTGCGGGGCATCTCCGGCACCACCCTCGAGGGCAAGCCCCTGGACCTCGCCGACTACAAGGGCAAGGTCCTCGTGGTCAACATCTGGGGCTCCAACTGCGGGCCGTGCCGGGCCGAGGCGCCCAATCTGGTGAAGGTGGCGAAGGACACCGAGGCCGAGGGCGTACGGTTCGTCGGGATCAACACCCGGGACCCGAGCCGGGAGGCGGCCCGCAGGTTCGAGGAGGAGTACGGCGTCCCGTACCCCAGCCTCTACGACCAGATGGGCCGGATCGTGCTCAGGTTCCCCCGGGGCAGCGTCAACCCGCAGGCCATCCCCTCGACGGTCTTCCTCGACCGCAGCGGACGGCTGGCCGCCCGCGCCCTGGCCCCGCTGAGCGAGCGGGACCTGCGCGCGGTCCTGCGGCCCCTCGTCGCGGAGAAGAAGACGGCTTGAGGCTGGAGGACGGACGGCTTGAAGACGCCTCATGCGGCCTGAGGACGGCCTGAAGACGTCTGAACGCGGCAGCGCGGCCTGAGGACGGCCTGGAACACGGCCTGAAGACCTCCTGAGGGCCGAACGGCCCCTTACCCCGCGCGGCGCCGGGGCGCGAAGCTGGGCGGCGGATCACGACCGGCGCGCCCCGCGCGCCATGGAGGGAGAGCCAGTGGCGCAGGCAGCCGAGCCCGCGGGGCCGGCGGAACGCATCGGGGTCTTCCTGCTCGACGACCACGAGGTGGTGCGCCGCGGCCTGCGCGACCTGCTCGACGCGGAGCCCGACCTGTGCGTGGTGGGCGAGGCGGCCGACGCGCGCGAGGCCATCGCCCGCGCCCCCGCCGTCCGGCCCAGGGTCGCGGTGCTCGACGCGCGGCTCGGCTCCTCGGACGACGGCGGTGACCACGAGGGCATCGAGGCGTGCCGCGCGCTGCGGGCCCGGCTGCCGCGGCTGGCCTGCCTGATGCTCACCTCCTTCGACGACGACGAGGCGCTCCTCGACGCCGTCATGGCGGGCGCGGCCGGCTATGTGCTCAAGCAGATCAACGGCTCCGCCCTGGTCTCGGCCGTACGCACGGTGGCCGGCGGCGGCTCCCTGCTGGACCCGGGCGCGACCGCGCGCGTGATGGCCCGGCTGCGCGGACCGCGGCCCAGCGGGCCGGTGGAGCTGGAGCGGCTGTCGCCGCGCGAGCGGGAGATCCTGGAACTCATCGGCGAAGGGCTGACCAACCGCCAGATCGCCGAGCGGCTGTTCCTCGCCGAGAAGACGGTCGAGAACCGCGTCTCGGCGATCCTGTCCAAGCTGGGCGTGGGACGGCGCGTCCGGGCCGCGGTCATCGCCGAGCGCATCAGGGGCCGCCGCACCGGCGGGTGACCAGCCGGGCCCGGCGAGTGAACGCGGGCCGGCGGACGGCGAGGCAGCAGACGGCGGGGGAGCGGGCGGCGGGGGAGTGAACGCCCGGGCCGGTGGACGCCCGGGCGGCGCACGGCGCGGGGGAGCGGGCACCGGGGTGACATCGCGTGGGGCGCGGGCCGGACTCCCCTTCCGGTCTCGCGCCCCACGCCACACAGGGGCCGCCCGTCCGAGGTGCTCGTCACCGCAGTGGAGTGAGAGCCCGGCGTGCCCCTGTGGTGAGGATGGTCCCAGGTGCCGCTGATCAGCATCGGCCTGCCGACCACGCGCCGGAAAGGGCCGAACGGCCCTGATTCCACCCCTAGTCGAGGATCTCCACCGGATCGCCGACGCGCAGCCTGGCCCCCGGGCCCGCTTCCCGGGACGCCCCGGAGAGCTCCGGGACCAGGTTCTGGCCGAAGAGCAGCTGATCGCCGGCGCGCCGGTGGCGGGCCAGCGTGCGCAGCGGCTCCTTGCCGCGCTCGGCGGTCTCCTGATCGGTGGTGGTGATCACGCACCGGGCACAGGGCTTGGTGACCCGGAAGACGACCTCGCCGATCCGTATCCGCCGCCAGTCGTCCTCGGCCCAGGGCGCCGTGCCCTCCACGACGACATTCGGCCGGAAGCGGTTCATCGGCAGCGGCCCCTCGTCCGGGTGATCCCCTTGGGCGATGAGCGAGTTGAGCGCGTCCAGCGACGCGGTCGTGGTGAGCAGCAGCGGGAACTCGTCGGCGAGGCTCACGGTCTCGCCCCCGCGTGCGTACTCCGCGTTCAGCGGCCGGCGGAGCGCAGGGTCGTCCAGATGGACCAGGCGGACCGCGGAGCCCAGGAAGCCGCTGAACCACGCGTCGGCCGCGGCGCCGGCCGAGACCACCTCGACCGCCTCCCGGTGCAGCCACACGGTCGACAGCGCCCCCGCGTCGTCCCCCGGCCCGGGCGGGGCCGGGACGGTCAGCGGCTCACGTCCGGGCGCGCCGAGCCGGAGGCCCCCACCAGGCAGCGGCTCGGCGGAAACCAGGGCCAGGCTCGCCTGCTGGCGCTGCGTCACATACCGCCCGCCGGTGGCCTCGACGACCATCCACCTCCGGTCGCCGACGAGCCCCCACGGCTCGACGACCGCCTCGCGGGCGGCGACCCCCGAGGCCGACTTGACCGGGTACACGTGGATGGCGCTCAGCGCTGGAATGACCATGGGGCCATCCTGCCAGCGGCCTCCGACAACACCATCCCCACGCGACATGACACCGTGACACCGACGCCGTCACACCGACCGCGGCTCCGGCTCCCGCGGGAGCCGGGCACCGTCAGGCCGGGAAGCCCCGCCACACGCGCCGGGAGGCTCAGTAGCCGCCCCCCGGCTGCTGCGGCCGCCCCTGGTACTGCTGACGGCCGTACGGGTCCTCGTACGGCGACGGCGCGGGGGCGGCCGGACGGGGCGCGACGGGGCGCGGCATGGCCGGCCGCATCGCCTCGTACCCGGCGGGCGCCGCCGGACGCTGCTGCTGCGGGGGCTGCTGCGCCCCCGGGTAGCCGCGCGGGCCCGTCGACTGCGGCGGGATGTACGGCGAGGGCGCCTGCTGCAGCCCGCCGGGCTGCGGCTGTCCCCCACCCGCCTGGTACCCCTGCGCGGGCGGATACGAGGAGGGCGACGGGGAGGGCGCGGCCGGCAGGGCCGGCAGCGCGGAGGGCAGCGCCGGGAGATGGCTGCCGGTGTCAAACGGCGGGGCCACCCGGATGGGCGCGATCTGCGGTGTCCCCCGCTCGGCGACGAGACTGTCGTAGATGGGGGTGTCCGCGAAGGACGACGAGGAGTAGTAGCCGCTGCCGTAGCTACCGCGGGGGGAGGTCATAGTCCATAAGTTAAGCCCACGATGTGCCGATTGGGGAGTCCGGTAAGAGAGTTGTTTCACCGGCTGGGAGCGGTCGGGGTTCCCCAATCCGAGCGAACCCGGGAAAAACGGTCGCCAGGGTACGTTGAGATCCTGTAGAGAGCACGTTTCCCAGGGGTTACCGGGGTGCGATCCGCTGAGCGGACGGAACCTCAGGCAGGATCGTCTTCTGCCGGGTGCCACCCCGGGGGTCCGATGAACAGAAAGGCAGGGGGACAGCATGGCGATGCGCAAAGGCAGCAACGTTCCGGTTCCGGCGTCGGCGGTGCGGGTCGAACTGGGCTGGCGCACCGGCCCGGGGGTGCCGGACGTCGACGCCTCGGCGCTGCTGCTGGCATCCGGAAAGGTCCGCTCCGACGCGGACTTCGTCTTCTACAACCAACCGGCGCACTCCTCGGGCGCCGTGCGCCACGAAGGCAAGCGGACCGCCGGTGACACCGTGACCGACACCCTTGCGGTGGACCTCGCCCGGGTCGAGCCCGCCATCGAGACCGTGGTGCTCGCCGCCTCGGCGGACGGCGGCGGCTTCGGCCAGGTCCCGGGCCTGTGCATCCGGGTGCTGGACGCCTCGGGCGGCGCGGAGATCGCCCGGTTCGACAGCGAGGACGCCACCGTCGAGACCGCGTTCGTGCTCGGCGAGCTCTACCGCAGGCAGGGCGCGTGGAAATTCCGCGCCGTCGGCCAGGGCTACAGCAGCGGACTCGCGGGCCTCGCCACGGACTTCGGCATCAGCGTCGACGAGCCCCAGCACACCTCCGCCGCCCCGGCAGCCCCGCCCGTACCGCACTCCGTGCCGCTCCCGCCCCCGCCGCCCGCCGGAGCCGCCGTGCCGCTCCCGCCGCCCCCGGCCACCGCACCCCCGGCCCCCGCGCACACGCCCCCCGGCGCCGCTCCCGCCCCGGTCAGCCTGTCCAAGGTCACCCTGACCAAGGGGGCCCCCTCCGTCTCGCTCGCCAAGCAGGGTGGCACCTCCGGTGCCATGCGGGTGAACCTCAACTGGCAGGTGCGCAAACAGTTCAAGGGCTGGGGCCACAAGCTCGGCAAGGCCATCGCCATGCACGGAGACCTCGACCTCGACCTGGGCGCGCTGTTCGAACTCGCCGACGGCAGCAAGGGCGTGGTCCAGGCGCTCGGCAACACCTTCGGCTCGCTGCACCAGCCGCCGTTCATCCACCTCGACGCGGACGACCGCACCGGCGCCCGGACGTCCGGCGAGAACCTCACCATCAACCTCGACCACAAGGACGCGTTCCGCCGCATCCTGGTCTTCGTCACCATCTACGAGGGCGCCCGCAGCTTCGCCAACCTCGACGCCACGGTGACCCTGCAGCCGCAGCACGGCGCGCCCATCGACTTCTCGCTCGACGAGTGCACCGTCCCCTCCCCGGTCTGCGCCCTCGCGCTGATCACCAACACCGGAGGAGACCTCGTGGTCCAGCGCGAAGCCCGCTACCTGGTGCCCGAGCGCGGCGTCAGCCCGCAGCGCACCCTCGACCACGCGTACGGCTGGGGCATGAACTGGACACCCGGCCGCAAGTGAGACGCCCCGTCAGGGCGCGGCGCCGGGGCGGGCGTACGTACGCCCCTTCCACGCCGCGCCGCGCCCCTGATAGTGCCGCACCGCCGAATCCACGGTCATCAGCAGATAGAGCAGCGCCGTGACCGGCAGCAGCGGGGCCAGCCACAGCGTCTGCCGGTAGTAGCGCAGCATCGGGACGTACGTCGCGGCCATCAGCGCCCACGCGCCGCCGCCCGCCGCCCACAGCCCCGGGCGGCCCTCGACCAGCCCCGCGCACAGCGCCGCCGGGGGCACCAGGTACACCAGCGCCAGCCCCGCCACCGTGGCCACCAGCAGCAGCGGATGGTGCCGCAGCTGCGCATAGGCGCTGCGCGACACCATCCGCCACAGCTCACCCAGCCGCGGATACGGCCGCACGCTGTCCACCCGGTCCGCCAGCCCCAGCCAGATCCGCCCGCCGCTCCGCTTCACCGCCCGGGCCAGCGCCACGTCGTCGATGACCGCGTGCCGGATCGCCTCGGGCACCCGGGCGCGCTCGGCCGCCTCCCGCCGCAGCAGCACACACCCACCCGCGGCCGCCGCCGTCCGCGCCCCCGCCCGGTTGACCCACCGGAACGGATACAGCTGCGCGAAGAAGTACACGAACGCGGGCACGATCAGCCGCTCCCACACCGTCACCACCCGCAGCCGCGCCATCTGCGACACCACATCCAGCCCGGAGCCGCGCGCCGCCCGCACCAATTCGCGCAGGGAGTCCGGCTCATGCGCGATGTCCGCGTCGGTCAGCAGCAGATACTCCGTGTCCGGGCGGGCCGCGGCGAGCGTCATGCCATGGCGCACCGCCCACAGCTTGCCCGTCCAGCCCGGCGGCGGCTCACCGGGCGAGTCCACGGTCAGCGGCGGCCCGCCGTGTTCCTCGGCCAGGGCACGCGCCAGCTTGCCCGTGCCGTCCGTGCTGCCGTCGTCCACGAGGAAGATCTCCACCGGCCCCGGATAGTCCTGCGCCAGCAACGACGGCAGGCTCATCGGGAGGACTGCGGCCTCGTCCCGGGCCGGCACGACGACGGCGACCGACGGCCAGTACTCCTCGCCCCCGGGGGCGCCCCCGGCGGTCCCGGCCGCGTCGCCGGAACCGGCGGGGGCGCCGCCGGGGCCGGGCGCGTCGCCGCGGGGCAGCCGTACGTCCGTACGCCAGAAGAAGCCCTGGCCCAGCAGCAGCCACACCCACGCGGCAAGGGATCCCACGGCCGTCCACATCAGCGCGTCCACCGTGGCAGTCTGCCCGAACGGGGGCCCGGTCGCAGGGAGCATCGGACCGATCCATTAAAGTGACCGGGTGAAGATCGCGCTCATGGACTCCGGAATCGGCCTGCTCCCGGCAGCGGCCGCGGTGCACCGGCTCCGGCCGGACGCCGATCTCGTGCTCTCCTCCGACCCGGAGAGCATGCCCTGGGGCCCCCGCACCCCCGAAGACGTCACCCAGCGCGCGCTGGCCTGCGTCCGCGCCGCCGCCGCGCACCGCCCCGACGCCGTGATCATCGCCTGCAACACCGCCTCCGTGCACGCCCTGCCCGCCCTGCGGGCCGAGTTCGAGCCGGGGCTGCCGGTCATCGGGACCGTACCGGCGATCAAGCCCGCGGCGGCCGGTGGCGGACCCGTCGCGATCTGGGCCACCCCCGCCACCACGGGCAGCCCCTACCAGCGCCGACTCATCCGCGACTTCGCCGACGGGGTCCAGGTGACCGAGGTGGCCTGCCCGGGGCTCGCCGAGGCCGTCCAGTGGGCCGACTCGGCGGCGATCGACGCCGCCGTGGCCGACGCCGCGGCCCGCACCCCCCGCGACATCCGGGCCCTGGTCCTGGGCTGCACCCACTACGAGCTGGTCGCCGACCGGATCCGGTCCGCCGTCCAGCCGGCCGGCGCCCCGCCGATCGCCCTCCACGGCTCCGCCGGGGCCGTCGCCGCCCAGGCCCTGCGCCGGATCGGCGCCACCCCCGCCTCCCCGGCCCCGGCGCCCCTCCCCGAGGGACGGCTCACCGTGATCCTCAGCGGCCGCGAGGCCGCCCTCCCGGACGTCGCCCTCGCCTACACCGAAGGCCGTCTGCTGGCGCGCGAACCCCTGGCCCGCGGCTGACCCGGCCCGGCAAGGGGCGACCGAACCCTCGCAGTCCCCTGCCGGGGTAGCGGAACGTGGGTACGCTGCCAGCTATGAGGCACCACCGTGAGGGCGACGAGCGGGCCGCGGCCGATCGGCCACCCGCGGTCTGGACCGGGCGCGCGCACAATCGCGCCCAGTGGCTGCTGGCCGCGGGGGGCGCCGCCTGCGTGGCGCTCGGGATCGACCTGGCCGTCGACTCTCCCTGGACCTCGGGCCTGGCCCCGCTCCTGATGTCCGTGATCGGCTGCCTCGCGGCCGGCCTGCTGATGCTCTTCGGCACCCTGGCCTTCGTGCACGTGGCCGTGCGGGTCGACGAGGAGGCCCTGGAGGTGCGCTGCGGCCACATGGGCCTGCCCCGGCGCCGCATCCCCCTCAACGACGTGGTCCACGCGGACTTCGCCCCCCGGGTCACCCCACGCCAGTGGGGCGGCTGGGGCTACCGCTGGCGCCCGGAGAAGGGCACCGCGGTGATCGTGCGCCGCGGCGAGGGCCTGGTGGTCCGGCTCGGCGACGGCCGGATCTTCACCGTCACGGTGGACGACGCCGAGGCCGCGGTCCGGGTGATCCGCGACCGCCTGCGCGGCATCACGGCCGGGGCCTCCCAGGCCTGAGCCGAAACCCATCAGCGGCCCGGAAGGTACGACCTTCCGGGCCGTTCCCCCGTTCGGCCCCGTACCACCCGGCCCCATGTGGTCCGGATACGAACGAAACCGATACGAGAGAGGTCGGCAGATGAGCGCACTCACACCGGAAGCAGTGCTCGCGGACTACCTGGCCCTGGCGGACGACAGCTGTGTGGCCGTGCTGCCGCACGTACTGCGCATCACGGCCGAACTCGGCATCGCCGAGCTCCTCGCGGCCGACACCATGACCGTCGAGGACATAGCCATCGCCACCGACGCGGACACCGAGGCCCTGTACCGCCTGCTGCGCGCCCTGGTCTCGGTCGGCGTGCTCCTGGAGGACCCGGCCCGCTCCTTCCGGCTGACCGAGACCGGACACCGCCTCCGCGCGGACGCCCCCGACAGCGTCCGCGAATCCGTGCTGAACGCCGACTCCCAGCGGGCCTGGCTCCACGGCATCGAAACCATCCGCAGCGGGCGCTCGGTCTTCGACAGCGTCCACGGCGGGGATTTCTTCGGCCACAAGAATTCCGACGGCGACGCCGACCGGGCCTTCCTGCGCCGCATGCGGGAGCGGACCGGACGGCTGTACGGACAATTCTCCACGACGCCCGACTGGCGGCAGTCGGACGTCGTCATGGACATCGGAGGCGGCGACGGCTTCATGCTGGAACGCATTCTGCGCGAAGCCGATCACGTCAAGGGAATTCTCTTCGACCGGCCCTCGGTCATCGATATGGTCGGGAACGCCGAGCACATCCGCTCGCTGGGGGAGCGCTGCCGGCTGGAGAAAGGCGACTTCTTCGAAGCACTGCCGTCAGGGGCCGACACCCACATGCTGTGCAGCGTGCTGCACGACTGGACGGACAGCCAAGTGATCACCATTCTGCGCAACAGCAGGAAAGCGCTGGGGGACGGCGGACGGCTGCTGATCGTGGAAATGCTCGTGCCGGAGAACCACGAATGGCACCCCAGCCGCTGGAGCGACATCGGCATGATGGTGCTCACCGGCGGTCGTGAGCGAACGGCGAAGGAATTCACGACCCTGCTCGGCGAGTCCGGTTTCACTCTCTCCGGCGTGACCCCGATTCCGAATTCATACTTCTCGGTGCTCGAAGCAAAATAGGACCACGGCGATGTCGGGAGCCGAGGACGGCCGGACGGTCTGCCGGACCGTGCCGTCCTCGGCCCGCGAGGCCGGGTCGTGTTACGAGGACGGGCCATTCATGGCGTCGGCCAGACTTCGGGGGCGCATGTCGGTCCAGTGCTCGTTGATGTAGTCGAGGCACGCCTGCCGGCTGTCCTCGCCGTGCACGGGTACCCAGCCGGCGGGCACCTCCACGAAGGTCGGCCACAGGGAGTGCTGGCCTTCGTCGTTGACGAGTACCAGGTACTTGCCGTCGGGGTCTTCGAACGGGTTGGTCATGGCTTTTCCTCCACTCGAGCGAGGATCAGGCACTGGGTGAGCCCCTCTTGCCGGTCCGGACTCGTCCTCCACGGGATTCTCTCTCCAGGGCAAGGAAACGCCGATCATGGCATCGACCGCTCCCGGAACCCCACGTGGGCGCAGTGTATGCACCAAGTCTGCCGCGACGTCCACGGTTTGCCAGGTTCTGCCGCTCAAACTGCCTTAGTTGCCTGGTGCTTCGGCAAGAGATCCAGTGGCACCTGCTTGGTGTCACGTCAAGGGGCAGATGCTCGGGGCCGGCCTGAGCGCCCGCACGGATGGGGCGACGGCCACGTCGCCCACCGGCTCTCGACCACCCGGGACGCGGATGCCATCACTTCCTGATACTTTCCGGAACCGAGACCAGCGCGAGACCAGTCGGAGCAACTCCAAGGAATCCTGAAGGAATCAAGGAGCGCATTTCACCATGTCTGACGGCGCCACCCTCGACACTCCCGACATATCCTCCACCTCCGCCACCCCCGCCGCCGATCCCGTCCTGGACCACATCGAGTTCTTCGTGGCCGATCTCGAGGCGACGGTCGGTCAACTGTCCTTGGGCTACGGGCTCCAGGTCCTCGTACCGCCGACCCGCGGCAGCCGCCGGGGCGACCACCGCTCCGCGCTGCTGGGGCGCGGCCGGATCCGACTGTTGCTGACGCAGGCGCTCTCCGGTGACCACCCCGCGCGGAGCTATGTCGAGCGCCACGGCGACGGGGTCGCCGACATCGCTCTGCGCGTGGCCGACGCGCGCGCCGCGCACGCCGAACTGCTGTCCCGCGGGGCCGTGGAGGTGTCGCCGCCGCGGGAGGAGGACGGCTGTGTGACCGCGGCGGTCGCCGGCTTCGGGGATGTGGTCCACACATTGGTGGAGCGGCGCCCCGGCGGGGCGGCGGACCGACTTCCCGGCCTGCCCGCGCCCCGCCCGCTGACGGCCGGGGATCCGGTCGGGCTGTTGAACGTCGACCACTTCGCGGTGTGTCTCCCGCTGGGCGAGCTGACCTCGACCGCGAGCTTCTACACCGATGTCTTCGACATGCCGGTGGTCTTCAAGGAACGCATCGAAGTCGGCCCGATGGGGATGGACTCGGCCGTGGTGCAGAGCCGCGGCGGCGAGCTGACCTTCACGCTGATCGAGCCGATGCCGGGGGCGCGCGCGGGGCAGGTCGAGAGCTTCCTCGCCGACCACGGCGGAGCGGGGGTGCAGCACGTCGCCTTCGCGACGGAGGACATCGTGCACAGCGTCGGCGCGATGGGCGGCCTCGGCGTGCCCTTCTTGAGCACCCCGTCGACGTACTACGATCTGCTCACCGCTCGGCTGACGCCGCTGCGCCACTCGGTGGACCGACTCAGGGAGTTGAGTGTGCTGGTGGACGAGGACCACGACGGTCAGCTCTTCCAGATATTCACCCGCTCCGTACACCCTCGCGGGACGTTCTTCTTCGAGGTCATCGAGCGCATCCGGGCCCGTACGTTCGGCAGCAACAACATCCGGGCGCTCTACGAGGCGATCGAGCTGCAGCGCGCTGCGAAGGGGCAGGCGGAGTGACGACGCTCCCCGTCGGCCGGGGATCGGACGACCACGTGGGCACGGAGTCCCCCCGCATGGGCGCGGAGTCCTCCGATCCGCTCGCCGCCGCCCTCTCCGTGGCCGACTTCGCGGATCTCGCGCGGACGGGGCTCGGCGAGGAGCTCTGGGACTGGCTGGAGGGCGGTGCCGAGCGGGAGCGGACGCTGGCCGGCAACCGCGACGCGTTCGCGGGCGTCGCGGTGTTGCCCCGGGTCCTCACCGATGTGTCCTCCTGCGACCCGGCCTGCTCTCTGGTGCGCAGCCCGGCCGCGCTGCCGGTGGCCGTGGCGCCGATCGCGTATCAGCGCCTGTTCCACCCGGAGGGGGAGCTCGCGGTCGCGCGGGCGGCGGCGGACAGCGGGCTGCCCTACACGGTGTCCACGCTGAGCAGCGTCCCCATGGAGGAGATCGCGGCCACCGGCGCCACCACCTGGTTCCAGCTCTACTGGCTGCGGGACAAGGGCGCCGTCCTCGACCTGGTCCAGCGGGCCGAGGCGATCGGGAGCGAGGCGCTGGTGCTGACCGTGGACGTGCCGGTCATGGGCCGGCGGCTGCGCGACATGAGGCACGGCTTCGCGCTCCCCCCGACGATCCGGGCGGCCAACCTGGACGGCGGCGGCATGAGCCGTGCCCACGAGCGCGTCGACGGCGGCTCGGCCGTGGCGGCCCACACCGCCTCCGCGTTCGCGCCCTCGCTCACCTGGCATGACGTCGAGTGGCTGCGGGAGCGGACCCGGCTGCCCCTGGTGCTCAAGGGGCTGTCGCATCCGGCCGACGCCCTGCGCGCGGCCGAGCTCGGGGCGGCGGCGGTGGTGGTGTCCAACCACGGAGGGCGGCAGCTGGACGGGGCCGCGCCCTCGGCGGTGGCGCTGCCCGCTGTCGTGGAGGCGGTCGAGGGCGCCTTCGGGGAGAGCTGCCAGGTGCTGGTCGACAGCGGGATACGCGGCGGGGCGGACGTGTTGCGCGCGCTGGCGCTGGGCGCCTCCGGAGTGCTGCTGGGCCGGCCGGTCCTGTGGGGACTGGCGGCCGGCGGCCAGGCGGGGTGCGCGCGGGTGCTGTCGCTGCTGGGGGAGGAGTTCCGGCACGCCATGGCGCTGGCGGGCTGCCCCGACCTGGCCGCCGTGGCCCGGCTGCGGACGACGACCATGCCATGCCACTGTGGGGGTGACCACCAATGACCGATTCCGGCGTCCGCGGGGCCGATGTCCACGACATGCGGCTGTCGCGGCTGCACGGCTCGCTCGCCGATCCCGCGATGGCCTCGATGAACTTCCTCAACGAGGTCGCCATCCGGTTTCCGAACGCCATCTCGTTCGCGGCCGGGCGGCCGAGCGAGGAGTTCCTGGACTTCGCCGAAGTGCACCGCTACGTGGACGTCTTCATCGACCACCTCCGCCGCGACCGGGGCATGACCGAGGCGGAGGCGAAGCGGACGGTCCTTCAGTACGGCCGGACCAAGGGCATCATCCACGAGCTGGTCGGCAGGCATCTGGAGGTCGACGAGGGGATCTCGGTCTCCAGCGATTCGCTCGTCATCACGGTCGGCTGCCAGGAGGCGATGTTCCTGGTGCTGCGCGCCCTGCGGACCGGCCCGCGGGACGTCGTCCTCGCGGTCTCGCCCACGTACGTCGGACTGACGGGCGCGGCGCGCCTGGTCGACCTGCCCGTGCGCCCGGTGCGCGGGGGCGACCGGGGGATCGACTTCGAGGACCTCGGCGTGCGGATCGCCGAGGCCCGCGCCGCGGGCCTGCGGCCACGCGCCCTGTACATCGTGCCGGATGTGGCCAACCCGACCGGCATCAGCCTGGATCTCGAGGCGCGGCGGGAGCTGCTGCGGGTGGCCGAGGCGGAGGATCTGCTCCTGCTGGAGGACAACGCGTACGGGGTGTTCGCCGGGGAGGGCAGGCTGCCGTCGCTGAAGGCGCTGGACACCGGGCGGCGGGTGGTCCGGCTCGGCTCGTTCGCCAAGACGGTGCTGCCGGGGGCCCGCGTGGGCTACGCGGTCGCCGATCAGCGCGTGGTGGACGAGGACGGCGGCACCTCGCTCCTGGCCGACCACCTCTCCACCATCAAGAGCATGCTCACGGTGAACACCTCACCCTGGTCCCAGGCCGTGGTCGGCGGGGCGCTGGTGGCCCACGACTACAGCCTGCCGGCCGCGAACCGCCGGGAGATCGAGGTCTACCAGCGCAATCTGCGCCTCGTCCTCGCGGGGCTGGCCCGCCGCTTCCCCAGGGATGCGGAGCGGGGGCCCCGGATCTCCTGGAACACCCCCACCGGCGGGTTCTTCCTCACCCTGACGGTGCCTTTCCGGGCGGACGACGAGCTGCTGGAGTACTCCGCCAAGGAGCACGGGGTGCTGTGGACCCCCATGTCCCACTTCTACGGGGGCGACGGCGGGTACGAGCAGATCCGGCTGTCCCTGAGCCAGCTCACCCCGGAGACCATCGAGGCCGGTCTCGACCGGCTGGCGGCCCTGATACGGGAGTGTTCCGCGACGAGGTGAAGGTCAGTGGGCCGCCGGGATCGGGCCCAGGGCCGGGGGTTCGCCCGCGAGAGGGCCCGGGACCGCCTCCGGCAGCCGCGCCGTGGCCAGCCCCGCGATCAGGCCGGCCCCGGCGGTCACCTCGGGGAAGCTGAGCGCGTCGCCGAGGACCGACTCCACGGCGAGCGCCGTCAGGGCGGCGGCCGCCGTCAGCACGGCCGGGGCAGGGCGCGGGGAGCGCCACAACGCGTACAGCAGCCAGCCGAAGGCCGCGCCCAGCAGGGCCGGCCCCGGCAGGCCCTGCCCGGCGGCCTGTTGCAGCGGGGCCGACCGCGGTGTGTCGCCCACGGCGGCCGACTCCTGGACGGTCGGGCTCAGCTCGCCGAACCGGTCGGGCCCCACTCCGCGCAGCGGGTCCTGTTCGGCGATCCGGGCGGCGTCGTGCCACAGTCCCACCCGGTGGTCGCCCAGCCGGTCGCGCACGGGGGCCGAGAGCCCGCCGGGGAGGGCGTCCACGGCCACGGCCCAGCAGCCGGCGACGGCCACCGCCGCGACCAGTGCCATCGCGGCGAGTCCCGGCAGCCGGTGGCGGGCCCGGGCCGCGGCGAGCGAGCACAGCAACACCAGGGCGCCGGCCACGCACCCCGCGGTGGATCCGGCCGCCATCGCCATCGCCGTGATCGCCACGGCCAGCAGGCGCAGGGCCAGTCGGCCGAGGGCCGACCGGGTGGCCCAGGCGGCGCCGCAGGCCGCCCCGACGGCGAGCGTGAACTGCGCCGCGTGGGCCCCGCCCGGGCCGCCCGCGCCGCCGGGACCGCCCGGGACCGTGCAGGCCAGGCCGAGGCCCGCGAGCGCGGCGGCCGTGGCGGAGGCGACCGGCAGCAGCGATCCGGCGATCCTGCCGCACGCGTAGCCGGCGGCCACGGCCAGCACGGCGAGCAGCACGCCCTCGGGCCGGGCGGTGCGGCCCGCGGCGCAGACCAGGGCCCAGACGGCGCAGCAGCCGAGGATCGCGGCGCCCGCGATGTCGGGCGCGCTGTGGTGTTCCCGTACGACAGGCTGTGCCGCTGAAGACGCCATCCCGTTCGACCCCCCGAGTCGTGACGGGCACCGCGTGCCGGGCCGGCCGTCGGCGGGGCCCGGGAGGCCCGCGGAGCGGCCGGAGGCCGCATGCGGGCCAGGACGGATACGGTAGCGACCGGGACCGGATATGTGTATATGTTGCGCAGAAACGATGCGGCAGATGTGTGGCGGCTGTGCAGGGGGCATGCGGCTGTGAACGAAAGGGTGTTCTGGGCCGCTTGCCCGGCCCGATAGCCTCGGCGCATGGCCATTCCCGACTTCATCCGAGAGCTGCGGGCCACCGCGGGTCATCAACTGCTCTTTCTCCCCGGCACCAGCGCCGTCGTCCTCGACGACGAGGGCAGGGTGCTGCTCGGGCGCCGGGCCGACACCGGCCGCTGGGCGCTCGTCTGCGGCATCCCCGAGCCCGGCGAGCAGCCCGCGGCGGCGGTGGTTCGCGAGGTGTACGAGGAGACGGCGGTGCGCTGTGTGCCCGAGCGCATCCTGCTCGTCCAGAGCATGGAGCCGGTCACCTACCCCAACCAGGACGTGTGCCAGTTCGTGGACATCTGCTTCCGCTGCCGCGCGGTGGGCGGCGAGGCGCGGGTCAACGACGACGAGTCGCTGGACGTGGGCTGGTTCTCACTCGACGCGCTCCCGGAGTTGGACGAGTTCGCGCTGACGCGGATCAAACTGGCGCTCGCCGAGGGCCCGACATGGTTCGACCCCACCCTTCCGAAGTGAAGTGTGTGTCGCCCACACATCGGTCGGGCCCCCGCCGCGGCCTAGCCTGCCCCTCATGAGCGCGTCCACCACACCGGGCCCCGCCACCGGGGCCGCCCCCGCCCTCGGCGGCCGTACCGCACTCGTCACCGGGGCCGCCGGCGGCATCGGCCGGGCCTGCA
The DNA here is from genome assembly GCF_001704635.1 of Streptomyces sparsogenes. GTDB lineage: Bacteria > Actinomycetota > Actinomycetes > Streptomycetales > Streptomycetaceae > Streptomyces > Streptomyces sparsogenes. The sequence goes on along the minus strand of NZ_MAXF01000180.1, from coordinate 10,448 downwards.
CGCTGCGGCTGGCCGCCGCCGGGGCCACGGTCCTGGCCGCCGACCAGGACGCGGAGGGGCTCGCCGCGCTGGCGGCCCGGGCCGAGGAGGAGCCGGGGCTGCCCGGGCGGGTGGAGCCGCGGGTGCTCGACCTGACCGACCTCGACGCCGCCGAGCGGGCCGCCGCGGGCATCGACATCCTGGTCAACAACGCCGGGCTGCAACTCGTCCGCCCCATCGAGGAGTTCCCGCCCGAGGTGTTCTCCCGGGTCCTGACGGTGATGCTGGAGGCCCCCTTCCGGCTGGTGCGCGGCGCGCTGCCGCACATGTACGCCCAGGGCTGGGGCCGGATCGTCAACATCTCCTCCGTGCACGGACTGCGAGCCTCGGCCTACAAGGCGGCGTACGTCGCCGCCAAGCACGGGCTGGAAGGGCTCTCCAAGGTCGCCGCCCTGGAGGGCGCCGCCCACGGGGTCACCTCCAACTGCGTCAACCCCGCCTATGTGCGCACCCCACTGGTGGAGCGGCAGATCGCCGACCAGGCCGCCGCCCACGGCATCTCCCCGGAACGGGTCGTCTCCGAGATCATGCTGGCCGACTCCGCGGTCAAGCGGCTCATCGAGCCCGAGGAGGTCGCCGAGGCCGTCGCCTACCTCTGCGGCCCGGACGCCTCCTTCATCACCGGCGCCTCGCTCGCCATGGACGGCGGATGGACCGCTCACTGAGCGGACGGCTCCCCGGGCGCCCGCTCGCGCACCCGGCCCAGCGGGCACCGGAGCGGGCACCGGGGCCGCGCCCGGCGACTGGCGAGGTCGAGCCCGGCGAGGGTATCCCTGTGACCATGCCCGATGATCAGCCGGAGACCCCGTACCTGGAACTGCTCGCCCGCGGCGCGCCCGCCGAGGCGTACGAGCGTCCGGTGCTGCGCGCCCGCGCCGAGGGGGCGTCGGCCGCCCGGCTCGCCGCCCTGGAGCGCGCCAAGCTGCTGGCCCTGCGCGTACGCGGCGAGCTGGAGGGGCGCCGGCGCCGCGAGGCCGAGCTGTCCGCGCTCTTCGAGACCGCGCACGACCTGGCGGGGCTGCGCGACCTGGACGCGGTGCTGCAGGCCATCGTGCAGCGCGCCCGCTCGCTGCTCGGCACCGAGGTGGCGTATCTGACCCTCAACGACCCCCAGGCCGGGGACACCTACATGCGGGTCACCGACGGGTCGGTGTCGGCCCGCTTCCAGCAGCTGCGGCTCGGCATGGGGGAGGGCCTCGGCGGGCTGGTCGCCCAGACCGCGCGCCCGTACGTGACCGAGAGCTACTTCGACGACGAGCGGTTCCAGCACACCCGGACCATCGACTCCGGCGTCAAGGACGAGGGCCTCGCGGCCATCCTCGGCGTTCCCCTGATGCTGGGCAGCGGCGTCATCGGCGTGCTGTTCGCCGCCGACCGCCGCCCCCGGGTCTTCGAGCGCGAACAGGTCGCCCTGCTCGGCTCCTTCGCCGCCCACGCCGCCGTCGCCATCGACACGGCCAACCTGCTGGCCGAGACCCGCTCGGCGCTCGCCGAGCTGGAAGCCGCCAACGAGATCATCCGCGACCGCAGCGAGGTCATCGAACGCGCCTCGGAGGTGCACGACCGGCTGACCGAACTGGTGCTGCGCGGCGGCGGGGTGCACGACGTGGCGGCCGCCGTGGCCGAGGTGCTCAGCGGGACGGTGGAGTTCACCGAGGCCCACACGGCGCCCGCCGCCGCCGTGGACCGCTCCCGGGCCGACGGCCACGCGGTACGCCACGGCGAGGACTGGATCGCCGCCGTCTCCGCGGGCGGCGAACTGCTCGGCGCGCTCGTGCTGCGCGGCCACCCCCGCCTCGACCCGGTGGACCAGCGCACCCTGGAGCGGGCCGCCATGGTGACCTCGCTGCTGCTGCTGGCCCGGCGCTCGGCGGACGAGGCCGAACAGCGCGTACGGGGCGAGCTGCTGGACGACCTGCTGGACGCCCCCGACCGCGAGCCGCGGCTGCTGCGCGAGCGGGCCGCCCGGCTGCGGGCGGACCTGGACGCGCCCCACGTGGTGCTCGCCGCCGGGATCGACGCGCCCGGCGCGGCGTCCGGCGGGGTGCCCGGCCCGGCTGCCGGGCCGCCGCCGGAGGAGACGGACGAGCCGGACCGGACGGGCCGCGCGCACCGGGCGGAGGGGGCGGACGAGGCGGCCGGCCGGCAGCGCCTGTGGGCCGCCGCCTCCCATCTGGCGGCCACCCGCCACGGCCTGGCCGCCGCCCGCGACGGCGGCACCGTCCTGCTGTTGCCCCTGGCCGACGGCGAGGGGGCCGACTCCCTCGCCCGCCGGACCGCCCGCCAGCTCGGCACCGCCGTGCGGGCGGCGGTCACCGTCGGCGCCTCCGCGCCGGTGTCCGCGCCCGCCGCCCGCCCCGGCGAGGTGGCCTCGGCGTACGCGGAGGCGCGGCGCTGTCTGGAGGCCCTGCGGGTGCTGGGCCGCGGCGGCCAGGGCGCCGCGGCCGAGGACTTCGGCTTCCTCGGCCTGCTGCTGGGCGGCGCCCGCGACGGCGCGGGGGACGCCGCCCGGGTGGAGGGGTTCATAGCGCGCACCATCGGCGCGGTGGTCGACTACGACGCACGGCGCGGTACGGATCTGGTGCGTACCCTCGACGCGTACTTCGCGAGCGGCATGAGCCCGGCCCGCACCAAGGACGAACTGCACGTCCACGTCAACACGGTGGCGCAGCGGCTGGAGCGGGTGGGGCGGCTGCTCGGCCCCGACTGGCAGTCGCCGTCCCGCGCCCTGGAGGTGCAGCTCGCGCTGCGGCTGCACCGGCTGGCGTCGGCGATCGCCCGCTAGAAGGCGCTGGAAGGGCACGAGGAGAGGGGCCGGGTGGATCTCCCCCGGCCCCTCTCCTCGCACCGCCGGGCCTAGACCGACCGGGGGGCCGTGCCCGGCTCGCTCGCGTTCCGCGGGGTCGCCTCGGGCAGCGGAGCCGATGACGGGTCGATCCCGGCCAGGTCCCGGTCCCGGGTCTCCTTGGCGGCGCCGACCGCCACCAGGGTGAGCAGCGCCGCCGCGATGACGTACAGCGCGATCGGCGCCGAGCTGTCGTAGTCGGCCAGCAGCGCGGTGGCGATCAGCGGGGCGGGGGCGCCGGCCGCGACCGACGCGAACTGGGCGCCGATCGAGGCGCCCGAGTAGCGCATGCGGGTCGCGAACATCTCCGAGAAGAAGGCCGCCTGCGGGGCGTACATCGCGCCGTGGAAGACCAGTCCGACCGTGACCGCCAGCACCAGCGCGCCGAAGTCCCGGGTGTCGATGAGGGCGAAGAAGGGGAAGGCCCACGCGCCCACGCCGGCGGCGCCCAGCAGATACACCGGGCGCCGTCCGATACGGTCCGACAGCGCGCCCCAGGCGGGGATGACGGCGAAGTGCACGGCGGAGGCGATCAGCACGGCGTTGAGCGCGGTCTGCTTGCCCAGGCCCACATGGTCGGAGGTCGCGTACACCAGGACGAAGGCCGTGATCACGTAGTAGCTGATGTTCTCCGCCATCCGGGCGCCCATCGCGACCAGCACATCCCGCCAGTGGTGGCGCAGCACGGCCACCAGCGGCAACTTCTCCGCCAGGTCGGCCGACGAGGCGGCCTCCGCCTTGCGGGCCTCGGCCCGCGCCAGGGCGTCCTTGAAGACCGGTGACTCGTCGACGGACAGCCGGATCCACAGGCCGATCAGCACCAGCAGGCCCGAGAGCAGGAACGGCACCCGCCAGCCCCAGGACTGGAAGGCGTCGTCGGACAGCCAGGCGGTCAGCGCCGACAGCACGCCGGTGGCCAGCAGCTGGCCGGCCGGGGCGCCGGTCTGCGGCCACGAGGCCCAGAAGCCGCGCCGCCGCGCGTCCCCGTGCTCCGACACCAGCAACACCGCCCCGCCCCACTCGCCGCCGAGCGCGAAGCCCTGCACCAGGCGCAGCAGGGTCAGCAGTACGGGCGCCGCCGAGCCGACCGTGGCATGGGTCGGCAGCAGCCCGATCGCGCAGGTCGCGCCGCCCATCAGCAGCAGGCTGAGCACCAGCAGCTTCTTGCGGCCCAGCCGGTCGCCGTAGTGCCCGAACACCAGGGCGCCGATGGGCCGTGCGGCGAAGCCGACCGCGTACGTCAGGAAGGACAGCAGCGTGCCGACCAGCGGATCGGAGTCCGGGAAGAAGAGCTTGTTGAAGACCAGCGCGGCGGCCGATCCGTACAGGAAGAAGTCGTACCACTCGATGGTGGTCCCGATGAGGCTCGCGGCGACGATGCGCGGGAGATTGGCCGGGGGTGCTGGAGCGGTGGTTCCGGATGCCATGTGCGCCACTTCCTCGTGGACCGGTGGGGACGGGTAGGTGTCGGCACACCGTAGAAACACGCAGGTCAGGAGCCCATGTGGCGGGACACCACAGTTCGGGGCCCGGGTGTGCGCGCGGCCCCCATGCGAGTGCCCCGGCCAGCGGCCGGCCGGGGCGGGGCCGGCGGGCCGGGGGCGTCCGGCGGCCGGGCGGTGGCCGGGCGGCGGTGCGCGATCCTTGATCGTATGAAGTCGGACCGGTTGCTCTCCATCCTGTTGCTGCTCCAGACCCATGGGCAGGTGCCCGCGAGCGAGCTGGCGCGGCGCCTGGAGGTGTCGGTACGGACGATCTTCCGGGATGTGGAGGCGCTGTCGGCGGCCGGGGTGCCGGTGTACACGGAGCGGGGGCGCAACGGCGGGATCAGGCTGTTGCCGGGATACCGCACGGATGTGTCCGGCCTGACCGCCGACGAGGCTCGGGCGCTGTTCGTCCTGGTCACCGAGCAGGCGCATGCGGATCTGGGGCTGGGGCGGGCGATCGGTTCGGCGCTGCGCAAGGTGATGGCCGCGGTGCCCGCGCCGTTCCGCGGGGACGCCGACCTGGCCAGCCGGCGGATCCTGATCGATCCGGTGCGCTGGCGCGGCACCCCGCGCCCTTCGGCCGTGGACCTCGGGGTGCTCCAGGCGGCGGTGTTCAACGATCGGCGGCTGCGGCTGCGCTATCGGCACGGCCGGGACCGCCAGGTGCGCTCGTACACGCTCGATCCGTACGGCCTGGTCAGCAAGGCCGGGGCCTGGTACCTGGTGGCGGACCACCGGGGGCGGCCGATGATGTTCCGCTCGGACCGCATGCTGTCGGCCTCGGTGGTCGAGGAGCCGGTGCGCCGCCGGGGCGGGGTGGAGCTGGCGGACGTGTGGGAGGCGCTGCGGGAGGGCATCGACCGGATTCCGGCTTCGGTGCGGGTGGTCGTGCGGGTGCGGCGGTCGGCGCTGGCCCGGTTCCTGCGCTACCACGAGGCGAATCTCGCCGTCCCCGCGCCCGCGCTGGAGGACGCCGAGGCGGGAGCGGGGGACGACGGGGGGCCGGTGGAGCTGGAGTTGGGTTTCCCCGCGCTGGGGGCGGCCGAACAACTGCTGGCCTTCGGTCCGGCGGTGGAGGTGGTGGAGCCCGCGGAACTACGGGAGGCCCTGGTGCGCCGGGCCCGGGAGACCATCTCCCTCTACGCCCCGCCCGATGACGCCGTCCGATGAGGATTCATACATGACGCCAGGTGTCATATATCGCTGGTCATGATGGGGCACCAACCAGCCGGGCCTTGATTCCGGCGGCCCGGATTCCCGAAAGGAAGATTCCCCATGACTGCCACCAGCGGCTCCGCCCAGAAGATCGCCGACGAGTTCCTCCGCGCCTGGCTCGGCCGCGACGTCGAGAAGGCTCTGGGCTTCCTGGCCGACGACATCGTGTGCGAGGCGCCGAGCGGCCGCTTCGAGGGGCTGGACCGCTACCGCCAGTTCCTGGAGCCGTTCGCGTCCAGCCTCATCAGCGGCCGCGTCATCGACGTGCTGGGTGACGACACCCACGCGGCGACCGTCTACACCACCGAGACCCCCTTCGCGAAGGACTTCCGGGGCATGGACTACATCACCGTCGAGGACGGCAGGATCAGCCATGTGATCAGCGTCTTCGACCTCTCGCCGGCGATCAGGGCCCGGGGCAACCCCCAGCAGTGACGACTCGCCAGGTGTCCGGACGGCGGGGCGCCCGCTCCGGGTCAGCGCCCGCGCAGCGCCGCCGTGAAGCTGCGGCCGTAGGCGTGGCGGGTGGTGACGCGCAGCCGGGTGCCGCCGGGGACGCGGTCGACGCGCACGGCCTCGTCCGCCGTCTCGGCGCGCAGGGCGCGGCCCCGGATCACGACCGAGACCGTGTCGCGCTCGGTCGTCGGGTCGGACACCGCGAGGGACACGGCGCCGCCCGGCGTCTCGCGGAGGATCACCGAGGCGGGGCCGTCGATCCACAGTGGTCCGGCGCGATGGGTGCCGGGGGCGAAGGTGTTCACGGCGGTGAGGCCGAGCCCCCGATGCCGCACCGCCTGGACCCGCGCGGTGTTGGCCAGCACGGACACCGGCCCGTGGGCGTACGCCATCAGCTGCCCCTCGGAGGCGTGGGGGACGAGGGCGTAGGCCATCGAGTCGGGCGGCGCGCCGGCCGGTTGCTCGACGGACACGGAGAAGACCTGTCTGGTCACCGGGGCGTCGGGGTTGGACAGGCGGACGGCGCGGCGGCTGCGGGTGACCGTGTCGAGCGCGACGGTGGGCCGCCGTCCGGCCAGGAACACATAGCCGACCGCGGTGCCCTGGGTCGCGTCGGCGTAGCGCAGCCAGGCCAGCGGGGCGGTCCCGGTGCCGGACCACGGGGTGCCGTCGCGCAGCCGCCCGGTGAGGGCGATGGCGTTCGAGGGCGGGGCGACGCGGCTGTCGACGGTCGTCGTCACCGCGCGTCCCGCCGGATCGCCCACCCCCGCCGCGAGCACGACGATCTCGTCGTCGAGCATGAACCAGGACTTGGTGGCGCGGGCGTTGCGGTAGGCGACGAAGTCGTCGGGCAGGGCGCCGGCCCGCTTGGCGGCGTACGCGGCGTCGTCGGCCTGCACCAGCCCGGCCGTGCCGTACGCGCCGAGCCGCGCGCCGCCGGAGAGTCCGCCCGCGCCGCGGGGGAAGTAGACGTAGGTGTTCTGCGACTCGGAGGAGGAGGTGAAGCCGCGCTCCGGGTTGTCGTACCACAGGCCGCCGTACAGCTCGGGGACCGTGCGGCGGGTCTCCACGGGGGCGGTGACGCCGGCGAGGCGGTAGGGCGAGACGGTGGCGAAGTAGTCGACGCCGTAGGCCTGGGTCTGGTCCTGGCCGGAGAGATAGAGGTAGTGCGCGCCGTCGCCCTGGAACCACGGCATCAGGTTCTCGCCGTTCATGTACTCGTACTTGCTGATCCTCGGCGAGCTGCGGGCCAGGGCGAAGGCGAAGCCGGGGCGCCGGTGGACGGTCTTGTCCATCGCGTTGAACGCGACGTGCCGCTCCGGCGGATTGAGGTCCTCGGCCGGGATCCGGGTGTCGGCGAGGATGTCGGCGTAGCGGGCCACGCTCAGGGGGGAGACGAAGCGCGCCGGGTCGGGGGCGGCCCTGGATGTCTCCCGTACGAACTTGACGTAGCGCTGGAGAGCGGTGGCGTCGGCCTCGGCCACGTGGGCGGAGAGGTCGACGACGGCCTCGACCACCTCCGCGACATCGGCGTAGCCCGTGGTGGTCCGGGACACCCCGCGGCCCTTGACGATCTCCATCATCCAGCCCTCGAAGACGAGCGGGGCGAAGCCGCGCACCACCCAGTCCCGCGCGGTGCCGACGAGGTCCCCGCCCCGCGGGTAGGCCGTGCCCTGGAGGAGCTTGGCGGTCTGGACGACGCGGGTGAGCAGGCCCTTGCCGTAGGAGCCGGTGTAGGCCACGGAGGCGTGCTGGAGGAAGGAGCCGTCGGCGTAGAAGCCGTCGGTGACGTGGTGCCTTAGCTGGTACGGGTCGATGGTGGCGAGGACGGTCAGCTGGTCGGCGACGGCCTTGCCGATGCGGGCCTCGTCGCCCAGTACGGCGCCCTGGAGGACGCGGTTGGTCGTGATGTCGGCGAGGTTGGCGCCGGTGTGGAAGCGGGAGTCGAGGTCGACGTCGCCGTCCTTGCCGTTGCGGAGGTAGGCGTCCATCGAGGCGACGCAGGTGGCGGTCAGGTCGGGGCGGTACGCGGCGAGTTCGTCCTTCAGCAGCACCAGGGTGCGGGTCAGGTGGGTGGAGATGCCGATCTCCCAGTTGAACCAGTTGCCGTAGTAGCCCTTCGCCTGGTCGCCGTAGTAGTCGTCGTGGAGCCGCACCAGGCCGTCGATGACCCGTCGCCGCACGGCCGTGTCGTCGCCCGGGCCCGGGGCCGCGCCACCGGGGGCGCGGGTGGCGAGGGCGATTTCGTAGAGGTACTGGAAGGACGTCGTCAGGTTCGCGTCGCTGGTGCCGAGGGGGACGCCGCTGAACAACTCGCCCGGCCCGGCGCCGTCCAGGGCGGCCAGCCGGGTGCGGGCGGTCCGGCCGATGGCCGTGAGCTTGGCGGCGACCTCGGGCCGGGCGTTGGACTCGGCGGTGCCGGCCAGGACCGCGACGGCGTTGTCGATCACCGTCGCGTGGTCCGCCGCGGTTCCGGGGGCCGCCGCGTCCCGCCGGCCGGCGGCCCGGGCCCGCCACGGCCCGGCCACCGCCGACAGGGACGCCGCCGGGACGATCGACAACAGGGCACGACGCGAGATCTGCACGGGACGCTCCAGGGGGTAGGCCGGAAAGCGCTCGGCGCATTCAACCAACCCGGAGGTGCGCTGTCACTAGCCCCGGACTTCGCGGGTCACCGGTTTAGGTCTGTGGCCAGCGGGTCTGTGTGATGTCGGTGTCGAGGAGGTCGAGGAGGTGGAGTTGGACGCCGCGGGTGATCTGGACGGACGGCGGGTCGGTGACGTTGCCGATCCGCAGGGTGAGTTCGCCGAGGTGGTAGAAGATCATGCGGCCGGTGGGGCGGACCCGGCGGTTGTCCGGGTAGAGGCCGGTCATGGTCTGCTCGGGGCCGAGTGCGCGTCTGACCTGCCGTTCGATGAGGCAGAAGACGAGCAGGGCCAGGCAGATGACCTGGACCAGGGCGGCGACGCGCCGGTTGTGCTGCACGAAGACCGGTGCGACCGCGAGGGGGCCTTTGAAGTCGTGGTAGCGGCGCTCGACCGCGCCCTGGCCTTTGTAGTGGATCAGGACCTGGGCCGGGTCGGCCTGGTCGGCGGGGATGCTGGTCAGCATCGCGTACCAGCCGTCAACGGCGGCCTCCGCGTTCAGGACGTTCTGGTCGAAGTACCAGGCCAGGGCGGGGGTGTCGTGCTCGTCGGTGGTGATGGTCCAGCGCAGGCAGGCGGTGACGCGGCGCTTGGCTGCGATGACGCCGGCCCGGGCCGCGACCTTCTCCCGGGTCTTGTAGTGCTGGCCGCCTGCCGCGCCGGCGAGCTTGTCCATCTCTTCCCTGGCCCGGGCCAGACGCTTCTCGCGGGCTCTGCGCTGGCCCGCCGCGACGGCGGTGGAATGGACCAGGATCCGGCGCAGCCGGTGCACCAGATCCCGTTTGCCCGGCCAGGGTGTGGACGTCCTCCAGTACCCGGTAGACCTCCCGCTCACCGGCCGGCTTGCCCTCGTCCCTCTCGGGCACCCAGTCGACCAGATGTGCCTGCGTGAGGTCCAAGGCGGCATAGACCTCGTCTTTGACCTGCGCGGCCGGGACCGGCGCGATGAAGTCCACCCCGGCCGCGAGCAGTGCGGTGACGTTCGTGTAGGACACCAGCTTGGAATCGGCGACCATCAAGAATTTCCGCTCACCGGCCATGCCCCGCAGGTCCTTCATCGCCCCGACGACCTGGCTGACCTCGGCGACGCCGCCGCCGAAGACGCGGGCGTGGACGGGGATGCCGCCGTCGGCGGACACCGCGAGCCCGGTCTGGACCTGCTTCAAATCCACCCGCCGGTCCTTGGGATGCCCGTAGCTGATGACCGGGTACTGCTCGTCCTGGTCCTCGCTCGGGTAGGCGCCATGGACAGACATGCTGGTCATGTCCCAGTGCAGCCTCGACACGTCGATCCCGAACTCGGCGATCGCCTGCGCGCCGATAGTGCCCGCGATCTGCTCCAGCTTCGGTGCGATCGCGTCCAGGGCCCGGGCCAGACGGTCGTCGTTGAGCAGGTCCGGCTCAAGGCCGAAGACCTCCTCCACCGCCCAGGTGCGGGCCCAGTCGCCGACCCGCACCAGCGGTGCGGGCGAGGTCAGCCGGTTGGCCACCAGCGCCTCGATCACCTGCCCGTGGGTCAGATGCGCGCTCGCACCGCCCGGACACAGCTCGTCGACGATCCCGGCAACATCCAGCCGGCGCAGAAACTCGGCAGCGACAGGCAGAGCGCCCAGACGCTTCTCCACCACGGACGTCACCACCACATCAAGGCGCTGACGGACAGACCGTGGCCGCGGGGACCGGGAAGTCATCGACACACCCAACCCAACGCCACACCACCGGCCAAGGACACCCCCGGACCGGTCACACCATACGAATCAA
>NZ_MAXF01000018.1 GCF_001704635.1 Streptomyces sparsogenes | reverse complement strand
GCCACCCCACCGTATGGCTGGCCGCCGTGGACCAGGCCGACCCGGCCGCGACCGGCACCCTCGCGGCCGAAGGGGCCGACCCGACGGCCCCCACGGGCATCGGGCACAGCGCCGTCGTCGGCCCCGACGGGACCGTGCGGCAGCGGCTGGGGGCGACCCCGGGGCTGCTGGTGGCGGAGATCGACACCGAAGAGGTCACCGCGGTCCGGCGCACGGTCTCCGTGCTCGCCAACCGCAGGCTGGGCCGCGACGTGAACGCACCGGCCCGAGCTGCCCGTACGCCACACCCGGCGCACACTGGAAGCGCGCGCCGGGCGCGCGGGTGACGCGGCCGGCCGGCGCGGGGAGGAGGTCGCGATGGAGTTCGATGTGGTCGTGGAGATCCCCGAGGGATCCCGCAACAAGTACGAGATGGACCATGAGTCGGGGCGGATCCGGCTGGACCGGATGCTGTTCACCGCCACCAAGTACCCGGCCGACTACGGCTATATCGACCACACCCTGGGGCGCGACGGCGACCCGCTGGACGCCCTGGTCACGGTCGGTGAGCCGACGTTCCCGGGGTGTGTCATCGAGTGCCGGGCCATCGGCATGTTCTGCATGAGCGACGAGAAGGGCCCGGACGAGAAGATCCTCTGCGTCCCCGCTCACGACCCGCGCTACGCCGGGGTGCGGGACATCGGCGATGTGTCGGAGTTCGACCGCATGGAGATCACCCACTTCTTCGAGGTCTACAAGGACCTGGAGCCCGGCAAGTCGGTCGAGGGCTCGCACTGGGAGGGCCGCGACCGGGCCTACGCGGAGATAGCCGCCTCACGGGCCAGGGCAGCCCAGTCGGCCCGGACGGCGGGGGCCGACCAGGCCACTGAGGCGGACACGGCCACTGAGGCGGACACGGCCACCGGACCGGACCAGGCCACCGGGGCGGACACGGCCACCGGGGCGGATCAGGCCACCGGGGTGGACACGGCCACCGGGCCGGCCCGGGACCGCTGAGGCCGGACGGCCTCAGCCGCGCGGGTCCGGGGCGGGCCCCCCGGTCGTTCTGCAGGGACCACAGCTCCCGGAACAGCCCGGGCGAGGCGACCAGTTCGGCGAAGGTGCCCTGCTGGATCACCCGGCCGCGGTCCAGCACCACGATGCGGTCGGCCACCGCCACATTCGCCAGCCGATGGGTGACCAGGACGACCGCGCGGTCCTCCGCCAGCCGCCGCAGCCCGGCGAAGACGCGGTGCTCGGCGCGGGCGTCGAGGGCGCTGGTGGGCTCGTCCATCACCAACAGCCCGGCGGGCCGGTGGAAGGCGCGCGCCAGCGCGATGCGCTGCCACTGGCCGCCGGACAGCTCCACCCCGCCCCACCACTGCCGGGCCAGCAGGGTGTCAAGGCCGCTGCACAGCCCGTCCACCACCTCCTGCGCCCCCGAGCGCACGGCGGCCTCCCGCACCGCCTCGTCCCCGCCGTGCGGCTGGCCCAGGGTGATGTTCTCGCGGGCGGTGAGCGGCCAGTGGGCGTAGTCCTGCGGGACCACCGCGGTCTGCCGCCACAGCGCCTGCGGGTCCAGGTCCCGGGTCTTGACGTCGTCCCAGGTCACCGCGGTGCTGGTGGGCAGGTACAGACCCGTGAGCAGCTTGCTCAGCGTGGTCTTGCCGGAGCCGTTCTCGCCGACCAGGGCGAGCACCTCGCCGCGCCGCACCTCGATGGACACCTCGTCAAGCGCCGGCGCGTCCGACTCCGGGTAGCGGTAGCCGACCGACTCGGCCCGCACCACCCCCGGAGCCGGCGCCGCCCGGCTGCCGCGCCGCATCCGGTGGCCGCCCGCCTCCTCGATGAACTCCGCCCAGTCGTCCAGATACAGCCCGGTACGGAACATCCGCGTGCCGTACGCCACCGCGCCGCGCAGCGAGGAGCCCACCGTGCGCAGCGCGAAGAACGCGGTCCCCGCCGAGGCCACGGACATCCGCCCCGACCCCAGGAGCAGCGCCAGCGCCGCCCACACCAGCCCGGAGGCCGCCCCTCCGGCCAGCGCGCCCAGCACCGCGAACCGCGCCCCCCGGTGGGCGGCCCGGTCGGTCGCGGCGTCCACCCGGGCGCCGATGGCGCGGTAGCGGTCGAGCAGGAAGGCCGCCATGGTGCCCGAGCGCAGCTGGTCGGCGATGTCCTTGTCCACCATGTACCAGCGCAGCAGCCCCAGCGTGCGCCGCTCGGCGCTCATCGCGCACGAGGTCTCGTAGTGCACCCGGGCCGCCTTCATCCCACCCGAACGGGGCACGGCCCGGCCCGGGCGCCGGGGTCAGGCCCGGCCGCGGGACTTCTGGGAGCGCCGGGAGACCGAGTCGAGGACGACGGCGGCCAGCAGCACCCCGCCGGTGATCATGAACTGGAGGGCCGACTGGATGCTCAGCAGCGCCATCCCGGAGGAGATCGACTGGATGACCAGCATGCCCAGCACCGCGCACCAGGTCCTGCCGTGGCCGCCGAACAGGCTGGTGCCGCCGATGACGGCCGCCGCGATGGCGTTCAGCACGAGGATGCCGGAGGTGGAGGGCTGGCCCACCGAGGTGATCCGCGAGGCCAGGAACAGGCCGCCGAGCGCGGCCATCGTGCCGGACACCGTGAGCACCGACACCCGCACCCACGCCACCCGCACCCCGGCCCGGCGCGCCGCCTCCACCCCGCCGCCCAGCGCGTAGACCCTGCGGCCGTACGGCGTGCGGCGCAGCAGCACGTCCAGGGCGGCGACCAGGACCACGAAGATCAGCAGCGCCAGCGGCAGCCCCTGGAACTGGTTGAGCACATAGGCGGCCGCGAACGCCACCGCCGCGATCAGCCCGGTGCGCACCGCGATCTCCCGGAGCGGCCGGTACGGCATCGCGGCGGCCTTGCGGCGCCGCCGGTCGCGGCAGGCGGCCAGGAAGAAGACGGCCGCGCCGAGCGCCGCGAGGCCGTAGGCGGCGGCGATGTCGTGGAAGTAGTAGCTGGTCAGCTTGGCGACCAGGCCCTGGTCGTCGAGGTTGATGGTGCCGCTCTGGCCGAGCAGGTAGAGGGTCAGGCCGTTCCAGGCCAGCAGCCCGGCCAGGGTGACCACGAAGGCCGGTACGCCGAACCGGGCGAAGAAGAACCCGTGCAGGGCGCCGATCAGCGCGCCCGCGAGCACCGCGATCACCAGGGCGAGCCACTCCGGCAGGCCCTCGTTGACGTTCAGTACGGCGAAGACGGCCGCCGCCAGTGCGCTGACCGAGCCGACCGACAGATCGATCTCCCCGATGAGCAGCACGAAGACGATGCCGACCGCGATCAGGCCGGTGCCCACGATGTCCACGCTCAGATTGGACAGATTGCGCGGGGAGAAGAAGTTGCCGTTCAGCCCCTGGAAGACGGCCCAGAGCAGCACCAGGCCCAGGACCACCGGCAGCGAGCCGGACTCGCCCTGGCTCAGCCGCTCCCAGGCCTGGCCGAGGGCGCGCTTGACGCGCCGGCCGGGCGCCGTGGAGGCGCGGCCCGTCACGGCCCCGCCTCCCCGGTGCGGGGCGGGCGGCGGGCGTGGGAGGTGGCGCCGGTGATGGAGGAGATGATCTGTTCCTGGGACGTGGTGGTCACGTCGAAGAAGCCGTTGTTGCGGCCCAGGCGCAACACCGCGGCATGGTCCGCGACGGCCTTCACATCGCCCATGTTGTGGCTGATCAGCAGCACCCCCAGACCGCGGTCGCGCAGCCGCTCCACCAGGTCGAGCACCTGGGCGGTCTGCTCGACGCCCAGGGAGGCGGTGGGCTCGTCCAGCAGCAGCAGCCTGGGCTCGCCCAGCAGCGAGCGGGAGATCGCGACGGTCTGCCGCTGTCCGCCGGACAGGGTGGCCACCGGGAGGCGCACATCGGGGACGCGGATGGACAGGGCCGCCAGCAGGCCCAGGGTGCGGCGCTCCATCTCCACCTCGTCCAGGATGCCGACCCTGCGCACCTCGCGGCCGAGGAAGACGTTGCCGACGACATCGAGGTTCTCGCACAGCGCCAGGTCCTGGTAGACGGTCGCGATGCCCAGGGCCTGCGCGTCGTGCGGGCGCTTGACCTGCACCGCGCGGCCGTCCCACTCCATGACGCCCCGATCGGCGGGGTCCACCCCGGCGATCACCTTGACGAGGGTGGACTTTCCGGCGCCGTTGTCCCCGAGCAGGGCGACGACCTCGCCGGTGTGGATCTCCAGCTCTACGTCGTCGAGCGCGTGGACGGCGCCGAAGCGCTTGGAGACGCCGCGCAACGCCAGCAGCGGCGGATCCGACACGGTCACCACCTCCCTCGCGCGGATCACCGCGCGGGTTCGGCCGAGGGCACGAGCCCGGCCCGCTCGCAGGCCGGCCGGTACTTGGGGGTGCAGATCTGCTGAATCGTGTACATGCCGCCCTTGACCACCGTCCTCCGGATGCTGTGCACGGTCAGCGGAATCGGGCGGAGCAGCACGGCCGGGACGCCGCCGCGGACCCGGTCCCGGGCGATGGGGCCGGGGCCCCTGCCGTGGGCCAGCGCGACGGCCATCTCGGCGGCCGCGTACGCCTCGGGCTTGAAGGGCTTGTAGACGGTCATGTACTGGACGCCCTCGACGATGCGCTGGACCGCCGCCAACTCGGCGTCCTGCCCGGTGACCGGGGGGATCGGCCGGATGCCGTTCGCCCGCAGGGCGGCGATCACCCCGGAGGCGAGGCCGTCGTTGGCGGCGTAGACGCCGTCGATGTGCCGGGGACCGAGGGCGGCGATGGCGCCGGCCATGTTGGTGTAGGCGCTGTCGGGCCGCCATCCGGCCGTGTCGTACGACTTCTCGATCCTGACCTTGCCGGTGAGGACGGACAGCGCCCCCTTCTTGAACGCCACCCCGTTGGGGTCGGCCAGGTCGCCGTTCATCATGACGATCCCGGCGCCCGGCGCGCGGCGGGGGCCGATGGCCTTCAGCAGCGCCTTCGCCTGGAGCCTGCCCACCTCCTGGCCGTCGAAGGACACATAGGCCGAGATGGGGCCCTGGGCGAGGCGGTCGTACGAGACCACCGGGATGTGGGCCTCCCGCGCCTTCTTGACCGCGGGGCGCATCGCCTTGGCGTCCACCGGGACCAGCACCAGGGCGCTCACCCGCTTGATGATCATTGAGTCCACCTGCTGCCGCTGGAGGGCCACATCGCCCTGAGCGCTGACGGACACCACCGAGCAGGCGGGGCAGAGCTGTCCGATCCGCCGCTCGATCAGGGGCCGGTCGAATCTGTCCCAGCGCGGAGTGATGCTGTCCGGCACCAGCAGGCCGATCGTCGGCCGGCCAGACGCGGTGGGGGAGGCGGGCCGGACGGCGGTGCCGGACTCCGCTGCCCTGCCGCAGGCGCCCAGCGCGAGGGCCAGGGTGGCCGCGACCGCGAGAGCGGCGGCGCGGCGCGGACGACTCCTCACGACGTGAAGCACCTCCTCACACCCGGGGCCGGTACGGGCGGCCGGGGCCGCGGGCTATCCGGCCACGACCGTGCCGGGGTCCGTACCGGCGCTGCCGCCCGTGCCGGGGTCCGGGTCGTCGGTCCGGTGGGTCGTCACGACGACCTCGCTCCACACCTGCTTGCCGCCGCTGACCGGCACCGAGCCCCAGGCCGCCGACATGGCCTCGACCAGCAGCAGGCCCCGGCCGCCGGTGGACTCCCAGTCCACCAGCACCGGCTTGGCGGGCGCCCGCGGCGACGAGTCGCTCACCGCGACCCGCAGCCGGTCCCCGGCCAGCGTGAGGTCCAGCCGCACCGGGCCCTGGGTGTGCACCAGGGCGTTGGTGACCAGCTCGGAGACCACGAGCAGGACCATGTCGGCCTCCTCGGCCACACGCCAGGAGCGCAGCGTGCGCGCGGTGAAGCGGCGCGCGTGCATCACGGCGTCGGGCAGCCGCCACACCGCCCAGCCGGCCCGGATCGGGCGGACCTTCATCCCGTCGTAGCGCAGCAACAGCAGGGCCACGTCGTCGTCGCGCCGGCTCAGGTCGCCCAGCAGCGAGTCGGCCAGCCGCCCGGCGTCGGACGGGTCCGCCTCCGAGAGCGCCCCGCGCACCCGCCGCAGGCCGTCCTCCAGGGGCACGCTCGCGGACTCCACCAGCCCGTCCGTCAGCAGGGCCAGCACCGTCCCCGGAGCCAGCCCGACGGCCGTCAGGGCGAACTCCGCGTCGGCGAGCACCCCGAGCGGCGGCCCGCCCTCGACCGCCACCTCCTCGGTGGAGCCGTCCGGGTGGCGCAGCAGCGGCGGCGGGTGCCCGGCCCGGACGAACCAGGCGTCGCCCTCCTCCATGTCCAGCTCGACATAGGCGCAGGTGGCGAACAGCTCCGTCTCCATGCCGACCAGCAGCCGGTTGGAGTGGCAGATGACCACGTCGGGCGGGTGGCCCTCCACCGCGTACGCCCGGATGGCCGTGCGTATCTGCCCCATGATGGTCGCGGCCCCGGCGCTGTGCCCCTGGACGTCGCCGATCACCAGCGCCACATGGCCGTTGGGCAGCGGGATCACGTCGTACCAGTCGCCGCCCACCTCCAGGCCGCTCATCGCGGGCAGATAGCGGGCCACGGCCACCCCGCCGGGGAGCGCGGGCAGCCTGCGGGGCAGCAGGCTGCGCTGCAGCATGGTGGCCAGTTCGTGCTCGGCGTCGTACGCGTGGGCGCGCATCAGGGCCTGCCCCACCAGGCCGGCCGTCGCGGTCAGCAGCGACCGCTCCTCCGGGGAGAACTCGTGCGGCTCCTCCCAGCCGACCAGGCACACCCCGACGACCCGGCCCTGCGCCGGGAGCGGCAGGACGGCCAGACCACCGGCCGCCATCCCCGCGAGGCCCGGCTCCAGGCCGCCGCCCGGGGGCAGCAGGCAGATCCGGCCCTCGCGCAGCGCGGTCTCCAGGGTGGGCAGCGCGCGGATCGGCACATCGGGCCACTCGGACCGCCACTCCGACCGCCATATCCCCGGCCAGGCGCCCGGCTCCGGCGGATCGAGGGCGGTCATCACCAGCCGGTCGCCCTCCAGCTCGGCGAGCGCGACCCGGTCGGCCCCCAGCGGCTCACGCAGCGCCACGGTCACCACCAGGCTGACGTCGCGCACGGTCATGGCGTTGGCCAGCGCCGCGGACAGCCGCTGGACCCGGGACACCTCGTCGGCGGTGGGCCGCAGATACGAGGCGTCCGCCACCAGGCCAAGCAGCCGCTCGGGGGTGCCCACGGCGTCGCCCTGGATCCGGCAGCACAGGCGCAGCCAGCGCAGCTCCCCGCCGGGCCGGCGGATGCGGAACTCCAGGTCGCGGCTGCCGAGGCTCAGCTGGCCAGGCTCGACGATGGACATCAGCGCGGGCAGGTCCTCCGGCACGGTGTGCGCCAGCAGGGTCTCCACCCGGCCGTCGAACGCGTCCGGGGCGATGTCCACCAGCTCGAGCAGCTGCGCGTCCGCGTCGATCCGCCCGGTGTTCAGCACCAGGGTGAACGAGCCGACGTGGAGGTGGTCGAGCGCCGAGCGGAGCACCGACAGCGGCCCGGTCCGGCCCGGCGCCCCGCCGCCTACCTGCGCGCCCGCCTTCAGCTGGGCGGCGATCTGGTCGGCGTACAGCTCCAGGAAATTGCGCTGCTCGGCGTCGAAGCCGTGCCCCGGGTGGACCACGACCAGGCAGCCCAGCCGCCTGCCGTCCGCGCCCAGCGGCAGCGCGCCCAGCGACATGTCGGCCGGGAGGGCCCGCTGGGCGTTCTCCCCGTAGACGGCGAGCTTCGCGGAGGTCGACCACTGGGGCCGCCCGGTGCGGAAGGCGTCGGCGACGGGGGAGCGGCCCGCCAGGGGATAGCTGGTCGGCAGCCCGTACAGCGCGCGCGGGCCGCCGGCCGTCTCGGTCAGCCGCAGCTCGTCACCGTCCGCGGACAGCACGTACACGGCCGTCAGCGCCGCCGCGGCGAACGCCATGGCCTGCTCCGTCACGGCGTGCTCCGCTCCCGGCGGCCTGAGGCCGACCCCGGACGCCCTGTCCTCCGGGCCCCTCCACGGTCGCGTGATGTCCACACCAAAGCCGCCTCGGCCGGCCATCGCGCCATTCCACCTCCTGGCCCGCCTGTGCACCGCCCCGACGAGTGTGAGGGCGCTCACACCAACAGGATGGCACAGCGGCCACCGAACCAGCGGCCCGGCGGAGCGCTGGTGATCTGCGAAAACGGATCTCGGCAGCAGACCTTGCGAAGCGCGGGACAGCGCTCATATGCCGAATGCGCGCCGCACGGGGCGTGCCGCCCGCGCTCCGCGAGCCGCAGAGCGCTGCGCCATTCAGGGCAATTCGAGGTCATCTCTATGGCGTAACCGTGTTGACGGCGCGCCTACTAGTCGTACCGGTGGGTTTTCCCATCTGCCGGGGGACGGCGGCGCGTGTGTGACGCAGCGTCAGTCGCCGTGATGAGCCCCCCAGCACATGAAGCGCCGCTCCGCCCGGCTCAAGGCACCGCGCGGCGACCACCCGGCCCACCTTCACCCACAGCACCTCGCACGGAGGGCTCATCATGCCTAGTCCCACGATCACCCTGGTCACGGTCACGCCGAATCCGGCGGTCGGCGGCCAGTCGGTCACCGTCACCGCCACCGTGATCCCCCTCGGAACCGGCACCCCCACGGGCACCGTGACCTTCACCGTCGCCGGGGCCACCCCGCCCACCCAGACCGTGAACCTGACGGGCAACACGGCCTCGGCGACCTTCACCAACCTCGGCGTCGGCGTCCACACGGTCACCGCGACCTACAACGGCGACGCGAACTTCACGTCCTCCACTGGCTTCAACAGCGTGATCGTCATCCAGGGACAGACGACCACCACGGTGGTCTCCTCTCCCGATCCCTCACAGCTGGGGCAGACGGTGAACATCACCGCCACGGTGACGCCGATCGCCCCCGCCACGGGCACCCCCACCGGCACGGTCACCTTCGTGATCACCGGCGTGGGAGGCGGAACCTTCGTCCAGCCCGTGACGGGCGGCGTGGCCACGCTCTCCCTCAACACCCTGGGCGTCGGCACCCACGCCATCACCGCGATCTACAGCGGCGACACCAGCTTCCTGCCGTCCGCCGGCTCCGACACCCAGACGGTGACCCCGGGACCGTCGGCCACGACGACCACGGTGGTCTCCCTGCCGAACCCGTCGGTGGTCGGACAGCCGGTGAACTTCACCGCCACGGTCACCTCCAACACCCCCGGGTCGGGCACGCCGACCGGCACGGTCACCTTCACCATCGCCGGCACCGGGGGAGGAACGTTCACCCAGCCCCTGACGGGCGGCGTGGCCACGCTGACCCTCAGCACCCTGGGCCCCGGCTCGCACACCGTGACCGCCGTCTACAACCCCGACACCCCGAACTTCACCACCTCGACCGGGACCACCACCCAGGTGGTGAACGCGGCCAACACGACGACCACGGTCACCAGCTTCCCGAACCCCTCGACCGTGGGACAGACGGTCAGCTACATCGCCTTTGTGCAAACCGTGCCTCCCGGGACCGGGATCCCCACGGGAACGGTCAACTTCACCGTCACCAACGGCACGAACACCGTGACCGGCTCCGCCCCCCTGGACAGCAGCGGCTTCGCCGTCTTCACCGACAACACCCTGCCCGCCGGCACCTACACGGTCACCGCGACCTACGCCGGAAACACCGGCTTCAACACCTCGAGCGGCACCAGCACCCAGCTCATCACAGGTCCCTGACCTGCTGAAACACCGAGCCCCGCCACTGCCCTGGGGGCGGTGGCGGGGCTCGGCCCGGTCCGGGGACCGGGGACGATCACACGTCGAAGTAGAGCTCGAACTCGTGCGGGTGCGGACGCAGCTGCAGCGGAGCGATCTCGTTGGTGCGCTTGTAGTCGATCCAGGTCTCGATCAGGTCCGAGGTGAAGACATCACCCTGGAGCAGGAACTCGTGGTCGGCCTCGAGGGAGTCGAGGACGGCCGGGAGGGAGGTCGGGACCTGCGGCACGCCCGCGTGCTCCTCGGGGGCCAGCTCGTAGAGGTCCTTGTCGATCGGCTCGGCCGGCTCGATCTTGTTCTTGATGCCGTCCAGACCCGCCAGCAGGAGGGCGGAGAAGGCCAGGTACGGGTTGCCGGAGGAGTCCGGGGCGCGGAACTCGACGCGCTTGGCCTTCGGGTTGGAACCGGTGATCGGGATGCGCATCGCGGCGGAGCGGTTGCGCTGCGAGTACACCAGGTTGACCGGGGCCTCGAAGCCCGGGACCAGGCGGTGGTACGAGTTCACCGTCGGGTTGGTGAAGGCCAGCAGCGACGGGGCGTGCCTGAGGATGCCGCCGATGTAGTAGCGGGCGGTGTCCGACAGGCCCGCGTAGCCCTGCTCGTCGTAGAAGAGCGGCTCGCCGCCCTGCCACAGCGACTGGTGGACGTGCATGCCCGAGCCGTTGTCACCGAAGATCGGCTTCGGCATGAAGGTCGCGGTCTTGCCGTTCTTCCACGCCACGTTCTTGACGATGTACTTGAACAGCTGAAGATCGTCGGCCGCGGCGAGCAGCGTGTTGAACTTGTAGTTGATCTCGGCCTGGCCGGCGGTGCCCACCTCGTGGTGCTGGCGCTCGACCTGGAGACCGGCCTTCTCCAGCTCCAGGCTGATCTCGGCGCGCAGGTCGGCGAAGTGGTCGACCGGCGGGGTCGGGAAGTAGCCGCCCTTGTAGCGGACCTTGTAGCCGCGGTTGTCCTCCAGCGCGCCGGTGTTCCAGGCGCCCGCCTCGGAGTCGATGTGGTAGAACGCCTCGTTCGACTTGGTCTCGAAGCGGACGCTGTCGAAGACGTAGAACTCGGCCTCCGGGCCGAAGTAGGCGGTGTCCGCGATGCCGGTGGAGGCGAGGTAGGCCTCGGCCTTCTTGGCGATGTTCCGCGGGTCGCGGCTGTACTGCTCACCCGTGATCGGGTCGTGGATGAAGAAGTTGATGTTGAGCGTCTTGTCCCGGCGGAACGGGTCGACACGCGCCGTGGACAGGTCGGCACGCAGCGCCATGTCGGACTCGTGGATGGCCTGGAAACCACGGATCGAGGAGCCGTCGAAGGCGAGCTCCTCGTTCGGGTCGAACGCCCCGGCCGGTACCGTGAAGTGCTGCATCACACCGGGAAGGTCGCAGAATCGGACGTCGACGAACTTGACGTCCTCGTCCGAGATGAACTTCCGAGCGTCGTCGGCGTTCTGGAACATCCAACTCCTCCTAGCCCGGCCGCGGGGGACGGGGGTTTGTTCGGTCGCGCGGCTCATGTGCGGCTGGCGCGCTGTGGCCGACCTTAGGCAGACGGGATTTCCCAAGCATGACCCATTTGTTTCACCCAGGTTAACCAGCGTACGCGGGGCGCGCGGGATGGTGGCGAGGCCCGGGAGCGGTCCGTGAAGGGCCGCGACGGGGCGCGACGGGGGAGAGCCGGGCGGGAAGCGGGCCCCGCTCCACGGGGAACGTATGCGGTCGCAGTACCGTGGTCGGGTGGACAACAGGCAAGCAATCGGATCATGGCTCTCCGGGCCGCGCGCGGCCGCCGAGGACATGGGCGTCGACCTCGGCTACCGAGGCCAGGGACTGGGGCTGCCCGAGAGCGGGCCGGGCTCCATCGCGCCCATCGGGCGCCGCGTGGGAGCGCTCCTCATCGACTGGGCACTGTGCCTCCTCGTCTCCTACGCGCTGCTGTCCGGCGGCACGGCGCAGGCCACGGGCAACTGGGCGCTGGTCGTCTTCTTCGCGGTGAGCGTGGTCACCGTCGGCACGGTCGGCTGCACGCCCGGCAAGCTGCTGCTCAAGCTGCGGGTGATCTCCGAGCGCGGCGGCCGGCTGGGCCTGCCCCGGGTGGTGCTGCGCAGCGTGCTGCTGCTGATCGTGATCCCCGCCGTGGTCTGGGACCGCGACACGCGCGGTCTGCACGACCGGCTCTCCGGCTCGGTGCAGATCCGGATCTGAGGCCGCCGCGCATACGAGGCCCACGTACGAGCCGCGACATACGAGCCGCGCATACGACGGGGCGGTCCGGAAGAGGATTCCGGACCGCCCCGTCGTATGCGGTCGGTACGCGCCCAGTGATGCGCGGGAGCCTCAGCGGCCCTTCGGCATCCGCATCCCCTTGGGCATCGGGCCCTTCGGGATGGGCATGTTGCTCATCAGGTCACCCAGCGCCCGCAGCCGGTCGTTGACCACCGTCACCTGCGCGCCGGGCAGCACCCGCGGCAGCTTCAGCAGCTTGGTGCGCAGCTTCTTGATCGGCACCTGGTCCTCGCCGGTGCCCACGATCACATCGTGGACCGGCACGTCCGCGACGATGCGCGCCATCCGCTTCTTCTCCGCGGCCAGCATGGACTTCAGCCGGTTCGGGTTGCCCTCGGCGACCAGCACGATGCCCGCCTTGCCGACGGCCCGGTGGATGACGTCCTGGTTGCGGTTCATCGCCACCGCGGGGGTCACCGACCAGCCACGGCCCACGTTCTCCAGCACCGCCGCCGCCGCGCCCGGCTGACCCTCCATCTGTCCGAAGGCCGCCCGCTCGGCACGGCGGCCGAAAACGATCGCCATCGCGAGGAAGGCCAGGACAAAGCCCAGGATGCCCAGGAAGATCGGGTGGTCGATCCAGAAGCCGAAGGCGAGGAAGACACCGAAAGTGACGATTCCCACCGCGGCGACGACAAGACCGACCTTGGAGTCGACCTTCTTGGTCATCTTGTAGGTCAGGGCGATCTGCTTCAGTCGCCCCGGATTCTCGGATGTTTCCTTCCTCGCCATACAGCGAAGTTTACGTGGCCTGGGAAGCCCCGGCGGACACGGCCTCCAGGACGTGCTCGGCCTCGTGACGGTCCTTCGCGCGGCGCCGGTCCTCCAGCACCGCGGTCCAGGCGTTGCGGCGGGCGGTGCGCTGACCGCCGCCCAGCAGCAGACCCTCCAGGACGAGCAGTGCGTCGGTGACGGACGGCGGACGGACAGGCGCGGCCGACATGGGTCCCCCTCGGGAGCGGCGTGATGATCGAAGCGAACGCAAAACGTTGCGTGGCTTAATCGTTACCCAAAGGTGTTACCAGTGCGTGACCGGCCGGTCAAACACCGATGAAGCCTTGAAACGGCGCCCATCCCACCTCTGACCTGCGGGGTCGCCCGAGGCGCGGCGGGTGGGATGTGCCCGTACTCACACAGCGTGTTGGTCACACCGCCTGCGCGGCCACCGCGGCGCCGCGCTTCTCGATCGCCTGCTGGTAGAGCCTGCCCGCCCGGTAGGAGGAGCGCACGAGGGGGCCGGACATGACACCGGCGAAGCCGATCTCCTCGGCCTCCTCCTTCAGCTCCACGAACTCCTGCGGCTTGACCCAGCGGTCCACCGGGTGGTGCCGGACGGTCGGCCGCAGGTACTGGGTGATGGTGATCAGCTCGCAGCCCGCGTCGTACAGGTCCTGAAGCGCCTGGCTGATCTCCGCCCGCTCCTCGCCCATGCCCAGGATCAGATTGGACTTGGTGACCAGGCCCGCCTCGCGCGCCTTGGTGATCACCTCGAGCGAGCGCTCGTAGCGGAAGGCGGGGCGGATGCGCTTGAAGATCCGCGGGACGGTCTCCACGTTGTGCGCGAGCACCTCGGGGCGGGCGGAGAAGACCTCGGCGAGCTGCTCGGGCACCGCGTTGAAGTCCGGGATCAGCAGCTCGACGCCGGTGTCCGGCATCAGCGCGTGGATCTGCCGGACGGTCTCCGCGTAGAGCCAGGCGCCGCCGTCCTCGAGGTCGTCGCGGGCGACCCCGGTGACCGTCGCGTACTTCAGCTCCATCGCCTGTACGGATTCGGCCACCCGGCGCGGCTCGTCCCGGTCCAGGGCCTGCGGCTTGCCGGTGTCGATCTGGCAGAAGTCACAGCGCCGGGTGCACTGGTCGCCGCCGATCAGGAACGTCGCCTCGCGGTCCTCCCAGCATTCGTAGATGTTCGGACAGCCCGCCTCCTGGCACACGGTGTGCAGGCCCTCGCGCTTCACCAGGCCCTGCAGCTCGGTGTACTCGGGACCCATCTTCGCGCGGGTCTTGATCCACTCGGGCTTGCGCTCGATGGGCGTCTGGCTGTTCCGGACCTCAAGGCGCAGCATTTTGCGTCCGTCGGGTGCGACTGCGGACACGTCCGGCACTCCTTAGTGCTTGGCGAGCTTCGTGAGATGCGATCGGCGGGGCCGACGGGGCATCGAATCTTCGGCGAACCCCAGGGTACGCCCGTCATTCGTACGTCCTTGCGCCCAGGGCAACCGCTGACCCCCAGGGCCCCTTCCCCGGGCGTCGCGGAACCGGGCGCGGCCGTCAGACCGCGCGCGGCAGCGGTACGGAGGACTCCAGGACCGCCCGCAGATGCTTCTCGATCACGGGGAGCACCTCCGCCACGGTGATCTCGCGGCCCAGCTCCTCCGAGAGCGAGGTCACCCCCGCGTCGCGGATCCCGCACGGCACGATCCGGTCGAACCAGGTGGTGTCGGGATTGACGTTCAGCGAGAAGCCGTGCATGGTCACGCCCTTGGCGACCCGCACCCCGATCTGGGCGAGCTTGCGGTCCTCGCGGCGCTGGCCGGCGTTGGACGGGGCGTACTCCGGGCCGCTCAGCCGCGGGTCGAACTCCTCGTCGGCGAGGCGCGGGTCGAAGTCCAGGTTCAGCCCGCCCAGCGCCCGGCGCTCCTCCAGCGGATCGCCCAGCACCCACACCCCGCTGCGGCCCTCGACCCGGGTGGCCTCCAGGCCGAACTCCGCACAGGTGAGCAGCAGCGCCTCCTCCAGACGGCGTACGTGGGCCACGACGTCCACCGGGCGCGGCAGCTTGAGGATCGGATAGCCGACGAGCTGGCCCGGGCCATGCCAGGTGATCTTGCCGCCGCGGTCCACGTCCACGACCGGGGTGCCGTCCAGGGGGCGCTCGTCGTCGGCCGTGCGCCGGCCGGCGGTGTAGACCGGGGGGTGCTCGAGCAGCAGGCAGGTGTCCGGCACCTCGTCCGCGAAGCGGGCGGCGTGCACCCGCCGTTGCTCCTGCCACGCCTCCTGGTACTCGACGGCGTCAGCCCCGAAACCCAGATGGACAAAGCGCAGCTCACTCACGGCGGCAATCCCTTCGGACCTCGTACAGCGCTCCGGCGCCCCACCCGGGGCGCCCCCGCCACTGTACGTCCGGCGGATCCGGCCCCGGCATCCGGATCGGCTGCCGCCCGCTCCCGGGCGGTCCCTCACACGATCGGATGAATGCCGGGCGACCGCGCCGATCGGCGCCCCACCGGCTACTACATTCGCGCCGTTTCCACGAAACGATCAGGGAGACCGGCAGGCTGATGACGGAACGACCCCCGCAGCGCATTCCCAACCGTCAGCTCGCCGCGCTCATCGCGGAGGCTGGCTTCTCGAACGCCGGGCTCGCCCGGCGGGTCGACCAGCTCGGCCTGGAGCACGGCTTGGACCTGCGGTACGACAAGACATCGGTGACCCGCTGGCTGCGCGGACAGCAGCCGCGCGGCACCACCCCGGCGCTGATCGCCGAGGTCTTCACCCGGCGCCTGGGGCGCCGGCTGACGGCACAGGACCTGGGCCTCGACGCCTGTGCGCCGGTCTACGCCGGGCTGGAGTTCGCGGCCACCCCGCAGGAGGCCGTGGACATCGTCAGCGGGCTGTGGCGCAAGGACTCCGGCAGCCAGGCGGAGCTGCGGAAGATCGCCTTCACCCCGGCGGGCCTGGTGGTCCCCAGCCGCGACTGGCTGATCGGCCGGCCCGACGACAAGGTGGCGCGCGGCGAACCGGCCGCCCCGGCCCCGGGCGCCGGGCGGGCCCCCGGCGCACCCGGCCGGGCCGCCGCGCCCTCCGCCTGCCCGCCGCTGCCCCGGCAGCGGCAGGCCGACCGCTGGCAGCGCGGGCCGGGCCACCGGGTCACGGCCGGGGACATCGCCGCGCTGCGCTCGGTGGGCGAGCTGTTCCGCTCGCTGGACCAGACCTACGGCGGCGGCCACGCCCGGCAGGCGCTGGTGCGCTATCTCGAGCACGAGGGCGAGCCGATGCTGCGCGGCACCTACGGCGAGACCATCGGGCGGCGGCTGTTCTCCGCGATCGCCGATCTGACCCGGCTGGCGGGCTGGACCTCGTACGACATCGCCGCCCACGGCCTGGCCCAGCGGTACTTCGTCCAGGCGCTGCGGCTCGCGCAGGCCGCCGGGGACCGGCCGTACGGCAGCTATGTGCTGGTGACGATGAGCCGCCAGGCCGTCTACCTGGGCCACGGGCGGGAGGCCGTCCAGCTGGCCCGGGTGGCCCAGCAGGGCGTCGGCGGCGGCGCCCCGCCCGTCCTCCAGTCGCTGCTGCACGCGGTGGAGGCCCGGGGCCATGCCGTGCTCGGCGAGGTCCGGGCCTGCACCGCCTCGCTGGCCCGCGCCGAGCGGGCGCTGGAGACCGCCCGGCCGGGGGACGAGGCGCCGTACTGGACGCGGTTCTTCGACGAGGCCCAGCTGGCCGACGAGTTCGGCCACTGCCACCGCGATCTCCAGCAGTACCGCGCCGCGGCGCAGCACGCCGAGCGCTCCCTACAGCTGCGCGGCAAGGCGTACGCGCGCAGCAGGCTGTTCTGCCGTGTGGTGCTGGCGACGGCGCGGCTGGGCCTCGGCGAGCTGGAGCAGGCGTGCGCGCTGGGCGCGGAGGCGGCGCAGCAGGCGGCGGAGATGCGTTCGGCGCGGGCCGCGGACTACGTGCGCGACTTCGAGCGACGGCTGGAGCCGTATCGCGACGCGGCGGCGGTGCGGGGGTACCGGGACCGGGTGGCGGCGTTGGGGTAGGGCGGGCCCCGGCCGGCGTTGGGACAGGACGGGCGCCGGGGCGGGGCGGGTGTACGGGTAGGGCGGGCGCCGGCCGGGGGCTGGGGGCGGGGCCGGCGCCGGACCGGCTCAGTCCCAGGGCGGGCGCACGCCGAAGACGCGCTCGAGGCCCGTCCGGCCCGCGTCGGTCAGCAGGACCACCCGGCGGCGGGTGCCCCGGCGGATCCAGTCGCGCTCGAACAGCCGGTCGGTGAGCGCGGCGCCGAGGGCGCCGGCCAGGTGGTGGCGCTGCTCGGTCCAGTCCACGCAGTAGCGGATCAGCGGGCGCCGCCCCCGGAGCCGGTCCGCGTCCACGCCGAAGGCCGCCAGTTCCTCGCGACCCGACGCGGTCAGCCGGTAGGTGACGTCCTGCCCCGGGGCGGACAGCCGGTCGCGCTGCGCCGTCCCCGGGTCGAAGCGGCCGTCGCCGCCTTCCAGACAGCCCCGCTCCAGCAGGGCCGCCATCAGCGTCACGCCCAAGCGGCCCGCGACATGGTCGTAGCAGGTGCGCGCGCGGCGCAGGGCGTGCGCGTGGCCGGCCTCGCGCAGCGAGGTGACGGGCAGCGGCGGGGAGATCCGGGCCAGGGCCTCGAGCGCCTCGGCGACGGCGGGGCCCGCCAGCCGGTAGTAGCGGTGGCGGCCGTGCGGCTCGACCCGGACCACGCCGGACTCCAGCAGCAGCGCCAGATGCCCGCTCACCGTGGAGGCGCTGACCCCCGCCTCCGCCGCCAGCACGCTCGCGGGCAGCGCCCGCCCCTCGGCGAGGGCCCGCAGGACGCGGGCGCGGGAGGGGTCGGCGATCGCGGCGGCGGCCCGGGCGATGTCCGCGTCGCGGGCGGGGCCGGGGTCGGGGGCGTCGGGGGAGGCCATGCCCCCACCGTAGGACGGGGTCGCTTCGGCGCCGGGCGAAGCGTGGGCGCGCGGGCGGGGCGCGAGGGCGGGCCCCGATGCGGACGGGCACGATTCGGCGGGGACCGAAGGGACCCGCGGGGACTCTGGAGGCATGACCCCATCCGATCTCCGATCCCCCCGCCCGCCCCGCTCCGCCCGCCCCACCGCGGGCCCGCCCGAGGTGCGCAGACTGCCGCTGCTCGCGATCTGTCTCGGGTACTTCCTGGTCATCCTCGACGTCACCGTCGTCACCGTGGCCGTCCCGCGGATCGCCGCGGACCTCGGCGCGGGCCACGGCGTCCTCCAGTGGGTGGTGGACGGGTACACCCTGGCGTTCGCCGGGCTGCTGCTGCTCTGCGGCGGCCTGGGGGACCGGCTGGGGCACCGGAGGGTCTTCCTGGCCGGTCTCGGCGTGTTCACGGCCGCCTCGGCCGGCTGCGCCCTGGCCCCGACGGCCGCGGTGCTGGTCGGCGCGCGGCTGGCGCAGGGGGCCGGGGCGGCGATGATGGTGCCCGCCTCGCTCGCGCTGCTCGGCGAGCTGCACCCCGAACCGGCCGCCCGCGCCCGGGCGTTCGGCGTGTGGGGCGGGATCGCCGGGAGCGCCGCCGCGGCGGGTCCGGTGCTCGGCGGGCTGCTGGTGTGGGGCGTCGATTGGCGTGCGGTCTTCTTCCTCAACATCCCGGTCGGCGTGTTCGCCGTGGTCCTCACCCGCCGCCGGGTGCCCGCGCCGAAGGTCTCCGGGGGCCGGGAGCGCCGGCCGCTCGACGTGGCGGCCCAGCTCTGCGCCGCCGCCGGGGTCGCCGCCCTGACGGCCGGGCTCAACGAGGCGGGGGGCCGCGGCTGGGGCGACCCGCTGGTCCTGGGCTGCCTGGCGGCCGCCCCGCTCGCGGGCGCGCTGTTCTGGAGGCTGGAGCGGCGGGCGGCGGCCCCCGCGCTGCCGCCGCGGCTGTTCGCCGGCTTCCGCTTCCCGGCCTGCCTGGCCGTGGGCGTCCTGCTCAACCTGGGCTTCTACGGACTGCTGTTCCTCACCACCGTCTACTTCCAGTGGCACCGGGGCTTCGACCCGCTGGGGACGGGCCTGGCGCTGCTGCCCATGGGGGCGATGGCGGCGCTCGGCTCCCCGCTGTCCGGGCGGCTGGCCGCGCGCGTCGGCACCCGCGCCCCGGTCGTGGCCGGGCTGCTGATCGGCGCCGCGGGGCTGCTGGGCTGGTGCGCGGCCGGGCCCCACACGCCGTACGGGCTGCTCCTCCCGGCCCTGCTGGCGGCCGGCTTCGGGACGTCGCTCGCCATGCCCTCGGCGACCGTCGCGGCGATGGAGGCGGCACCGGAGGAGGTGCGCGGCGCGGCGTCCGGGGCGTTCAACGCGGCGCGGCAGCTGGGCAGCGCGATCGGGGTGGCGCTGTTCGGCACGCTCCTCGCGGCGTCCGGCGGCTTCTACGCGGGGATGCGGCTGTCGGTCGCGGTCGGCGCCGGCTGCTTCCTGGCGGGCACGGCCCTGGCGGCGGTGGGGCCGCCCGGGGACCGGGCGCGGGCCGGCCGCGGCTGACCCCCGCCCGGTCCGGCCCACCGGCCGGGGTCGGGGGTCGGGCCGGGGTCGGGGATCAGGCCGCCGCCGCGTCCTGGGCCGAGGGCTCGGCCGGGAGGGCGCCGAGGTCGTGGAGGATCGCGCGGGCGGCGCGGCGGCCGGAGGCGAGGGCGCCCTGCACGGTGCTGGAGTCGCGGTGGTCGCCGCACACATACAGCCCGGACAGCAGCCGGACCGGTCGCCGCAGGTCGTGGGGGGCGGGCATGGCGGGCACCGCGTACGGGTCGTGGCGGGCGGCCAGCAGGTCCCAGCCGACCGTGGAGGTGCCGTAGACCGCGGCCAGTTGGGCCCTGGCGGCCCGGTCCAGCTCGGCGGTCGGCAGGCCGGCGGCGGGGCCGAGGACCGTGGAGGTGATGAGCACCCGGCCGGGCGGGGTGCGCGAGGGATCGACCTCGCTGGCGACGGCGGTGTGGGCGACCGGGCCGCGGTCCCCGGCGGTGAGCACCAGTGCGGGTTCGCGCAGCGGCGAGCGGTCCGCGGTGTGGTGCAACACGGTGACCGGGTGGAAGGACGGCAGCCGCAGCCCGGGAAGCAGGTCCGCGGCGGCGCGGGCGCCGGTGGCCACCAGCACCGAGCGGCAGGCGATCTCGCCGTGCTCGGCGGTGGCCACCGCGGTGGTGGAGGCCGTCACGGCGCGCACCCCGGTGCGGACCGTGCCCGGGGGCAGGGCCGCGGCCAGCAGTTCCGGCACGGCCGAGGCGCCGCCCGCGGGCAGGCACAGCCGGCCCCGCGCGTAGCCGCGCAGCACCAGGTCGGCGCAGCGGCTGGAGGTGGTCAACTCCGGGTCGCTGAGCAGCGACACGAGCAGCGGGCGCAGAAAGCCCTCGACCGTACGGGCGGGCAGCCCGCGCCCGGTCAGGGTCTCCGCGACGGGCCGGTCCGGGCGGGTGAGGAGGCGCTCGGCGGGCAGGGCGGCGAGCCTGCCGAGGGCGGCTCCGAGCCGCGCCTGGTCGAGCGCGCTGCCCAGGGGCGCACGGGCGGCGCTGGCGAGGGCGCGTGCCGTGGTCAGTGCGCCCCTCGTGCCCCGGCCGCCGGACCCGCCGGCCGAAGTGACCCGGTGGGTGCGGCCGTCGGCGCGCACCAGCACCCCGTGGGAGAAGGGGCGCAGCACCAGTTCGCCGAGCCCGGGGGTGTGCCGCAGCTCCGGGAAGGAGGTGTTGACCAGTTGGCCGCTGCGGTCCAGCCGGAAGCCGTCGACCAGGTCGGTGGTCATCCGTCCGCCCACGCGGGGCGCGGCTTCCAGCACGGTGACCGTCACCCCCGCGCTGGTCAGTTGGTGGGCGGCGGCCAGCCCCGCCAGGCCGGCTCCCACGATGACGACGTCCGTGCGGTGCGCGCTGGTGAGCACGTGCCCTCCCCGAGGTCGGTGCGTAGCTAAGGGGCCTGATGCCCCCGACCGGCAGCCCGGATGCGTAAATTCCGCATCTCGGGTTCCTGGGCCCGTCACGACAGTACGGACAAAAACGGTCGATGCCAGACGCGCATCGACCGAGCATGGGCGCACAGCGGTCGCACATTTTCCCGGACGACGCCAAAGCATGACTAAATGCACTGCTGAAAAGCACTCCTGCGAAACGCCGCCGACCATCGCCGCCTCGGCGTCAGCGCCGGCCGCCGCGCTCGGCGAGGGCGGCCCGCAGCGCCTGCTCGATCGTCGGGTGGGCGAAGGAGAACCCCGAGTCCAACAGCCGCCGGGGCACCGCCCGGACACTGCCGAGCACGTCGTTGGACAGCTCGCCCAGCGCGAGCCGCAGCGCGGGCGCGGGGACGGAGAGCAGCGTCGGGCGACCCAGCACCTGGCCCATGGCGGCGGTCACCTCCCGGTTGGTGACGGGCTCGGGCGCGGTGAGGTTGACCGGGCCCGCGAGATCGGTGACCAGCAGATGGCGCAGGGCGGCGATGTGGTCCTCCAGGGCGATGAAGCTCCAGTACTGGCGGCCGCTGCCCATCCGGCCGCCCAGGCCGAGCCGGAAGAGCGGGAAGAGCCGCCCCCAGGCCCCGCCCTCCCCGGCCACCACCAGCCCCGTGCGGGCGAACACGGTCCGTACGCCCGCCTCCTGGGCCGGAGCGGCCGCCTCCTCCCAGTCCTGGCACAGATCCGCGAGGAAGCCGTCGCCGGGGGGCGCGCTCTCGTCCACCGCGCGCGCCCCCGTGTCGCCGTAGAAGCCGATCGCGCTGCCGCTCACCAGCACCCGTGGCGGAGTGTCCAGCGAGGCCACGGCCTCGGCGACGGCGGTGGTGCCCAGCACCCGGCTGTCCCGCAACTCCTTCTTGTAGGCGTCGGTCCAGCGGTGGTCCCCGATGCCCGCGCCCGCGAGGTGCACCACCGCCTCGCAGCCCACGAGCCCTTCCGCGGCCACCCACTGCCGTCGCGGATCCCACCGGACCTCGTCCTCCGCCCCCGGCGCGCGCCGCACCAGCCGCACCACCTCGTGGCCGTCCGCCCGCAGGGAGCGGACCAGAGCCGTGCCGATGAGCCCGGAGGAGCCGGTGATCGCGATACGCATGGGGCCATCCTGCACGCGATCGCGCGCGGGATGTCGGACCCGAGGGCCGACGCGGCGCCCTCATGAGCCCCGGCGCGGGCCCGGACGCGGCCCAACGCGGCGGACGGTGAGCCGACATGGGACAGTGACGGGCATGTCCGATGTGACCATCAGACCCGCCGTCCTCGCCGATGAGACCGCGCTCGCCGATCTCGACCGGCGCACCTGGTCCCCGCTGCACTCCGTACAGCCGCCGCCCCGCCCGGGCGACCCCTTCTTCAGCGACCGCAACCGGCCCGAGCACCTCCTCGTCGCCGAGGCCGAGGGGCGCACGGCGGGATACATACGCCTCGTCGCGCCGACCCCGCTGGCCTGCAACGCGCACGTACGCCAGATCCAGGGTCTGGTCGTGGACGACTGGGCGCGCGGCCGGGGCGTGGCGCGGGCGCTGCTCGGCGCGGCGTGCGCGGAGGCCCGGCGCCAGGGGGCGGTCCGCATCACGCTGCGGGTCCTCGGGCACAACGGCCCGGCGCGGCGGCTCTACGAGTCCGAGGGCTTCGCGGTGGAGGGCGTGCTGCCCGGCGAGTTCCTGCTGGAGGGTGAGTACGTGGACGACGTCTTCATGGGCCGCGCCCTGTGAGGTACGCCGCCCTGTGAGCCGAACCCCGAGAGCCGAGCTGAACCCCGTGAGCTAGGCGCGGAAGCGTTCCCACAGCCGGGGGAACCGTGCCGCCAGCGCCCGCCCGTCCTCCAAGTCGACGACCGCGCCCGCCGGTTCGGTCGGCCGCGACGGCAGGCCCAGGTCCGGCAGCACCGCGCCGGTCAGCTGCTCGTACGCCTCGTCCGCCGCGAAGCCCAGGTCCTCGCAGTCCCCGTCCACCCGCTCGTCGAAGTCCTCGAGCAGCTCGGCGAGGTTGTCCGGGTCGTGCAGCGCGCCCTCGAACACCTCCCGGCCCTGGCCGATCAGCCAGTAGCGGAAGGCGTCGAAGGCGTCGTCGCCGACGTCGCCCAGCAGGAGTTGGGCCGCGCCCCACAGGTCCCAGCGGTAGGCGCGGTTGGCGCGGGCCTCGAAGTGGCGCGCGAAGTCCAGGACGGCGTCCGGGTCGAGCTGCGACAGCCGCTCGACGAGCAGGTCGGACTGCTCCTCGGGGTCGCCCTCGGCGGCATCCCGAGCGCTGTCGACCAGCTCCCAGAACTCCGTCTCGTCCATCACGGGACCAGGATCGGCCCTCCCGTGCGCCCGCGCACGCCGGAGCGGCCCGCGAGAGCGGCGGAGAACCGAGGAGAAGGAATCGCTGAAAAAGGAATCGCTGAAAAAGGCGACAGAAGATGGCGGTGTTCCCTGCGAGGGTCGAGGGGCCGGAAGCGATCCGGCCGAGCTGTACACCGAAGGGACGTATGTACGTGAGCACACAGGGCGCGCTGGCGGGCAAGGTCGCACTCGTGGCGGGGGCGACGCGGGGCGCCGGCCGCGCCATGGCCGTGGAGCTGGGGGCGGCGGGGGCCACCGTCTACGCGACGGGGCGCACCACGCGGGAGAAGGTCAGCGAGGTCGGGCGGGCGACGGAGACCATCGAGGAGACGGCGGAGCTGGTCACGGCCGCGGGCGGCACGGGGATCGCGGTGCCGGTCGACCACCTGGAGCCCGAGCAGGTGCGCGCGCTGGTGGAGCGCATCGAGCGGGAGCAGGGCCGGCTGGACGTGCTCGTCAATGACGTCTGGGGCGGCGAGCACCTGATCACCTTCGGCAAGAAGAGCTGGGAGGTGAATCTGGAGAACGGGCTTCGGATGCTCCGGCTCGGCGTCGAGACCCACCTGATCACCAGCCACTACGCGCTGCCGCTGCTGGTCCGGCGGCCGGGCGGGCTGGTGGTGGAGGTGACCGACGGCACGGAGGAGTTCAACAAGACCTTCCGCGAGAACCTCTTCTTCGACGTCACCAAGAACACCCCCATCAGGATGGCCTACGGGCTCGCCCAGGAGCTGAAGGAGTTCGGCGGCACGGCGGTGTCCATCAGCCCCGGGTTCCTGCGCTCCGAGCAGATGCTGGACCACTTCGGGGTGACCGAGGAGAACTGGCGCGACGCCGTCGAGAAGGAGCCGCACTTCGCGATCGCCGAGACGCCGCACTACCTCGGGCGCGCGGTCGCGGCCCTCGCCGCGGACCCGGACCGGGCGCGCTGGTCCGGCAAGTCGGTCTCCAGCGGAGAGCTGGCCAAGGTCTACGGCTTCACCGACCTGGACGGCTCCCGGCCCGACGCCATGGGCTACTTCCGGGACGTCGTCTTCGGCGGCAAGGAGGGCACGGCGGCGGACTACCGGTAGAGGTCCGCGGCCCGGGTGGCCGCCGCCGCGAAGCGCTCCCGCAGGTCCGGAGGGGAGAGCACCTCCGCCTCCGGGCCGAGCGCCAGCAGCTGCCCGTACGCCACCTCCAGCGACTCGACGGGCAGGGTGACGGTGATCCGCCCCTGCCCGTCGGGCCCCCCGGCCGCCCCGGCCGCGGCCACCGCCTCCTGCACCGCCGTACGGTCCGTCACATGGGGCAGCCGCCGCACGCCCTCCTCGGTCAGCCGCAGCACGACCTCCTCGCGCAGCAGCGAGCGGGCGAACTGCGCGGCCCGCTCCTCCCAGAACGCGGGCAGGTCGAACTCCGCCAGCCGCTCGAAGCGGCCGTGGGGGCCCGGGGCGGCCGACGGCTCGACGGAGGTGAAGCGGTCCGCCCGGTAGACGCGGAAGTCCCCCTCGGCCCGCGCCGCCAGATACCAGACGCCCGCCTTCAACACCAGGCCGTACGGCTCCAGCTCCCGCTCCACCTCCGTGTCCCGACGGCGGTAGCGGGCGGTGATCCGCCGGTCGTCCCACACGGCGTCGGCGATCGCCGGCAGCAGCTCGGGCGTCTCGGGCTCCTGCCACCAGCCGGGGGCGTCGAGGTGGAACCGCTGGGCGGCGGTGTGCGAGGCGTCGCGCAGCTCGGGCAGCAGCGCCGCCGAGACCTTCAGCCGGGCGGCCGACGCGGCGTCCGCGAGCCCCATGCCGCGCAGCGCGGCCGGCACCCCGGACAGGAACAGCGCCTCGGCCTCCGTACGGCCCAGGCCGGTCAGCCGGGTGCGATAGCCGCCGACCAGCCGGTAGCCGCCGGCCCGGCCGCGGTCCGCGTAGACCGGGACCCCGGCCTCGGACAGCGCGGCCACGTCGCGCGTGACGGTGCGCTCCGAGACCTCCAGCTCCCGGGCCAGCTCGGCCCCCGTCATCGAGGGCCGGGACTGGAGCAGCAGCACGAGACGGATCAGACGGGCGGCGCGCATGCGCCCATCATGCCGCGCCCCCGCCCCGGGTCGGGGCGGGGGCGGGGGTGGGCCGGGACCGGGGCGCGGCCCCGGCCGCGCCTCAGATGCCGTAGCGCTCGGCCGCCTCCCTCACCGCCGTGGGCTTGACCTCGCCGCGGCGGGCGAGGCGGTCCAGGGCGGCGACCACGATCGCCGGGGCGTCCACCCCGAAGTGGCGGCGGGCGGCCTCGCGGGTGTCGGAGAGGCCGAAGCCGTCCGTGCCCAGCGAGTACCAGTCCTGCTCGACCCACTGGCTGATCTGGTCGGGGACGGCGCGCATCCAGTCGCTGACGGCGAGGACCGGGCCCGGTGCGCCTGCCAGGGCACGGGTGACGTACGGGACCCGGTCTTCACCGTTGAGCTGCGCCGCGTCACAGGACAGGGCGTCACGGCGCAGCTCGCTCCAGGAGGTGGCGGACCACACGTCGGCGGCCACGCCCCAGTCGTCGGCGAGGAGTTTTCGGGCCTCCAGGGCCCAGTGGATGGCGGTGCCGGAGGCGAGGAGCTGGATGCGCGGGGCGCCCGCGTCCGCCGGCTCGGCCGACTTGTAGCGGTACAGGCCCTTGAGGATGCCCTCCTCGACGCCCTCGCCGGTCGGCATGGGCGGCTGGACCTTGGTCTCGTTGTAGACGGTCAGGTAGTAGAAGACGTCCTCGGCGTCCGGGCCGTACATCCTCCGCAGCCCGTCCCGGACGATGACGCCGACCTCGTACGCGAACGCCGGGTCGTAGGCGACCGCCGCCGGGTTGGTGGAGGCGATCAGGTGGGAGTGGCCGTCGGCGTGCTGGAGGCCCTCGCCGGTCATCGTGGTGCGGCCCGCCGTGGCGCCGATCAGGAAGCCCCGGCCGAGCTGGTCGGCCAGCGCCCACATCTGGTCGGCGGTGCGCTGCCAGCCGAACATCGAGTAGAAGATGTAGAAGGGGATCATCGGCTCGCCGTGCGTCGCGTACGACGTGGCGGCGGCGGTGAAGTCGGCCATCGAACCGGCCTCGGTGATCCCCTCGTTGAGGATCTGGCCGTTCGCGGCTTCCTTGTAGTAGAGCAGCTGGTCGCGGTCGACCGGGTCGTAGGTCTGGCCGAGCGGCGAGTAGATCCCGGCGGTCGGGAAGAGCGACTCCATGCCGAAGGTGCGCGCCTCGTCGGGGACGATCGGCACCCAGCGGCGGCCGGTCTCCTTGTCCCGCATCAGGTCCTTGACCAGGCGGACGAACGCCATGGTGGTGGCGATCTCCTGGGTGCCGGAGCCCTTGGCCAGGGTCTCGAAGGGCTTCGCCGACGGCTCGGGGAGGGCCACCGGGTGGACCTTGCGGGCCGGGGCGGGCCCGCCGAGGGCGGCGCGCCGCTCCTGGAGGTAGCGCACCTCGGGCGAGTCGGCGCCGGGGTGGGCGTACGGGACGACCTGGTCGTCCAGCGCGCTGTCCGGGATGGGCAGCTCCAGGAGGTCGCGCATGGCGCGGAACTCCTTGCCGGTCAACTTCTTCATCTGGTGGTTCGCGTTGCGCGACTCGAAGCCGGGGCCGAGCGTGTAGCCCTTGACGGTCTGGGCGAGGACGACCGTCGGGGCGCCCTTGTGCTCCATGGCCGCGCGGTACGCCGCGTAGACCTTGCGCGGCTCGTGGCCGGCCCGGGAGGTGTGGAAGCACTCGGTGAGCTTGGCGTCGGTCAGGCCCTGGCCGAGCCGGGCCAGCTCCGGGTCGGCGCCGAAGAAGTGCTCGCGGATGTAGGCGGCGTCGCGGGTCGCGTACGTCTGGAACTGGGCGTCGGGGACCTCGCGCAGCCGGCGCAGCAGCGCGCCGGAGGCGTCGGCGGCCAGCAACTCGTCCCAGGCGGAGCCCCACAGGGCCTTGACCACGTGCCACCCGGCGGCGCGGAACTGCGCCTCCAGCTCCTGCACGATCTTGAAGTTGGCGCGCACCGGGCCGTCGAGCCGCTGCAGGTTGCAGTTGATGACGAAGGTGAGGTTGTCCAGGCGCTCACGGCCGGCCAGGGCGAGCGCGGCGGTCGACTCGGGCTCGTCCATCTCGCCGTCGCCGAGGAAGGCCCAGACGTGGGAGTTGGAGGTGTCCTTGATGCCGCGGCCCGCGAGGTAGCGGTTGAAGCGGGCCTGGTAGATCGCGGAGATCGGGCCGAGCCCCATGGAGACGGTGGGGAACTCCCACAGCCACGGCAGCCGCCGCGGGTGCGGGTAGGAGGGCAGACCGGAGCCGCCGGCCTCGCGGCGGAAGTTGTCCAGGTGGGCCTCGGTCAGCCGGCCGTCGAGGAAGGCGCGGGCGTAGATGCCGGGGGAGGCGTGGCCCTGGATGTAGAGCTGGTCGCCGCTTCCGTCGGCCTCCTTGCCGCGGAAGAAGTGCTGGAAGCCCGTCTCGTAGAGCCAGGCGGCGGAGGCGAAGGTGGCGATGTGGCCGCCGAGGCCGTCGCGGCTGCCGCGGGTGACCATCGCGGCGGCGTTCCACCGGTTCCAGGCGGTGATCCGCCGCTCCATCGCCTCGTCGCCCGGGAAGGCGGGCTCGGCGGCGGTGGGGATGGTGTTGACGTAGTCCGTCTCGAGCAGTGGCGGCAGCCCCAGCCCGGCGCGCTCGGCGTGCTCCAGCGTGCGGCGCATCAGATACGAGGCGCGGTGCGGTCCGGCGGCCCGGGTGACGGCCGCCAGGGAGGCGCCCCACTCGGCGGTCTCCTCGGGGTCGCGGTCCGGGAGCTGGTCGAGCTCGCTGGGCTGCGTGGGGGCGGGCTGCTGGATGGGGTGCTTATGGGTGGCTGCCGCCATCTCTCCGTTGACGAGGTCGGTCATGCCATGACTGTAAATTCTGATCGATGATCGATCAAAGTACTTGAGCCGAAAAACTTCTCCGAAAGGCGAAATTGGCATTCCGTGCCGCGAAATCAGGCACGCGGTGCACAGCCGAGCACATGCTCCTTGACAAGCTCCGCGACCCGCGGGTCCCGCCGCCGGAACGCGTCCACGACGGCCTGGTGCTCCTCGGCGTACGACTCCTGACGGGTGCCGAGCCAGCGGATGGACAGGGTGGTCCAGATCTCGATGCCCAGCGACTCCCAGGTGTGCAGCAGCACGCTGTTGCCCGAGGCCCGCACCAGCTCGCGGTGGAAGGCCACGGTGTGCCGCACCTGCGCCTCCCCGTCGGCCCTCCGGTCCGCCTCGTACAGCGCCGCCACCTCCGGCTCCAGCGCCGAGGTGTCCTCGGCCAGCCGGGGCGCGGCCAGTTCGGCGGCGATCTGCTCCAGACCGGCCCGCACCGGATAGATCTCCTCCAGGTCGGCGGCGGTCAGATTGCGGACGCGTACGCCCTTGTTGGGCGCAGACTCGATCAGCCGCAGCGTCTCCAGCTCACGCAGGGCCTCGCGGACCGGGGTCTGGCTGACCTCCAGCTCGGTGGCGATCCGCCGCTCCACGATCCGCTCGCCCGGCTTCCAGCGCCCGCTGACGATGCCCTCCACGATGTGCTCGCGGATCTGCTCGCGCAGCGAGTGGACGACGGGATGGACCATGGCGCTCCTTGCACTCCTTCGGACGGTACTGATCGGACGGTACCGACATGACAATACGGCGGACAGGCGAACGGCGGCGCCCCCGCCCGGATCGCTCCGGGCGGGGGCGCCGCCGTCAGCCGTACCGGCGTGTGCCGGCTCGAGGGCTCAGAGGCCCAGCTCGACCTCGAACTCGCCGGCCTCCAGGATCTCCTTGACCGCCGTCAGGTAGCGGGCGGCGTCCGCGCCGTCCACCAGACGGTGGTCGTAGGAGAGCGCCACATACGTCATGTCGCGCACCGCGATCGTCTCGCCCAGCTCCGGGTGGTTGATGACCACGGGGCGGCGGACGGTCGCGCCGATACCCAGGATGGCGACCTGGTTCGGCGGCACGATGATCGTGTCGAACAGCGCGCCGCGCGAGCCGGTGTTGCTGATGGTGAAGGTCGCGCCGGACATCTCATCCGGGGTGATCTTGCTGGACCGGACCTTGTTCGCCAGCTCCGCCGTCTTCTTGGCGATCCCGGCGAGGCTGAGGTCACCCGCGTTCTTGATGACCGGGGTCATCAAGCCCTTCTCGGCGTCCACCGCGATGCCGACGTTCTCGACGTCGAAGTAGGTGATCGTGCCCTCGTCGTCGTTGATCCGGGCGTTGATGGCCGGGTGGGTCTTCAGCGCCTGGACGGCGGCCTTCACGAAGAACGGCATCGGCGAGAGCTTGACGCCCTCGCGCTGGGCGAACGCCTCCTTCGCCTGGGCGCGCAGCCGCATGATCCTGGTGATGTCCACCTCGACCACGCTGGTGAGCTGCGCCTGGCTGTGCAGCGCCTTCATCATGTTGTCGCCGATGACCTTGCGCATCCGCGGCATCTTGACGGTCTGGCCGCGCAGCGGCGACGGGGCCGCGGCGGCGGCCTTCGGCGCGGCCGCCGGGGCGGCCTGGGCCTGCGCCTGGGCGGCGGCCTTGGCGGCCTCCGCGGCGGCGATGACGTCCTGCTTGCGGATCCGGCCACCGACGCCGGTGCCCTTGACGGCGGCCAGGTCCACGCCGTTCTCCGCGGCGAGCTTGCGCACCAGCGGGGTCACGTACGCGCCCTCGCCGTCACCCGCGGCCGGAGCCGGGGTGACCGGGGCCGGGGCCGGGGCGGGTGCCGGAGCGGCCGGGGCCGGCTCCGGGGCGACCGGCTCCGGGGTGACGGCCTGCGGGGCCGGAGCCGTCGGGGCCTGCGGGGCCGGAGCCGGGGCCGGGGTGGGCTCCGGAGCGGGCGCCGGGGCCGGGGCCTCGGCGGCGGGGGCCGGGGCGGGCGCCTCGGGGGCGGGCGCGGCGGCCGGAGCGGCACCGGCGGCGCCGATCACGGCCAGCTTGGCGCCGACCTCCGCGGTCTCGTCCTCGGCCACCAGGATCTCGAGCAGGGTGCCCGAGGCCGGGGCCGGGATCTCGGTGTCGACCTTGTCGGTGGAGACCTCGAGCAGCGGCTCGTCGGCCTCGACCGAGTCGCCGACCTCCTTCAGCCAGCGGGTGACCGTGCCCTCGGTCACCGACTCGCCCAGGGCGGGCAGCACGACGTCGGTGCCCTCGGCACCGCCCGCCGGGGCGGCGGCCGGGGCGGGCGCCGGGGCCGGGGCCTCGGCGGCGGGGGCCGGGGCGGGCTCGGGCTCGGGCTGCGCCGCGGGGGCGGGCTCGGCCGCCGGGGCGGGAGCGGCCGCGGGGGCCGCGCCGCCGTCGTCGATGACGGCCAGCTCGGCGCCGACCTCCACCGTCTCGTCCTCGGCCACCTTGATGGAGGTGAGCACACCGGCCGCGGGGGCCGGGATCTCGGTGTCGACCTTGTCGGTGGAGACCTCGAGCAGCGGCTCGTCGGCCTCGACCCGCTCACCCTCGGCCTTCAGCCAGCGGGTGACGGTGCCCTCGGTCACGCTCTCGCCGAGCGCCGGCAGGGTTACGGAAACCGCCATGGTTTCGGTTGCTCCTAACGATCTGTGCGGATGGTTCGCGCGCTCGGGGACTACTAGTCGTGGGCGTGCAGGGGCTTGCCGGCCAGTGCCAGGTGGGCCTCGCCGAGCGCCTCGTTCTGGGTCGGGTGCGCGTGGATGAGCTGCGCGACCTCGGCCGGCAGCGCCTCCCAGTTGTAGATCAACTGCGCCTCGCCGACCTGCTCGCCCAGGCGGTCGCCGACCATGTGGACACCGACGACGGCACCGTCCCGCACCTGGACGAGCTTGATCTCGCCCGAGGTCTTCAGGATCTTGCTCTTGCCGTTGCCCGCCAGGCTGTACTTGAGGGCCACGACCTTGTCGGCGCCGTACAGCTCCTTGGCCTTGGCCTCCGTGATGCCGACCGAGGCGACCTCGGGGTGGCAGTAGGTGACCCGCGGCACACCGTCGTAGTCGATCGGCACGGTCTTCAGACCCGCCAGCCGCTCGGCCACCAGGATGCCCTCGGCGAAGCCGACGTGGGCCAGTTGGAGAGTGGGGACCAGGTCGCCCACGGCCGAGATGGTCGGGACGTTGGTCTGCATGTACTCGTCGACGAGGACGTAGCCGCGGTCCATCGCGACCCCGGCCTCCTCGTAGCCCAGGCCCTGCGAGACCGGGCCGCGGCCGACGGCGACGAGCAGCAGCTCGGCCTCGAAGGTCTTGCCGTTCTCCAGCGAGACCTTCACACCGTCGGCGGTGTGCTCGACGCCGGAGAAACGCGCGCCGAGGGAGAACTTGATGCCGCGCTTGCGGAAGGCGCGCTCCAGCAGCTTGGAGCTGTTCTCGTCCTCGACCGGGACGAGGTGGGGAAGCGCCTCGACGATGGTGACGTCGGTCCCGAAGGACTTCCACGCGGAGGCGAACTCGACGCCGATGACGCCGCCGCCCAGCACGATCGCGGACTTCGGCACCCGGTCCAGGACCAGCGCGTGGTCGGAGGTGATGACGCGCTCGCCGTCGATCTCCAGGCCCGGGAGCGACTTCGGCACCGAGCCGGTGGCCAGCAGGACGTGGCGGCCGGTGTAGCGCTGGCCGTCGACGTCGACCGAGGTCGGGGAGGACAGCCGGCCCTCGCCGGTCACATAGGTGACCTTGCGGGAGGCGATCAGACCCTGGAGGCCCTTGTACAGGCCCGAGACCACGCCGTCCTTGTACTTGTGCACGCCTTCGATGTCGATGCCCTCGAAGGTGGTCTTCACACCGAACTCGGCACCCTCGCGGGCCTGGTCGGCGATCTCACCGGCGTGCAGCAGAGCCTTGGTGGGGATGCAGCCGCGGTGCAGGCAGGTGCCGCCCACCTTGTCCTTCTCGATCAGGGCGACGTCCAGACCCAGCTGCGCCGCGCGCAGGGCAGCGGCGTAACCGCCGCTACCGCCTCCGAGGATCACTAGGTCGAAAACGGTGCTGGCGTCGTTCGCCACGTCACGTCCTCCATGCATGGTGCGCCGGGGCCGGCCGTCGTTGGCCGGGCGGCGGCTGTTGTTCGGCCGCGTCTTGCTTTCGGCCCTGGTGTCGGGGGCCCTGTCCTGCCGGGACAACATCTTCGCACTTGTTGACGGGAGGCGGGACGCGGGGCCGCTGTGTGAGATATCTCCAAACCCCTCTTCAGGGGTTACTCGCGGGTACTGGGCGCGTAGGGCGATCGGATTTCGTTCCTGGCGAAATCCGATCGGTCCGCCGGCCGGGCCCCCAGGGGCCCGGCCGGTGCCGGCTCAGCCCAGGTCGCCGGCCGCGGTGCGCTCCGCGAGCCGCACCAGGGTGCGGACCGCCGAGCCCGTGCCGCCCTTGGGGGTGTAGCCGAACGGGCCGGACTCGTTGAAGGCCGGACCCGCGATGTCCAGGTGGGCCCAGGTGGTGCCCTCCTCGACGAACTCCTTCAGGAAGATCCCGGCCACCAGGCCGCCGCCCATCCGCTCACCCATGTTCGCCAGGTCGGCCACCGGCGAGTCGATGCTCTTGCGCAGGTCCGACGGGAGCGGCATCGGCCACGACTGCTCGCCGACCTCCTCCGCGATCTCGTGCAGCGAGGTACGGAACGCCTCGTCGTTCGCCATGATCCCGAACGTGCGGTTGCCCAGCGCGAGCACCATGGCGCCGGTGAGCGTCGCCACGTCCACGATCGCGTCGGGCCGCTCCTCGCAGGCGCGGGTCAGCGCGTCGGCCAGCACCAGCCGGCCCTCGGCGTCGGTGTTCAGCACCTCGACGGTCTTGCCGCTGTACATCGTCAGCACATCGCCGGGGCGGGTGGCCGAACCCGACGGCATGTTCTCGGCCAGCGCCAGCCAGCCGGTGACGTTCACCCGCAGCCCCAGCTTCGCGGCCGCGACCACCGTGGCGAACACGGCGGCGGCGCCGCTCATGTCGCACTTCATGGTCTCGTTGTGGCCGGCCGGCTTGAGCGAGATGCCGCCGGAGTCGTAGGTGATGCCCTTGCCGACCAGGGCCAGGGTCTTCTCCGCCTCCGGGTGCGCGTAGCCGACGCGGACCAGCCGCGGCGGGGCCTCGGACCCCTGGCCGACGCCCAGGATGCCCCCGTACCCGCCCTTCTTCAGCGCCTTCTCGTCCAGCACCTCGGTCTTGAGGCCGTGCTCCTTGGCCGCCTCCAGCACGGCGGCGGCGAAGGAGGCGGGGTTGAGCAGGTTCGAGGGGGTGTTGATGAGGTCGCGGGCGCGGTTGACCTCGGCGGCCAGGGCGATGGCGCGCTCCGCCGCCGCCTTGAACTCCTTGTCGCGCGGCTTGGCGCCGAGCAGGGCCACCTCGGCGAGCGGGGCACCGTTCTTCTTGCCGTTGCCGCTCTTGGCGCCGCTGTTGTGGTTGGCCTTGTACGAGTACGCGCCCAGCAGCGCGCCCTCGGCCACGGCGGCCGCGTCCGCCGGGTCCTCCACCGGCAGGGCGAACGCGCCCTTCTTCGAACCGGACAGCGCGCGGGCCGCCGCACCGGCCGCGCGGCGCAGCGCCTCGGCGTCGTAGCCGTCGCCCTTGGCCGGGGCGTCGCCGAGTCCGACCGCCAGCACGACCGGTGCCTTGAGGCCGGACGCGGCGGGCAGCTTGGTCACCTCGCCCTCCGCGCCGGTCGCCCCGAGGGTCTCCAGGACGGAGGCCAGCTTCCCGCCGAAGGCCTGGTCCACGGCCTCCGCGCCGGGGGCGACGACGGGGCCCTTGGCGCCCTTCGCCACGCCGACGACGACGGCGTCCGCGCGCAGCGTCGCGGCGGAGGAGGTGCTGAGAGTCAGAGATGTCACGGTGATGGGGTCCCTCTTCCGGATAGTTCCTCGGCCGACGTGGAATGCCCCCGCCGAGACAGGGACGGGCCAGCCGCGCCCATCGGCATCGTATGCGCCGGTCACCAGGTGCCCGGGCGGCGGGCTGTCGCGGGCCATCGCGAGGGTAACTCCCCCGACGCCACCGGCGCGCGGCCTCCCGCCGAAGGACCGCCCGCCGCGGCCCGGCGGGGCCGGTTCAGCGGGGCGGCGGGCGTGACGGCCGGCGGGGCCGGGTCAGAGCAGGGCCGTGACGACCAGGGCGGTCGTGGCCGCCGTCTCGGCGAGCGCGCCGAAGACGTCGCCGGTCACGCCGCCGAAGCGGCGGCGGCAGTGGCGGAGGAGGAGTTCCGCGGCGCCCAGCGCGGCGAGGG
The DNA here is from genome assembly GCF_001704635.1 of Streptomyces sparsogenes. GTDB lineage: Bacteria > Actinomycetota > Actinomycetes > Streptomycetales > Streptomycetaceae > Streptomyces > Streptomyces sparsogenes. The sequence continues at coordinate 1,038 of NZ_MAXF01000018.1, read as the reverse complement.
CGGCGAGGGCGTGGTGGACCGCCTCGTACGCGCCGAAGGCCGCGCCCGCCCCGGCGCAGACGACGGCGGTCACCACCGCCGTGCCCAGCGCCGGCCCGCGCGGCACCGCGCCCGCGACCGCCGAGCCAAGCCCCTCGGGCCGGGCCGCCGGCACCCCTTCGCGCGCCGCGAGCGTCAACGCGCACCGCGCCGTCACCCCGGCCGCCACGGCCGCCACCGCGCCGTGCGCCCAGCCGGCCCCGTACAGCTCGGCCAGCGCGGCCACCTGCGCGAGCAGGACGAACAGCAGGGTGACCACCCCGAAGGGACCGATGTCCGACCGCTTCATGATGCGCAGCGCCTCGTCCGCCGGCTTGCCGCTGCCGAGGCCGTCGGCGGTGTCGGCGAGTCCGTCGAGGTGCAGCCCGCGGGTCAGCACGGCGGGCACCGCGACCGTCCCCACCGCCGCCAGCAGCGCGCCGCCGCCCAGCAGCAGCAGCGCCGCGCCCACCGACGCCGCGCAGAGCCCGACCGCCAGCCCGGCCGGGGGAGCGCACAGCATCCCGGCGCGCGCCGCCTCCCGGTCCCAGCGCGTCACCCGGACGGGGAGCGTGGTGAGCGTGCCGAACGCGAAGCGGAGGCCGTCCTCCCAGGAGGCGCGCGGAGGGTGCGACGGGCGCGGGGGCTCCGGCGGGTCCGGCGGGGGCGCGTGGTGGCCCGGCTCGTCGGACCGGCCCGGCTCGTCGGCCCGGCTCGGGGGCTCCTGCTCGTCGCGCCGGTCCCGGGGGCCCGGCTCCGCGGGCGCGTCCGTCGCGTCCGTGGACTCGGCCGCCTCCGCGGGCTTCCGCGGGTGCGCGGGCTCCGGAGGCCCCGCGGGCCGTGGCGGGGCCGCGGGTCTCGGGGGGCTCGGCGGCCCCGGCGGCCCCGGCGGGGGCGCGGGGGGATGCTCCGGCGTGGTGTCCATCGGGCGCAGGCTATCGCGCACCCGGAAGCCGCATCCCGGGGTTCGGCGTAACGGCCCGACGGCCCGACGGCCCGCCGGCCCGCCAGCCCGGCAGG
>NZ_MAXF01000179.1 GCF_001704635.1 Streptomyces sparsogenes | reverse complement strand
GTGGATCTTGCTGGTCAGGCCGCCTCGGGACCGGCCGAGTCCCGGGGTGCGGAGCCCCCTTTTCGCGCTCCGGCCGCGTGCTGGTGGGCCCGGACGATCGTGGAGTCGACCGACACCAGCCACTCGATGTCCCCGGCCGCGTCGGCCTTGGCCTGGGCGGCCCGGAGCATCCGCTCGAAGGTGCCGTCCTTGGCCCACCGGCGGAAGCGGGTGTGCAGCGTGGCCCAGGAACCGTACCGCTCGGGCACGTCCCGCCAGGCCGTACCGGTCCGGAACTTCCACACGATCCCGTTGAGGACCGTCCGGTCGTCCAGCCGCCTGCGGCCCCGCTCGGACCGGGGCAGCAGCGGCTGCACGAAGGCCCATTCGGCATCGGACAGTTCATGGCGACGTATCACCCGACCATGATCCTCGACCGAAGATCATTTGACGACAGACCCTAGCCCGGACGCGCCCGGCCGGCCCCGGAGTGCTGCCGCGGCGGGCGTGGCCGCACCTGCGCGTTCCCGGACGCCGTGACCGGCGTCCCGGCGCGGGCCCAGGCGCGGCGGGCCGCCGCAGGGGTCAGACCTTGCGGTAGTCGTACGCCTCCTCGGCGGCCCGCGCGACCGCGTCCACGTCCGCCCCGGCCGAGGCGGCGACGACCGCCGCCACCGCGCCCTCCACCAGGGGCGCGTCCACCAGCCGGGAGCCCTCGGGCAGTTCGTCGCCCTCGGCGAGCAGCGCCTTCACGGTCAGCACGGCGCTGCCCAGGTCGACGAGGACCGCGACCCCCGCGCCCCGGTCGACCGCGTGGGCGGCCTCGGCGACCAGCTCGGGGCTGGTGCCGAGCCCGCCGTCCGGGGTGCCGCCGGCGGGGAGGACCGGTGCGGTGGCGCCGCCGCCGGCCAGTCCGGTGGCCAGTCGCGCCACGGACTCGGCGACCGCGGCGCTGTGCGACACCAGGACCACGCCGACCAGCTTCTCCTCGCCCGCGTCGCGCGGCGCGTCGTCGCTCACGGGACTCACGCCGCCACCTCCGCCAGGGCCGCGAACAGCAGGGCCGACGAGGTGGCGCCGGGGTCCTGATGGCCGATGCTGCGTTCGCCCAGATAGCTGGCCCGGCCCTTGCGGGCGAGCATCGGCACGGTCGCCAGCGCGCCCTTGTCCGCGGCCTCGCTCGCCGCGGCGAAGGACCCGCCGCCCGCGGCCAGCGCGTCCACCGCGGGGACGAGCGCGTCCAGCATCGTCTTGTCACCGGGCGCCGACCCGCCGAGCTGGGCCACCGCGTCCACCCCGGTCCGCAGCGCCTCGGCCAGTTGCCGGACGGTGATCCGCTCGTCGTCACCGAGCGCCTTACCGGCCCGCCGCAGCAGCGTGCCGTACAGCGGGCCGGAGGCGCCGCCGACCTTGGAGATCAGCTGACGGCCGGCCAGGACGAGCGCGGCCCCCGGCGTGCCCGGCGGCTCCTTCTCCAGGGCCGCGGTCACGGCCGCGAAACCGCGCTGCATGTTGCTGCCGTGGTCGGCGTCGCCGATGGCCGAGTCCAACTCGGTCAGTCTGGTGGCCTCGCGGCTCACCGCCGCGGCCGCCGCGGTGAGCCAGCGGTGGAAGAAGGCGGTGTCGAGCACCGGCTCGCCGGCGGATTCCCTGCTGGACGCGGACGTGGACACAGACGCCTCCTCAAATCGAACGGCCACCACGGGGACAGCGTGCGCGGCGGTGGTGGGTCGGGCCCCGGTCAACAGCCCCAGCGCAGTCCGGCGGTCCGGACCGGCGCGTCCCACAGCCGCAGCAGTTCCTCGTCGACCCGGCACAGGGTCACCGAAGCGCCCGCCATGTCGAGCGAGGTGACGTAGTTGCCGACGAGCGTACGTGCCACCGCGACCCGGCGCTCGCCGAGCACCCGGTGGACCTCGGCGGCGAAGCCGTACAGCTCCAGCAGTGGTGTCGCGCCCATGCCGTTGACGAGCACCAGGACCGGGTCGTCGGGCCGCAGGTCCTCCAGCACCGCTTCCACCGCGAAGTCGGCGATCTCGCGGGAGGTCATCATGGACCGCCGCTCGCGCCCGGGCTCGCCGTGGATGCCCACGCCCAACTCCAGCTCCCCGGCCGGGAGGTCGAAGGTCGGGCCGCCCTTGGCGGGGGTGGTGCACGCGCTCAGCGCGACGCCGAAGCTCCGCGACGACTCGTTGACCCGCCGGGCGAGCGCCGCCACCCGGTCGAGCGGGGCGCCCTCCTCGGCCGCCGCGCCCGCGATCTTCTCCACGAACAGGGTGGCCCCGGTGCCGCGCCGCCCGGCCGTGTAGAGGCTGTCGGTCACCGCCACGTCATCGTTGACCAGGACCTTGGCGACCTGGACGCCCTCGTCCTCGGCGAGTTCGGCCGCCATGTCGAAGTTGAGGACGTCTCCGGTGTAGTTCTTGACGATGAACAGGACCCCCGCGCCGCTGTCCACGGCGGCCGCGGCCCGCGCCATCTGATCGGGCACGGGGGAGGTGAAGACCTCGCCGGGGCAGGCCGCGTCCAGCATCCCGGGGCCGACGAACCCCCCGTGCAGCGGCTCGTGGCCGGATCCGCCGCCGGAGACCAGCCCCACCTTTCCGGCGACCGGGGCATCCCGGCGGACGATCACCCGGTTCTCGACGTCCACCGTCAACTCGGGATGCGCGGCGGCCAGTCCGCGCAGGGCATCGGCGACCACGGTCTCGGCGACGTTGATCAGCATCTTCATATGCGTGTCCGTTCTCCGCCGGGTGGAGCTGTATGCGGGATGAAAATCCTACGGATCCGCTGCGCTCCTGGCACCCCTTGCGTATTGAGCCGGATGGATCAATACGGAGAAAAAGGTATAAAAGCGTCATATGGTTCGCGCATGGAGAATACTGCCGCACCGGCGGCCGCGACCTCGCGCCCGCGCCCGCAACCCTTCGAGCCGGCGCGCCATCGCCGCCACGCGCCCTGGCTCGCGCTGGTGGCCGCCGGTTACGCCCTCGTCCAGCTCCTCGTGGTCATCCCGCACACCGCGCACGCGCTGGGCTGGGACGAGTCGGTGTACGTCTCCCAGGTCGACCCGCGCAACCCGGCCGCGTACTTCAGCGCCCCCCGCTCCCGCGGCATCAGCATGCTGGTCGCCCCGGTGGTCGCGGTGACCTCCTCAGTCACGGTGCTGCGGGTACTCCTCGCGGTGCTGTCCGCCGCCGCCCTGTACGCCGCCTTCCGGGTGTGGCGCCGGATGCTCGGCCCCGGCACGGTCGCCCTGGCCGCACTCCTGTTCGCCGGACTGTGGATCACCCAGATCAGCGGACCGTCGGTGATGCCGAACCTGTGGGTGGCGATCGGCGCGGTCGCCGCCCTCGGCTGGTTCCTGCGCGCGTCCGCCGAGCGCAACGCCCGCTGGTGGCTGGCCGCCGTCATCGCGGGCGTCACCCTCGTGCGCACCCCCGACGGCGGCTGGCTGGCCCTGCCGCTGCTGGGCGCGGCCGTCGCCGTCCGGGCCTGGCGGCCCGCCCTGCCCGCGCTGCTCGGCGGGCTCGTGCTGGGCGCCGCGCAATGGGTGGGCGAGGCGTACGCCCGCTTCGGCGGCGTCCTGGACCGGCTGCGGGTCTCCAGCGACGTCGAGGGCGGCATGGGGCTGCACTTCAACATCGGGGCCGCGCTGCGCAGCCTGAACGGGCCGCAGCTGTGCCGCCCGTGCGAGGTGCCGCTGCGCCACCCGGAGCTGACCGTGTGGTGGCTGGCCCTGCCGCTGCTGACCGCCGCCGCGATCGTCGTCGCCGTACGGGACCGCCGCGACCGCCGGGACCGCGTGGCCCGCCCCGGCGCCCCGCACCACGGTCACCCGCTGGCGCTGACCGTCCTGCCCATCGTCTGCGCCGCCTCGCTCGCCGTCCCGTATCTGCTGCTGATCGGCTACTTCGCCCCGCGCTTCCTGATGCCCTCCTACGCCCTCCTCGCGCTCCCCATCGCCGAGCTGGTGCTGCGCACCGTCAAGGCCGCGCGCTCCCCGCAGCCCGTGGCGGTCGCGCTGGGCGTGGTCATCACCCTCCAGCTGGCCTCCCAGCACGTCGTGCTCGGCCACTTGGCGGAGCAGTCGGAGAAGGTCAACGGGGACTACCGGACCGCCGCGCAGGGCTTGCGCCGGCTGGGGCTGCGGCCGCCGTGCCTGGTCGTCGGCGACCGCGCGCTGCCCATCGCGTACCACGCGGGCTGCGCCTCCGCCCAGACCAGCGGGAACAACCGGTCCATCACACCGGCGGCGCTCGTGCTGCGCTCCGCCCGGGAGCCCACCGCCCTGCTCACCCACCGCTCCCGGCCGCGCCCGCCGGCCTACGCCCAGACCTGGGTCGCCTTCCGGCTGCCCGGCACCGGCTGGACCGCCCATCTGCCCCCGGATCAGGCCCGCGAGCTGCAATCCCGACAGAAGGTGTCCGGTAATCCCGGCACCATGGGCCCCATGACGACTGCGACGACGACCAGTTGGGCCGGTTTCGAGGCGGCGGAGCCCGAGTTCTCCGCCGTGGTGCGGGAGCGGTTCCAGCGCTACCCGCACCATGTCCTGGCCACCGTGCGCCGGGACGGCAGCCCGCGCGTGACCGGCCTGGAAGCGGACTTCCGGTTCGGGGAGCTGTGGCTCGGCATGATGCCGGACTCCCGCAAGGCCCTGGACCTGCGGCGCGACCCGCGCTTCGCGATGCACGCCAACCCCGGCCCCGACACCGGGATGGACGGCGGCGACGTGCGGGTCAGCGGGCGCGCGGTGGAGGTGACCGACCCGGAGACCCTCGCCCGCTACGCCGAGGAGACCCACCCGCCGGAGCCCTTCCACCTCTTCCGCGTCGAGCTGACCGAGGTGGTGCGCATCGCCGTGGAGGGCGAGGAGCTGGTGCTGCAGACCTGGCGCCCGGGCGATGTCGTGCGGACCACCCGGCGGGGCTCGGACGACACCGCGTGGCGTGCGGAGAGCGGGAGTTGAGCCCCCGCCGCCCGAGATCAGTTCACGGAAGGAGTGAGAAAACGCCAGCCGCACATGTGAAGTAGGCCAAGTTGTAACACGACAAGGTGTTTCCTTCTCATCAACTCTGTTGGTATCCCTTGGGGCTGTCACCAGCACGTCCCAGGGGACCCTCGGGGCGCAGTTCGGAAGGATCCACTCTCCTTGTCTGCCATCGACGACGCCGGCCGCCGTCTGCGTGCCAGGCGCAGACGGCGCGACTATTTGCTCTTCGCCGCTTTCGCCGCCCCGAACTTCCTGTTCCTCCTGCTCTTCGCCTACTGGCCGGTGGTCTACAACGGCTACCTCAGCCTCACCGACTGGGACATGATCTCCCCGGCCAAGGACTTCGTCGGGCTCGGCAACTACACCGACCTGCTGACCGACCCCGACTTCCGCGCCACCCTGTGGACCACCGTCGTCTTCGTCGTCGGCATCGTGGCCGGCGGCCTCGTCCTCGGGCTGGCCACCGCGCTGCTGCTGAACCAGCGGCTGCGCGGCCGCGACGTGGTGCGGACGCTGACCTTCGCCCCGTACGTGCTCTCCGGGGCCGCCGTCGGCACCCTCTGGCTGTTCGTGTTCGACCCCAACTACGGGCTGATACGCCCGCTGATGGCCCCGCTCGGGCTCACCGCCCCGGCGATGATGACCGACTCCAAGTGGGCGCTGACCGGCCTGGTCCTGGTCTACCTCTGGAAGAACATCGGATTCGTCGCCGTGGTCTACCTCGCCGGCCTCCAGGGCCTGCCCCGGGAGGTGTACGAGGCCGCCGCCCTGGACGGCGCCGGCCCCTGGACGCGACTGCGCCGGATCACCCTCCCGCTGCTCTCACCGGTCACCTTCTTCCTCCTGGTGACCTGCACCATCAGCACCTTCCAGGCGTTCGACGTGCTGGCCGTGATGACCGGCGGCGGCCCGGGCACCTCCACCTCCACCCTCAGCTGGTTCATCTACGACCAGGGATTCCGCGCCTTCGACGCGGGACGCTCCGCCGCCGGCGCGATGATCATGTTCGTGGTGCTGCTGCTGATCACCGCGGGACAGGCCCGCTACCTCGAGCGAAAGGTGCACTACCAGTGACCGCCCTCGACCCGGCGGCGCCCACCCGCCGCCCCGGCGGCCGGGCCCGGCGCCTGGGCCTGTACGCGCTCCTCGTCCTCGTCGCGCTCATCGCGGCCGGACCGCTGTACTGGCTGGCCTCCTCGGCCCTGAAGACCAACCCCCAGATCTACGCCTACCCGCCCCACTGGGTCCCCACCGACCTGCGCTGGAGCAACTTCTCCGACGCCTGGAACGCCGCCCCCTTCGACCGGTTCTTCCTCAACTCCCTCGTGGTCTCGGTGGTCGGCACCGCCATCGAGCTGTGCGCCGCGCTGCTGTGCGCGTACGCCTTCGTTTTCCTGCCCTTCCCCGGCAAGAAGTGGCTGTTCCTCTTCCTCCTCGGCGCCATGATGGTCCCCGGCCATGTCACCCTGCTGCCCAACTTCCTGACCATCGCCCAGCTCGGCTGGGTCAACACCTGGGCCGGGCTGATCGCCCCGGGCCTGGGGTCGGTGTTCGGCACCTTCCTGCTGCGCCAGCACATGCTGACCCTCCCCAAGGAGGTCATGGACGCGGCCCGGATCGACGGGGCCGGCCATCTGCGCACCCTCTTCCGGGTCGTGCTGCCCATGTCCCGGCCCATGGTGATCACCGTCGCGATCGTCGTCATGGTGACCAAGTGGAACGACTTCATCTGGCCGCTGATCGTGACCAGCAGCGCCGACATGCGCACCCTGCCGGTCGGCCTCCTCTTCCTGCGGGACCAGGAGACCTACGCCAACTGGGGCGCCATCCTGGCCGGCACGGTGATGGTGATCCTGCCGGTGCTCGTCGTCTTCTTCATCGCCCAGCGCTACATCATCGCCGGGCTGACCCAGGGAGCCGGGAAGTGAGCCACAGCCTCCCCAGCCGCCGGCGCTTCCTCGCCCTCGCCGCCGGGGCGCCCGCGGCCGCCGCGCTGCTGAGCGCCTGCGGCGCCACCACCGGGCCGGTGGCCCAGCCGGGCGGCTCGGTCCCCGACCGGTACGCGGGACGCACCCGCACCGTCCTGTGGTCCACCTTCGCCGACGTACCCGGCCGCGCCCTCCAGGACCTCGCGGACACGTTCAACCGGCAGCAGCGCGACATCTACGTGGACGTCCAGTTCCAGGGCACGTACGACGAGTGCGCCCAGAAGGCGGTCGTCGGGCTGCTGGCCGGCCAGGCGCCCGACCTGTGCGTGCTGTCCGACGTGAAGTGGTACCGCTTCTACTTCGGCGACGCGCTCGAGCCCTGGGACGAGTACATCGACCCCGGCGAGCTGCGCGCCACCTACAACGCCAGGCTGCTGGCGGAGGGGCGCGTCAAGGGACGCCACTGGTGGCTGCCCCTGGCCCGCTCCACGCCGCTCTTCTACTACAACCGCACCCTCTTCCAGAAGGCCGGAGTGCCCGACCGGGCGCCCGAGACCTGGGAGGAGATGTACGGCTGGGCCAAGGAGATCACCCGGCTGAAAACCCAGGGCAAGCGGGTCGCCATGGAGGCGTACCAGAAGATCGACGGGGACTGGCAGTTCCAGTGCACCGCCTGGCAGTGGGGCGGCGCGTACTCCCGGGGCATGGACGTCACCATCGACCACGACGCCACCGTCGCGGCCGGGGAGTGGCAGCGCAAGCTGGTCCACAAGGACCGCATCGCCTACATGTCCACCGACCCGGCCGGGGACATGGGCAACCAGCTGATCGCCACCCTGATCACCTCCACCGGCGGGCTGCGCAAGATCTCCGAGATGGCCAAGGCGGGCGGCTGGGAGCTGGGCACCGGATTCCTGCCCCGCCACAAGGAGTTCGGCGTGACCACGGGCGGCGGCGGGCTCGGCATGTTCAAGCGGGTGCCCAAGGAGCGCAAACAGGCCGCGGCCGAGTTCGTACGCTTCCTGGCCAGGCCGGAGAACGCGGCCCAGTGGACCGTCCAGACCGGCTACCTGCCCGTCGTCCCGGCCGCCACCAAGTCCCCGGCGCTGGCCGGGCTGCTGAAGAAGGACCCCAACTTCTCCACCGCGGTCAGACAACTGCCGCACACCCGCAAGGGCGACCAGGTGCGGATGATGGTGCCCAACGCCAACGTCCAGATCTACACCGGACTCCAGAAGATCTGGACCGGCAACACCCCGGCCCGGCAGGCGTTCTCCGAGGTGGCCACGCGGCTGCGCAAGGGCGTCGACCGGCACCGCCAGTCCATCGAGGAGCACCTGTGACCCCACCCGCCCCCGCCGCCCCGCCCCCGGCCGCCCGCCCCCTGGTCTACGGCCACCGGGGCGCCAGGGCGGACGAACCGGAGAACACCCTGCGCTCCTTCCGCCACGCCCACCGGGTCGGCGCCGAGGGCGTCGAACTGGACGTACGGGTCTCCCGCGACGGCCGGCTCGTGGTGATCCACGACGCCACGGTGGACCGCACCACCGACGGCACGGGCGAGGTCGCCTCGCTCTCCCTGGCCGAACTGCGGGAGCTCGACGCGGGCCGGGGAGAGCGGATCCCCACCCTGAGCGAGGTCCTGGACGCCTTCCCGGGCCTGGTGCAGGTGGAGATCAAGGCCCCCGAGGCGGTCGAGGCCCTGGCCGAGCTGGACCGGCGCACCCCGCTGCCCCCGCGCGCGGTCCTCACCTCCTTCCACGCCGGCATCCTCGACCGCGCCGCGCGGCTGCTGCCCCGGGTGGAGCGGGGGCTGATCACCGCCACGCCCGGCGAGGACCTGCCCGCCCGCGCCGCCGAGCTGAACGCCACCTGGGTCTGCCCGGAGCTGACACCGGAGCTGACGACCCGGCTGGTGGAGCGGTGCCACGCCCAGGGGGTGCGGGTGGACGCCTGGCCGGCCGCCGATCCCCGACTGCTGGCGCGCTGTGTGGCCCTGGGCGCCGACGCGGTCACCACCGACCATCCCGCGCTGATCGACGGCTGGCTGGGAGCGGCCTGACCGCCCCCGGGCCACCGCCCGTTCGGCCGGGATGCGCCGGGCCCGGACGCCGCCTCGGCGGATGCGACGTCCGGGCCCGCGACCCTTCCGAATTGTTGGAACACGTTCTACCGTGCCCCTCGCTGACACGTGGCCGGGCCGACGTGAGACTCCAGGAGGGGCCGTGCACCTCGACTACACCCCCGAACAGCGGCGACTGCGCACCGAACTGCGCGCCTACTTCGCCGAGCTGGTCCCCGACAACGCCTACGCCCGCTTCGCCGACCCGGCCGGCCAGAAGCGGTTCTACCGCGAGACCATCCGCCGGCTCGGCGCGGACGGCTGGCTGGGCGTGGGCTGGCCCCAGGAGTACGGCGGGCGGGGCCTGTGCCCGATGGAGCAGTTCATCTTCTTCGACGAGGCCGCCCAGGCCGGCGTACCGCTGCCCCTCATGGCGCTCAACACCGTCGGACCCACCCTCATGCGGTACGGCACCGACGAACAGAAGGAGTACTTCCTGCCGAGGATCCTCTCCGGGGAGATCGACTTCGCCATCGGCTACAGCGAGCCCGACGCGGGCACCGACCTGGCCTCCCTCAAGACCCGCGCCGTGCGCGAGATGGACGGTGAAGGCAAGCCGACCGGCTACTACACCGTCAACGGACAGAAGACCTGGACCACCAACGGCGACACCGCCGACTGGGTCTGGCTCGCGGTCCGCACCGATCCCGAAGCCAAGCCCCACAAGGGCATCAGCATCCTGCTGGTGCCCACCAGCGACCCCGGCTACTCCTGCACCGTCATCACCACCCTCGCCTCCCACGACACCACCGCCAGCTACTACGAGAACATCCGGGTGCCCACCACCCGCCGGGTCGGCGCCGAGAACGAGGGCTGGCGGCTGATCACCACGCAGCTCAACTACGAGCGCGTCACCCTCGCCGCCCACGGCACGACGGCCATCCGCGCCCTGCGCGGCGTCCGGCAGTGGGCCGCCGACACCAAGCTCGCGGACGGCCGCCGCGTCATCGACCTGGGCTGGGTACGCGGCCGGCTGGCCCGCACCCACGCCAGGCTCGACGCCATGAAGCTGCTCAACTGGCAGATGGTGGACGCCCTCCAGCGCGACACCCTCACCCCCCAGGACGCCTCCGCCGTCAAGGTGTACGGCTCCGAGGCGCGCCGCGACGCCTACGCCTGGCTCATGGAGGTCGTCGGCGCGGCCGGCCCCCTCAAGGAGGGCTCGGCGGGCGCGGTGCTGCACGGCGAACTCGAGCGCGGCTACCGCAGCAGCGTCGTGTTCACCTTCGGCGGCGGCAACAACGAGGTGCAGCGGGAGATCATCTCCTGGATCGGCCTCGGGATGCCCCGGGTGCGCCGCTGAGCCCGGGATATTCCGTGCGGGCGTCGGTAGCTGGAGGACGTGGCGGGGTTCGAGGCGGCGATCCGCGGCGTGATCTGAGCGTCCCCCGTCCCGTGGCGGCCGGCGGCCGCTTCGAACGCTCGCCGCCGGGTCACGGGACCCGACCCCCGCCCGCCTGACGGCCGCCGCGCGCATAGTCTGGTCGCGGGAGGTGATGGCCATGGCGGGCGGCCGGACGACGGGCGACCCGGGGCTGTACGGACCCGGCTCGGTCACCTGGCAGACCCACGGCGATCCCATGATGTGGATCGCGGGCGTGCGCGCGCTGTACCTCCAGGCGCTGCACCCGCTCGCGGTGCGCGGCGTCACGCAGAACTCCGACTTCCGCCAGGACGCCTGGGGCCGGCTGCTGCGCACCGCCCGCTTCGTCGCCACCATCACCTACGGCACCACCGAGGAGGCCGAGCGGGCGGGCGCCAGGGTGCGCGGCATCCACCGCCGGCTCACCGTCACCGACCCGGGCACCGGCGCCCGGCACCGCGTCGACGACCCGGATCTGCTGCTGTGGGTGCACTGCGCCGAGATCGACTCCTATCTGCACGTCGTGCGCCGCTCCGGCTTCCCGCTCACCGACGCCCAGGCCGACGCCTACGTGGCCGAGAACCGCGAATCCGCCCGCCTGGTCGGCCTCGACCCCGCCCGCGTGCCCGCCGACACGGCGCGGCTCGCCGCGTACTTCAAGGAGGTGCGCCCGGCCCTGGCCCACACCCCCGAGGCCGGGGAAGTCGACGCCTTTCTGCGCCGACCGCCCGTCCATCCCTTGCTGGTGCCGGCGCGCGCGGTGTTGTGGGGGCGCGTCGCGGCACTCGCCTACGCCGCCCTGCCCCCGTACGCCCATGAGCTGTACGGCCGCCCGGCCCCCGACCCCGACGTGGTGACCCGCCGGCTCCGCGCGGCCGGCCGGGTGCTGCGCCGTATCCCGCCCACGCTTCGCTGGCAGCTGCCGCCCAAACACATCCTGCGGGCCGTCGCACGGCTCGGGCCCGGCACGCGCCCTTCGGTCTACACCTTGCGCCACAACGCGGCCATACTGGACAACGGGGACGCGTCGAGGGCTCCATGACGAGCCGTCGGCTTCCACGGGGGCGGCGGGGGCACTCCCGCCGGAGGCAGGGGGACCATGGCGGAGACCAGGCTGATCCAGGGCCGGTACCGGCTGCTCGAGCTGATCGGGCGCGGGGGGATGGGCGAGGTGTGGCGGGCGCTCGACGAGTCGCTCGGGCGGCGCGTCGCCGTCAAGTGCCTCAAGCCGATGAGGCCGCAGCGCGACCCGTCCTTCGCGGAGGCGCTGCGCGAGCGGTTCCGCCGCGAGGGGCGGGTCGCGGCCTCGCTGCAGCACCGCGGGGTGACGGTGGTGCACGACTTCGGGGAGCACGGAGGCGTCCCGTATCTGGTGATGGAGCTGCTGGAGGGCCGCAACCTCAGCCAGCTCCTGGAGGACAACGAGCGGCGTCCGCTGCCGGTCCCCGATGTCCTGGACATCGCCGGCCAGCTCGCCGTCGCCCTCGCGTACACCCACGACCAGGGCGTCGTCCACCGGGACCTCAAGCCCGCCAACATCATGCGGCTGGCCGACGGATCGGTGAAGATCTGCGACTTCGGCATCGCCCGGCTCGGGCGTGACATCGGCTTCACGGCCCGGCTGACCGGGACGGGCATCGCCATGGGCACCCCGCACTACATGTCGCCCGAGCAGATCGCGGGCGGCTCCGTCGACCACCGCAGTGATCTCTACTCCCTGGGCTGCGTGCTGTACGAACTGTCCGCCGGCGCCCCGCCGTTCGACCTCGACGACGCCTGGGCGGTGCTCGTCGGCCACCGCGACACCACGCCCGAGCCGCTCCGCGGGCAGCGGCCGGAGATTCCCGAGCCCTTCGAGCGGGTGATCCTCGACCTGCTCGCCAAGGACCCCGAGGACCGGCCGCGGGACGCGTCCGACGTGGCCAAGCGGATCGCCCTCGCCCGGGCGACCTGGGGAGCCGGGCAGCCGCTGGTCCCGGCGTGGACCCTGCCGGGGTCCGGCGCGGACCTCCCCGCCCGCCCACGGCCGCGCCTGCCCGCGTGGGCCCGGCACATGAGCACCGGCACCCCGGCGGCCCCGGCCGCCCGGGCCGCCCGGGCCGCAGAGCGGCCGGTCCCGCCGGGCGGCACCGCCGGGGGCGCGCGGGGCGACGGGGGCGCGTCAGCGGGGGAGGGCGGGCTCACCGGGGCGTGGACCGGCGGCCCGGCGCCACCCGCCCGGCCGTCCGTGCCCGGTCCGCCGCCCCCGCCGCCGGCCCGTGCCT
>NZ_MAXF01000178.1 GCF_001704635.1 Streptomyces sparsogenes | reverse complement strand
TCCGTGCCCGCCCGGCCGTCCGTGCCCGGTCCGCCGCCCCCGCCGCCGGGCCTGCCCGTGCCTGCCCGGCCGCCCGTGCCCGGTCCGCCGCCCCCGCCGCCTGGCCCGCTCGCCACGCTCGCCGTCCGGCACACCATCGGGGCGAGCCTGGCCCTCCAGGGCCGCTGGGAGGAGGCGGGCCGGACCCACCGGGAGGTCGCCGCCGAGCGGGAGCGCCTGCTGGGCCCCGACCACCCCGACACCCTCGCCAGCCGCTACGAGGCGGCATGCGCCCTGGGGCGGCTGGGCCGCCACGGTGACGCGCTCGGCGAGTACGGGCGGGTGGCGGCGGGCCGCGAGCGGGTGCTCGGGCCCGACCACCCGGACACGCTGGCCGCCCGGCAGGAGACCGCCCTGGCGCTGAGCCGCCTCGGCCGCCACGCCGAGGCCCACCGGGTCTACGCCGCCGTGCTCGCGGCCCGCGAGCGGACCATGGGCGCCGACCACCCCGACACGCTGCGCTGCCGCCACAACCTCGCCTTCAACCTGGGCCGCCTGGGGCGGCTCGAGGACTGCCACCGCATGGCCTGCGAGGTGGCCGCCGCCCGCGCCCGGGTGCTGGGCGCCGACCACCCCGACACCCTGGTCACCCGCTACGAGGTGGCGTACGCGCTCGGCCGGCTGGGCCGCTGGAGCGAGGCGCTCCGCACCTACCGTGAGGTGGCCGCCGCCCGTGCCCGGACCCTCGGCCCCGACCACCCGGACACCCTCGCGGCCCGCTACGAGGCCGGCATCAGCCTGGGCCGGCTCGGCCGCGGCGCGGAGGCCGAGGTCCTCTATCGCGCCCTCGTCGACGACCGCACCCGCGCCCAGGGCCCCACCCACCCGGAGACCCTGCGCGCCCGCCACGCCCTCGGCGTCAACCTGGGCCGCCTCGGCCGCTGGGAGGAGGCCCTGGCCGAGGCCCGCGACGTCGTCGCCCTCCGCGAGCGCGCCCTGGGCCCCGACCACCCCGACACCCTGGTCAGCCGGCGGGAGGTGGCGGTGGCCCTCGGCTGGCTCGGCGAGTGGACCGACGCCCTGGAGCTGTACCGCCAGGTCGCCCGGGCCCGCGAGCGGGTCCTGGGCGCCGACCACCCCGACACCCTCGCCAGCCGCGACGACGAGGCGCGCTGCCTGGAGCAACTGGGGCGGCACACGGAGGCCGGCGAGCTGTACCGGCGGACGGCGTCGGTGCCGCGCCGGCAGGAGTGAGACCCCGCACCCGCCGGGTCCCGCGCCGGCAGGAGTGAGCCCCCGGCCCGCCCGCCCCGCCGCGTCTGGCCCCGGGGATCACCGCGTGCTAGTCAGGAGGTATGCCTCACAGCGACGCGTACGACGCCGTCATCGTCGGCGGCGGCCACAACGGCCTGGTCGCCGCCGCCTACCTGGCCCGCGCCGGCCGCAGGGTGCTCCTCATGGAGCGGCTCGGCCACACCGGCGGCGCGGCCGTCTCCACGCGCCCCTTCGCCGGGCTCGACGCACGCCTCTCCCGTTACTCCTACCTGGTGAGTCTGCTGCCGCGGCGGATCGTGGACGACCTGGGCCTGCGCTTCTCCCTCGCCAAGCGGACCGTGTCCTCGTACACCCCCGCCGTGCGGGGCGGGCGCCCCACCGGGCTGCTGGTGGACGGCGACACGGCCCGCACCCGCGAGTCGTTCGCCCGGATCACCGGCTCGGAGCGCGAGTACGACTCCTGGCGGCGGTTCTACGGGATGACCCGGCGGGTGGCCGAGCGGGTCTTCCCCACGCTCACCGAACCGCTGCCCACCCGCGAGGCGCTGCGCGCGCGGATCGGCGACGAGACGGCCTGGCGGGCGCTGTTCGAGCGGCCCCTCGGCGAGGCCGTCGAGGCGGCGTTCGAGGACGACCTGGTCCGGGGCGTGGTCCTCACCGACGCGCTGATCGGCACCTTCAGCCACGCCCACGACCCGTCGCTGCGTCAGAACCGCTGCTTCCTCTACCACGTGATCGGCGGCGGCACCGGCGACTGGGACGTGCCGATCGGCGGCATGGGCGCGCTGACCGACGCGCTCGCGGACGCGGCCCGCGCGGCGGGCGCCCGGATCGCCACCGGCTGCGAGGTCACCGCCATCGCCACCGACGGGAAGACCGCGGAGGTGATGTTCCGCGACGCGGACGGGGAGGGCCTGGTGGCGGCCCGGCATGTGCTGGTCGGCGCCGCCCCGCGGGAGCTGGCCCGGCTGCTGGGCGACGAGCCGCCGGCCCCGCCCGCCGAGGGCGCGCAGCTCAAGGTGAACATGCTGCTGCGCCGGCTGCCCGCGCTGCGCGACCCCGACGTCGACCCGCGCGAGGCGTTCGCCGGGACCTTCCACATCGCCGAGGGGTACGGCGACCTGGAGGCCGCCTACGGCCAGGCCGCGGCGGGCAAGCCGCCGTCGCGGCCGCCCTCCGAGATCTACTGCCACTCCCTGACCGACCCGTCGATCCTGGCCCCCGAACTGGCCCGCGAGGGCTATCAGACGCTGACCCTGTTCGGGCTGCAGACCCCCGCGCGCCTCTTCGCCGGGGACCACGACACCGCGCTCGCCGCGCTCCTGGAGGCCACCCTCGAACTGCTCGACGCCCAGCTCGCCGAGCCGATCGCCGACTGCCTCGCGTACGACGCCGAGGGCATGCCCTGCATCGAGGCCAAGAGCCCGCTGGACCTGGAACGCGAGCTGCGGCTGCCCGGAGGCAACATCTTCCACCGCGAGCTGGCCTTCCCCTACGCCCAGGAGGGGACCGGCCGCTGGGGCGTGGAGACGCGCCACGCCAATGTGCTGCTGTGCGGCGCGGGCGCGGTGCGCGGCGGCGGGGTGAGCGGGATCCCGGGGCACAACGCGGCCATGGCGGTCCTGGGCCGATAGGAGGCTCTCCGCATTGCCTGGCCGCGCCCGGCCCGGATTCCCCGGCCGCGCCCGGCCCGAAACCCAAGAATCCTGACGGAGCGTCAGAAAAACTCTTCCATCGTCCGGCCCGCTGCGGCATCCTGCGGCCCATGGAGACGGGCCTGAGTAAGAAACTGGGTGTCGAGCACGCCATCTTCGGCTTCACACCGTTCCCCGCCGTCGCCGCGGCGATCACCCGGGCCGGCGGGTTCGGCGTGCTCGGCGCGGTCCGCTACGGCGCGCCGGACGAGCTGGCGCGCGACCTGGACTGGGTGCAGGCACACACCGACGGCAAGCCGTACGGCCTCGACGTCGTCATGCCCGCGAAGAAGGTCGAGGGGGTGACCGAGGCGGACATCGAGGCGATGATCCCCGAAGGACACCGCCGGTTCGTCCAGGAGACCCTCGCCAAGCACGGCGTGCCCGCACTCCCCGAGGGCGAGGCCTCGGGCTGGCGGATCACCGGCTGGCTGGAGCACGTCGCCCGCGGCCAGCTGGACGTCGCCTTCGACTATCCCGTGAAGCTCCTGGCCAACGCCCTGGGCTCACCGCCCGCCGACGTCGTCGAACGCGCCCACGACCACGGCATCCTCGTCGCCGCGCTCGCGGGCAGCGCGCGCCACGCGCTCCACCACAAGGACGCGGGTCTCGACATCGTGGTCGCCCAGGGCTACGAGGCGGGCGGCCACACCGGCGAGATCGCGTCCATGGTGCTCACCCCCGAGGTGGTCCGGGCCGTGGACCCGCTGCCCGTGCTCGCGGCCGGCGGCATCGGCAGCGGCGAGCAGATCGCCGCCGGGCTCGCGCTCGGCGCGCAGGGCGTCTGGCTCGGCTCCATCTGGCTCACCACCGACGAGGCCGCGCTCACCTCACCCGCCCTCACCCGCAAACTGCTGGCCGCCGGATCCGGCGACACCGTCCGCTCCCGCGCCCTCACCGGCAAGCCCGCCCGGCAGCTGCGCACCGAATGGACCGACGCCTGGGAGGACCCCGAGGGCCCGGACCCGCTGCCCATGCCGCTGCAGGGGCTGCTCGTGGCCGAGGCCGTCTCCCGCATCCAGAAGTACGAGGTGGAGCCGCTGCTCGGCACGCCCGTCGGCCAGATCGTCGGCCGGATGGACACCAAACGCCCGGTGCAGGCCGTCTTCGACGACCTGACCCGCGGCTTCGAGCGCGCCATCGACCGGATCAACCACATCGCCGGACGCGCCTGACACCGCCCGCCTCCCCGCCCTGCCGCCCCACCGCCACCGAACCCCGCCCGTCACGCCGCCAGAAGGAGGACCGGACCCTCATGTCCCGTACACCCAACGGCTTCTGGGCCCAGGCCGCGCTCGAACCCGACCGCACCGCCCTCATCGCCCCCGACGGCGAGGAATGGACCGCCGCCCGGCTGCACGCCGACTGCAACCGGCTCGTCGACGGGCTGCGCGCCGCGGGGCTGCGGCGGGGCGACGCCTTCGCGGTGGTGCTGCCCAACGGCGCCGAATTCTTCACGGCCGCGCTCGCCGCCACCCAGGCCGGCTTCTACCTGGTGCCCGTCAACCACCACCTCGTCGCCCCGGAGATCGCCTGGATCGTCTCCGACTCCGGCGCCAAGGTGCTGATCGCCCACGAGCGCTTCGGCCGGCAGGCCACCCTGGCCGCCGACGAGGCCGGCCTGCCCGCCACCCACCGCTACGCGGTCGGCGCCGTGGACGGCTTCCGCCCCTACGCCGAGCTGCTGGAGGGGCGCTCCGAGCGGCCCCCCGCCGACCGCGAGGTGGGCTGGGTGATGAACTACACCTCCGGCACCACCGGCCGCCCACGCGGCATCCGGCGCCCGCTGACCGGAGCCCTCCCCGAGGACGCCCACCTCGGCGGCTTCCTGCGCTTCTTCGGCATCAAGCCCCGCGACGAGGAGCCCGACAACGTCCACCTGGTCTGCTCACCGCTCTACCACACCGCGGTGCTCCAGTTCGCCTCCTCCGCCCTGCACATCGGCCACCCCCTGGTCCTCATGGACAAGTGGACGCCCGAGGAGATGCTGCGCCTCATCGACACCCACCGCTGCACCCACACCCACATGGTCCCCACCCAGTTCCACCGGCTGCTCGCGCTCCCCGAAGAGGTCAGGCGGCGCTACGACGTGTCCTCCATGCGCCACGCCATCCACGGGGCCGCACCCTGCCCCGACCACGTCAAGCGCGCGATGATCGACTGGTGGGGCGGCTGTGTCGAGGAGTACTACGCGGCCAGCGAGGGAGGCGGAGCCTTCGCCACCGCCGAGGACTGGCTCAAGAAGCCGGGGACGGTCGGCAAGCCCTGGCCGATCAGTGAACTGGCCATCTTCGACGACGAGGGCAACCGGCTCCCGGCCGGTGAACTCGGCACCGTCTACATGCGGATGAGCACCGGAGGGTTCGCCTACCACAAGGACGAGGCCAAGACCCGCAAGAACCGCATCGGCGACTTCTTCACCGTCGGCGACCTCGGCCTGCTCGACGAGGACGGCTATCTCTACCTCCGCGACCGCAAGATCGACCTGATCATCTCGGGCGGCGTCAACATCTACCCGGCCGAGATCGAGGCCGAACTGCTCACCCACCCAGCCGTCGCCGACGCCGCCGCCTTCGGCATCCCGCACGACGACTGGGGCGAGGAGGTCAAGGCGGTCGTGGAGCCCGCCCCCGGCCACGAACCGGGCCCCGAGCTGGAGCGGGCACTGCTCGCCCACTGCGAGGGCAGGCTGGCGGGATACAAGCGCCCCAAGTCCGTGGACTTCGTGACCGAGATGCCGCGGGACCCCAACGGCAAGCTCTACAAGCGGCGGCTGCGCGAGCCGTACTGGAAGGGACGTGAGCGAGCGGTGTGACGCGGGTACTCTCGCCCCTATGCACACACTTGACGCGGTCGAGGTGGACGGGGTCGAGCTGACCTACCGGGTGTGGGGCCGGCGCGAGGCGCCGCCCGTCCTGCTGCTGGCCGGACTCGGCGCGGACGGCACCGACTGGCTGGGAATCGCCCCCGAACTCGCCCGCGCCCTGCGGGTGTACGCGCTCGACCTGCGCGGTCACGGGGCCAGCGACTGGCCCGGGGACTACGCCCTGGAGCGGCTGCGCGACGATGTCGCCGGCTTTCTCGCGGCCCTCGGCCTGCCCCGCGTCTCGGTCGTCGGGCACTCCTACGGCGGGGTGGTCGGCTACCTCCTGGCCCAGCGGTACCCGGGCCTCGTCGAGCGGCTGGTGATCGAGGACGCCCCGCCGCTGGTGCCCCAGGACCCGCCGCTGGAGGTGCCCCCGCGCCCGGAGGGGCGGCTGGCCTTCGACTGGGCGGTCAAGACCCAGTTCATCGAGCAGCGCAACGAGCCCGACCCGCGGTGGGTCGAGGACATGGCGGCCATCACCGCCCCGACCCTGGTCATCGGCGGCGGCCCGGACAGCCCCATGCCCCAGGAACTGCTGGCCGACATGGCCGGGCGAATACCCGACTGCCGCCTGGTCACCATCGACGCGGGCCACCTCGTCCACGAGAAGCGCCCCGAGGAGTTCCTGGCCGTCGTCCGGCCCTTCCTGGAGGCGGGGGAGTGACCGCGCCCACCACCCGACCGCTGCGCCGCGCGCTGACCGCCGCCGCGGCCCTGGGCCTGATGGCCGCCGCGGCCCCGGCCGCCGCCGCGACTCCGCCCGGCTCGGCCGCCGCTGCGGTTTCCGCCTCCGTCACCGCTACGGCTTCCGCTTCCGGGGGCGCGCCGACACGTCCCTACGAGCGGCTGCTGCCGGTGGCCGACCTGTCCGCCCAGCGGCTGCTGACCGCCGATCAGGTGGCCGCCTCGAAGTACCGATATCCGGCTCCGCCGGGCGGGGGCACCGACAGCCCCATCGACGACCCCGTCCGCGAGCGGCAGGTCCTCGAGGCCGTGGCCGGGCAGGCCCGCGAGCTGGGCGCGGACCCGGAGGCGACCGTACGCGTCTTCCGCGACCAGATCGAGGCCAACAAGCTCGTCCAGCGCGGCCTCTTCCGACGCTGGGACGCCGACCCCGCCCAGGCGCCCACCGAACGCCCGGACCTGTCGAAGGTCCGGCTGGAGATCAACCGGATCAACGGCGAACTGGTGCGGGCCATCGCGGACTCGGCCGGGGCGCGGGCGGAGCGGTCGTGCGCGGGACGGCTCACCGCGGCCGCGGCCCACACGCGTCACGACAGGCTGCTGGACGCGTTGCACACCGCGGCGCTGGAGCGGTCGCTGCGCTCGGTGTGCGCGGCTACTGCCGGACGTCGCTGACGGACCAGCCGACCCCGTGGTCCCCGAGGAAGTCGAGGAAGCCGGCGGCGTCGAAGGCCTGGGCCGGGGCGAGGACTCCCGCCGGGGCGCCGTCGGCGGCGAGGCGGCGGGCCGCCTCCACCGCGATCACGGCGGTGGTGCCGTACGCGTCCGAGCCGCGCACCTCGCCCCGGGCGCTCCGGCCGCCGGCGCCGAGCACCTCCACCGCGAAGGCCCACCGCATCGCCTGGCGCTGCGCGGCCGTGGGGCCCTCCGGCATCTGCTCCGCCAGCTCGGGCGACAGCCGCGTGAACAGCTCGTACACCTCCTGGGAGGCGAGCCCCTCCACATGGCGGGTGGACACATGGCGGGGGACCGTCACCACCGCGGGCAGCGGGAACCGCACCACGGCCGTCGGCGCCGAGCCGCCGGGCAGCACGATGTCCTTGCGGCGGGCGGCCGCCCGCGGTGACAGCTCCCCGTCCTCGTAGCCGAGGCCGCCGTCGATCAGGGTGTCCCGCATCGCGCCCATCGAGCGGATGGTGCCCCGGGAGGCGCCGCCACTGGCGATGTCCACGGCGATGGCGATCTCCTCCGCCTCGCCGCCCACGCGCGCGGCGGTCAAGGCCGTGATCAGGTCGCTCGGGAGGCCGTCGTCGGTGATGCCGGGGAGGACGGCGACCCCGGCACGCTCGGCCTCCGCGCCGAAGGTGTCGAAGACGTGCCGTATGTAGGGCTGCTCGCCGGAGATGTCGACATGGTGACTGCCCGCGGCGATGGCGGCGCGCACCACGCCCTCCCCCCACCGGGCGAAGGGCCCGGCGCAGTTGACGACGGCGTCGACGTCACGGAAGGCGGCCACGAGCGCGTCGTGGTCCTCGGCGTCCGCGACCCGGGTCTCCGCGTCCTGGAATCCGGCGTCCGACGCGGCGGCGCGCAGCCGCTCGGCGCCGCGCCCGACCAGCACCACATCGATGCCGCGGCGCCGCGCTTCCGCGACCGCGAGCCTGCCGGTGTAACCACTCGCGCCAAAGACGGCGATCTTCACAAGGTTCTCCTCTGGGTGTGCCTTCTGGCCTGTGACCCACCGTAGGAAGATCCCGGGAGACTCTGGATGTCTCACTGTCTCCGGATCATGTCCGTTCGTCTCGCGTGTGGTCGTCTCGCGTGGGGTGCGGTGCCGATATGGTGACGCCCATGGATGTCCTGAGCGACGCGATCACCTCCATGCGCACCGGCCGGCCCCACGCAGGACGCACGGAGAAGCACGGCTCGTGGGGCGTGCGCTTTCCCGACTCCGACGGAGCGGGCTTCCACGTCGTACTCCAGGGCGCGTGCTGGATCCTCCCGCCCGACGGCGAGCCGCTCGCGCTGGGCCCGGGTGACGTGGTGTTCATGCCGCACGGGCGCGGCTACGGCCTCGCCGACGGCCCCCGGACCCCACTGGCCGAGTTCAGCGGCTCCCTGCCGGGCCCCTTCGCCCGGGACGCGTCCGTGCCGGGCACCGCTGCTCCGGATGCCGCCGTTCCGGACACGGTGCTGCTCTGCGGCGCCTATCTCCTCGACAGGCTCCGGCCCCACCCCCTCCTGGCCGAACTGCCGCAGGTCCTCCACATCCCGGCCCGCCTCGGCCGCCACCCCGAACTGCGCTCGGCCGTCGAACTCCTCGGCGGCGAGCTGGAGCGGCCGCGCCCCGGCGCGAGCGCCGTGCTCACCTCCCTGCTCGACATGCTGCTGCTGTACGTCCTGCGCGCCTGGTACGAGGAGCAGTCCGGCCGCGCCGGCACCGGCTGGGCCGCCGCCCTGCACGACCGGCCCGTCTCCGAGGCGCTGCGCGCCATCCACCGCGACCCCGCCCACCCCTGGACGGTGGAGACGCTGGGACAGGCGGCGGGGCTCTCCCGGGCGGCCTTCGCCCGGCGCTTCACGGCGCTCGCGGGCCGCTCGCCGCTCGCCTATCTGACCTGGTGGCGGATGACGCTGGCGGCCCGGCTGCTGCGCGAGTCGGAGCTGCCGCTGCGCGCGGTGGCCGAGCGCAGCGGCTACACCTCGGAGTTCGCCTTCGCCAAGGCCTTCAAGCGGGAGTACGGGGTCGCGCCCGGCGGCTACCGGCGGCGCGGTCAGGAGTCCGAGGCGGCGCCGGCCGCGACGTCCCTGGCCCAGCGGTAGTCCGCCTTGCCGCTGGGCGACCGCTGGATGTGGTCGCTGAAGACGACCGTACGCGGGATCTTGTAGCCGGCGAGCCGGGTGCGGCAGTGCGCCCGTACGGCCTCGGCCGTGAGCCGGTCCGCCCCCTGGCGGGGCTGGACGACGGCCGCCACGCGGCTGCCCCAGCGCTCGTCGGGCACGCCCGCCACCAGCGCGTCGTACACGTCCGGGTGGGCCTTGAGCGCCTGCTCGACCTCTTCCGGATAGACCTTCTCGCCGCCGGTGTTGATGCACTGCGAGCCCCGTCCGAGGACCGTGATCACGCCGTCCTCGTCGACCGTGCCCATGTCGCCGAGCAGCACCCAGCGCTCGCCGTCCGCCTGGAAGAACGTCTCGGCGGTTTTCTTCGGGTCGTTGTAGTAGCCGAGCGGCACATGGCCGCGCTGGGCGATGCGGCCGGGCTCGCCGGGGGCCACGGGCCGGTGCGTCGCCGGGTCGATCACCCGGGTGCGGGCGTTGACCCGCAGCCGGAAGCCCGTCCGGGGGCCGGCGTCCTCGGTGGCGGTGCCGTTGAACCCGGACTCGGAGGAGCCGAAGTTGTTCAGCAGCACGGTGTGCGGCGCCAGCGCCGCGAACTGGGCCCGCACGGTGTCCGACAGCACCGCGCCGGAGCTGCTGACGCTGAACAGCGAGGAGCAGTCGACGTCCTTGAGCGGGCCGGCCAGGGCGTCCACCAGCGGGCGCAGCATCGCGTCGCCGACCAGCGAGACGCAGGTGACCTTCTCCTTCTCCACCGTGCGCAGCACGTCCTCGGGCACGAACTTCCGGTGGAGGACCACCTTCTGGCCGAAGTTGAAGGCGATGAAGGCCGTGAGCGTGGAGGTGCCGTGCATCAGCGGCGGCGTGGGGAAGAACACCAGGCCCTCGCCGCCCGCCGCGACCCGCTCGGCCAGCTCCTCGGGGCGGCCGACCGGCTCGCCGGTGGGCGCCCCGCCGCCGAGCCCGGAGAAGAACAGGTCCTCCTGCCGCCACAGCACCCCCTTGGGCATGCCCGTGGTGCCCCCGGTGTAGATGATGAACCGGTCGTCGCCCGAGCGCGCGGGGAAGTCGCGCACGGGCGAGCCCTGGGCCTCGGCCTCCTCGAAGGGCGCGGGCGCGGGGTCGGGCACCGGGCCGTCCCCGGCCGGGGCGCCGACCCGGACGAGGTGGCGCACGGTGCCGGCGCGGGGGAGCGCGGCGGCCACCCGGTCGCCGAACTCGGCGTCGTACACCAGCGCCGCCAGGTCCGCGTCCCGGTAGAGGTAGACCAGCTCGTCCTCGACATAGCGGTAGTTGACGTTCACCGGCACGGCCCGGATCTTCAGGCAGGCCAGGGAGGTCTGGAGGTACTCCACGCCGTTGTACAGGTGCAGGCCGACGTGTTCTCCCGGACGCACGCCGGAGTCACGCAGATGGTGGGCGAGCCGGTTGGCGGCCGCGTCGAGTTCGGCGTAGGTCAGCCGCCGCTCGGCCCCGGTGCCGGGGTGGTCGAGATACACCAGCGCCTCTCTGCCGGGCACCGTGTCGACGATCGACTCGAACAGGTCGGCAAGGTTGTACTCCACGGCTCCTCCTGACCTGGCAGCGGCGGGCTCGGCGGTCATTGGAGCGCCGTACGGAAGAGATGTGAAGGCACACGGCCAATAAATCTGACTGGTCATCAGATTTCTCTTGAAGTCGTCCGGCACCTCCTGCAACCTGTTCTGGGTCGAGACGGGAGGACTGCCGTGACAAGCGGGACCGAACACCTGACGGTGGAGCGCGTCGGTGCGACGCTGGTACTCACCCTCAACCGTCCAGAGGCCAGGAACGCGCTCTCGCTGCCGATGCTGGTCGGCCTCCACGACGGCTGGGCCACGGCCGACGAGGACGACGACATCCGCTCGGTGGTGCTCACCGGGGCCGGCGGCTCCTTCTGTGCGGGCATGGATCTCAAGGCCCTCGCCGGCGGGGACGGAATGGCCGGACAGCACTACCGGGACCGGCTGCGGGCCGATCCCGACCTGCACTGGAAGGCGATGCTCCGGCACCACCGGCCGCGCAAGCCGGTGATCGCCGCCGTCGAAGGCCACTGCGTGGCGGGCGGCACGGAAATCCTCCAGGGCACCGACATCCGCGTCGCGGGCCGCGGCGCCACCTTCGGACTCTTCGAGGTCAGACGCGGGCTGTTCCCCATCGGCGGCTCCACGGTCCGCCTCGCCCGCCAGGTCCCGCGCACCCACGCGCTGGAGATGCTGCTGACCGGACGCCCCTACACCGCCGAGGAGGCCGAGCGGATCGGCCTGATCGGCCGGGTTGTGCCCGACGGCACGGCCCTGGAGACGGCCCTGGAGATCGCCGGGCTGATCAACGCCAATGGCCCGCTGGCCGTCGAGGCCGTCAAGGCGTCCGTGTACGAGACGGCCGAGATGACCGAAACCGACGGCCTGAAGTCCGAACTCGAACGCGGCTGGCCCATCTTCGACACCGCCGACGCCAAGGAGGGCTCGAAGGCCTTCGCGGAGAAGCGCCCCCCGGTCTACCGCCGGGCCTGAACACCTACCCGGCCGCGACGAAGGAGAAGCACACCATGACACCGGCCCCCGCGCCCGAGGTGCTTTCCGCCCCTCTGGCCGTCGAGTTCCCCTTCACCCGCTCCCTCGGCCCCGTCCAGAGCGCGTTCCTGACCGGGCTGCGCGAGCGCACCGTGCTCGGCGTACGGACCGCCGACGGCCGGGTGCTCTTGCCCCCCGTCGAATACGACCCGGTCACCGCCGAGGAGATCCGCGACCTCGTCGAGGTCGGCACCGCCGGCACCGTCACCACCTGGGCCTGGAACCCCGCCCCGCGCCGCGGACAGCCCCTCACCACCCCCTTCGCCTGGGCGCTGGTGCGGCTCGACGGCGCCGACACCGCCCTGCTCCACGCCCTCGACGCGCCCGGCCCCGACGCCGTGCGCACCGGCATGCGGGTGCGCGTCCGATGGGCCGGGGAGCGGACCGGCGCCATCACCGACATCGCCTGCTTCGAACCGTACGAGAGCGAGCCGGACCCGCGCGGCGCCCCGCACGACGGCGAGTTCGCCGACCCCGTCCGGGGCATCGTGGCGCCCGCCCGCCTGGACTACGTGTACTCGCCCGGCCGCGCCCAGTCCCGCTACATCGCCGCCCTCGCCGGCCGGCGGACCATGGGGGAGCGCTGCCCGTCCTGCCGCAAGGTGTACGTCCCGCCCCGCGGCGCCTGCCCCACCTGCGGCGTCGCCACCGAAGAACAGGTCGAGGTCGGCCCGCGCGGCACCGTCACCACCTTCTGCATCGTCAACATCAAGGCCAAGAACCTCGATATCGAGGTGCCGTACGTATACGCGCACATCGCCCTGGACGGCGCGGACCTCGCGCTCCACGGCCGCATCGGCGGCATCCCCTACGACCAGGTGCGCATGGGGCTGCGCGTCGAGCCGGTGTGGACCGAGGGCGGGCGCTACCCCGACCACTACCGCCCCACCGGCGAGCCGGACGCGGACTACGACACCTACAAGGAGCTGCTGTGAACCCGAGGCGCGTCGCCGTCGTGGCCTTCGCGCAGACCCGCCACCGGCGCCGGTCCGCGGAGCTCTCCGAGGTCGAGATGCTGATGCCGGTCCTGCACGAGGTGCTCGCCGCGGTCGGCCTGCGCACCGGCGAGATCGACTTCACCTGCTCCGGCTCCGCCGACTACCTCGCCGGCCGCGCCTTCTCCTTCACCATGGCGCTCGACGGCGTCGGCGCCTGGCCGCCGATCTCCGAGTCGCACGTGGAGACGGACGGCGCCTGGGCCCTGTACGAGGCATGGGTCAAGCTGCTGACCGGGGAGGCCGACACGGCGCTCGTCTACTCCTACGGCAAGTCCTCGCCGGGACAGCTGCGCGACGTCCTCACCCGCCAGCTCGACCCCTACTACCTCGCCCCCCTGTGGCCCGACTCGGTGTCCCTGGCCGCCCTCCAGGCCCAGGCACTCATCGACGAGGGAGCCACCGACGAGCGCGCCCTCGCCGGGGTCGCCGCGCGCAGCCGCTGCGCCGCCGAGCACAACCCGCACGCCCAACTGGCCGGATCGGCGGCCCCCGACGCGCTGCTCGACGACCCGTACCTGGTGCGGCCGCTGCGCCGGCACGACTGCCCGCCCATCGGCGACGGCGCGGCCGCCGTCGTCCTCGCCGCCGAGGACACCGCCCGCCGGCTCTGCCCACGCCCCGCCTGGATCCGCGGCATCGACCACCGCATCGAGCCGCACGGACTGGGCGTACGGGACCTCACCCGCTCCCCGTCCACCCGGCTCGCCGCGCGCCACGCCGGCCTGTTCGACGACGACGCCCCGCCCGTCGACACCGCGGAGCTGCACGCGCCCTTCACCTCACAGGAGGTGATCCTGCGCCGCGAACTGCGGCTCGACGACGACGTACGCGTCAATCCGTCCGGCGGCGCGCTCGCCGCCAACCCGATGATGGCCGCCGGGCTGATCCGCCTCGGCGAGGCCGCCGCCCGCATCCACCGCGGCGAGTCCCACCGGGCCGTCGCACACGCCACCTCGGGGCCCTGCCTGCAGCACAACCTGGTGGCGGTCCTGGAGGGAGAGGCATGAGCAAGGAACCCATCGCCGTCGTCGGCGTCGGCCAGACCAAGCACACCGCCGCCCGCCGGGACGTCTCCATCGCCGGGCTGGTCCGCGAGGCCGCCCTGCGCGCCCTCGAGGACGCCGAGCTGACCTGGGCGGACATCGACGCCGTCGTCATCGGCAAGGCACCCGACTTCTTCGAGGGCGTCATGATGCCCGAGCTGTACCTCGCCGACGCGCTCGGCGCGGTCGGCAAACCCATGCTGCGGGTGCACACCGCGGGCTCGGTCGGCGGCTCCACCGCGCTGGTCGCCGCCAACCTGGTGGCCGCCCGCGTCCACCGGACCGTCCTCACCCTCGCCTTCGAGAAGCAGTCCGAGTCCAACGCCATGTGGGGGCTCTCCCTGCCCATCCCGTTCCAGCAGCCGCTGCTGGCCGGCGCGGGCGGCTTCTTCGCCCCGCACGTCCGCGCGTACATACGGCGCACCGGCGCCCCGGCCGCCATCGGCTCGCTGGTCGCCTACAAGGACCGCCGCAACGCCCTGCGCAACCCGTACGCCCACCTCCACGAGAAGGACCTGACGCTGGAGAAGGTGCAGGCGTCCCCGATGCTCTGGGACCCCATCCGCTACTCGGAGACCTGCCCCTCCTCCGACGGCGCCTGCGCCATGGTGCTCGCCGACCGGGCCGGCGCGGCCCGGGCGCCCCGGCCGCCGGCCTGGGTGCACGGCGGCGCCATGCGCAGCGAGCCGACGCTCTTCGCGGGCAAGGACTTCGTCTCGCCGCGGGCCGGCCAGGACTGCGCGGCCGACGTCTACCGGCAGGCCGGGATCACCGACCCGCGCCGCGAGATCGACGCGGTGGAGATGTATGTGCCGTTTAGCTGGTACGAGCCGATGTGGCTGGAGAACCTCGGCTTCGCCGCGGAGGGCGAGGGCTGGAAGCTCACCGAGTCGGGCGTGACCGGGATCGACGGCGATCTGCCGGTCAACCCGTCGGGCGGGGTGCTGTCCACCAACCCCATCGGCGCCTCGGGGATGATCCGTTTCGCCGAGGCGGCGCTCCAGGTGCGCGGGCGGGCGGGGGAGCACCAGGTGGAGGGCGCGCGCAGGGCGCTCGGTCACGCCTATGGCGGAGGGTCGCAGTTCTTCTCGATGTGGCTGGTGGCGGCCGAGCCCCCGGCCGGCTGACCGCAGCCCCATCCCGCCGGACGCCCGTCGTCCCGCTGTCGTCCCACCGTCCTCCCGCCGTACGTCCGCCTGTGCGGTGCCGTCCTTCTTTCGCGGCCTGTCCGGCACCGGCCGCGATCGCTAGGGTGGGGCCGGGACGACGACCCGGGAGGAGCCGAATCACGTGGCCGAAACCACCACCGAACAACCCCTGGTAGGCAGCGCCGAGAAGCCCGACCTCGACCTGAGCACCGCCCAGTGGAGGTCGAGCAGCCGGGGCGTGGGCGATGTGGAGATCGCCTTCGTCGAGGGCTACATCGCCATGCGCCACGGCCGCCGGCCGCAGGACCCGGCCCTGATCTTCTCCCCCGCCGAGTGGCGCGCCTTCGTGATCGGCGCGCGGGCCGGCGAGTTCGACCTGACCTGAGCGACGGCGTCGCGGGGCCGAGCCGTCCGGACACCACCGGGCGGCTCGTCCTCGTCCGGGCGGCGGTCAGGTGAGCACGGCGCAGCCCCTCTCCCGCAGGGCTCGCAGCGGTGGCAGCTCGTCCCCGCGCACCTCGAATCCGTTCCAGCGCAGATCGAGCTTTTCCAGGGACGGCAGCTCCGCGACCCAGTCCGGAATCCCGCGCAACCGGTTGCTCCGCAGATCGAGGTGGCGCAGCAGCGGCAGCGCGCGCAGCGGCTCGGGCACCGACTCCAGGGCGTTGTCGCGCAGTTCGAGGTGGCGCAGCCGGCCGAGCGCGGAGAAGGCGTTGGGCAGGGAGGTGATGCGATTGCCGCGCAGCCACAGCTCCCGCAGTCGGCCGAGCCGCCCGATCGACCCGGGCAGCCCGGTCAGCTCGTTGTGTTGCGCGCGCAGCTCCACGAGACCCGCCATGCCGCCGATCTCCGGCGGCAGTTCACCGATCCGGTTCTCGCCGACGTTGAGATACGCCAGCCCGTCCAGCCGGCCCAGCTCGGGCGGCAGCCGGGTCAGGCGGTTGTCGTGCAGATACAGATACCGGGTCAGGCCCCGCAGCTCGCCCAGCTCACCCGGTGCTTCGGCGAGCCGGTTGTGCCCCAGGTCGAGCGTGTGCAGCCGGTGGAGGCGGCCGATGCCGGGGGAGAGGCGGGTGAGCCCGTTGTCCGCGAGGATCAGCACCCGCAGCCCGGTGCGCTCCCACACGTCCTCGGGCACCTCGCCGAGGCCCGCCTTCCAGAGGTTGAGTACATCCGTCATGAGGGCGGACTCTACGAGAGGCTCTAAGAGGCCCTAACAGAAGTTGTTGATCACGTGACCGTCGGCTTGTCGGCTCGTTGGTCGGGTCGTGGGGAAACGTCAGTCGCGGCCGTGGATCGTGTCGGACGAACTGTGGTCGCTTATCGAGCCGTTGCTGCCGGAGCCGGGGCCGAAGCTGGTGGCGGGCCGGCCGCGGGTGCCGGACCGACAGGCCCTGTGCGGGATCCTGTTCGTGCTGCACACCGGCATCCAGTGGGAGTACCTGCCGCAGGAGCTGGGCTTCGGCTCAGGGATGACCTGCTGGCGGCGCCTGGCAGCCTGGAACGAGGCCGGTGTATGGGACAAGCTGCACCTGGTGCTGCTGAAGAAGCTGCGGTCGGCCAAGCAGCTGGACTGGTCGCGGGCGGTGATCGACTCCTCCCACGTGCGGGCGGCCCGGCGGGGCCCAAAAGCGGGCCGAGCCCGGTCGACCGTGCACGACCGGGCAGCAAGCACCACGTCCTCACCGATGGCCAGGGCATCCCACTCGCGGTGTCGCTGACCGGCGGAAACCGCAACGACGTCACCCAGCTACTGCCCCTGCTCGACAAGGTTCCACCGGTCGCCGGCGTCGTCGGCAGGCCACGGCGACGGCCGGACATGGTCTTCGCGGACCGCGGCTACGACCATGACAAGTACCGGCGGCTGCTGTGGCAGCGTGGTATCCGTCCAGTGATCGCGGAACGCGGCCAGCCGCACGGCTCCGGCCTGGGCATCTTCCGCTGGGTCGTGGAACGAACGATCTCCTGGCTGCACGGCTTCCGCCGCCTGCGCATCCGCTGGGAGAGACACGACGACATCCACGAAGCCTTCCTCGGCCTCGCCGCCTGCCTCATCACCCACCGACACGTTCAACGCCTTTGTTAGGAGCTCTAAGGCCAGGGGCGGAGTTCGGGGAGCGGGGCAGGCCCGCTGTCCAGCGGGCCGGTGGGGGCGCGTCCCGTCAGCCACGCGGTGAGATCGGTCAGCCGCCCCCGTACGGTCAGCGGCTCGCCCGAACCGTAGGCGCGCCGCTCGGGGCCGTCGGTGGCCTCGAGGGTCAGCAGGGTGGCCAGGGGCGCGCGAGGGGCGAGGAAGTCCCACAGGTGCCCGCAGAAGTCGCGCGACCAGTCGTCCGGGCCGTAGCCGAGCAGCGCGTCCGCCGTGTGGATCTCCAACTCCCGCCACCAGCAGAGCAGAACCGCCCGGACGTCGCCGTCGCGGTAGCGGACGGGCCGCTCCCAGTCCTGGGAGCCCACCGCGGTCAGGGCGCCCTCCGCCTCCGCGAGGGTTTCGGCCACGGCCTGCCGCAGCTCGTCCGCGGTGCGCTTGGAGCCCGCCTCGATCCCGGCGTCCCTGGCCGGGCGGCCGCCGTCGTACACCTCGATCAGCTCGCCCCGCAGCGCGAACCTGGCCTGCCGGGCGAGGGCCGACCCGACGCCCCCGATGTGCGCCAGCACATGCGCGCGGCTCCAGCCGGGCAGCGCGCTCGGCTCGCGCGCCGCGGCGTCGGTCAGGCCGTCCAGCAGGGTGCGCAGCCGCCGGTGTCCGGCGAGTACCGCGGAGAGCACCCGCTGGGCTCCGTCGGCGTCCGGGTGCGTGTTCGTCTCGTCCATGCGTCCGTCCCCCCTGGGGCTAATGGTTGAACCGGGAGGCTACCATTAAGTCATGTCCGATGACCGACTCGCCCTCGCGCTCGCCGTCACCATCCGCCACGACGGGAACGGCGGGGTGGCCGACGACCTGGCCACGCCGGACGGGCTGACCGCCTGGGTGCGGGAGCTGGCCGAACCGCTCCGGGACACGCTGGACGCCCGGGACTTCACCGCGGACGAGGCCGCGCTCGACGCCGTACGGGCGCTGCGCGCCGCCGTCCGCGCGCTGTTCGCCCGCGCGGTCCGGCCCGGCCCGCCGAGCCCGGCCGACGCCCACCGGCTGCTCCCCGAGGACCTGGCCGTGGAGCGGCTGAACGCCGCGGCGGCCCGCGCCCCGGGCGCCCCGCGCCTGGAGTGGCCCGAGGGCGGCGCCCCGTTGGTCCGCGCCGCGCGGCCGCAGGGCTCCACGGACACCGACCGGCTGGTGGCGGCGCTCGCGCGCGACGCCATCGCGTTCCTCGCCGGGCCGGACCGCGAGCGGCTGCGGGCCTGCCCCGCCCCGCGCTGTGTGCGCTACTTCGTCAAGGACCATCCGCGCCAGGAGTGGTGCAAGCCGTCCTGCGGCAACCGCGCCCGCGTCGCCCGCCACCACCGCCGCCACCGGGCGCGTTAGCCGTACCGCCCTCCGGCCCGGCCGGCGGAGGAGGAAGGCCGCGGATCGCCGTACAGATTTCGCCTGTCCGCCGGGAGTCGTTGTTCTCCGTCCGGTGACACTGTGCGGTATGACATCAGCAATGGACCGTCGCAGATTCATGCGGCTCGCCGGTGGCACCGCCGCCCTCTCCGCGCTCTCCACCAGCATCGCCCGCGCCGCGGAGATCCCGGCCGACCGCCGAACCGGCAGCCTGCGGGACGTGGCGCACGTGGTCGTCCTGATGCAGGAGAACCGTTCCTTCGACCACTACTTGGGCTCGCTGCGCGGGGTACGCGGCTTCGCCGACCCGCATCCGGTGACGCTGCCCAGCGGCAAGCCGGTCTGGCACCAGTCCGACGGCGCCAGGGAGGTCCTGCCCTTCCGGCCGGACGCGGACGACCTCGGGCTCCAGTTCATCCGGGATCTCCCGCACGGCTGGAACGACGGCCACGCCGCCTTCAACCACGGCAGATACGACCGCTGGATCCCGGCCAAATCCACCACGACCATGGCCTACCTGACGCGCGAGGACATCCCCTTCCACTACGCGCTCGCCGACGCGTTCACCGTCTGCGACGCGTACCACTGCTCGTTCATCGGCTCCACGGACCCCAACCGCTACTACATGTGGACCGGGTACACCGGAAACGACGGAAAGGGCGGCGGTCCCGTCCTCGGCAACGAGGAGGCCGGCTACTCCTGGACCACCTACCCCGAGCGGCTGGAGAAGGCCGGGGTCTCCTGGAAGATCTACCAGGACATCGGCGACGGGCTCGACGCCGCCGGGTCCTGGGGCTGGATCCAGGACGCCTACCGGGGCAACTACGGCGACAACTCCCTCCTCTACTTCAACCAGTACCGCGACGCCAAGCCGGGCGACCCCCTCTACGACAAGGCGCGCACCGGCACCGACGCCAAGTCCGGCGACGGGCTCTTCGACGCGCTGACGGCCGATGTGAAGGCCGGCAGGCTGCCGCAGGTCTCCTGGATCGCGGCCCCCGAGGCGTTCACCGAACACCCCAACTGGCCGGCCAACTACGGGGCCTGGTACATCGCCCGGGTCCTGGACGCGCTGACGGCCGACCCGGAGGTGTGGAGCAGGACGGTCCTGCTGATCACCTACGACGAGAACGACGGCTTCTTCGACCACGTCGTGCCGCCCTTCCCGCAGGCCGGCCGCTCGACGGTCGACACCACCGGCGAGCTGTTCACCCCCTCCGGCTCCGACACCCATGTCCCCGGCCCGTACGGGCTCGGGCAGCGCGTCCCGATGTTCGTGGTGTCCCCCTGGAGCACCGGCGGCTGGGTCAACTCCGAGGTCTTCGACCACACGTCGATCATCCGCTTCATCGAGCGCCGCTTCGGCGTCCACGAGCCCCATGTCTCACCCTGGCGGCGGGCCGTCTGCGGCGATCTGACCTCGGCCTTCGACTTCTCCCGGTCCGACACCGCCATCCCCGCGCTGCCGGACACCGCCGCCTGGCAGCCGCCGGACCACGACCGGCACAAGGACTATGTGCCGACGCCCCCGGCGAAGCCCGCCCTCCCCCGGCAGGAACCCGGACCGCGCCCGGCGCGCCCGCTTCCGTACGACCTGTCGGCCGACGCGGCCGTGCCCGTGGCGGGCCGGCTCTCGGTGGCCTTCGCGAGCCACGGCCGCGGCGGCGCCGTCTTCCACGTCACCTCGGCGACCGACCCCGAAGGGCCGTGGACCTTCACCGTGGAGTCCGGCGGGCGACTCGCCGGCCACTGGGACACCACCGCCGGCGGCTACGACTTCTCGGTGCACGGCCCGGCCGGGTTCTTCCGCCGCCTCAAGGCCGGCTCCGCCGAGCCCGGCCCCGAGGTCACCGCCCGCCACCAGCGGCGCGGGCAGAAGGTGCGCCTGCTCCTCGCCAACGGGGGCACCTCGGTCGTCCGCCTCACCGTCACGGACGCCTTCGGCAAGGGGAAAACCGCCGAGTACCGTCTGCGTCCCGGCGCCCGTGCCGTGCACACGGCGGACACCGGGACCGGCCACGGCTGGTACGACCTGTCGGTGACCTCGGACCAGGACCCTGACTTCCTGAGGCGGCTGGCCGGACACGTGGAGACGGGCCGCCCGGGGACGAGCGATCCACGGCTGTCACAGCACCCGGCTCCGTAGGGAGCGGCCGTCGGCCCGTCCGCGCCGGAAGCGCGGCCGGGCCGACGGCGGGCCACACCGGTCAGGGCAGGGGCCGGCCGGACATCGGCACCGCGCACGCGCCCAGGCCCGCCCACGGCCGCTGCCGCCCGCTGCTCACCGCCGCGATGCCGCGCTCGTCGTACCGGGCCGTCAGAAACGACCAGGCGAGATTGCCCCGCATCACATTCCGCATGCCGTCCACGTAGTGCCCGACGTGCAGCCGGGTCTCCGCCCCCGTCCCGGCCAGGAGGGCGGGCAGCCGCGCGGCGGTCTCCTCGAACCACCGGTAGCGGGAGTCGGCGAGGCCGGCGATGTGGCGCACGGCCTCCTCCAGGGTGCCGCCCGACAGCTCCCGTTGGACGATCACGCTGTTGTGGACGTCTCCCGCGGCCAGCTCCTTGCCCAGGGAGACGATGTCATTGGTGAAGACCACGACGTCGTCGGTGGCCTCCCGCATCTGCGCCAGCGGGAAACCGCCGTGCAGCGCGTCCGGCAGGGTGTACCCGCCGAAGCGCTCGTTGAGGTCCAGACACGGCTGCACCCCGATCGAGTGGCGGCGCAGGGCGACCACCGCCTCCACCGAGCGCGGACGGCTCCGGGTGCGGTCCAGCGCCTCACGGTGGTAGGAGGTCAGATATTCCATCCAGTGGTGGCGGAAGCGGTCCCGCCACACCCGGGGCCTGCCCTCGTGGATGCGCCGCCACAGGTCGCGGAAGCTCTCGACGAGAGGGCCCTCGGGGGCGTGCCCGGCCGGCTCCCCGGCCTCCCGCGTCACCTGGACGATGGGGTCCAGCAGCCGTGACACCTCACCGGGCCGGCACCCCAGCTCGCCGTCGAACTGATCGTCGAAGACGAAGTACCATCCGCACAGGTCATTGCCCAGGGCCAGGTCGGCGCCCGTCTCACCCGGGTAGAAGTAGGCCGCCAGCAGATCGAACCGCAGCGCGTCGTACTCCGCCACCGACGCGTCGCCCGGAAAGACGCCGTACCGCGACAGCCACTCGATGGTGTGCCGCCGCGCCGCCTCGGCGTCGGGGCTGATCAGATCGGCGGGCGGGAAGCCGAAGAGCGCCGCCGACCGGGCCGCCGATGGTAACGCAACCGCCTGATCCATGGTCCGTATCCGCCCCCTCAGGACATACGGGACCGCGTCGGCGCCGGGGACCGGCCCCTCCACGCCACGGTCCTCGCCGCACCCGGACATGGTGGCCCGGTCCGCACCCCCTTCGATAGGGCGCCCGCCGAATTGGCGTGTGCCAATGGCAATGCCGCAAGAAAATTCCGCGCATACGGCGCTACGCAGCGTCTCGATCGGGCTGCGCTCGGCTGTACCTGCCGAAGGGGTACGAGCGTGGCGGAGAAGATGAGACGACAGAGCCCGGGACGCCGGACGCTGCTGGAACGGGAGTCCGAACTCGGCGCGGTGGACGCCGCGTTGACCGAGCTGTGCGGCGACCCGTCCGACGACGCGGCCGGGCCGCGCACCGGCGGGGTCATGGCCTTCGCGGGGCTGGGCGGCGCCGGCAAGACCGCGCTGCTCGCCGAGGCCCGGCGGCGGGCCGCGGCCCGGGGCTGCACGGTGCTCTCGGCCCGCGGCGGCGAGCGGGAGCAGGGCGTCGCCTTCCACGTGGTGCGCCAGCTCTTCCAGCCCGTGCTCGCGGCGACCGGCGAGGAGACCCACCGCGAGATCCTCGCCGGCTGGTACGACATCGTCGCGCCCGCCGTGGGCCTGGTGGTCCCGGACGGCGGCGGCTCGCCCGACCCGCACGGCGTCCGCGACGGCCTGGACTGGCTGGTGACCCGCTTCGCCGTCCAGCACGCCCCCGTCGTCATGGTCCTGGACGACGCCCACTGGGCCGACACCGAATCCCTCGACTGGCTCACCCGGTTCGCCCCGCGCGCCACCGACCTGCCCCTGCTGCTGGTCGTCGCCTACCGGCCCGAGGAGCTGCCGGCCGACGCCGCCGCGCTGCGCGGGCTCACCGAGCGCCAGGGCTCCCGGCCCCGCCTGCTGGCCCCGCTCACCCCGGGCGCGGTCGGCCGGATCGTGCGCGAGGCGCTCGGCGAGGAGGCGGACGACGCGTTCTGCCGCGAGTGCTGGGCGGTCACCGGCGGCAACCCCTTCGAGGTCGTCGAGCTGACCGCCAAGGTCCGCGAGCGTGATCTGAAACCGCGGTCGGTGAACCTCGTCCACCTGCGCGAGCTGGTCTCCAGCGCCCTGGACAGCGGACTGGGCGACCGGCTGACCCGCCTCGGCACCGCCGCCGTCCGGCTCGCCTGGGCCGTCGCGATCCTCGGCAGCGAGGCCACCCCGGCCCTGGCCGCCGATGTCGCGGGCCTGTCCACCACGGACACCGCCGACCTGGCCCTCCGGCTGGCCGACGCCCGCTTCTTCGCCCCGCCGCGCCCCGCGTCCCAGGAGCGGCCCCCGCCGGCCGGCCCGCCCCGGGAACCAGGAGCCGGGACCGTCACCGCCATGCGGTTACCGCCGCGCGGCCGGCCCGGGACAGGGGCCGAAGCTCTTCCGGAGGCGCCGGACGGCGGTGGCCGGCCGGGCACCGGGTCCGGAAGCCTCGAATTCCTCCACCCGACCATCGCCACCGCCGTCTACCGCGCGATCCCCGGCGCCCTGCGCGTGGCCATGCACGGCAGCGCCGCCTCCGCGGTCCTCGCGGCGGGCCGCGGCTCCGGGGCCGCCGGCCGGCACCTGCTCGAGCTGCACCCGGAGGCCGACCCCTGGGTGGTGCGCCATCTGCGCGCCGCCGCCCGCGAATACCTGCGGGCCGGCGCACCCGACGCCGCGCGCCGCTGCCTCGCCCGGGCCCTGCGCGAACCGCCCTCCCTCCAGGAACGGCCCGCGGTGCTCTACGAACTCGGCTGCGCGGCCCAGCTCAGCGAGCCCGCGGTCACCGTCAACCACCTGCGGGCCGCCCTGGAGGAGCCCGCGCTCGACCCCGAGCTGCGCGAGGCGGTCACCTACCGGCTCGCACAGGCCTACGGTCACAGCGGCCGCATGGAGGAGGCCGCGCAGGTCGTGGCCGCCGAGGCCGGGCGGGCCCGCAGCGCCCGCACCCGGCTGCGGATGCAGACCGAACAGATCATGTGGAACATGTTCCGCGCCGACGGCCAGGACGCGCCCGCCCGCTCCCGGCGGCTGGCCCGGCTGGCGGGCCGCCTCTCCGGCCGCGGCATGGCCGAGCGCTACCTGCTGGGCCTGCGCGCCTTCGACGCGATGACCCGCGGCGAACCGGCCGCCACCGCCCTGCGCCATGCCGAGGAGGCCCTGGGCGACGGCCTGAGCTGGACCGACGACGAGTGGGGCTTCGAGGTGCCCATCCTGGTCGCCCTGACCTTCCTCCACTGCGACCAGCCGGGCCGCGCCGAGGAGCTGTTCGCGGACGGCGTCGCGGAGTGCGAGCGGAAGGGCTGGCACGGCGCGCACCTCGCCTTCGGCCTCACCCTCCTCGGCTACGTCCGCTACCGCCGCGGGGCGCTCTCCGAAGCCGAGGAACTCGCCCGCGAGGGGCTGCGGATCGCCGACCTGGTCGGGCCGCAGACCCCCGCCCACTGGACCGCGGTCGGCACCCTCGTCGAGACCCTGCTGCGCCGCGGCCGCCTCGAGGAGGCCCAGCGGTTCGCCGCCGAGCACTCCTGCGGCGGAAACCTCCCCCAGGCCCTGCTGTGCCCGGACGCGCAGACCGTGCGCGGCGAGCTGCTGCTGGCCCGCAACATGCACCGCGAGGCCCGGCAGCGGCTCGCCGAGACCGGCCACCGGATGGACCGCCGCGGCATGCGCAACCCCGCCTGGTGCCCCTGGCAGCTCCACCTGGCCCAGGCCCTCGCGCTCACCGAGCCCCGCCAGGCCGCCGAGGTGGCCCAGGACGCGGTGCGCCGCGCCCACCAGTTCGGCGCCCACTCCATGATCGGCCGGGCACTGCACACCGCCGGACTGGTGGCCCAGGGGTCGGAGCGGATCAGACTGCTCGCCGAGGCCGTCGACCACCTCGAACGCTCGCCGTCCGGCTACGACCTGGCCCTCGCCCTGGTCGACCACGGCGCCGCCCTGCGCCGGATCGGGCTCCCGCTGGAGGCGGGGGAGCGGCTCTACCGCGGGCTGGAAGGCGCGGTGCAGTGCGGGGCCGACGCGCTCGCGACACGGGCCCGCGACGAGCTGTCCGCCACCGGGCTGCGCCCGCTGCAACTGCGGACCGACCACGGCTCCCCGCTGACCTCCCGGGAACAGGCCGTCGCCGAGCTGGCCGCGCTCGGCCGGCCCGACGACCGGATCGGCGAGGAGCTGGGCCTGGCGGAGCGCGAGGTGACCCGGGTGCTGTCCGGGGTCTACCGCAAGGTGGGCACCGACCGCGCCGGGCTGGCCAAGGCGATGGGCGGCCCGGCCGGCCCCGCCGTCGGCACCCGCGTACCGCGCCCGGTGACCGGACGCTGACCCCGGCCGCAGCCGGTGTGCGCCCCGCACGCGCCGGGCGCCGCCCCGTCGCTCCCCCGGGCGGATTCCGGCGCCGGTACACGTACCATGTCCGCATGTCGTTCCTCCGCCGCCGCACCCCCGCCACGCCCGCCGGTCCGGACTTCGACGTCCTGGCCATGGACCCGGGGGACTGGCCCGGCGATCTCGGGGCCGGGCTGCTGCCCGCGCCCGACGGCAGCTGCCAGGGCGTCTTCCTGCGCTACGACCTGTTCGGCGGGCGCGGCCCCGCGATGATCATCGGGAATCTGCCCGAGGGGTCCCCGGCCCGCGAGCTGGCCGAGGGACAGCCGCCGTTCGAGGTGACGCAGCTGCTCGCGGCCCTCGGCAACGACGAGCCGGTCCATGTGGTGGACATCGAGGACAGCCCGGTCATGCACGAGGACAACCTCCTCATCGTGCGCCGCATCAAGCTCTCAGAGGGCCGGATCTCCTGCGCCCAGTTCGACCGGAGCGACGGCATCCTGGTCACCATCGCCAGCTGGGACCGCCCCATCACCGATGACCTCTACCGGCTGCTCAAGCCGCTGCCCGCGGAGATGTTCCGGCAGGGCTGAGACCGGCAGGGGGCTGAGACCGGCGGGGCCGAGGCCCGGCACGCGGAAGGGCCGCGAGGCGGCCGGCCGGCATGGAGCCGGTCGGCCACGCCCGCGGCCCCAGGCCGTCGGCGAACCCGCCCGCGGGCTACTTGTCGGACCGTTCGATCCGCACATCGGCGGCCCGCACGAACGCCACCCGGTGCCCGAACTGGATCTGGTAGTACGTGTCCTGGCCACGCACCACCTTGTGACCCGCCGGGTCGAAGGTGGTCGCCCACAGATACTCGCCCTGGGTCTTCAGCCCCAGCGCGTACCGCTGCCCCGCGAGCAGCTTGTACGGCAGCGGCGAGACGGCCTGCACCGGCACCCCCGCCGGGTACGCCTCCTTCTCCGGGTAGGCGCGCCCGTACACCGGCACCTCCGCCGTGCCCTCCTTCGGGGTGACGACCAGGCCCTTGGTGTTGACCGCGGTCGGCCGGCGCCTGGGGTTCTCGAACCACGCCTTCTGCCCGAGGTACCAGATGGCCGTCCAGTCGCCCCGGCGCTCCGCCACCGCGAACCGCTGCCCGGTCGAGGCGCGGGCACCGGTGTCGTTGACCCCGGTCGTGGAGTCCGACCCGTCGGGGCGCAGCCCGATGTCCTTGACCAGCGGGGCGTCCGCGCTCGGCGCGGTGTGCAGCCGCACCGCGCCCGAGCCGTGCGGAGTACAAGCCACACCGGCGCTCTCACAGCCGGTGTACACCGGCTGGTGGGTCTCGTAGTCGGGGCGGACGGTGACCAGCCCGCCGCCCGGGCCCGCGGTGGCGTGGAAGGGCGCGCCCAGGAGGGTGAAGTAGTGCGCCCAGTCCCAGTAGGGGCCGGGGTCGGTGTGCATGCCCTTGATGTTCGGGGTGGTGGTGCCGGGCACGTTGTCATGGCCCAGGATGTGCTGGCGGTCCAGCGGGATGTCGTACTTCCGGGCGAGATGGCGCACCAGCCGGGCCGAGCTGCGGTACATCGCCTCCGTGTACCAGGCGTCGGGGGAGGTGAGGAACGCCTCGTGCTCCACGCCGATCGACTTGGCGTTGACATACCAGTTGCCCGCGTGCCACCCCACGTCCTTCAGCGCGAGATGCTGGGCGATGTGCCCGTCGGCCGAGCGCAGGGTGTACTGCCAGGACACATACGTCGGGTCCTTGATCAGCTTGAGGCAGACGTCCCAGGTGCCCTCGGTGTCATGGATGACGATGTAGTCGATCGACTGGGACTCGGGGCGGTTGCCCAGGTCGTGGTTGCCGTAGTCGTTGTCGCCGAACTGCTCGTAGGGCGCCGGGAACCACTCGATCGAGACGCCCTTGGGGGCCTCGATGTTCGGATCCCGCTCGACGGAGGGCAGCCCCAGCGCCCGCAACTGCCGGGTGTCGGGGGACACCTCGGGCGCGGCCGGGAGCGAGACCGTCTCACCCGAGGCCGTGGTGCGGCTCGCGCCGTCGCGGATCACCTCGAACACGTCGTCGGCGAAGACAGCGGCCGCCGTGGCGTTGTCCGAGCCGGCGTACGCGGCCACCGCCGCGTACCAGTCGGCCGGGTCCTCGCTCAGCGGCAGCCCCAGCCTCTTCTGCTCGGCGGCCAGCAGCGCGGCGCCACCGCGCACATTCGCCGCCTCGTCGCCGCGCAGTGCCTCGGCGGGCAGCCCGGTCAGGTCGGCGGCACGCTCCAGCGTCCGCAGCCGCGCGGGCAGTTGCCGCGCCTGGGGCACCTCGGTGCCGGGCACCTCGAGCGGGCGCGCCGCATCGCCGCGCGCGTCCTCCGTGCCGTGGCTGTGGTGCGGCGTGCGGGCCAGGGCGGTGGTCACATCGGTGAGGTGCATGGGGCCGTAGCCGCCGGTGACGCTCGGCGCGCCGCCGTGACCGTCCCAGCGCGACTGCAGATACGACACGCCCAGCAGCACGCTCAACGGGACGC
This sequence comes from Streptomyces sparsogenes, assembly GCF_001704635.1. Lineage (GTDB taxonomy): Bacteria > Actinomycetota > Actinomycetes > Streptomycetales > Streptomycetaceae > Streptomyces > Streptomyces sparsogenes. Next base: position 67,165 of record NZ_MAXF01000178.1, on the reverse strand, counting down.
CGTACTCCCGCGCCGCGGCGGCGAAGGCCCGCTGCAGGGCGTCGCCGCCCGGCCGCGCCTCGTCGGCCAGGGCGGCCGGGGCCTGCGACGCCAGAGGGAGCAGAAAGGCCGCCGAGGCGGCCGCACCGGCGGTCCGCAGGGCCGTCCGCCGCGTGGGGCCGGGCGCAGGTCTGTTCGGGTCGTGCGCGCTGTCCTGTGCGGATCCTCGCATTGCAGCCTCCTCAAGGCGGGCCGACGTGCGCTGGGTGTGCGCTGGTCATGCGTGCGGGCCGAGCCCACCTAGAGGTATCCGGTGCCAGGCGATCCGTCAATGATCTGCGGCCGCCCGGGTGTTCGCACGTCAACGCCTATGCCAGGGGATTCCCGGGACGGGTGCACGGGGTTTCCCGGCACAGGCGTACGGGCCTGCGGCGCGTCACTGGTCCAGACCGGTGGCGCGCCCCGTGGTGCGACGGGCGCCGCGGTTCAGCGGGTGCCGACCGCGGCCCGTACGGCACGCCGCGCGAGGGAACAGTCGTCGTGCAGCCGGCGCAGCAGCAGACGCTGCTCCTCACCGGCCCCGATCGCGCCCGGCGTCGGCGGGGCGGGGTCGTGCATGGTGCGCTGCACGGCCGTCTCGCACTGGCGGATCTCCCGAGTCAGCACGAGCATCAGATTCACCAGGAAGGCGTCCCGCGCGTCGGGCCCCGCCGCCTGCGCCAGCTGGCTGATCTGGCGCCGCGGCCCCGGGGCGTCGCCGAGCGCCGTCCACAGGGTGGCCAGGTCGTACCCGGGCAGATACCAGCCCGCGTGGTCCCAGTCGATGAGCGCCGCCCCGGCCGGGGAGAGCAGGATGTTGTTCAGTAAGGCGTCGCCGTGGCAGAACTGCCCCTGGCTCTGCCGGCCGGAGCTGTGCGCCAGCCCCCGCAGCAGCTTCCGCAGATCGCCCATGTCGCGGTCGGTGAGCAGCCCGAGCTCGTGGTAGCGGGCCAGCCTGACCGCGTAGTCGATCGGCGCGTCGAACAGATCCGCGGGCGGCCGCCACAGATTGATCCGGCAGATGGCGCCCAGCGCGGCCCGCACATCGGCCCGCGGCGGCGGCTCGGCGGGATGGCGCTGGGACGCCGCCACCCGCCCGGGCATCCGCTCGATGACCAGGGCGCAGTTGTCGGGGTCGGCCGCGATCAGCCGGGGCACCCGGACCGGCGGACGGTGGCGCACGAACGTGCGGTACATCGCTATTTCCCGCCGGAACCGCTCGGCCCAGGCCGGGGAGTGGTCCAGCAGGCACTTGGCGACCGCTGTGGTGCGGCCGGTGGTGCCGACCAGGAGTACGGACCGCCCGCTGCGCCGGAGCACCTGGACGGGGTTGAACTCCGGACAGATGCGGTGGACCGACGCGATCGCCGTGCGCAGCTGTGCTCCTTGCGGGCCGGACATGTCGAGTCTCCCGCTCAGCGGGCCGGGGCTCGGGGCCCGCCTCGCCCGCCCGCCGGCGGCGGGATCCAGGAACGGCCCGGCGCCTGGCGGCTGCCGACGGTACGGCCGGGGCGGGGCGGACACGGAGGACGATGCCGCGTACATGGACAATACAGATCCCTTCGTGTGCCGACGAGTCGCGCGCCTCCCGGCCCCGGGGCGAGGCCGCACCCTGGGGAATGCGGCCCGTTCTCGCTGATCGCCGCCGGGCCGGGTGGCGCGGTCCTACACCACACCCACCCGCGGGTGGCACACCATCTGGCGGACCCTGGCGAACCCTGGCGAATAGTCGCACGGGCCGTGACTGGCCCGTTACTGTCAAGTCAGCCGAGAACCTGGGGGCTTGACGTGACGAGGGAACCCAACACCCGTCTCGCGGATCTGTTCGGCCTCGCCGGCTGGTCCAAGGGGGAGCTCGCGAGGCTCGTGAACCGGAAGGCGGCGGCCATGGGCCATCCGCAGCTGGCGACCGACACCTCGCGGGTGCGGCGTTGGATCGACACCGGCGAGACGCCGCGCGATCCCGTGCCCAAGGTTTTGGCCGCCCTGTTCACCGAGCGCCTCGGTCGAGTCGTGACCATCGAGGACCTCGGTTTCGCACGGCAGGGGCGCGCGGGGAAGGGGCAGTCCGGCGACGGGCTGCTCTGGGCGCCCGAGTCCACGGCTGCGGTCCTCACCGAATTCACGGGAATGGACCTTATGTTCAACCGACGCGGCTTGGTGGGTGCGGGCGCCGCGCTCGCCGCAGGATCAGCCATCACCGGTGCCATGCACGACTGGCTGCTCAGCGACCCGACGCTGGCCTCCGACGCCCCCCGTACCGACGAGCCCCTGTCCGCGGACTTCGCCGGCTTCGACCGCTACGAGGCGGCCCCGGTGGGCTCCCAGGAGATCGACGCGCTGGAACACTCGGTCGACATCTTCCGCGCCTGGGACGCCGCCCGCGGCGGGGGACTGCAGCGCAAGGCCGTGGTGGGCCAGCTCAACGAGGTGGGCGGGATGCTCGCCTACCGCCACCCCCCGGCGCTGCAGCGCCGGTTGTGGGGCGTCGCGGCCAACCTGGCCGTGCTCGCCGGCTGGATGTCACACGACGTGGGCCTGGAGCCCACCGCCCAGAAGTACTTCCTCATCGCCGCGCACGCGGCCCGTGAGGGGGGCGACCGCCCCCGGGCGGGGGAGGCGCTCTCCCGCGCCGCCCGGCAGATGGTCCACCTGGGCCGGCCGGACGACGCACTCGATCTGATGAAACTCGCCAAGTCCGGCGCGGGCCAGGAGGCGCTGCCCCGCACCCGCGCCATGTTCTGCACCATCGAGGCATGGGCGCAGGCGTCCATGGGCCATGGGCAGGCGGTGCGCCGCACCCTGGGCCAGGCCGAGGAGCTGTTCGTCTCCGACAAGGGCGACGTTCCGCCGCCGAGTTGGATGCAGCTGTTCAACGAGGCCGATCTGCACGGCATGGAGGGGCTGGTCTACCGCACCCTCGCGGAACACGAGCCCGGCGCCGCCGCGATCGCGCAGCGCCACGCCAAGGAGGGGCTGCGGATGCGGGAGGAGGGCCGCGACCGGTCGCAGATCTTCGACCACATCTCGATCGCCTCGGCGTGCTTCATCGGCGACGACCCGGAGCAGGCGGACAAGTACGCGCGCCTGGCCCTGCTGACCATCGAGCACAACTCCTCCCACCGCACCTGGGACCGGCTGCGCGAGATGTACCGGCTCACCGGCCGTTACTCCTCGCGCCCCGACATCCGGAGACTTCGCGAGGAGATCGAGCAGAAGGCACCGAAAGGGCTGGGGCCCAAGGGTGGCCCGGGTGCGAGGATCCCGGGCGGCAGAGCACCGGGCGGGGACGGGAAAACCGCCGCCGTATAGGCGTTGCGTACAGGCGCTGTCTACAGGCGTACGGCCAAGGCGCTACGGGTGCGTACAGCCGGGCGCTACGGGGCGACCCTGGCGATCAGCACACACGCGTCGTCCTCGCGCCGCTCGTCGTCGAACGCCTCCACCACGGCCCGTACGCACTCCTGTGCGCTGCGAGCGGTGGCGAACCGTGGGGCGAGCCCGAGCAGCCGCTCGGCTCCCGTGTCGCCGCCCGTGTCGGTAGCAGTGTCGGTGTTGGTGTCGGGGTGCGTGCTGAACGGCCGGAGCCCTCCGGTGTGCAGCACCAGCAGATCGCCCGGCTCCAGCCGCTCACCGGCCTGGGCGTACCGCGCGCCCGGCGTGGCGCCGAGCAGTACGCCGTCCGGGGGCTGGAGGGCGCGCCCCGTCCCGCCGCGGAAGAGCAGCGGGGCGGGGTGAGCCGCCTGGGCCCACAGGAAGGCGCGGGTGGCGGGGTCGTACCGGCCGCACACGGCGCTTCCCAGGGCGGGCCGGGCCGAGGTGTCCAGCAGTTGGTTGAGGCAGCCCATCAGGGCGCCCGGCTCCAGCCCGGCCACCGCCATGCCGCGCACCGCGCCCAGCAGCGTGGCCACGCCCGAGGTCGCGGCCACGCCGTGACCGGTGAGGTCGCCGACGCTGAGCAGGGTCCGGCCGTCGGGCAGATGGAGCGCGTCGTACCAGTCGCCGCCGATCTGCGCGCTGCTGGAGGAGGGGAAGTAGTGGGCGGCGAGGTCCAGCGTGGCCGTGGTCCCCCGGGAGGGCGGCGGGGAGCCGCGCCACACCGGCAGCACGGCCTCCTGCAGCTCGACCGCGACCCGGCGCTCGGTCCGCGCGATGTCCCGTCGGCGCCGCACTGAGTCACGGGCCTCGCGCACCGCCCGCTCGCTGCGCCGCAGCTCGCTCACATCGCGCAGCACGGCCCACATGGACGCGGTGCCGCCGTCCTCGTCGAGCACGGGCTCGCCCGACATGTGGACCGTGCGGACGACGCCGTCGGGGCGCACGACGCGGAATTCTCCGTCGATCGGCTTGCCGTCGACCAGACAGTCGGTGACCAGCGCGGTCAGGGTCGGCTGGTCCTCGGAGAAGACCCAGGAGGGAAGCTCGTCCAGGGTCAGCCCGCCGTCCTCGGGGGCCCGGCCGAAGATCTGGAACAGCTCGTCCGACCAGGTGACGGCGTCGGTGAGGAGATTCCATTCGGCGCTGCCCACCCGGCTCAGCAGCGAGCCGCGCTCCCGGGGCCCGGCGTCCGGCGCGGAGGCGGCGGCGGAGGGTGCGGCGGAGGGGGCGGAGGGGGCGTGGGCGGAGTCCGGCGGCGGGGGTGGGTCGGCGGGCAGTCCCTCGCGGAGCTGGTCCAGATGCCGGCCCAGATCGTCCAGCTGGTGGACCGCCAGGTCGCACAGCGCGCGCTGCCAGCGCTGCTGGAGGTCGTCCGTACGGTCGATGTCACCGGTGGTGTCGCGGCGGACCGCGGCCACGCCGCCCCGCAGCCGCCGGGTCTGGGAGATGAGCGCGTCGACCGTGTCCCTCGGGGGGTGGGGAGGCTGGGCTGCGGAATGGTCCGCGGAGCGGGGGGACGGCATGACGTTCTCCGATAGGGGCACGGCGCGGCCGGGTCGTGCGGAAGGGACCGGTAACGACTCTTGCACAGCGTGCGACGTCGCGTAAGCGGTTTGGCAATACCCGATCCGGTGGTGCTTTTGGCATATGCCAGTGGCTTTCCGGGGCATGTCGGGCACGACTCGGCGGAATCGACTCCTCCGGGTAGGCTGCGGCGCTCGGGATCCCGTGGTCCTCGGCGTCGATCAGCGTTCATCGCGCATATCGCGCCCGGACACCGGCAAGAATGCCGATCGACGGAAATCCCGTTGCCACCGAACCCCCCGCACCGGATGCTGACCTCATGTTCGATCCAGACATAGCGCCCAGCGGCACCCTGCTCGGCCTCCTGCAGCGAGGCCGTGGCGACGGGACCCTGCACGCCCTCGCCGCGCCGCGGGCCGAGGCGCTCGCGGCACTGCACCACTGTGTGCTGCGCGACCCCCGGCGCGACTGGCAGGTGGAAAACCGCTCCCTGTACTACGCCCGGCTCTGCCTCGACCTCGACGCCGGGCTCGACGAGATCGAACAGCACCTCTTCCACCCCGACGACCTCATCGACACCGCCGAGGAGCGCACCGGCCTCGCCCTCGCCGTCCTCGGCCACCTCGCCTCGTACGGCCGCGAGGACGCCCTCCGCCTGCTCCGCCGCTACGCGGCCACCGGCGGCAACTGGCAGTGGGCGCTCGACGAGCTGGCCCTGCGCGACGACGACACCGGGCTGCGCGCCCTCGCCCCCGCCGTCCTCGGCCGCTTCCCCCGGACCCCCGAAGGCGACGCCGAACTCGCCGCCGCCGTGCGCGGCGCCTATGAACCCCGGCCCTGGCGACTGTGGGCGGACGACCCGCGCCACGGGTCCCGCGTGCGCGCCGCCCAGGAACACGGATCCTTCGACCGCTGGCAGCGCCAGCTGCGGCCCTCGGGCCCGCGCCCCGGCTGGAGCGTCCACGACGTGCTGGTGTGGGCCCAGCAGGAGGACGACCTGCGGCCCGGTGCCCGCCGCCCCGAGGCCGCCGCCCGCTGCCTGGCCGCCGTCGCCGGCCCCGAGGACCGGCCCGAACTGCTCGCCGCCGCGGCCGCCGCCCCCGACGCGGCCCGGGCCGCGGCGCTGCGGCACCTCGCGGAGACCGGCGACCCGGAGGTGCTCGACCTGATCGAAGCGGCCGCCACCGACCCCTCCGCCTCCGAACTGGTCTCCCAGGGCGCCCTCGCCGCCTTCGAGCGCATGCGCAGCGTCGCCGCCCTCGACCGGGCCCGGCTCTGGGCCACCCGCCCCGACGCCCTCGGCGCCGCGGCCGCCGCCATGCTCGCCTGCCGGGGCGGCCACTACGACGCGCCCCTCGTGCTCTCCGCCCTGCGCGCCACGGTGCGGGGCGAAGGCCCCGACGCCCAGGCCCTGTGGACCCTCGTCGACGGCGCCGGACGCCTGAGAATCGCCTGCGCCGCGCCCGTGCTGCGCCACATCTACCGCGAGACCGCCTCCTCCCACCTCCGCGGCCGCGCCGCGCGCGCCCTGGCCGCCACCGATCCGTCCTTCGGCGCGGGCTTCGCCGTCGAGTGCCTCTGGGACTGCGAGGAGAGCACCCGCGAACTGGCCGCCCGGCACGCCGCCACCGCCGACGACCGCGTCGTCGAGCAACTCCGCAGACTCGCCGCCGACCCGGCGGAGGAGGCGGAGGTCCAAACAGCCGTCCGCAGCCGCTTCGGCCCCGACGCGACATCGGTCTGACCCCGGAGGCCCTGCGCCTCGGCCGCCCGGCCCGAGAGAGCGAACGGCTTGCGTACGTCCGTACGCGTCGGCCCCGCCTCCAGCCGCCCGGCCCCGGCCGCCCGGCCCCGGCACCGAGGACCACGGCGCCGACCCCTGAGGTGCACGCCGCCGACCTCCAGCCGTGAGAGGCGCGCCGCCCGCCCGGCCCGAGTCGCCGGTTCCGAGGCCCGAACCGCAGACCCCGCCCGCGCCGCCGGTTCCGAGGCCCGAACCGCAGACCCCGACCGAGCCCCCGGCATCGAGGGCCACCCGTCGCCCCGCTCGAGTCGCCGGTCGTGAGGCCGGAGCCGCCGACCCCGTCGTGGGGTACGCCGCCGGCTCAGGCCGAGCCGAGCTGCCGACTCCGAGGGCCACGCCGTCGCTCCCCGGCCGTGAGGCCGGAGCCCCCGGCGCCCGGCCGGGCCGGCGGGCCCGGGGGCGAACGCTCATGGGACGTTCCACGGGGCGAAAGCTGGGCGACGCCGGGGCCACCCCTCGCGCGCCGAGAACACCCGTATGCGTGTCGCCATCGTCACCGAATCCTTCCCGCCCGACGTCAACGGGGTGGCCCACTGCGCCCTGCAGACCGCCCGGCACCTGCACCGGCGCGGCCACCATCCGCTCGTCATCGCGCCCGCCGGGCCGGGCGAGGGGCCGGCGGATCCCGACGCCTCCCGCCCCTATCCCGTCCTGCGCATCCCGTCCCTGCCCCTGCCCGGCTACCCCCAGGTGCGCGTCGCCCTCCCCAGCAGGCGGCTCGCCGCCGCGCTCAGCGCGCACCGGCCCGACGTGGTGCACCTCGCCGGCCCCTTCGTCCTCGGCGCCCGCGGCATGACCGCCGCGCTGCGGCTGCGGATCCCCGCCGTCGCCGTTTACCAGACCGACCTGGGCGGCTACGCCCGTACGTACTTCGGCGCCGGCGAGAACGCCGCCTGGCGGCGGATACGCGCCGTGCACACCGCCGCGGACCGCACCCTCGCGCCGTCCACCGCCGCCGCCCGCGACCTCGACGACCACGGGGTGCCGCGGGTGCGGCTGTGGCCGCGCGGTGTGGACGCCGAGCGCTTCACCCCCGAGCGCCGCGACACCGCGCTGCGCCGGACCCTGGCCCCCGGCGGCGAGCTGATCGTGGGCTACGTCGGCCGGCTCGCGCCCGAGAAGAACGTCGAGCTCCTCGCCCCCGTCTGCGCGCTCCCCGGCGTCCGGGTGGTCGTCGTCGGGGACGGTCCCAGCGAGCCGGCGCTGCGCGCCGCGCTGCCCGGGGCCCGCTTCCTGGGCCGGCGCACCGGCGACGAGCTGGCGCGCGTCTTCGCGTCCCTCGACGTCTTCGCGCACACCGGCCCGCAGGAGACCTTCTGCCAGACGGTGCAGGAGGCCCAGGCCAGCGGCGTCCCCGTGATCGCCCCCGCGGCCGGCGGCCCGCTCGACCTGGTGGACCACGGGCGCACCGGGCTCCTGGTGCCGCCCAGGGACGCGGCCGCCGTCGCCGGCGCCGTGTCCCTCCTGGCGGCCGACCCGCGGCTGCGTTCGGCACTCGGCCCCGCGGGGCGGGAGGCGGTCCGGGGCCGCACCTGGGAGGCGGTCGGGGACCAGCTGATCACCCACTACACCGAGGTCCTCGCGGCCCGCACGGCGGTGGCCGCGTGAGCGCCGCGCCGCCGCCCGGCACGGGAGCGGGCGCGGGCGTGCCGGCCCAGGGCCCGGACGGCCCGCGCGCGCCCCTGCGGATCGTCAGACTCGCCAACTTCGTCACCCCCTCCTCCGGCGGGCTGCGCACCGCGCTGCGCGAACTCGGCTCGGGCTACCGGGCGGCCGGGCACGAGCCCGTCCTGGTCGTGCCGGGCGCCCACGCCTCGGACCAGCTCACCCCGCAGGGGCGGGTGATCACCGTCCCGGGGCCGCGGGTGCCCGGCACCGGCGGCTACCGCGTGCTGACCGACCGCCGACGGCTGACCCGGCTGCTGGACGGGCTCGCGCCCGACCGGCTCGAGGTGTCCGACCGGACCACCCTGCGGTGGACGGGGGAGTGGGCGCGCCGCGCCCGTGTGCCCTCCGTAATGGTCTCCCACGAGAGCGCCGACGGCGTGCTGCGCGCCTGGGGCGTCCCCGAAGCCGCCGCCCGGCGGGCCGCCGACCGGCTGAACCTGCGCAGCGCGCGGGCGTATTCGCGCGTCGTCTGCACCACCGAGTGGGCGGCGCGCGAGTTTGTACGGATCGGCGCGCGCAATGTCGTACGCGCCCCCTTGGGCGTGGACCTGGACCACTTCCACCCGGCCCACCGCGACCCGGCGCTGCGCGACCGGCACCGGGGCGGGGCCGCGGTGCTCCTCGTGATGTGCTCGCGGCTGTCGCCGGAGAAGCGGCCGGGCCGCGCGCTCGACGCGCTCGCCGAGCTGGGCCGCCGGGGCGTCCGCGCGGCCCTCGTGGTCGCGGGCGACGGCCCGCTGCGCCCCCGCCTGACGGCCCGCGCCCGCGCGGAGCGGCTCCCGGCCGCGTTCCTGGGCCATGTGGCCGACCGCGGCGCGCTCGCGGCGCTCCAGGCGAGCGCGGACGCGGTGCTGGCCCCGGGGCCCGCCGAGACCTTCGGACTGGCCGCGCTGGAGGCGCTGGCCTGCGGCACACCCGTCGTCGTCAGTGAACTGTCCGCCCTCCCGGCCATCGTCGGCCCCGCGGGCGCGACGGCGGCCGACCACGGGGCGGCGTTCGCGGACGCCGTCGAACACGTCCTGTCCCGCCCCGAGCCCGCCCGCCGCGCCACGGCCCGCGCCCGCGCCGAACGCTACGGGTGGCCCGCGGCGGTGGCGGCGTTCCTCGCCGCCCACGACGCGCCGCCGGTCGGCGGCGCGGTGTCCGGCCACGCCGCCCCCGCCGAAGGGGTGACAATGGCGGGGTGACGGCAGGACGCTGGGAGTTCTGGATCGACCGCGGCGGGACCTTCACGGACGTCGTGGGCAAGCGCCCGGACGGGCGCCTCGTGACCCGCAAGCTGCTGTCGCACCACCCCGAGCGGTACCGGGACGCCGCCGTCGCCGGCATCCGGCTGACGCTCGGGCTGGGACTCGACGAGCCCATCCCGGCCGACCGGATCGCGGTCGTCAAGATGGGCACCACCGTGGCCACCAACGCCCTGCTGGAGCGCACGGGCGAGCCGACCGTCCTGGTCGTCACCGAGGGTTTCCGGGACGCGCTGCGCATCGCCTACCAGAACCGCCCGCGCCTGTTCGACCGGCGGATCGTGCTGCCCGAGGCGCTGTACGAGCGGGTCGTGGAGGTGCCCGAGCGGGTCGACGCGCACGGCGGTGTCGTACGCGAGCCGGACCTGGAGGCCACCGCGGACGCGCTGCGCGCGGCCCACCGGGACGGCTTCCGCAGCGTGGCCGTCGTGCTGCTGCACGGCTACCGCCACGCCGCGCACGAGCAGGCGGTCGAGGCGGTGGCCCACGAGCTGGGCTTCCCACAGATCAGCTGCTCACACGAGGTGAGCCCGCTGATGAAGCTGGTGCCGCGCGGGGACACCACCGTCGTGGACGCGTATCTCTCCCCGATCCTGCGCCGCTACGTCGAGGACGTGGCCGCCGAGCTGCGCGGCGTCCGGCTGATGTTCATGCAGTCCAACGGCGGGTTGCGGGAGGCCTCGCACTTCCGGGGCAAGGACGCGGTGCTGTCCGGGCCCGCGGGCGGGGTGGTCGGCATGGCGCGCGCCTCCGGGGAGGCCGGCCACCACCGGGTCATCGGCTTCGACATGGGCGGCACCTCGACCGATGTGTCGCACTACGCGGGCGAGTTCGAGCGGGCCTTCGGCACCGAGGTGGCGGGGGTGCGGATGCGCGCGCCGATGATGAACATCCACACCGTCGCGGCCGGCGGCGGCTCGGTGCTCCACTTCGACGGGCGGCGCTACCGCGTGGGGCCCGACTCCGCCGGGGCCGTCCCGGGCCCGGCCTGCTACCGGCGCGGCGGCCCGCTGACCGTGACCGACGCGAACGTGATGCTGGGCCGGATCCAGCCTGGACACTTCCCGGCGGTCTTCGGCCCCGGCGGCGACCGGCCCCTGGACGCGGAGACGGTGCGCGCCCGCTTCGCCGCGCTCGCCGGTGAGATCGCGGCGGCCACGGGCGACCGGCGCGGACCGGAGGAGGTCGCGGCGGGTTTCCTGGACATCGCGGTCCTGGGCATGGCCAACGCCGTCAAGAAGATCTCCGTGCAGCGCGGCCACGACATCACCCGCTACGCGCTCACCAGCTTCGGCGGGGCGGGCGGCCAGCACGCGTGCGCGGTCGCCGACGCCCTCGGTGTGAACACCGTGATCGTGCCACCGCTGGCGGGGGTGCTCTCCGCGTACGGCATCGGCGTGGCCGACGCCACCGCCATGCGCGAGCAGGCCGTCGAGACCGAGCTGAGCGACGCCACGCTGCCGCGCGTGCGGGAGATGTGCGCGGAGCTGGAGACGCGGACGCGCGCCGAGCTGCGCGCGGACGGTATCCCCGACGAGACCGTCACCACCTCGGCCCGGGTCCATCTGCGGTACGCGGGCACCGACTCCGCCCTCCCCGTCCCGCTGGACACCGCCGGGGCGATGGCCGAGGAGTTCGTCCGGGCGCACCGCGCGCGCTACGCCTTCACCATGGACAAGCCGCTCGTCGCCGAGGCGGTGTCGGTGGAGGCCGTGGGCGCGGCGGGCCCCACGGCCCCGGTGGCCGGGCCCCCGGGCGGCGGGCCGCCGCGCGCGGGGGAGCCGCGCCCGGCGGACACCGTGCGGATGTTCGCCGAGGACGCCTGGCGGGACGTCCCCCTGTACCAGCGCGCCGGCCTGCGTCCGGGGGACGCCGTCGGCGGGCCGGCGATCATCGCCGAGGAGGACGCCACCACCGTCGTCGACCCCGGCTGGCGGGCCGCCGCCGAAGAGCGCGGCCACCTGCTGATCACCCGGGCGCGGCCACGGCCGCGCACGGTGGCCGTCGGCACCGAGGTCGACCCGGTGATGCTGGAGGTGTTCAACAGCCTCTTCATGGCGATCGCCGAGCAGATGGGCCTGCGCCTGGAGAACACCGCCCACTCCGTGAACATCAAGGAGCGGCTGGACTTCTCCTGCGCCCTCTTCGACGCCGAGGGGAACCTGATCGCCAACGCCCCGCACATCCCGGTGCACCTGGGGTCCATGGGGGAGTCCATCAAGGAGGTGCTGCGGCGCGACGGGGACGCGATGCGGCCCGGCGATGTGTACGCCGTCAACGACCCGTACCACGGCGGCACCCACCTGCCGGACGTCACCGTCGTCACCCCGGTCTTCGACGAGCCGGGCGCCGAACTGCTGTTCCTCGTGGCCTCGCGCGGCCACCACGCCGAGATCGGCGGCATCACCCCCGGCTCGATGCCCGCCTTCAGCCGCCGGATCGAGGAGGAGGGGGTGCTCTTCGACAACTGGCTGCTGGTCCGGGACGGCCGGCTGCGCGAGGAGGAGACCCGCGAGCTGCTGACCTCGGGCCCGTACCCCTCGCGCGCCCCCGACGCCAACCTCGCCGACCTGCGGGCCCAGATCGCCGCCAACGAGAAGGGCATCCACGAACTCCGCCGGATGATCGGGCAGTTCGGCCTGGACGTCGTGCACGCCTACATGGGCCATGTGCAGGACAACGCCGAGGAATCCGTGCGCCGCGTCGTCGGGCGGCTGGGGGACGGCTCGTACCGCTACGAGACGGACAGCGGCGCGGTCATCCAGGTCGCCGTGCGGGTGGACCGGGAGGCGCGCGCGGCCGTGCTGGACTTCGCCGGCACCTCACCGCAGCAGCCGGGCAACGCCAACGCGCCCAGCTCGGTGGTGATGGCGGCGGTGCTCTACGTCTTCCGGACGCTCGTGGCGGAGGACATCCCGCTCAACAGCGGCTGCCTCAAGCCCCTGCGGGTCCGCATCCCCGAGGGCTCGATGCTCGCGCCCGTCTTCCCGGCCGCCACGGTCGCGGGCAACGTGGAGACCTCACAGGCCGTCACCGGCGCGCTGTACGCGGCGCTGCGGGTCCAGGCCGAGGGCTCCGGCACGATGAACAACGTGACCTTCGGCAACGACCGCGTGCAGTACTACGAGACCGTCGCGGGCGGCTCGGGCGCCGGCGAGGGCTTCGACGGCGCGGACGTCGTGCAGACCCACATGACCAACTCCCGGCTGACCGACCCCGAGGTGCTGGAGTGGCGCTATCCGGTGCGCGTGGACGCCTTCGAGGTGCGGCACGGCAGCGGCGGCCGCGGCCGCTGGCGGGGCGGCCACGGCGCCACCCGGCGCATCCGCTTCCTGGAGCCGATGACCGTGGCGCTGCTCACCGGCCACCGGAGGGTGCCGCCGTACGGCATGGCGGGCGGCGAGCCGGGCGCCCGCGGGGTGAACCTGGTCGAGCGCGCCGACGGCACCGTGGAGCGGCTCGGCGGCTGCGACGCGACGGAGGTCGGGGCGGGGGACGTGCTCGTCGTCCACACGCCGGGAGGCGGCGGCTACGGGCCGCCGCCCGCCTGAGCGCCCCGCGCTGACGCCCTGTCAGCGCCGTTTGGCCCGCCGCCCGATGTTCGTCACCCCTGAGGCCGTTTGCGGTCGCGGTGGTGGGAAACCCGCCACACGTCAAGCCCGCAGAGCCCGCCCGCGGCGGCGCCGACCTTCCGCCCCGACCGCACGAAGCACGCGTGAGCACGCGTCCGGGGCGCGGAGAGCGAGACCGGCGCGCACCAGTGCCGCGGCCGGGCCGGGAGCGGGACCCAGTACGGCGATCAATAGCTAAGGAGCGGCCATGGAGTGGTGGCGGCACGCCGCGTGCGTGGACGAGGACCCGGAGCTGTTCTTCCCCGTGGGCGTGGCCGGCCCGGCGGCCCAGGAGCAGCAGGCGCGGGCCAAGGAGGTCTGCGCCCGCTGCCCGGTGAGCGGCGAGTGCCTGGAGTACGCGCTGGGCGTGGGGGTGACCCACGGCGTGTGGGGCGGCACGAACGAGGAGGAGCGCCGGGCGCTGAACCGCCGCGCCCGGCGCCATGCGCGTCAGGCGTCGAGCGGCAGCCGCAGCGAGGAGCGGTCGGCGTCCCACGCCGCGAGCAGGTGGTCCGACCAGCGCGCCTCGAGGTAGTTGGTGGCCTGGACACCGAAGGCGACGGCCGCGGCCTGCTCCGGTTCGCGGTCGAGGAGGTCGCCGATCACGCAGCGGCGCATCAGCTGCTCGTGCACCGCGTCGGCCTCGATGTGCTCGGTGAAGAAGTGGACGCACCGGGGCTCGGCGCCCAGCCGCTCCAGAGCCCGGGCCAGCCGCTGTGAACCGGGCGACGAGGTGATCTCCAGGACGGCGAAGTGCCCGGCCATGGCGCCGCGCAGCGAGCGGTGCAGGCCCAGCAGCGACATCAGGTTCACGGTGGCGAGCGTCGGGGCGGGCGCGTGGTCCACATAGCGGCCGTAGGCCGGGTCAAGACCGGCGCCGGCCATGAGGTCGGCGAAGAGCCGGGCGTGCACCCGGTCGCCGTGTCCCGCCCCGAACTCGTCGAACTCCACCGCCACCAGTGAGGCCTTGGCCTGTCCCGTCAGCCGGGGGATCAACCACGCCTGCGGATCGGCCTCTTTGAGCTGGTAGAGCGAGCGGTGGACCAGGTACTCCCGCATCCGCTCCCAGGTGCCGTGGCTCTTCAGGCGGTGGCTGACGCCCCGCGCGCCCAGCGGCTCGACCAGCAGCGCGTCCAGATCGCCGGTCACGTCCGTACCGCCCGGCACCGCCTCGCGCAGCGCGGCCAGGAAGCGGTCCTCCAGCACCCCGCGCAGCCGCAGCAGATCCGGCTGCCACTCCCAGCTCTCCGCGACCCCCGCGAACCCCCGGTAGTGCAGCTCGTAGCAGACGTACAGCGCGAGCTGGGCGTCCTCGCCCAGCGGGTCGGCGGCGCGGGCCCGGTCCAGCGGCAGCGCCGCGTGCTCCGGGGGCGGGGCCTGGGTCAGCGCGTCGCGTACGGCGGCGGAGACCGGGCCGCGGGCCTCGGGCAGCGGCGGCCCCGCCGGGGGCGCGTCGGCACGTGCGCCGGTGGAGGTGCGGTCGGCACCGACGGTCACCGCCGATCACCTCCGGGGGCGCTGTCGGGCCCGGAGGCGTCCGGCTCGGGGGCGCCCGGCTCCGGGGCATCGGGTCCGGGGGTGTCGGGTTCGGGAGCGGCCGGGTCGGGCACGTCGTCGCACCGCTCCAGCGGGCGCACCGCGGGGCCCTGCAGCACGCTTCCGTCCGAGGCGAACCGGGACCCGTGGCACGGGCACTCCCAGGCCCGCTCGGCGTCGTTGAACCGCACCAGGCACCCCAGGTGGGTGCAGCGCGCGGACACCGTGTGCAGGGTGCCCTCCTCGTCGCGGTGGACGGCGCGCTGCCGGCCGCCGACGCGTACCACCGCCCCGCCGCCCGGCGGGATGTCCCGCACCGAGCCGGCGCCCGCGCCCGAGAGCCGGTCGCCGATGAAGTGGCGGGCGACGTGGGCCTGCAGCCCCAGCAGCGCCGGGGTCTCGCGCAGCGGGTTCAGCCGCACCGGGTCGTACAGGTCGGCCCACTCCGGCGGCTCCCCGGTGATCCGCCCGGCCAGCAGGCGTCCGGCGAGCACTCCGCCGGTCATGCCCCACCCGGCGAAACCGGTCGCCACATACGCGTGGTGCGCGGCCGGGTGCAGCCGCCCCACGAACGGCACGTGGTCGGTGGTCCAGTTGTCCTGCGCCGCCCAGCGGAAGGCGGGCTCGGCCCCGGGGAAGCGCCGCCGGGTCCAGGAGATCAGCCGCTCGTAGCGGCCGCTGACATGGCCCACGCCGGGCGTGAACTTCTCCCCGGTGACGATCAGCAGCCGCCGCCCGTGGTCGTACGGCGCGGTGCGGACCGAGCGGGTGTCGTCCTCGGGCGTGATGTACATGCCCAGCGGATCGCGGTCCGCCGGGAGCACCGCCGCGACGACCAGCTCCCGCCGCGGCTCCAGCCGGGCGAACAGCAGCGAGCGGTCGAAGATCGGGTAGTGGGTGGCGACCACGACGTCCCGGGCGCGGATCGACGCCCCCCGGTCCGTGCTCAGCCGGCACGGATCGCCCTCCTTGAGGCCCACCACCCGGGAGTTCTCGAAGACCCGGCCGCCGCGCGCGACCAGGTCCCGGACGAGCGCCAGCAGATATTTCCGGGGGTGGAACTGCGCCTGCCCGCTCACCTTGACCGCGCCCGCCACGGGGAACGGCAGATCCGTCTCGGTGACGAACGAGGCGTCCAGGCCGGCCTCCGCGGCCGCCTCCGCCTCGCTCCGCACCGCCCGCAAGGTCTCCTCGGACTCGGCGTAGGTGTACGCCGGGACGTCCTCGAGATCGCACTCGATGCCCAGCTCGGCGACCACCTCGACGACCCGGTCCAGCGCGTCGGCCTGGGACCTGGCGTACACCCGGGCCGCCTCCTCGCCGCGCGAGGAGCGGATGTCCTGGTAGGCGAGGCCCTGCAGGGCGGAGAGCTTGGCGGTGGTGTGGCCGCTCACCGCGGCGGCCACCCGCCCGGCCTCCACCAGCGCGACCTGGCGTCCGGCGCGGGCCAGCTCCCACGCCGTGCAGATGCCCGCGATCCCGCCGCCGACCACGGCGACGTCGACGTCCGGTCCGGCGAGCCCGGGGCCGGGCTCCAGGGTGGGGTACTCGGGTCCTGGCGCCGACTCCATCCAGTAGGACGAGGGCGCGAACCCGGTGGGAAGACTCGTCATCGGCAACTCCTCTCCCGTCCGCGAGTGCCCCCCATCGCCCGCCTCGATCACCTTTTCGCGCTTTCGGCCCCGCCGGTGCCGCCGTTTGGACCGCCGTGGCGGAGGTACCCGGGGACCATGCGGTTGATCAGGCCACCCGGGGTGTATCCACCACAGGACGACACCATGCTGCTGGCCGAGGCGGTGTGGCGGGAGCCCGGCGTGTCCGGCGGCCGTGTCCTGGACGTCGGCACCGGCACCGGCGCCCTGGCGCTGCTCGCGGCCCGCCGCCGGGCCGCCGAGGTGCACGCCGTCGACGTCGCGCCGCGCGCCGTGGCGACCGCCTGGCTGAACGCCCGGCTGCGGCGCGCGCCGGTCCGGGTGCGCCGGGGCGGCCTGCCGGACCCGGCCACCGCCGGCCGCTTCGACGTGGTCCTGGCCAATCCGCCGTACGTGCCCGCGCCGTCCTCCTCCAGCCTGCCACCGCACGCCCGCGCCCGCTCCTGGGACGCGGGGCCCGACGGCCGGGCCGTGCTGGACGACCTGTGCGCCCGGGTTCCGGCGCTGCTGCGGCCCGGAGGCGTGCTGCTGCTCGTGCAGTCGGCGCTGAGCGGGGCCGGGACTACGCTGGAACAGCTGCGGACACAGGGGCTGCGGGCGGAGGTCACCGCACGCCGCATGATCCCGTTCGGACCGGTGCTGCGCGGCCGCAGCGCATGGCTGGCCTCCCGGGGGCTGATCGCTCCGGGAGAGGACAAGGAAGAGCTGGTGGTGATCCGTGCCGTCCGCGCCGACCACGCCGTCTGAGGCCCACGAGCCGCCGGCCGACCGGGCCCCGGCGCGGCGCGTGATCGTCGATCCCGAGGGCCCGCTGCTGGTCGAGGGGCCGGTGGAGGTCGTCCTGGAGGACGGCACCACGGTGCGCTCCGACCGGGTCGTGGTGGCCGTGTGCACCTGCCGGCGCAGCGGCCGCTACCCGTGGTGCGACACCAGCCACCGCCGCCGCGTGCGGAAGGGATCGGGCGACGCGGGATCCGGCGGCACGGGATCCAGTGGCAGGGGATGCGGCGGTACGGGCGCGGGCGCCACGGGATCCGGTGCCACGGGAGCTAGCGGCGCCGCAGCACCCCGCGGATGAAGGCCGCCTGACCGGCGTGCTGCAGATCGTCGGAGATGACGCTGACCAGCCGGACCCCCAGCGTCACCGGCGGGGTCCACGTCTCGTCCACGACGGCGTCCAGATCGGAGTCCCGCAGGCCCCGGACGAAGTCGGCGGTGCGCTCGTGGACCGCGTCGTGGTACCCGAGCAGCAGCTTCGCGGGCACCCGGACGGCGTCCACGTACTTGGCCCGGTGCCCGTAGCCCGTAGCCGACGCCGAGAAGGGCAGCCCGAACCGGTCGTACCAGCCCTGCTCGGTCCAGACCTGCTCGGTATTCGCCACCTCGGAGACATGGTCGTCCTGAACCCGCGTCAGATGCCACACCAGCCAGGCGACGGTGTTCGCCTTGTCGTCGAGCCGCGTCGCCAGCTGTTCGGCCGTCAGTCCCTTCACGGCCTCGTGGACCGTCTCCCGCACGCGGCCGAAACCGTCGGCCAGAACGTCAGCGCTGTTCATCTCACGATCGTAAATGACGTCGACGTGACTCACTCGTACATGACGTAGTCCGGCCGCGGCCGGAGGGCGAGCACGTCTTCCGGGGTCATCAGCGAGCCGCCGCCCTGGGTGTCCTCGTCGTAGAAGAGCTTGAAGCCGGTGCGCAGTCCGTCGGGCAGGTCCGCGACGAGGCGGCGCCAGGTCTCCCGCTTCATGCCCGGCGAGCCGATGCCGTCGGCGCTCTTGATCATCACCACCCCGGGCTGGGGGCGCAGGGCGGACTGGTCCCGCACCACGGACTCGGCGACCTGGTGGAACACCAGCGGCTTCTCCGGCAGGTCGTGGTCGGCGACGAGGCCGGACAGATAGCGGGCCACCCGGGTCAGCTCACCGCCCGTGGTGTGGCCGTAGCGGTGGCCGGGCACCTCACCCGGGCCCATCTGCCACTCCGGGTCGAGCGCCAGCCCCACATCGGGGTGGACCAGCCACTCGCGCAGGGCCTTCACCTCGTCGAGCACCGGCGCGCGGCCCGGCTGGACGTTCAGCAGCAACAGGGCGCGTTGGCGCCGGGCCGCCCGGTGGAAGCGGCGGATCGTCGCCGCGGGGGTGCGCGAGCGGTAGCCGCCGTCCGGGCCCGCCGTGCCCTGCGCGACGGTCGCCAGGAGTTCGAGGACAGGCAGCGGCTCCCGGTCGATGGCGTAGGCGCGGGCGGTCCTCTCGATCTGGGCGATGCGGTCGCCGAGGTCCCCGGTGCCGAGGCGGCCGAGCGCGGCGGCGCCGGGCAGGCCGCAGTAGCCGACCAGCCGGTAGCGGGACAGCCGCCGCCCGCCGCGCGGGAGTTCGGGACGCCGCCTGGCCGGCCGCCGCGACGGGGACGGGCCGGGGGAGGGGGCGCCCGCGCCGCCGCTCCTGGACGAGGACGAGGACGAGGACGGGGACGGGGACGGGCCGGACGCGGACTCGGCCTCCTGCCCGGCGCACCCGGCCAGCGCGCCCAGGCCGGCCGCCGCCGTCGCCGCGAGCAGCCCACGCCGGGTGGGCGATGGCGCGCCCCGGGGGGACAGCCGCCCGGCGGTGTCCGCGGCGGGGCCGGTGGCCTCGGCGGTGTCGTCGGCCACCTCGCCGGGCGGTGTCGGGTCCGGTACCGGGTGCCGGGGCGTGCGATGAGCCACGTTCCTCCCTCCGTGGTGCCCGGACGGGGGCCGGGCACCTGCGTGTCCTGTGTGCCGATCAGTCCCCCCGTGCCCTGCGACTTCCACAAACGCGGCACCCGAAACGACCGACGGCACGATCGACGGCACATTTCAGGGCCGTCCGGCGCCGCGGTGAGCGGAACGGCGCGGCGGTCCGTATGGAAGGGGGCCGTGCCGGTGTGGCCCCTGGCGGCCGAGCGGCGGCGCGGTGCTGGACCGACGTGCGGGAAACGACGTGCCGGAACGACGTGAGGAGGCAGGTGGTGGGACATCCGCGGCGCAGCGCGCACCGTGTCGCACGCCTCGTGGCCATCGGGGCAGTGGTCTGCGGCGGACTGATGGTCTCTCAGGCCGCGGCGGACGGATCGCCCGCCCAGGGGCCCGGTGGCCGGCCCGCCCGGGTCCTCCAGGACACCCCGGGCCCCCCGGAGGCCCGGCTGGCCAGGAGCCTGGTGGACCGGCTCGGCGCCTCCCGTACGGCGGGCAGCTGGATCGGCGCCGACGGAAGGGCGGTGGTCGCGGTGACCGACGCGGCCGCGGCCGCCGAGGTCGACCGGGCGGGGGCGCGGGCCAAGCAGGTGCGGTACAGCATGCGGCGGCTGCGCTCGGCGGCCGAGACGCTGCGGCGGGCCCCCCGGGTGGCCGGGACCGCGTGGGCGGTGGACGCCACGGCCAACAAGGTGGTGGTGCTCGGCGACAGCACCGTCTCCGCCGACCAGTGGACGCGGATGAAGGGCGTCGCCGCCGGCATCGGCGGGGAGGTGCGCATGGAGCGCACCACCGGCTCGTTCACCACCCGGACCGCCGGCGCCGAGCCGATCTTCACCCGGGGCGGGCGCTGCTCGGCCGGTTTCAACGTCACCGACGGCCAGTCCGGCTACATCCTGACGGCGGGGCACTGCGGCCCGAACGGCACCGCCTGGTTCGCGGACAGCCAGGGCACGGCCGGCGTCGGCACGACGGTCAGGAGCGACTTCCCCGGAAGCGACTTCTCCCTCGTGCGCTACCGGAACCCCGCCTCGGACCAGAGCAGCGTGCTGAACGCCGGGGACGGCCAGGTCGTGCGGATCACCGCCGCCGGCGATCCGGTCGTCGGCCAGAAGGTCTTCCGCAGCGGCAGCACCTCCGGGCTGCGCTCCGGCGAGGTGACCGCGCTGAACGCGACGGTGAACTACCCGGAGGGCACCGTCAGCGGCCTCATCCAGACCAATGTGTGCGCCGAGCCCGGAGACAGCGGGGGCCCGCTCTTCGACCGGAACACGGCGCTCGGGGTGACCTCCGGCGGTACCGGCGACTGCACGAGCGGGGGCGTCACCTTCTTCCAGCCCGTGACCAAAGCACTCACGGCCCTCGGCGTGAGGATCCCGGACGCCCCCGCGAGCGACGGCGACGCCGCCGGCGCCGCGCCCACCGCCCCCACCGCCCCCACCGACGGCTCCGGCGCCGGCGCCCAGGACCGGCCGGGGGCCCAGGACCGGCCCGGGGCTCCGGACCGGCCGGGGGCTCCCTCCCAGCCGGTGGCCCCGATCATTCCGGGCACCCAGGGCGACACCTCGACGCTCGCCGGGATCGTCGGCTACGCCCAGCGCCTCGGCCCGGGGCTGGCGCTCGTCGGCGCGGGCCTCCTCGGGTTCCTCGCCACCCTGGTCATCCGGCCGGGCCGGCGGCGGTACCGCGGCTACTCGACGCGGTGGGGGTGACCCGGCGGGCGCTGCGGCGCCGGGACGTCGGCCCGGCGCCGGGTCACAGGGCCCATCCGGGCGCCGGCCGGATCCGCGGCCGGCGCGCGGCCACCTCGCCCTCGATGTCGCGTTCCGCGGCGATCAGCAACTGCTCGCCCAGGTCGTGCATCGCCCGCCCGGCCGCCAGCTCGTCGCCGATCTCGGGGACGTCGCGGTCCTCGGGGGCGCACCGGGCGACGCCCCGGCCGGTGAACGAGGTGTCCCTCGTGTCGAGCACCACGCGCGCCTTCGTCGTTCCCTCGTCCTCGTAGAGGTAGAGGTGGACCTTCCATTCCACGGTGTGCGGCATGGCCGACTCCTCACCTGATGGTGGTCGGGTGTGTTTCGGGGCGGGGCGGCCCGGCCCACGCGGCGACGGCGTCCAGCTCGCGGCCGATACGGCCGCGCACCTCCTCCTCCAACGCGGCCAGGCGCTCGGAGACGAGGGGGCGCTGGGCGGCGGGGGCGCGGATCCGGCGGGCCGGGTGCGAGAGGTCCGCCAGGTCGGCGCGGAGCCGCTGCCGGCACTCCGCCAAGGTGGCGCGCCCGCGGGTGCGCCGGCCGTCCCGCATCACCGTCTCCAGCACCGGCCGGCCGTACCGGGCGGGGTCCTCGTCCGCCACGCCGATCACGTCCGGCCGCCCGGCGCGGCGGAAGACCTGCTTGGGGCCGGGGGCGGTGACCTTCGCGGGGGAGAGCTTCATCACCGGCCGCCCGTCGTACGCGACCATCTTGTAGGCCGAGTCCAGGTACGGGGCGTCGGCGGAGACCCCGACGCGGGTGCCGACCGCGTAGACGTCGATGGGCGCCCCGGAGCGGACCAGGTCGTCCACCGCGTACTCGTCGAGCCCGCCGCTGGCCACGATCCCCACATCCGCCAGTCCGGCGGCGTCGAGGATGTCGCGCGCCCGCCCGGCCAGGAGGGCGAGGTCCCCGCTGTCGAGCCGGACCGCCGAGCCGGGGCCCCGGGCGCCCCCGTCCAGGTCGCGCAGCACGCGCGCCGCCGCGCGCACCCCCGACTCGGTGTCGTACGTGTCCACCAGCAGCGTCACCGGTCCGGGGTGGGCGCGGGCGAAGGCCCGGAAGGCCGCCTCCTCCGAGTCGAAGGCCTCCACGAACGAGTGGGCCATCGTGCCCACCGCCGGCAGCCCCTCGGCACGGGCGGCCGCCACATTGCTCGTTCCGGCGAACCCCACGACCCCGCCGAGCCGCGCGGCGTGGAAGCCGGCCTCGGGCCCGTGGGTGCGGCGCAGCGAGAAGTCCACGACGGGGTGTCCCGCCGCCGCGAGGACGCACCGGACGGCCTTGGAGGCGATCGCGGTCTGGTGGCTGAGCCGGTTGAGCAGGTACGTCTCGACCAGCTGGGCGACCGGCAGCGGTGCGGTGACCTCCAGCAGGGGTTCCCCGGCGTGCACCACCCGGCCCTCCGGCACCGCCCGCACCTCGCCGTCGAAGGCGAGCCCGAGCAGCGGCCGCAGATCCTCGGCCGGCCGGTGCAGCACCGCGGCGAAGTCCGCCACGTCCTCGGGGCCGACGCGGTAGCCGGCCAGGAAGTCCAGGCCGGACTCCAGGCCCGCGGCCACCAGGAAGCCGCGGTCGGGCGGCAGGTCCCGGACGAAGAGGCTGAAGGTGGCCGGTCCGGTCATCCCCTCGCGCAGATAGGACATCGCCATGGTGACCTCGTAGAGGTCGGTGGTCGTCGCCTCGGACATCGACGGCACCTCCTCAGTGCCCGCTCCGTGCCGGTATCACCCACTTTAGTGAGTGTTCTGCCCTGCTTTGGCGCGCTCCACCGTATTCGTGGCTTTCCGGGTGCTCGCGGTGCTCTCTGTGCTCGCGGTGTTCTCGTTGCTCGCGGGGGCGTTCCGGTCCGGTCGTCCGGCCTCGCGCCGGAAGGCCCAGGCCATCCGGGGCTCGACCAGGGGACGGAAGAGGCGCCGTACGGGGGCGGTGCACAACACGGTGATCATCGCGATGGCGGCGGCGGTGACCGTCAGCTCGCCGAGGGGGGTGTGCAGCCAGGGGTGGTCGTACCACCCCCAGAACCGGGACGACTTGATCACGAAGCCGTGCAGCAGATAGCCGTACATCGTCCCGGTGCCGAGCGCGGTGATCCACAGCCGCCGCCGGGGCACCCAGGCCAGGAACGCGGCCGTCAGCACCAGCGCCAGCAGGAAGAGCGCGGGCGTGGTGAACACCCCCGCCCAGGCCGGCACCCCCAGCCCCGCCACGCTCCCGCGGTGGTAGAACCACCCCGCGTCGAGCCGGGGGGCCACCGCGTACGCCGCGATCAGCGCCCCCGCGCCGACCGGCAGCGCGGCCAGCCGGGCGCGCCGGGTGCGCAGCCGTGCGAAGTGCTCCGGCCGCAGCGACAGCCCCAGGACGAAGAAGGGCAGAAACGCCAGCACCCGCTGGAGGGCGAGATCGCCGCCCATCTCCGGGGAGACCGAGGCGAGGACGGCCAGGACCAGCGAGACCGGCACCGGATGGCGCAGGGCCAGCCACAGCGGGGTGGTGAGCCGCCAGATGAACAGCGCCACCAGGAACCACATCACATACCAGGGGTCGAGCAGGCTGATCGGATAGCCCGGGTCGTCCTGCGCCCACCGGTAGAACAGGGTGTACGCGACCTCGAAGACGACGTACGGCGCGGCGACCCCGGTCAACAGCCGCCGCAGCCGTTTGGGCCCCGGGTCGAAACCGCGCGAGAAATAGCCCGAGATCAGCGCGAAGGCCGGCATGTGGAAGGCGTAGACCGTGAGATAGACCGCGGTGACGGCCCGGCTGCCGTAGGTGAGCGGCTCCCAGGCGTGACCGCAGGCCACCAGCACGATGGTGAGGTACTTCGCGTTGTCGAAGTACGGATCGCGCGTCCGGCCGCCCGACCCCCCGCCCCGGAGCGGAGCGTCGGTCGGCGGCGTCGGCACACGCGCGGGACTGTCCTGCTGCACTGTGTCTCCCGGGCACCCTCGAGCGGATCGTCATCGGACCCGGGGGCGTCTGCCCGGTGCGGCCCTTCTCATGCGGCCCCGCTGCCGTTGTGCCGTTTGGAAATAGTGTGCCAAGCGGCAACAGCGGCCCCTGGGGCGGTGGATCGGCGGCCATCCACGGGTAGTCCTACGTTTCGAAGCACGGTCACCGCAGGTCACTTCGCCCACACCGCGAGGCACCAGACTCGGGGGCCTCGCCGGACCTCACGGAGGAGCCATGCCCGCACCTGTGTTCAGCCGTCGCCACGGTATGCGCGCCGCGGCCGCCGCGGCCCTCGTCCTGCCGCTCGCCGCCACGTCCCAGGAGGCCGCCGCGGCCGCCTCCGGCCCGCGGCATGACACGCGGCTGCGCGTCATGACCTTCAACCTCCGCTTCGCCTCCGACACCGAGCCCAACTCCTGGGCGGCGCGCCGCCCGGTGATGCGGGAGCTGCTGCGCCACGAGGCACCCCATCTGCTGGGCACCCAGGAGGGGCTGTACGGCCAGCTCAGGGACATCGCACACGATCTCGGGCCGCGCTACGACTGGCTGGGCACGGGGCGGGCGGGCGGCAGCCGCGATGAGTTCATGGCCGTCTTCTATGACACCGGTCGGCTGGAACCGCTGGAATACGACCACTTCTGGCTGTCCGACACCCCGTATGTGATCGGTTCCAACACCTGGGGCGGGGCCGTGGTCCGTATGGTCACCTGGGTCCGCTTCCACGACCGGCGCACCGGCGGGCAGTTCTACGCCCTCAACACCCACCTCGACCACCGCAGCCAGCCCGCCCGTGAGCGCGCCGCCGCGCTGATCACCGAGCGGCTCGGCGGCCTGGACGCGGCCCTGCCCCGCATCGTCACCGGCGACTTCAACGTCGCCGCCCACGGCAACCCGGTCTACGACGCGATGCTCGGCGGTGGCTCCCTCGTCGACGCCTGGGACGCCGCCGAGCGGCGCGGCGCGCAGTACGCGACCTTCCACGGCTACCGTCCGCTGGTCCCGGACGGCGACCGGATCGACTGGATTCTCACCTCGCCGAGCGTGCGCACCCACTACGCCGCCATCAACACCTACTCCCGTGACGGCCAGTTCCCCAGCGATCACCTTCCGGTGCAGGCCGTCCTGGAGCTCGGGGCGTAGCCGTCCGCCCGTCCGCCCTTCTGTGAGGCCTCAGGCCCCGAGCAGCCGTCGCGCGCGTCCGATGAGGGCGCGGGCGGCGGGGCTGACGGGGCCTTCGGCGCGCCAGGCGAGCGCGAGGGCGCCGCGCAGCGCGGGGCGGGTGATGGTGAGCGCGCGCAGGTCGTCGCGTCTCTTCGCGATGCCCTCGGGCACGATCGCGATGCCCAGCCCGCGCGCCGCGAGCTGGGCGAGCACCGTGGGGGTGCCGGCCTCGAAGGCGATGTGCGGGGTGAAGCCGGCGGCGGCGCAGGCCTCGTTGAGCAGGGAGCGGATGCCGGTGCCCCGCGGGAGGCTGATCAGCACCTGGTCGCGCAGGGCGTCGAGGGGGATCGTCGACCGCTTCGCCAGTTCGTGGTCGGGGCCGACGGCCGCGACCACCGGCTCCTCGGTGACGATGTGGAGGGCGAGACCGGGTGGGGGCGTGGTGCCGAAGGCGATGACGGCCGCGTCCAGCCGGCCGCCGCGCAGCCCCTCGACGAGCCGGTCGGAGCTGTCCTCGGTGAGGGTGATCTCCACCGCCGGGTGGTCCTCGTGGAAGTCCGCCAGCAGCGTGGGCAGATCGACGTTGTGGGAGGTCACCGTGCCGATGGCGACATGCCCGCGGACCAGCCCGGTCAGTTCCTCGACGGTGAGCCGCACCCCGGAGACCGCGGCGAGCGCCGCCCGGGCGTAGGGGAGGACCGCCGCGCCCACCTCGGTGGTCCGCACCGAACGCCCCGAGCGGTCGAGCAGCTCCTGCCCGAGCTCGCGTTCCAGGCGGCGGATCTGCGCGCTGACGCCGGGCTGGGCCACATGGAGCCGCTCCGCGGCCCGGGTGAAGTTGGCCTCTTCCACCACGGCCACGAAGTATTCGAGCTGCCGAAGTTCCATGGCGGAAACTCTATCGGCACGTCATAACGAATGCTTCTGGTGTGCAGCAGAACCAGCTCTTGGACTTCTGATCCGGGCTGCTCCAGAGTGGAGGTGTCAGGGAGCGGGACACCCCCGGACACCAGCAAGAACGCCAGCGAGAACGCCAGCGAGAACACCAGCACCCCAGAGCTGAGGAGCAGCCATGGCCGCCCAGACCACCACCACCCGCCGGGGCGCCATCGAGCCCGAGGACCTGGCCCGCCTGTTCGTGGAGCGGGCCAACGCCGGGGACGCCGAGGGCCTCGCCGAGCTGTACGAGCCCGAGGCCGTGCTCGCCTTTCCTCCGGGGGCCCGGACGGTCGGCCGCGAGGCGATCCGCGCCGTGTTCGAGCGGATGCTCGCGCAGGTGCCCCGCTTCGAGGTGGAGCCGGCCCTGCCGACCGTCCGCAACGGCGACCTCGCCGTCACCTCCACGCGCCCCGCCGACAACACCGGCGGGCGGGTCCAGGTCGTGCGCCGGCAGCCCGACGGGACCTGGCTGCGCGTCATCGACCGCCCCGAGATCAGGGACTGACCGTGGGAGTGCTCATCGCCGGGGCCGGGATCGGCGGGCTGACCGCCGCCCTGGCCCTGCACGCCGCGGGCATCGAGGCCACCGTGGTCGAGGCCGTCCGCGAACTGCGCCCGCTGGGCCTGGGCGTCAACCTGCTGCCGCACGCGGTGGGGGAGTTGACCGCGCTCGGCCTCGGCGACGACCTCGCCCGCATCGGGGTCGCCACCACGCGGAACGTGTACTGCGACCAGGCGGGGAACACGCTGTTCACCGAGGAGCGCGGGCTGGCCGGGGGCTACCGGTGGCCGCAGTACTCGGTGCACCGGGGCCGGCTGCAGTCGCTGCTGCTGGCCGCGGTGCGCGACCGGCTCGGCCCGCACGCCGTGCGCACCGGCGCCCGGCTGCTGGACTTCGAGCAGGACACCGACGCGGTCCGGGTCCGGGTTCCCGGGGCCGAGTTCGAGGCCGAGGCGCTGGTCGGCGCGGACGGCCTGCACTCCGCGGTGCGCGCGCGGCTGCATCCCGACCAGGGCCCGCTGCTGTGGGCCGGGGTGCGGATGTGGCGCGGGGCGGCGGAGGCCGGGCCGTTCCTCGACGGCCGCTCGATGGTCATCGCACGCGGCGACCGGAATGCCGAGCTGATCGCCTATCCCCTCGGCCCGTCCCTGGTCAACTGGGTGGCCATGGTGTCGGTGGCCGAGCCCGGGCCGCTGCCCGGCGACGCCAGCTGGAACCAGCCCGGCCGCGCCGAGGAGGTCCTGGAGCACTTCGGCGGCTGGACCCTGGGCGGGCTCGACGTGTCCGACCTCATCACGGGCAGCCCGGCGATCCTCGAATACCCGATGGTCGACCGCGACCCGCTGCCGGCGTGGGGCCGGGGGCGGGTGACCCTGCTCGGCGACGCGGCGCACCCCATGTACCCGGTCGGGGCGAACGGTGCCTCGCAGACCGTCGTCGACGCCCGGGTGCTGGCCGACGAACTCGCCCGCGACATCCCCCGGGGCCTGAGGGCCTACGAGAACAAGCGACGGGAGGCGACCGCCGCCGTCGTCGCCGCCAACCGCGAGATGCAGCGCTCGTGGCACGCGCGGTCCCCGGAGGAACTCGCCCGCGTCACCACGACCTACCGGCGCGCCACCCGCGCCGACCACCAGCACTGAGGAGCGTCACATGGCCACCTTCGTACTCGTCCCCGGCGCCTGCCACGGCGGCTGGTGCTACGAGCGGATCGACGACCGGCTGCGGCGGCACGGCCACCGCGCGCACGCGCTCACCCTGACCGGCTTCGGCGACCACGCCCGGCCGATGAGCGGCACGGTGAACCTCGACACCCACATCCAGGACGTGGTCGACGTGCTGACGGCCGAATCGCTCGAGGGCGTGGTGCTGGTGGGGCACAGCTACGGCGGGATGGTGATCACCGGGGTGGCCGACCGGGTGCCGGAGCGGGTGGACTCCCTGGTGTACCTGGACGCGTTCGTGCCCGAGGACGGCGACTCCGTCTGGACGCTGACCTCCGAGGCGGAGCACGAGTGGTACCTGAGCGCGGGGGAGACCGGCTACGCGGTCCCGCCGCTGCCGTTCTTCGACCCCCGCGCCACAGCCCACCCGCTCGCCTCGCTCGTCCAGCGGATCCGGCTCACCGGCGACCTCGGGCGCTTCCGGCGCCGGGAGTACGCGTACGCCACGCTCTGGGACGGCCCGTCGCCGTTCACCCCCACCTACGAGCGGCTGCGCGAGGACCCCAGCTGGACGGTGCACCCGCTGGAGGGGCGGCACAACCTCATGCGGGACGTGCCGGACGACCTGCTGAAGATCCTGCTCGACGTGGCGCCGCCCGGGCCCGGCCACTGACCCTCGTTCGACCCGGGCGGCGCGCGGGCCGCTCAGATACGGGTGCGCAGCCTGATGGTCGTGCCGTCCGCGTCGGTCTGCATCTGCACCACATCGCACAGCATGCGCACCCCCCACAGCCCGAAGGCGGGCTCCGAGCCGCTCGGCGGAGTGAAGCCCCACAGTGCGTCCGGATACCAGTGGCCGGGGCCGGACATCTCGCAGACCAGGTCGCCGTTGTCGGTCCACATCCGCAGCTCCGCCGGCGCGCTCCCGTGCCGGACGGCGGTGGTGGCCACCTCGGCGACGGCGGACACCATGTCGCGCAGCGCGTCGCCCGCCAGCCCCTGGCGAGCGGCCCGCTCGGCCGCGAACACCCGCGTCGAGTCCAGGTCGGCCGGGTTGATCGACAACGTCTCGGCCAGCCGGGGGGCGCGGGGCAGCGGCCGCCGGTCGCAGGTGGCGCTGAACGGGCCGGGGTCGGTGTACTCCTCGCTCCTGCGCGGCCCGTGGCCGTCGATGATCTCGGGGTGGGTCTGCCGCGCGTAGCCGAGGATCTCCGGGTGCAGCGCCCGCCGGTCGTAGCAACAGATCGCGTGGGCACCGGAGTTGCTGAACGCGGCGTTCACGATGGACTCGTAGCGCGCCCACTCCACGACCTCCAGCGGGGTGCGCCCCTGCCACACCGGCTCGGCGATCACCCGGGCCCGGCGGGGCGCCTCGGCCTTGACGTAGGCGTCGTACGCGGCGATGGTCCGCACGGGGTGCTGGTACCAGTTGAGCGCGTCCTCGAACTGCACCGACGAGGCGTCCTGGCCCAGGGCGTCCCGCAGCGCGATGACGTTCGACTTGGCGGCGACCACGACCACGGCGTCGTCGGCTTCGAGACCCGCGCGCAGGAAGGGCACGCACACCGAGACCACCTCCTCCTCGTCGTGGTAGAGGAATCCGCGGTGCACCATGGAGCCGCGGTGCTCCGCGACTCCACTGCTCTGGCCGGTCATAGGGGCTCCCTCGGGCTGCGCCGGAAAATCGCACGCGCGTCCATCATTCGAATGTCAGGACGGTGTGGTGTGCAGTCTGCCACCCCCGGCCGCGCGCCGCACGGGGACCCTCAACATCGAACAATGCCTGAACGCAACGGCGTTGCGGGACGAATGGGCCGGGTGGAGCGGCGCCCCACGGGGGTGGCGTCGGCGCATGGACGAGCACCTGGGGGTGGCATAGCATCCCGGCGTGACACAGCTGAAATACGTCAACGCCAATGATCTCGAGTTCGCATATCTCGAAGCGGGCCCCGCTGACGCGCCGTTGGCACTCTGCCTGCACGGCTTCCCCGACACCGCGCACACCTGGCGCCATCTGCTGCCCGCCCTCGGCGACGCGGGCTACCACGCCGTCGCCCCCTTCCTGAGGGGCTACGCGCCCACCGGCATCCCCGCCGACGGCGCCTACCAGGCCGGTGCGATCGCCTCCGACGCCAACGCGCTGCACGACGCGCTCGGCGGCGACGGCGACGCGGTGCTCATCGGACACGACTGGGGCGCGATCGCCGCCTACGGCGCCACCGCCCACGCCCCCGAGCGCTGGCGGCGGGCCGTGACGATGGCCGTCCCGCCGCTGGGCGGGGTGCTGGCCGACTTCTTCGACTACGACTACGACCAGTTCAAGCGGTCGTTCTACATCTTCCTGTTCCAGACGCCGCTGGCCGAGGCGGGGGTCGCGGCCCACGACATGGCGCTCATCGACGGCCTGTGGCGCGACTGGTCGCCGGGCTACCACCACGCCGAGCAGGACATCGCCCACGTCAAGGAGAGCCTGCGCGAGCCGGCCAACCTCGAGGCCGCCATCGGCTACTACCGCGCCCTGTTCGACCCCTCGCGCCACGTGGAGAAGTACGCCGCCGAGCAGGAGGCCATCACCCGGACCGGCGAGCGGCCCACCCTCTACCTGCACGGCACCGCCGACGGGTGCATCGGCGCCGACGTGGTCGGCAGCGCCAAGGACAACCTCCCGCCCGGCTCGCGCGTCGAACTGGTCGAGGGGGCGGGACACTTCCTCCACCTGGAGCGGCCCGAGGCGATCAACCGGGAGATCCTCACCTGGCTGGGCGCCGTTTCCTAGGGGGCTCGGTTCGCCCCGCCACCGGGCGCGACATGGCACGGGCGGCGGGCCGGTATACCCGGCCCGCCGCCCGGTTTACCGCCGCTATACCGCCGCTACCCCGCCCTCTTCGATGCTGGAGGCATCGCTACAGCCGCCCGATAGGGACGCGTCTGGAGAGGGCCTGTGAACGTCGACGAACACCAGCAACAGCACACCGAGCGCGAAGCCCTCTACGCCTGGAGCACCTACCAGGTCTCCGGCGGAGTGGAAGGATCCGGCCCGAGCGGCACCTGCCGCGCGGAGAAGACCGCCCGTGCCTGCCTCGAAGCCGCGCTGCAGGCGGCGGCGGTCCACTCGGACGTCTACTCCTGGGGGCAGCTCAGCCGGGTGCGGGCGGATGTCGATCTGCCCTTCCACCTGTGGTCCCGCGCCCCGCTCGCCTGGGCCGAGCCGGGCCCGCGGGAAACGGTCACCTGGCGGCCCGGACTCGCGCCGCACGGGCAGTGACACGTATCGGCATGCGGTGAGGCGGTGGCAGTGCTCGTGGCAGGGGAATTCGGGATGAACAGCAGCGGGGCCGGGATCGGTCTCAGGACACCGGGGAGCCGGCAGCAGGCCGCGGACGGTCACCCCCAGGGCCGTGCGGCCAATCCGGCCCGGGTCTACAACTATCTGGTCGGCGGCAAGGACAACTACCTCGCCGACTACGAGCAGGCCCAGCGGTTCCTGCGGATCGCGCCGGAGGTCCGGGACACCGCCCTGTCCAACCGGCGTTTCCTGGCCCGCGCGGTGCGCCACGTGGCCGGCGAGGGCATCGACCAGTTCCTGGACATCGGCGCGGGCCTGCCGGTGAACCCGAACGTGCACGAGGTCGCGCGGGCGGTCGAACCACGGGCCCGGGTGGTCTACGTGGACAACGATCCCATCGTGGCCAGCCACGGCCGGGCCCTGCTGACCGGCTCCGGCACCACCACCATCAGGGCCGATCTGCGCACCCCCGAGCGGATCCTGGACCACGACGAGCTGCGCCGGCTGCTGGACCCGCGGCAACCGGTGGCGATCGTGCTGACCTTCGTCCTCGACTACATCGCCGACGCGGACGACCCGTGGGGCCTGGTCGCGCGGCTGATGGACTGGGCCGCGCCGGGCAGCTGTCTGATCCTGTCCCATGTCACCGGCGACTTCACCGAGAACCCGTACCGGGACTGGTCCGGCTTCACCACCCCCGTCTCGTCCGCGGCCCGCGACCGGGCGGGGATCCAGGAGTTCTTCGCCGGGCTCGACCTCCTGGAGCCGGGCCTGGTGCAACTGCCCCTGTGGCGGCCGGGCATCGGGGCCGAGCACGACCCGTCCCGCGTCTGGGCGTACGGCGGAGTCGCCCGCAAGGCATAGTGCGGCCCGGGGACCGCTCGACCAGGGAAAACATTTGGCACCGAGCCCCGGTTGTGGCAGCGTTCCCGGCCGTGACAGACACCAACACTCACACGGACACCAACACTCACACCGACGCCGGCCCTGACGCCGGCACCGGCAGCGGCGCGGGCACCGACGGCCTCCGGATCACCCGGCTCGCCGACCGTCCCTCGCTGACCGACCGCGTCTACGAGATCTCCGAGGCCTGGCCCACCTTCATCGCCCACGACCTGGTCGCCAACGCCCTGATGTCCCGGGTGGTGGAGGAGTTCCCCGAGTACTGCGTGGTGGCCACCGACGGCGACCGGGTCGTCGCGCGGGGGTTCGCCGTCCCCTTCAACGCCGAACTCGACGGCCGCGAGGAGATGCCGGACCAGGGCTGGGACCGCGTGCTGGCCTGGGCGTTCCGCGACCGCCGCGGCGGGCATCCGACCACGGCGGCCAGCGCCCTGGAAATCACCGTGGACGCCGACTACCTCGGCCGCGGTCTGTCCTACCGGATGCTGGAGGCCCTGTGCGACGCGGTCGCACACCAG
This sequence comes from Streptomyces sparsogenes, assembly GCF_001704635.1. Lineage (GTDB taxonomy): Bacteria > Actinomycetota > Actinomycetes > Streptomycetales > Streptomycetaceae > Streptomyces > Streptomyces sparsogenes. Next base: position 34,833 of record NZ_MAXF01000178.1, on the reverse strand, counting down.
GGCCACGACGCGCTCCTCGCCCCCGTGCGCCCCACGGCCAAGCACCGGGAGCCGCACGTCCTCATGGCCGACTACCTCGCCCGGCGGCGCGACGACGGGCTGCCCAGCGACCCCTGGGTACGGGTGCACGTCAAGGCCGGCGGCACCGTCGAGAAGATCGCTCCGGCGTCGATGACGGTCAGCGCGTCCCTGGCGCAGTGGCGGCTCTGGACCGGCCTGCCCTTCGATCGCGACGGCGAGGTCGAGGTGGACGGCGCCCTGGTGCCGGTGCGCTGCGACACCGCCCATGACCACGCGGTCTACGTCGAACCCAACGTGTGGATCCGCCACCGCCTGCGCCCGCGCTCCGCCTGAGGGCCCGGGGCGCACCCGGGAGGGCTCGGCGGGCCGCGCGGCTCAGCGCGGCCCGGGCCCGATGTCCAGGGTCATACAGGCGGGGAAGAGCCCGCTCCAGGTGTGCCCGCGCCAGCTCTCATAGGTGCCCGGCTGCTTCCACACCGGCAGGGCCTGGTCCAGGTGTGTCCGGCCCTCGGTGAATCTGCCCTGCTCCATGTACGTGATCCCCATCTCGTACAGGGCGAACCCCTCGTGGTGGATGTTGCCGGCCCGCCGGGCGCCCTCCAGGCTCTCCTTGAAGCAGGTCAGGGCCTCCTCGGGCCGGCCGAGACCGCGGTGGGCCCGGCCCAGGTTGCCCAGGCCGATCACCTCGGCCGCCAGGTCGCCGGTCTTCCGGGCCAGGGCGAGCTGGCCCTGCTGCACCTCGATGGCCTCCTCGTGGAGCCCCAGCTCGCACAGCGCGTCGGCGAGGTTGCACAGGGACCGCAGCTCGCCCTCGTGGTGGCCCAGCTCGCGCCAGATCTCCAGTGCGTCTTCCAGACACGCCCGCACCTCCCCGTACGCGCGCCGCAGCCAGTGCGCGCCCGCGAGGTGGTCGAGGCCCCACGCCTCGCTCTCCAGGTCGCCGAGGCGGTGGGCGGCCTGGATGGCCAGCTCGTTGACCGTCTGGAGGTCCTGGGCGTGGGCCCGCGGATAGAGGAACCACTGCAAGGACTGGGCCAGCCGCACGCCGAGGCGCGCGACCGGCTCCGGCCCGTCCACGGCGTAGGCGACGGCGGCCAGCAGATTGCGCAGCTCCGCCTTCAGCCAGGCCTCCGCCTCCGCGCCGTCGGAGAGCGGGACCGCGGCGCCGTCGGCGGGGTGCCGGGGCCAGGGGCGGAGCGGATCGAGCAGGGTGACCGCCTGCTGCGCGGTGGCCAGGTAGCAGGACAGCCCGCGCGCCACCGCGGCCGACCGCTCGGCCTCGGAGTCCTCCTGCTCCGCCCGCTCGGACGCGAACAGTCTGAGCAGGTCGTGCATGTGGTAGCGGATCGAGTCCGGGCTCTCCAGGAGCTGTGCGTCGACCAGCCGCTCCAGGGCGCCCTCGGTCCGGCCGGGGGTGAGGCCCAGCAGGGCGGTGGCCACCGGCAGGCTCACATCCGGCCCGGGCAGGGCGCTGAGCAGTCGGAACGCGCGCGCCGCGTCCTGGTCGTCGGAGCGCCGGCCCTCGCGGAAGCCGTCGTAGCTGACCTGGAAGCTGGTACGGACGGCCAGGTCGCCGAAGCTCAGCTCGTCCAGCCGGCGGCGCGCGTCGGTCAGCTTGGTCACCAGGGAGCGCAGGGAGCGGCCGGGGCGGGCGGCCAGCCGGGCCCCGGCGATCCGCAGGGCCAGCGGCAGGCCGCCGCACAGCCGGGTGATGGCCTCGGCCTCCTCCGGCTCGGCCCGGACCCGCTCCGCGCCGACGATCCGCTCCAGCAGTGCGACGGCCTGGTCGCGGGGGAGGACGTCCAGGTGCAGATGGGTGGCGCCCTCCAGCGTGGTGAGCATCTCGCGGCTGGTGACCAGCGCGCTGCAGCCGGGTCCGGCCGGCAGCAGCGGGCGGACCTGCTCCACGGAGGCGGCGTTGTCCAGGATCACCAGCAGCCGCCGGCCCGCCGCCAGGGAGCGGAACTGGGCGGACGCCTCGTCGGTGTCGCCGGGGACCTGGGAGCCGTCCACCCCGAGGGCGCGCAGGAACCGGCCGAGCACCTCGCCGGGGTCGAGGGCCGTGAGCCCGGCCGTCGCGCCGTGCAGATCGACGTAGAGCTGGCCGTCGGGGAACCGGTCGGCGAGCTGGTGGGCGGCGTGGATGGCCAGGCTCGACTTGCCGACCCCGCCGGTGCCGTCGATGGCCGCGATCACCACCGGACGCCCGCTCGCGCCCCCCGCGCCGCCGTCGGCCCCGCCGGCTCCCTCGGCCCCGTGCCGGTCCTGTTCCTCGAGCAGGGTCCGTATCACCGCGACCTCGCCGTGCCGCCCGGTGAAGGCGGGGCTGGCGGGCGGAAGCTGCCGGGGGCCCCGGGAGGCGGCCCGGCGAGCGGGCGCGGGTCGCTCCTCGCGGGGCTCCGGCGGCGGCATCAGGGCCTCGTCGCCGGCCAGGATCCGCTGGTGGAGCCGCTGCAGCGCCGGGGTCGGCTCCACGCCGAGCTCCTCGGCCAGCGAGCGGCGCAGCGCGCGGTACGCGGCCAGGGCGTCGGCCTGCCGTCCGGACCGGTACAGCGCCAGCATCTGCCGGCCGCGCAGGTCCTCCCGGAAGGGGTGCTCGGCCGTCAGCGTCTCCAGCTCACCCAGCACCGAGGCGTGGCGGCCGCACCGCAGATCGGCCTCGACCCGGGCGTCCACGGCCTGCAGGCGCAACTCCGTGAGCCGGGCGGTCTCCGCCTGTACGGAGGGGGCCGGGGGCACGTCCTGGAACGGGGCGCCGCGCCACAGCCGCAGCGCCTCGCGCAGCCGCTCGGCGGCGGCCTCCGGGCCGTCCCGGTCCAGCCCGCGCCGCCCCTCCTCGACCAGCTGCTCGAACCGGTGCGCGTCGAAGTCGGCGGCGTCCACGGCGAGTCGGTAGCCGTGGGCCTTGTAGCCCTGCTTGTCGGTGATCAGGACCTCGCCCGACTCGTCACCCAGGGTCTGCCGCAGCCGCGAGACATAGGTCTGGAGCAACTTCCCGGCGCTGCGCGGCTGTCCCTCCTCGCCCCACAGTTCGTCCAGGAGCCGCTCGGTGGGCACGGTCCGGTTGGCGTGGCACAGCAACACCGCGAGCAGCATGCGCCACTTGGCGGGGCCGAGGGAGATCCATCGGTCGCCGCCGCGCACTTCCAGGGCTCCCAGGACCCGATACCGCACCCGTTACCTCCGAGGCCCCCGGACCGAGCCCGGCCCCTGTCTCGTCCGTCTCTTCCGGCTGGTCTGTCTTCCGGACGGTGTGTGTCCCGTCCGGCCGGTGTGTTCCGACACGTCAACTCACCGCTGTTGAAACGGTTATACCTTCCCGCGGGCCGTTCCCGTGCATCATTCACCGGTTGCGAAGGCCCCTCGCCGGCCCTGAGCGGTGAGGTTGGCCGAAACCGGCCGCGGGTGCGTCAGGACGCGGTGGCGGACACCCAGTGCGCGGGGTGGCTCAGGGCCCGGGGCAGTTCGGTGGTGGCGTCCCCCTTGGCAGCGTCGAGCTGGGCCTGGGTGAGGAAGATCGCTCCCGTGAGGTCGGCGCCGGTCAGATCCGCGTCGCGGAAGTCCACCCCGATCAGATCGGCCTCGCGCAGGTCCGCGCCGCTCAGGTCGGCCGCGATCAGACGGGCGCCGCGCAGGTTGGCGCCGCGCAGGTCGGCCCCCTTGAGGCGGGCGCCGATGAGGTCGGCGCCCCGGTGGTTCTTCTTGCGGCCGGGGACCTCGGCCCGCACCAGCTCGCCGGCGCGCAGCAGCAGGACGTTCACCTCCTGGCGGAGCGCCGCCACGTCCAGCCGGGCCAGGGATTCGGCGCTGCCGCGCGTGTGGCGTTCCAGGTTCTCCCGGGCGAGGCGGAGGTCGGCGTGGATCGGGCGGGCCGGGCGCAGGGTCAGCGCCTCGGCCACGTACCACAGCAGTTCGTGCAGCGCCCGCATGACGGGGAACACCTCGAACATCCGCGGCGCGGTGTCGGGGGCCTGCCGCCAGTCCCGGCCGCCGAAGGTGACCTGGGAGACCTTCTGGCCCGCCCCGAAGCAGTCGAAGACCGTGCAGCCGGAGAAGCCCCGCTCGCGCAGCCGGGTGTGGATGCCGCAGCGGAAGTCGGCCTGGAGGTTCCCACACGGTTGCCCGGCCGGCTTGTCGACCGCGAAGTCGGCGGAGCGGGCGAAGGGCAGGGCGACGCAGCACAGTCCGAAGCAGTTCGCGCAGTCGGCCCGCAGGTCGGGCCGGACGGGGCCGGTCGCGGGGGTGCCGGCCGACGGGGTTTCGCGCTTCCGGGACAACGTGCCTGGTCTCCTACCGTGAGATGAGCGCCGCTCGCCGCGTGCTCGGGACGGGTGTCCATTCTCCCTCAGGTCCCCGGCGCCCCGGCGCTCGGGCCGGGCCCGGCCCGACCTCGGGGGGAACCCCCTTGTCCGCGCTGTGCCGCACCCTTTAAGTTACTGGCAGGTAGAGCTGTCGGGGAGGCGGTGGGTTTTCCGGGCCGTGCCCCGTCGTCACGCCTGTCCCCGCCCAGCTCGAAGGAGCCGCCATGCCCACGCTCGACCGCCACGACAACGTCTTCGTCCTCGATCTCGGAGACGGCGAGAACCGCTTCCACCCCGACTGGCTCGCCTCGGTGGGCGCCGCCCTGGAGGAGGTGGAGAAGGCCGAGGGCCCCCGCGCCCTGGTGACGGCGGCGACGGGGAAGTTCTACTCCAACGGCCTGGACCTGGACTGGCTGTTCGCCCACTCCGACCGGCACCGGGACTACGTGGTCTCGGTCCATGAGCTGTTCGCGCGGCTGCTGTCCCTCCCGGCGATCACCGTGGCCGCGCTGCAGGGGCACACCTTCGCCGCCGGCGCCATGTTCTCCCTCGCCCACGACTTCCGGGTGATGCGCGCCGACCGGGGCTACTGGTGTCTGCCCGAAGCGGACATCAACATCCCCTTCACGCCCGGCATGAGCGCCCTCATCCAGGCCCGGCTGACCCCGCGGACCGCCCATGAGGCCATGCTCACCGCCCGCCGCTACGGCGGTACGGAGGCCGCGGCCGCCGGCGTCGTCGACCGCGCGGTCGACGAGGAGGCCGTACGCGCCACCGCCGTGGAGATCGCCCAGGCACAGGTGAACAAGGCCGGAGACACCCTCGGCACCATCAAGGCGCGGATGTACGCCCCGGTCCTGGCCGCCCTGCGCGACACGGCCAACCCCCTCGGCTGACGACGCGTGCGGCGCCCCGGGGCGTCGGAGGATTCCTCAGGGGAGGGGGTGGGAAGCCGGCCGCGACGTCAGCAGGGCCGAGGTGGGCAGGTCGGGGGAGGAGTGGTTGCGGGCGGGTTCCGCCGGGTCGGCCCCCGCGCGGTGCAGCGAGGCCGCGACCTCCCGGGCCAGGTCCGTGCGCTCGCGGTCCGCGGCGTGCCGTAGGACGCCCTCGGCGACGGCCGCCGCCCGGTGCTGGCCGAAGCTCTGCCCGGGCCGGCCGGGCCGGGCATCGCGCGGCTCCCAGGCCACCGCGACCCCCGGGATCAGCCGCCGCGCGAAGACGGAGGTGTCCGCGCCCACGCCCGGCAGTCGGCGCACGGCCGCCGCCAGCGGGAACACCGCGTCCGCGCGGTCCGCGTCGAGATAGACCACGAGGGCGTCGCGGCGCGGATACGCCCACGGGCGCGAGAGGACCTTGGCGCGGTACGGTACGGACCGGGCGGTCAGCTCCGCCAGCAGGACGCCCCACACCCGCGGCGCGGCGTCCGCGTACCGCAGATGGACGTACATCCGCAGCAGCTCGCGGTCCGCACCGTCCGTGGGGCGCCCGTCCGCCCCGTCCACCAGCCAGAAACCCGGTGACAGGGCCGGCCGTACGGCGGGCAGTTCCACGACCACCCGCGCGCCCGCGCCCGGCGGCCCGCCGGCCGGGCCCCCGCGCACCGCGTCCGGCGGCAGGCTCACCCGAACCCGCCCCAGCTCCGCGGTGAGCACCCCGCCGCCGGGCGCCGGCGGGGTGCGCACCACGGCCTCGGCCGGCGTGTGCGCGTGCGGTGTCGCCCCGCTCAGCCGCGCCTCGAAGGGGTGGTCGCGGCGCGGCGGGAGGGCGGGCGCGTCCGGCTCGCGCGCCGTTCCCGCGTGCCACCGCTCGTACAGCGCGGCGGCCAGGGCCTGCCGTACCTCCCGCACCGTGTCGCCGGGGACGCGGAGCCCCTCCAGCCGGATGTCGGGCGTGCCGTCCGCCCGGGTGCCGCACAGCCGCAGGTGGGTCAGCGCGGCCCGCAGGGCGGGGGACAGCGGGCCGGGCCCGGCCGGCTCGGCGGTGCCGGTCATGCGTCCCCCAGCCCGAGCACGTCGACGAACCGGCCGGGGGCGAGCAGCGCGCCGCGGCCCACGCCCGCGGTCCCCCGCTGGACGGCGGTCAGCCGCGCGCTGTGCGCGGCGGCGGCGAGCACCCGGTCGAACAGGTGCCACCCGGCGTAGGCCACCGCCCGCTCCGCGAGACCCGGGTCGGCCACCGGCCGGGCCTCGCGGTACCCCCGCCAGAACGCGGCGATCAGCGGCCGTACGCCGTCGAGCCGGCCGGCGCCGGCCCGCACCAGGGACGCGTGGGTGCCGCCGTCGGCGCCTTCCGGGTCCCCGGGGGCGTCGGGCTCGAACTCGGTGAACATCAGCGTGGCCGCGCGGAACAGCCACTGTCCGACGAAGCCGCCGACATCGCGGGCCGGGTCGGCGAGGCGGAACTCCTCCCAGTCGCACAGGTGCAGTTCGCCGCCGTGCAACAGGAACTGATCCAGCCTCAGATCGCCGTGTGCGGGCACCGGCCCGGCGGCGGCCGAGCGCTCGCCGAGCGCCCGCAGCGCCGCCCGGAGGTCCTCGTCGTGCTGCAGCAGCGCCCAGAAACCGAGTTCGCCCCCGCTGCTGCGGGCGTACTCCGCCACGGTCAGGGCGGACAGCCGGGAGGCCAGTCCCCCTGTCCCCCGGGCTGCCGCGCGGGGGGCCCCGCCGGGGTGGAAGCCGTGCAGCTCTCCCACCGCCCGTCCGGCGCGGCGCGCCAGGCCGGTGTCGAACGCGCCCCGCTCGGCCAGGGCCGCCCCGGACACCGCCCCCTCCAGGAGGGCGTAGACCAGGACCAGGGCCTCGCGGTCCCCGCCGAGGAAGGCCGGGGCGCTCCAGTCGAGCGGGCCGGCCGCGGCCCGCGCCACCTGGAAGGCGTACGCCCGGTCGAAGCGCGCCGCCGCGTCGGGCGCCCCCCGGTCCAGCCGTTTGACGAACACCCGGCGGCCGTCCTCGGTGCGGCCGGCCCAGTTGTCATTGCGTCCCGGGTGGCCGACGAGCCCGTCGGGCACCAGCGGCCGGAGTCCGAGTCGCGTCAGCGCGAGGCCGACCTCGGGGGCCTCGATGAGCGGCACCGGGGCGAGATCGTGCCGTGGTGCGGCCGGTGCGCCGTGCACGTCCGCCGGAATCGTCGCTGTCATGCCCGGAACGCTAGGCAGGGGCGGGACCGGACGGAAAGTGACAGGACTTGGCCTGGCAGGCGCCCGTCGGGAGCCACCGGCCCGGCCCCCGGGGGGCAAGGTTCTGCCGGTTTCGCGCGGTGGCGGGGCGCTCCCGCCCCCTCGCCGCCGCGCCGACCGCCGCCGGCGCCCCGGGGTTGGGCCAGTTTCCTGCGGGTGTCCGTGCCGGGCGACGGCTGCTGGGATCGAGGCAGGGACGGGGAGGCGGGGCCGGGGCGGATCGCGACCGGCCCCCGCGCACCCGGCACCGCCCCCGACACACGACACGCGACACGAGGAGACAGCAGCCATGAGCGCCATCGACCTGATGGGCGGTTACGCCGCCTACACCACGCCCGACGCGGCCGTCGCGGAACTCGCCACCACCGGCAACGCGGCGGACCAGTCCACCATCACCATCATCACCACCACGCTCTCGCTGATCACCACCATCACCGCCGGCGACGCGCCGGTGTGAGCGGCGGGGGCCTGACGGCCTGTCGAAACGAGCCCGTCATGACCCCGTAGCCCCGAACGGGCCCCGTCGACGCCCCCGTCGGCGGGGCCCGCCCGTGGTGTCACGCGGGGGACCGGCTCCGGCGGCGGCTCCGGTGCCGGCTCGGGGGCCTGCCGCCTCGGCCGTCCGCGCGGGCGCCCACTCGGGTGTCGGCTCGGGTGTCAGCGCCGGTCGGGGCGGCGCCCCGCACCCTTCTCCGCCTCCGCCTCCGCCTCCGCCGCGGCCCGCGCCTCGCGCCGGGCGATCGCCTCGATGACGTCGCGGATCCTGCCCAGCCCCTCCGGGGAGAGGTTCACCGCGCGCAGCGCCGCGTCCCGGACGCCCGCGTCGCGCAGCGCGCCGAGCAGCTCCAGTTCGCGGGCGATCTCCGTGCCCTGCTCGTCGTCGAAGAAGTAGGCCGGGGGGACCTGGAAGAACCGCGCCAGCGCCTCCAGATGGCGCTTGGTCGGGTTGTCCCGCCGCCCGGTGCGCAGTTGCCACAGATAGGTGGCCGAGAAGGTCTCACCGGTGGCCTCGCGGCAGGCCCGGGCCACTTCCTCGTGGCTGTACTGCTGGCGGTCGGGTCTGCGCACGATCTCGAAGAGAGCGTCGATCCTGTCGGCCAGCGCCGACCGCGTGGGCTCCTCCCCTGTCACGGCGCACCTCTCCCGTCGCTCGTCGGCGCCCGCCGCGGCTGTCCGGCGGATATCAGCACACATGGGTCTTCAACCCGTCGCCGATTCATTCTAGTTGACAGGCCGTCGAGCTGCTGTGCAGGATTTTCCCCACCATATTCATCTCAGCTCATATCCCTCGGGGGGCGGCCGTGACCGATCCGCACGACCGCGAGATCTTCGGACGGGACCGTGAGGTCTCCGAGCTGCTGGCGCTCCTGACCGACACCTGCACGCCCGGCGTGGTGCTCTCCGGCGGGCCGGGCATCGGCAAGGCACGGCTGGCCCGAGCGGTCGCGTCCGCGTACGCGGCGGCGCGTGGCGCCGAGACGATCACCTTCGACCCCACCGCCCACGAGAACCCGGGCGCGGAGCTCCGCCGCCTCCTCGAACGCCCCGGGCGCGCCGGGGCCGGCCCGCTCCTCGTCGCCGAGGGCCTGGCCCCGGCGCACCTCCAGGGGCTGCCGGCCGCCGTGGCGCGCGACGGCGCCCGGCTGATCATCACCACCCGCGAGCCCCTGGCCGCCGTGGGCGCCGAGGGGTTCGCCGGGCGCGTGGTCGGGCCGCTGCCCGTCCCGCTCGACTGCTCGGCGCTCGACCTCGACGGCCTGTGCCGCATCCCGTCCGTGCGGCTGTACGTGGCCTCCGTACGCGCGCTGAACCCCGCCTTCCGCGTCCGGCACCACAACCAGGAGGCGGTCGCCCGCACCTGCGCGGAACTGCGGGGCGTCCCCGGCGCGCTGGTCCTGGCGGCGCGGATCGCCGCTCTGGAGGGCCCCGAAGTGCTCTGGGCCGCGCTGGAGGGGCGCTTCGACCCCGGGCCGGCAGGCCCGGCGGGGGCCGGGGGCGACAGCGGGAGCCTGGCGCGGCTGCTCGACGCGTACGGCGGCCCCGCGCCCGCCCCGGCCCACCCCGTGGAAGGATCCGCACCGGCGGGGACCGGCCCCCACCCGGGCGACACCGAACGCCGACTGCTCGCCTGCTCCCGGCTCTTCAGCGGCGGGGCCGGGCCCGAGGCGCTGCGCCGGATCGCGGGCGTCCCCCTCAACGCCTTCCCGCGGGCGCTGGAGAACCTGCTCGGCCGCCATCTGCTGGCCGTGTCCGCCCTCCCCTCCGGCCGCCTGGACGGCTTCACCCGGACCCGGCTGCACCTGCCGTTCCAGCCGTCCGCCGCCGGGCCGGGCCCCGCGCCGCGCGGCGACGACCTCCGGCTCGCCCACGCCCGCTACTACGCCGAGCTGGCGAGCAGCGCGGCGCGCCGCATCGCCGAGGGCGACCAGCAGACGGGGATCGCGGCCTTCCGGAGCGAGGAGCGCAACATCCGCTGCGCCCTGGACACCCTGATCGACGCCGGCTCGGCCGACGAGGCGATCGCGCTCGTCGACCACGCGCGCGCCTACTGGTGCGTCTCGGGCACCCCGTTCACCTGGGCCGAGCGGCTGACCGCCCTGCCGGCGGCGCCGGCCGCCGCGCCCTGGCGGATCCGGCTCGACCTGTTGCTGGCCGAGGCGGCGATCCGGGCCGGGGAGCCGGAGGCGGCCCTCGCGCTCCTCGCCCAGACGGACGCCGACCGGGCCGGCGCGGACGGGACACCCGGGGCCGCCCTGCTCGCGGCCAGGTCGCTGCACCTCAGGGGCATCGCCGAGGCTCCGTACCGGCCGCGCGAGGCGCTGACCGCCCTGCACGCGGCGGTCGCGGCCCACCGGTCGTACGCCGGCGACGGACAGGCCACCCACCGCGTCGTGCTGGACGCCTCGCTCGCGGAGTTCCTCCACGGCGGCCTGACGAAGGCCACGGCCCTGGCGGTGGAGGCCCTGTCGGGCGCCACCCGGCGCCGGGACGCGCTGGTCTCCGGGACCGCCCTGCTCCAGCTCGGCGTCTTCGCCGCGGCCCGTGGCCGGGCGGCCGAGGCCGACGGCTGCTTCGACCGCGCCGTGGCCGGGCTGCGCACCCTCGGCATCCCCGCCGTGCTCGGCGCCCTGGTGTCGGTGCTCGGCACTCCCCTGCTGCCCGCGACCGCCGCCCGCGCCGCCGAGGTGGTCCGGTGCCTGGGCGGCTGCCACGCCGCGCGCGGCCCGGGCGGGCTGCTCGACGAGCCCGCGCACCCGGACTTCACCATGGGGCGGCTGGAGGGCCACATGCGGCGGTACCTGGGCGAACGGGCCTTCCTCGCGGCCCTGTCGGAAGGGGCCGGGACGCCGCTGCCCGACCTGGTCAAGCAGTTCGCGTCCCGGCACGGCCCCTTACGGCCGGACATGCGGCCGGACGGGGCCCCCGGCCGGGGCGCGGCCCTCGACGCCTCGCCGGGCCGGAGCGCGCCCGCGGCCCCCGGGCGGGGACGCGCCCCCTGGGAGGTCGGGGCCCCTGAGCCCCGCCCGGCCGCCCCCCTGCCGTGCGCGGGGCCGGCCGCGGACCCGCCGCCGGCCCCAGGCCGCGGCGCCCCCCTGCCCGGCGACCCGCTCACTCCCCGTCAGTCCCAGGTCTCCGCCCTGATCACCCTGGGGCTGAGCAACAAGCAGATCGCCCGCCGGCTGCAGATCTCCGAGTGGACGGTGGTGAACCACATCAGGGAGACCATGCGGAAGCTGGGCTGCTCCTCACGGGTCGAGATCGCCAACTGGGTGCACCACACCTCCGACGCCTCCGCGTTCAGTCCTTCCGCCCCGGCGCCGACGCCGGCGCCCGCTCCCGCCCCGGGGTGAGCGGCGGCCCGGCGGTGGCCCGGGCGCCTGTGGCCCGCCGCTCCGCCGCCGCGGCCCCCGCGGACCGGGCGAACGCCTCCGCCACCCGCACCAGCCAGGCCGCCTCCGCGTCGACGCTGCCCCGCACCGGCCGGACGGCGGGGCGGGGGCCGGTGCCGACGACCGGGTCCGGGGTCCGGGCGTCGGGCCGTACCCCGCCCCTGGCCGCGTCGAGCGCCGCCGCGACGGCGGCGGCCTCCGTCTCGGCGCCCTCGCCGTCCCCGGCCCGGCCCACCGCGAAGGTGCCGCACCGCGGGACGTACGGGCGCAGCGCCAGATAGCCGTCGCGGATCTCGATCACCCTGCGGTACAGCGCGAACTCCGCGCTGCGCGGTGGCAGCCACGCCGGCCGGCGCGTCCGCGCCCGCAGGGCGATCCCGGGCACGGCGGTGTGGAGCGCAGACCAGAGCGGTTCCAGGGCGCGGTAGCTGCGGTAGGCGCGCAGCCAGCGGGCCGGCGCCGTCAGGGCGCCGCCCCACCGGGCGGCGGTCGCGCCCAGGCCGGCCAGCACCAGGCAGGCGCCGCCCAGCGCCAGCGCGACCGGGTCCTGGCCCGCGCCCTGACGGCCGGTGCGGGCCATGTTCGCGACGCCCGCCAGGCCCCACACCGCCCACAACCCGCCCAGACACGCGCTCGCGGTGACCAGCCGCAGACCGGTGCGGAACGGGCCCGGGCCCGAGCGCCGGACCTGGGCGTGCACCGGGAGCGCGAACAGGGCCAGGCTCCACAGGCTGTACAGCGTGAACAGCACGTCGAAGGCGACCAGGGCGGCCCTGCCCGCCGTCCCGGGGGCGGTGATCGCGCCTTCCTCCACGGTCGCGCGCGAGACGAGGAAGCACGCGGTGGCCGCCGCGCACACGGCCACCGTGACCCACGGGTGCCACCGCGCCGGGAGGCGCCGTGAGTCGGGCAGGCCGAGCTCCGCCGCCGCCAGGGCCAGAGCGCACAGTGCGGCCATCTCCAGTTGGCGGCCGAGGAGGTGCGGCCAGGCCGTGGCCGCGGTGGGCAGCACACGGGCGGCCGCCGCCGCCGTCGCCGGGGCGAGGACCGCCATCGCGGCCCCCATGCACAGCCCGAACAGACACAGCGGGCGGCTGCCCGGGGGGAAGCGGCGTCCGCGCGCCGGCCGCAGTTGGTACCAGCCCACCGCCATCGCCGCCGCGGCGGGCAGGTAGGCCAGGAGGTCACCCACGGCCGGGTGCACGGTCCGGAGCCTGAGCCCCGGCCGGTCCGCGCGGTGGGTGCGTACCGCCCGGCCTCGCGCCGACGAGCGGGCCGAGCCGGGCCTGGCCGGGGCTGGGCGCGCCCGGACCCTGGTCGTTGCGCAGCGCCCGCTGCCGGATCAGGGAGGCCAGGTACTCGGCTTCCCGCTCCTGCGGCTGGGTGTACACGGTCCTGCCGAGCACCCGGCGCACCAGGGAGGCCGTCAGATGGGGTGTCAGCAGGCCCACGACGGCCGGGTCGGCCGTGCCCTCGTGGCCCCACAGCAGGTGGGCGGCCTCGTGCAGCACGATGTGCTGCCGGTGGAGGTCGGTGGTGTCCGCCGCGTAGCAGATGTAGTCGGCCCGGTCGGTGGTCGCGAGCAGGCCGCACGGCAGGGAGCCGCGCACGGTGACCGGCAGCAGCTCGATCGGGCGTCCGCGCCGCTCGGCCAGCAGGGCCACGAACGCGGCCGGGTCGAATGGGCTCGGCAGGTCGAGACCGTCGACGAGCCGGCGGCTGCGCCACCATAATCGCGCGCGGTTCACCGGCCGCCCGCCAGCCCGCGCATAAGCCGCCCCCTTCAACCGCCCCGCGTTCGCCCGGCATGGGCGACTGTACCGGCATCCGGGGAATCCACAAGCGCGAGAAGCGGCCTCACTCCTGGCCGAGCCACAGGTCCGGGCCGAAGACCTCGTAGTGGATCGCGGCGGCGGGCACGCCCAGGCGCAGCAGATCGCCGCGGACCGCGCGCAGATACGGCAGCGGGCCGCACAGGAACGCGGTCAGCCCCTCGGGCAGGTCCAGGGCGCCGACGTCGACCCGGCCCGCCGCCACCTCCGGGGCCGCGGTGTCCGGCGCCACGCCGTCCTCGTACCACAGGCGCAGTCGGGCGTCGGGGAGCGCGCGGACCAGGCGGAGCTGTTCCTCCCGGTGGGCGTGGTCGCCGGGGGAGCGGTCGCCGTGGACCACGGTCACCCGGCGGCTGGAGCCGGTGGCGGCCAGGTGGTCGAGGATGGACAGCATCGGGGTGGCGCCGATGCCGGCGGAGGCGAGCAGCAGCGGGCCGTCGCCCTCGGGCAGCACCAGATCCCCGAAGGGAGCGGACACGGTGAGCACGTCCCCCACCTTCGCGTGTGCGTGCAGCCAGGACGAGACCTCGCCCTGCGGCCCGGCGTCGCCCGCCACCCGCTTGACGGTGATGCGCCACCACGGTCGGCCGGGCGCGGCTGAGAGGCTGTACTGGCGGATCTGCCGGGCGCCGTCGGGGAGTTCGGCCTGGACGCTGACGTACTGGCCGGGGAGGAAGGGGCCGGCGGGCAGGCCGTCGGCGCGCCGCAGCACCAGGGACACCGCGTCGGGGGTCTCCTCGCGCCGCTCGGCGATCACCATGCGCCGCCACACCTCGCCCTCGGCGACGCCGGCTTCCTGGTACAGCCGGGCCTCGGTGGCGATCAGCGCGTTCGCCATCAGCCAGTAGACCTCGTCCCAGGCCGCGGCGGCCTCGGGGGTGAAGGCGTCGCCGAGCACCTCCGCGATGGCCGCGAAGAGGTGGCGGTGGACGAGCTTGTACTGCTCGGAGGTGATGCCCAGGGAGGCGTGCTTGTTGGCGATGCGGCCCAGCAGCGCGTCCGGCCGGACGTCGGGACGCTCGACCAGCAGCCCCGCGAAGGCGGCGATGGAGCCGGCCAGGGCCTTGCGCTGCTCGCCGTTGGCCTGGTTGCCGCGGTTGAACAGATCGCGCAGCAGCTCCGGGTGCGCGGCGAAGAGCTTCCGGTAGAACAGCCCGGCGATGTCCTCGACGGCCGCGCCGACGGCGGGCAGGGTGGCGCGGATGACCGGGGCGGATTGCGCGGAGAGCATCACGACTCCTTGAATTGGTTAATGATCTTCGTATTTAGCTGTACGGACAAGCGCCCCCTGGCGGGGGCGCGGGTCAGTCGGGGCGCCGGCCGGTCAACCCGACCAGCACCGGGCCGGTGGGCGCGGTCACCAGGTCCGCCACGGTCAGCGGGTCGAGTGCGCGATGGAACGCCTCCTGCGCCTCGCGCAGCGCCCCGCGGAGCCGGCAGGCGCCGCGCAGTGGACAGGGCGTGTCACCCTCGCAGGTGACCACCTCGTCCTCCCCCTCCAGCTCGCGCACCAGCCAGCCGACCGAGGCGGTGCGCCCGAGGCCGGTCAGCTCCAGCCCCCCGCCGCGCCCCCGCCTGGCCTCCACCACGCCGAGGTGCTGCAGCCGGGTGATCACCTTGGCCATGTGCGCGTACGGCACGTTGACCGCCTCGGCCACCTCGCGGGTGGTCAGCGGGGTGCCCCCCTCGAAGACCGCGAGCCGCATCACGGCTCGCAATGCCAGATCCGTGAACTTGGTCAGTCGCACAACACGACGTTATTAAATCGGCATGCTAAATTCCAGTTATCGGCGGGCGGGGCTTGTGTGGTATGCGTCTCAGGCATCCGGCCGCCCGTGGCCGTGAGGATGCGCAGGGGTTCGTACGGAGGGAAAGAGATGCCGCCGGTTTCTGGTGTGCTGGGGAGGGTGTCCGAGCTGCTGCGCGAGGCGGCGGCCGACCGGGGCGGGGCGCTGTGGCGGCTCGACGCCGAGGGGCGCCAGCTGGACTCCAATGTGATCCGGCTGCCCGCCGGGGCCGGGGTCGACGTCCATGTGGAGCCCGACCTCGACGTGGTGCTGTTCGTGGCCGAGGGCGGCGGATGGCTCGAGACGGCGGACGGGCGCCAGGAGCTGACCCCCGGCTGTGTGGTCTGGCTGCCGCGCGGCAGCCGTCGCGCCCTGTCCGCCGGCCCCGGCGGCCTGGCCTACCTCACGGTGCACCGCCGCCGCCCCGGCCTGGCCATCCGCGCCGCCGCCCCGCAGGGCGGCGAGCCGGCCTGCCTGCTCCACCGGGTCTGCGCGGAGTGCGGGCGCCTCGCCCAGGAGTCCGACGCCCGCTACTGCTCCCGCTGCGGCGCCGGCCTGCCCTCGGACTGACGCTCCGCCACCTTGAGCGACGGGGACGGCGACGGCGGCACCGGCCGGTTCACCGGGCCTCGCGCCCAGAGCCCCGAGCCCAGAGCCCCGGGCCCCGAGCCCAGAACCCCGAGCGCGGTGCCCCCGGCGCCGGGGGCGCCCGCGCGTCCGACGGGGCGCCGCGCCGGCGACGGGCGCGCGGGGCGGGGAGCGGGGGTCCGGAGCCCCCCGCCGCCCGCCCGCGCGCCGTCCCGCGGAACTCCGCGCGGCGGCGTACCCACTGTCCCCGCCCTGTACCACCTTGTGTATCGGCGCTCCCTTTTTCTTCCCGACGCCGCGGCGTAGCTTGGCAGTTCCACAAACCGTTGAAGCGTGATGCGACGGTTCTCCCGGCCGGCCGAGGCAAGGACTCGCGGCCGACTCCAGCGCATGGGATGCAAGGAAATGACTCAGCTCAGCTCCGGCGGGCCGTCGTGAGCCGGCCCGACGGCTCCCGCGAAGGCCGCGAAAGCCCCAGGGACGCCGTGGTGACCGGCCTGGGCTTCTGTCTGCCGGGCGAGGGCGGCCCCTCCTTCACCGCGGGCCAGGTGTGGAACATCGCCTCCCGGGGCGGCTGTTGCCTCGGCCGGGACGGGACGTACTACGGCTCGGTCGACCTGACCGACGAGATGTTCGCCGAGCGCGTCCCCGGCATCCCCGAGTTCTTCTCCCGCCAGTTCACCGACGCCCACCGATTCGGGCTGGTGTCGCTGGTGGAGGCGTGCGCGGACGGCGAACTGGACATCCAGGCGGGCGATCTGCGGGACGCGGCGCTGCTCGTCGGGCGCGGCGGCATCGACAGCAACGTCAACAGCTATCTGGCCGCCTCCCGCGCCGACCCCGAGCACACCGCGCCGCTGGACGCGCTGGAACTGTTCATCGCGGTGGGCCAGTCCGCCATCCCCTCCGATGTCGCCCTCGTGCAGGGGACGCTGACCCGCACCACCGGACCGTGCTTCACGGTGGCCTGCGGCTGCGCCTCCGGGGGCGTGCAGATCGGCCACGCGCAGCGCCTGATCGCCGCGGGCGAGATCGACCTCGCCGCGGTGACCGGCGTCGACGTGTTCGACAGCGAGGTGGTCGGGAGGGCGGAACGCCTGCTGGAGAGCGCGCGGCGCGCCTACGCGGCCGAGGGCGGCGAACCCGGCGCGCTGGGTCCCACCCCCTCGTCCGAGTCCCTGATGCGGCCGTACGACCGGCGCTCGGACTGCATCAACTACGGCGAGGGCGCGGCGACCGTCATCCTGGAGAGCCGCGAGCACGCCCGGCGGCGCGGCGCGCACATCTATGGCCAGGTGCTCGCCACCGCCCTCACCCGCGACGGGCTGGCGAACCCCCTGGGCGCCGACGACAGCGGCGCCCAGCTGGTGAACGCCGTGCGCCGGTGCCTGGGGGAGCGGTGGCGGATCGAGCAGGTGCCGTACATCCACAGCTGCGGCGACGGGGACCCGGCCGTGACCGCGGTCGAGGCCAACGCCGTCCGGACCCTGTACGGGGCCACGGCCGGCCCGGTGCTGGTCACCTCCCAGGACGCGTGCTTCGGCCACCACGGGGCCCCGGCCGGCTGCCTGGGCGTCGGCCTGACGCTGATGATGATGGAACAGGGCGCGGTGTGCCCCACCGCGAACTGCGAACAGCCCATGGAGGGCCTCCCCTTCGACCCGGTGCCCGGGACGCGCGCCCGGCCGCTCGACTTCGACCACGCGCTGTGCTTCAGCTACCAGACCGGTGGTGTCAAGCACGCCATGCTGCTCGGCGGCCCGGACGTCACCTAGTGCCGGTGCCCGCGCGGAACCACCCCCACGGCTGACCCGGCCGTCGCACCATCCTCGGAGATCCCGATGAGCCAGCACACACGCATATCCCGTCGCCCTCCCGGCCGTATCGCGGTGATCGGCGCGGGCTGCCGGTTCCCCGGGGGCGTCGACTCGCCCGCCGCCCTGTGGCGGCTGCTGACGGAGGGGCGGGAGGCGCTCGGGGACCCGCCGGCCGAGCGGGCGCGGCTGTGGACGCCGGACGGCGCCCGGCCCCCCGCCGCCCCGGGGCCGGCGGACGGCACCGTGGCGCCCGTGCGCGGCGGCTACCTGCGCGATGTCTCCGGCTTCGACGCCGACTTCTTCGGCGTCTCCGGCCGCGAGGCGGACATCCTCGACCCCCAGCACCGACTGCTGCTGGAGGTGGCCTGGGAGGCCCTGGAACACGCCGGGACGCCACCGGAGCGGCTGGCCGGCACCTCCACCGGCGTCTTCACGGGCCTCAGTTACGAGGACTACACGGCCTGCCTCGACCGGCAGCCGTACGAACACGAGGGCTCGGTCCTGGCCAACGGGCGGTGCGTGGCGGCGGGCCGGATCTCCTATCTGCTGGGCCTGCACGGCCCGTGCGTGGCCCTGGACACGGCCTGCTCCTCCTCGCTGGTCGCGGTGCACCTCGCCGCCCAGGCGCTGCGCGCGGGGGAGTGCGACCTCGCCCTGGCCGGCGGGGTCACGCTGATGTTCGACGACAGGACCACGCGCGCCTTCACCCGGATGGGCATGCTCTCGCGCAGCGGCCACTGCCACTCCTTCGACGCCGCCGCCGACGGATTCGTACGCGGCGAGGGCTGCGGGATCGTGGTGCTCAAACGCCTCGCCGACGCCGTCCGGGACGGCGACCGGATCCTGGCGGTGCTGCGCGGCTCCGCCGTCAACCAGGACGGCCGGTCCGACGGCCTGGCCGCGCCCTCGGCCACCGCCCAGCGCGCCCTGTACCAGAAGGCGCTGGCCCGGGCCGGGGTCGACCCGCGCGACGTGGGGATGATCGAGGCACACGGCACCGGCACCCCGGTGGGCGACCCGGTGGAGTTCGCCGGCCTCGCCGAGGTGTACGGGGCCGGCCCCGGCCGGTGCGCGCTGGCGTCGGTCAAGACCAACCTGGGCCACCTGGAGCCCGCCGCCGGGGTGGCCGGGCTGATCAAGGCGGTGCTGTGCCTCGGGCACGGCACCATCCCGCCCAACCTGCACTTCACCCGCTGGAACCCGGCCATCGAGAACCCCGGCGCCACCCGTCTGTTCGTGCCCACCGAGCCGACGGGTTGGCCGGTGGACACGCCCGCACGGCTGGCCGCCGTGTCCTCCTTCGGGTTCTCCGGGACCAACGCCCATGTGCTGCTGGAGGAGCCGCCGGCCACCGCGGCCCGCCGGCGGACTCGGACACCGCGACGGGAGCGGCGCGCCACGCCCCTGGTCTTCCTGGTGCCGGCGGGCTCCCGGGCCGCGCTGCCGGCCGCCGCGGGGCGGCTCGCGGACTGGCTCGAGGGCGACGGCGCGGCCGTACCGCTGGGCGACATCGCCCACACCCTGGCCCTGCGGCGGAGCCACGGCCGCGGACGGCTGGCCGTCACCACGGCGTCGCGGGACGGACTCGTGCGAGTTCTACGCGCGTCACAGGCGGGGCGGGCCCACCCCGCCGCGGTGACCGGCGAGGTGGGGGCCGCGGTGGCCCGGCGGCCGGTGTGGGTGTTCTCCGGCCAGGGCTCGCAGTGGCCCGGCATGGGGCGCGGCCTGCTGGAGCACGAACCCGCCTTCGCCGCCGCGCTCGCCGGGGCCGACGAACTGATCGCCGCCGAGGCCGGGTTCTCGGTGCTGGACGTGGTGCGCTCCGGCGAGCCGGTGACCGGCTGCGCACGGGTCCAGCCCGTGCTGTTCGCCCTGCAGACCGCGCTCGCCGCGGCCTGGCGCGCGTACGGTGTGGAACCCGCCGCGGTCATCGGACACTCCATGGGAGAGGTCGCCGCCGCGGTGGTGGCCGGGGCGCTGTCCCTCGCCGACGGGGTACGGGTGATCTGCCGCCGCTCCGCGCTGTTGACCCGCGTCGCCGGGCGGGGCGCGATGGCCACCGTGGGCCTGGGCGCCGACGAGGTCCAGGCCGAACTCGACGCCCGCCTCGGCGGCGGACCGGGCGCCGGACGAGACGCCCGACGAGAGGCCCCGGGAGCCGCCGGCGCGGTCACGGTCGCGGTCATGGCCGCGCCCGACGCCACGGTCGTGGCCGGGGACACCGAGCCGCTGGAGCGCCTGGTCGCCGGCTGGGAGGCGCGCGGCATCCCGGCCGCCCTGGTCGCGGTGGACGTCGCCTCCCACTCCCCGCACGTCGAACCGCTCCTGGCCGATCTGCGCGCCGCCCTCACCGACCTGACGCCCCGCCGGCCGCGCGTGCCGTTCTACTCCACGGTGCTGGACGATCCGCGCACCGCCCCCGCCTTCGACGCCGACTACTGGTGCGCCAATCTGCGCCGCCCGGTCCGGTTCGCCACCGCCGTCGCCGCCGCCGCGGCCGACCGCCACCTGGTGTACGTCGAGATCGCCCCGCACCCCGTCGTCACCCACTCCGTCAGCCGCTGCCTGGAAGACCTGGCCGGCCCCGCCGGGACGGCCGGACCGGCCGGGGCCCCGGTCGTGCTGCCCACCCTGCGCCGCGACGAGGACGAGACGGCCACCTTCCGCACCCAACTGGCCGCCCTGCACTGCGCGGGCGTCCCCGTGGACTGGTCGCGGCTGTGCCCGCGTACCGCCCTCGCCGACGTCCCCACCCTCACCTTCGACCGCAAACGCCACTGGACCGCCCCCGCCCTCCCGGCCGCACCCGGGGCGTCCCCGGCACCCGCGCCCGGCCCGCTGCCCGGCGGCCACACCGAGGTGCCCGGCGAACCGGTCCGGCACACCTGGCACGCCCGGGTCGGCACCGCCACCCTGCCCTGGCTGGACGACCACCGGATCCACGGCGCCCCCGTGCTCCCCGGGGCCGCCCACTACGCCCTCGCGCTCACCACCGCCTGCGAGGTCTTCGACGCCCGGCCCACCGAGGTCGAGATCACCGATGTGCGCTTCCGGGAGCCGCTGCGGCTGGCCGCGCACACCGACATCGGCACCACCCTCACCCTGGCCGCCGCCGACCGCGCCGACTGCGAGATCTTCGGGCGAGGCGACGACGGCTCCTGGACCCGGCAGTCCACCGCGGTGGCGCGCCGGCTGGCCGTACCGCCCAAGTCCCGCGCCGCGTCTGTGGAAACCCTCGCCCTGCGCCACCCGGTCCCCCTCCGACCGGCCGACCTCTACGCCCGCATGCGGGCCCGAGGTGTGCGGCACGGGCCGGCGTTCACCGGGATCACCCGGATGCACGCCTCCCGCCGCGGCGACAGTTTCTGGGCGCGGATCCGGCTGCCCGAGGCCGCGCGCACCCCGGCCCACGCGCTGCGCGTCCACCCCGTCCTCGTCGACCTGTGCGCCCAACTCCTCGCGGCGGCGCTGCTCCACGAGAACGGCCACGGGCTGATCCTGCCCGTGCGGATCCGCACCGTGCGGGTCCTCGGCGACCCCGCCGCCGCGGTGTACTGCCACGCCCGCGTCGTCGAGAACACGGCCGACACGCTCCTCGGGCACATCCGGCTGCTCGACGGGACGGGCAGACCGGTCCTGGCCGTCGACGGACTGCGGCTGGTGCGCCACACCGCCCCCGAGGCGCCGGAGGCCGACCACTGGTTCCTGGAGACCGGCTGGCACCGCGCCGCCCGGCCGGAGCCCGCGGCCACCGGGCGGGCGGGGGAGTGGCTGGTCGTCGGCGAGGGCGGCCCGGACCCCTCCGCGCGCGAACTGGCCGGGGCGCTGCGCGCGGCCGGGGCGCGGGCCGCGCCCTGGGCCTGGCCGGCGCGGGACCGCCGCCTCGAGGCCTGCCGGGAGGCCATGGCCGGCCGCCTGGCCCGGGGCGACACCACGGCCGTGGTGCTGCTGTGCGGCGCGGGCGACGCCGCCGACCCGGGCGCGGAGGCCCTGCGACGCACCCGCAGGGCGCTCGGCGCCGCGCAGGCGATCGCCGCCCACGCGGCGGAGCCGCCCCGCCTGTACGTGGTCACCCGCGGCGCCCGGGCCGTGGCGCCCGGGGAGGTGGCCGACCCGGCGCAGAGCTCCCTGCGCGGGCTGGTACGGGTGCTCGCCCTCGAACACCCCAGGATGCGGGCCACCCTGGTCGACACCGCGCCCACCGCCGGAGCCCATGCCGACGCCGATGCCGGGGCCGATGCCGGGGCGGAGCACACCTGGCCGGCGGACCTCGCCGCTGAACTCCTCGCCGGCGCCCCCGAGGACGAGGCCGCCGAGGCCCCCGAGGCCCCCGAGGCCTCCGAGGCAGTCGAGGAGCAGGCCGTGGAGGACGAGGTGGCCCTGCGCGGCGCCACCCGCCACACCGCCCGGCTGGCATACGCGCCGCTCACGGACGCCGAACGCGCCGCGGCCACCACCCGCACCGTGCGCTACGGCGCGGACGGCTTCCGGCTGCGGGCGGGCCGGCTGGGGGACCTGGGCAGCCTGGAGCTCGCCGCCACCGGGCGGCGCCGGCCGGGGCCCGGCGAGGTGGAACTGCGCGTGAGCGCGGCCGGGCTGAACTTCCGTGACGTCCTCACCGCCATGGGGCTGATCCCCGGCGACGGCGACGTCCGCTACCGGATCGGCTTCGAGTGCGCGGGCGAGGTGACCGCCGTCGGGACGGGCGTGACCCGCCCCGCCGTCGGCGACCGGGTGGTGGCCGCCGATGTGAACGGCGGCGCGTTCGGCTCGTTCACCGTCGTCCCCGCCGAGGTGGCCGTCCCCGCCCCGGCCGGGATGGACCCGGCCACCGCGGCCGGGCTGCCCATCGCGTTCCTCACCGCCTGGTACGCCCTGCGCCACGTCGCCCGGCTGGCCCCCGGGGAGCGGGTGCTGATCCACTCGGCCACCGGCGGCACCGGCCTGGCCGCCGTCGCGGTGGCCCGGCTGCTGGGCGCCGAGGTGCTGGCCACCGCGGGCAGCGAGGACAAGCGGCGCTGTCTGCGCGGCATGGGCATCGCCCAGGTGATGGACTCCCGCTCGCTGGACTTCCTCGCGCAGACCAGGGCGGCGACCGGAGGCCAGGGCGTCGACGTCGTCCTCAACTCGCTGTCCGGGGCGGCGATCCGGGCCGGGCTCGAAGCGCTGCGGCCGTTCGGCCGCTTCGTCGAACTGGGCGTGCGGGACATCCTCTCCGACGCCCCGCTGGGCCTGGCCCCGCTGCGCCACAACATCACCCTGAGCACCGTGGACCTGGGCGAGCTGTGGCGCGAGCGCCCCGCCGAGTTCACCGCCGCGCTGCGCGAGGTGCTCGCCGAGCTCGCCGCGGGGCGGCTGGGGCCGCTGCGGTGCACGGCGTTCCCGCTGTCGGCGGCCACCGACGCGTTCCGGCTGATGGCCGGGGCCGGCCACCTCGGGAAGCTGGTGCTGACCGTGCCCGAGGAGGGCGAGACCGGCGCCGTGCTGCCCGACGGGCCGCGGCCGGTGCGCGAGGGCGCGGCGTACGTGGTCACCGGCGGGCTGCGCGGCCTGGGCCTGGCCACCGCCCGCTGGCTCGCGGCCCAGGGCGCCGGACACCTGGTGCTGGGCGGCCGCACCGCCCCCACGGCCGCCACCGCGCGGGCACTCGGCGAACTGTCCGCCGCCGGGACCCGGGTCAGCGTGGTGCTCGGCGACATCGCCCGACCCGGCACCGCCGAGCGCCTGGTGGCCACCGCCACCGCGGACGGCACACCGCTGCGCGGCGTGGTGCACAGCGCCATGGTCCTGGACGACGCGGCGATCACCAACATCCGCGACGACCAACTGCGCCGGGTGTGGGCGCCCAAGGCCACCGGCGCCTGGCGGCTGCACCAGGCCACCGCCGGGCACGCGCTCGACTGGTTCGCGGTGTACTCCTCGATGGCCGCCCTGCTGGGCAACCCCGGCCAGGGCGCGTACGCCGCCGCGAACGCCTGGCTGGACGGGTTCGCCGCCTGGCGCTCGGCGCGCGGGCTGCCCACCCTGGCGGTCGCCTGGGGCCCGTGGGGCGAGACCGGCGCCGCCACCGACTTCGCCCGCCGCGGCTACGCGACCATCCCCACCGACCGGGGCCTGCGGGCGCTCGGCGCCCTCCTGGGGCATGGGCGGGTGCACACCGGGGTGATCCCCGGCGAGCCGGGCACCTGGATCCCGGCGGCCGCCCGGCGGTCCCCGTTCTTCAGCCGGCTGGCCCCCGCCGACGCCGGCCACCCCGGCGAGGCCGACGGCGCGCGGAACGCGGGCGACGTGCCCGGCACCGCCGGCACCGACGACACGGCCGACACGGCCGACATCCGCGCCCGGCTGACCGCCCTCCCCGCGGGCCTGGCCCGGCGCTCGGCCCTGGAGGCGTACCTGGGCGACCACATCCGCACGGTGCTGCGGCTCAGCGGCCCCACGCTGGACCCGCAGACCTCGCTGAAGGCCCTCGGCTTCGACTCCCTGCTGGCCATGGAGCTGCGCGTACGGCTCGAATCCGCCCTGGGCGTCAGGCTCGCCGCCAACTTCGTCTGGCAGCACCCGACGGTGGCGGGGCTGGCGGCCGGGCTCGCCGAGCACATGGGACTCGACCTCGGCGGGGGCCCGCCGGGCGGCCGGCGGCTGACCGCCGACTGACCGCGGGCCCGGGCCGGTGAACTCGCGCCCACGCGTGGCCGTTCACCGTCGGGAAGGTGAATACGGGAAATCCGAAGGATTAATTCCAGGGGCCATCCCATCTGTTTGTAAATTCCCCGGACCGCGGGGCAACCAATCGCGGATTCGCAGGGTCAAACAGGCTGAATGAACGCGCCACACATTCCATTTGGGGGAGTCGCGCGAGGTCCACTGCGGCGTGCAGCCGAAATTCACGCCGTCCACCGGAACGGAATCCTGACGAATTCCATGCGATCGCTGATGACCGGCCGACCGGCCCGCACCCCGCCGGAAGACCAGCCGGAAGACCAGCCGAGCACGTCCGGCGCGCCGCCCGCGCCGGACGCCTCGCCCGGGGCGCCGCCCGGCGCCCCGCGCGGCGTCCGCGCCCGGGCCGCCGCGCTCGCCGCGCTCGTCGCGGTGGCCGCCTTCTGCCTCGGCGACGCCGTGGCCCGCTGCTTCCCCTTCGGACCCAGGACCCGGAGCGTCAACGACCTGGGCAACCAGTTCGTGCCCTTCCACGCCCACCTGTGGGACCTGCTGCACGGCCGGGGCACCGGCGGCCTGTTCCTCAACTGGCAGTCCGGGTACGGCGCGAGCTTCCTGCCCGATCTCGGCACCTACCTCGGCAGCCCGTTCGCCCTGCTCGTCGCCCTCTTCCCGCGCGACCGGATCGACCTCGCGGTGTACGTGATCACGCTGCTGAAGACGGCCGCGGCCGGCGCGGTGATGGCCCAGTGGCTGCTGACGCTGCGGCCGGGACGGTGGTGGGCGGCGGGGGCGCTGGGCGCCTCGTACGCGCTGTGCGGCTGGTCCCTGGCCGAGGCCTCGTACAACCCCATGTGGCTGGACGGGCTGATCGCGCTGCCGCTGCTGTGCCTGGTCGGCCACCGGGCGCTGGCGGGCCGGTGGTTCGCGCTGGGCGCGCTGCCGGTCGCGCTGGTGTGGGTCGCCAACTTCTACACGGCGTACATGGCCACCCTCGGCGCCGTGCTGATCCTGCTCACCGGCCTGTTGGTGGACCACGCCCCCGGCGGCGGCCCGCCGCTGCGGCGCCTCGCGCCGCTGGGCCGGCCGGTGGCGCGGCTGGCGGGCGTCCTGGCGCTCGGCGTGGGCCTCGCGGCGCCCCTGGTCTCCGTGGTCTTCCTCGGCACCCGGCACGCCTACCCGGGCCGGGTCGTGGAGTTCACGCCCAAGCCGTGGACGGACGTCCTGGCCCGGCTGCTGCCAGGCACGTACAACTTCAGCAGCCCGGCCGTCTACGTCGACACCGTGGCGCTGCTGCTCGCCCTCACCCTCCCGTTCAACCCGGCGGTCCCCAGGCGGCTGCGCGGCGGCTGGACGCTGCTGGTCGCGGCGGTGACGCTGTCCCTGCAGTGGGGGCCCACCCAACTGGCCTGGCACGCCTTCAGCGTGCCCAACGGCAGCCAGTACCGGGAGACCTTCGTGCTGGGCGGGCTGCTGGTGACCGCCGCCTGGCTCTCCTTCGCCCACGGCATGCCAGGCCGGCGCCCGCTGCTGGCCGCGGGCGCCCTGCTGGCGGCGATCGCGGCGGCCGCGTCCCGGGCGACCGAGCTGATCCGCCCCTGGACCTACCCGCTGCTGCTGGCCGGCGTCGCGGCCGTGGCGGCCGCCCTGCTGCTGGCCCGCCTCGCCCGTCGGCACCGCCATCCGCTGCCCGCCGCCCTCGCCGTCGTCCTGCTGATCGGCGCCCAGGTGGGCCAGTCCGCGGCCACCACGGCCGTCGCCGACCGGCTGCGCCTGGGCCACCTGGACGACTACGCCCCCTGGGGGCAGCGCCAGCGGACGCAGAGCGAGCTGATCGCCGAGGCCGACGGCTGGCCCCGCTACCGTACGGACCCGGGTCGCGAGCAGACCGTCGGCAACGACCCGCTGCTGGTCGGCGGGCAGGGCGCGCAGTACTACAGCAGCCTCACCTCCGATGTGCTCAGCCGCACCATGACCGCCCTCGGCGGCGGCTGGACCTCGCGCGGCCGGTCCGTGCAGAGCCTGGACAACCCGGTCACCGACGCGATCTTCTCGGTCGGCGCCCGCGTCCACTCCCCGCCCGACCCGCATCAGGACTGGCAGGCGCCGACCGGCGCCGAGCCGTACGTCACCCGCCAGGTCGTACCGCCCCTCGTCACCCTCCGGCCGGACCCGAAGAGGCCGCCCGCCTTCGGCCCGTCGCCGTTCCGGAACCAGGAACTGCTGCTCGGGGCCCGGGTGTACACCCTGCCGCGCGACGTCGCCGTGCGCGGCGCGGACGGCCGGCCCGCCGCCCGCACCCCCGACGGGGGCTACCGGCTGCCCCCGGGGCCGACCAAGCGGTCCCGCCCGAAGGCGCTCCTGACCGCCACCTGCCCGCGCGACTCCCAGGTGTTCCTGTGGGCCCCGCACTACTGGGGCGTCGCCGCGATGCGCGGCGCCGGCCGGCCCCCGGTCGGCTTCCGGGGCGACCACCCGGTCACCAAGATCGCCCCCATGCAGCCGCTCGGCGCGGCCCCGGCCTCCGGGCGCGTCGAGGTGGTGCTGACCGTCCAGAAGGGCGGCACCGTCCCCGCCGGGTCCATCGGCTGCCTGGACCCCGCGCGGCTGCGCGCCGCCGTGGACCGGCTCCGGGCCCAGGGAGCCACCGAGGTCCACGTCTCCGACACCGGCATCCGGGCGAAGCTGCCGCCCGGCTCCCGGGGCATCGCCGTGGTCGCCGCCCCGCGCATCGCCGGCTGGCGGTGCGCCGCGGGCGACGGCCGGCACCGCCCGGCCGACGGCTACCTCGGCCTGCTCGCGGTCGAGCTCGACACCTCGGCCACCTCCGTCGACTGCGCCTTCCGCCCGCCCGGCCTGCGCCTGGGCACCGCCGTCGGAGCCGCCGCGCTGCTCGCCCTGACCCTGCCCGCCGCGTATCGACTCCTGCGTGCCCGACGGGAGCGCCGCCATGCCCACCACTGACGCCCGCGAATCAGCCCCGGGGGAGACCATGCTCATTTCCGTCGTCGTACCCTGCTACAACGAGGAATCGGTGATCGGTCGTTTTCATGAACACCTCACCCGGGAACTCGCGGTGATCGACCACGACTTCGAATTCCTTTATGTCGACGACGGCAGCAAGGACCGCACGCTTTCCCTCCTGAAACAGCTCGCAGAAAGCGAACCCCGGGCCCGCTACGTCTCCTTCAGCCGCAATTTCGGCAAGGAGGCGGCGATGCTGGCCGGGCTGCGGTATGCCTCGGGCGACGCCGTCGTCATCATGGACGCCGACCTCCAGCACCCGCCGGAGCTCGTGAAGCGCATGGTGGAGCTGCACGCCCAGGGCCACGACCAGGTCATCGCCAAGCGCACCCGCGACGGCGACCGGGTCACCCGGGTGCTCACCGCCCGCGCCTACTACCGGCTCATCAACCGCTTCGTCGACGTGGAACTCGTCGACGGCGTCGGCGACTTCCGGCTGCTGTCCCGGCGCGCGGTGGACGCCGTGCTGGAGCTGACCGAGTACAACCGCTTCTCCAAGGGGCTGTTCGCCTGGGTGGGCTTCCCCAGCGTCACCTTCGAGTACGAGAACGCGGCGCGCGAGGAGGGCCGCAGCAAGTGGACCTTCGGCCAGCTGCTCAACTACGGGGCCGACGGGCTGATCTCCTTCAACAACAAACCGCTGCGCGCCGCAGTCTACCTGGGCCTGCTCCTGGTGTCGGTGGCCGCGCTGTACGCGATGTGGATCGTGGGCAGCGCGGCGGTCAACGGGATCGACACCCCCGGCTATGTGACCCTGCTGGTGGTCATCACCGCGCTGGCCGGCGTCCAGATGGTCATGGTCGGCGTGATCGGTGAGTACATCGGCCGCATCTACTATGAGGTCAAGCGGCGTCCCCACTTCCTGGTGCAGTCGACCAACGCGGTTCCCGCCGCCGCCCCGCGGGACCGGATGGGGGACCCGATGCGGGACCGGATGAAGGACCTCGTGCGATGACGCCCCGCCCGGCGCGCCGGCGCCCGCCGGTCCTCGGCCAGCTGGTGAGATTCGGCCTGGTGGGCGTCGTCAACACCGCCACCTATTACGGCATGTACCTGTGCTTCCTGCGCCTGCTGCCCTACCTGGCGGCCCATGTCGCCGCCTTCGCGCTCAGCACGGTCGGCTCCTTCCTCCTCAACTCCTGGTTCACCTACCGCACCCGCCCGACCTGGCGGAAGTTCCTGCTCTTCCCCCTGACCACGGCCGCCAATTTCGCCATCACCACCGGCGGGGTCTACGTCCTCGTCGACCTGCTGCACACCGGGGACCGGACAGCTCCGCTGATGGCCGCGGCGGTGGCCGTGCCGATCACCTTCGTCCTCTCCAGGACGATCATGCTCGAGCCCGGGCGCGGCATCCCGGTCGAAGAAGAGCCCCGCGCGGGAGAGCCGCACGTGGAAGAAGAGTCCCGCGTGTACGAGATCCGGGTCCACTGTTACGGCGCCTCGGAGGAAGCCCTCGCGCTCCAGGAGCCGATCGCCCGTCTGCTGTGCCCGGACGCCGGGCACGACGGCCCGTGCGAGGTGCCCTGGGAGTTCACCCTCGCCGGTGCCGGGCGGGCCGGGGGCGACGCGGCCACGGTGCTCGTGCTCGGCGTCCACACCTCCGGTGCGCGGGCGGCGGAGGTGGCCGACCGGGTGCGGGCGGCCATCGGCGAGACCCGGCCGGTCGAGCTGCGCGAGGGCGACGCCGAGCGGTTCGAGGCACTGGTGGAGCAGTACCGGATCGAGAGCGGGGCCCGGCGGATGTGACGGCCCGGCCGCGGCCCGGCGGCAGCGCCTCCCGCCCGGCCTCAGCCGACGGGGCCGGCGTCTGCGCCGCCGCGACGCTTGATGCATATGATGTGCAAGTGCATGACTACCGCATCAGGACGGCCACCCCCGAGGACCTCGACGGCGCTCGGAGCGTGATGCTGGACACCGTCTACCGGGACTTCGGCACGGGCTATGTGCCGCGCTGGCACGGCGACATCGTCGATCCGGAGCGCGCCTACCTCCGCCCCGCGCGGCACACCCTGCTCGTCGCGGTCGACGGGCGCGACGAACGGGTGGTGGCGACGGCCGCGCTCGACTCGCGCGGGCCGGCGCATCCACCCAACCCCCGCCCGCTCGCCGAGCGTTACCCCTCGGGGGCGACCGCGCAGCTGCGCCGGGTGTACGTACGGCCCGAACACCGGCGGCGGGGGCTCGCCCGGCTGCTGGTGGGCCGCTTGCTGGACTTCGCGGCGGCGGACGGCGGTTATCGCGCGGTCTATCTGCACACCGACCCCGCCGTGCCCGGGGCCGAGGCCTTCTGGCGGTCCCTGGGCGAGGTGGTGTGCGACGAACGGACGGCGCCCGGCGGGGGAAACGCGGTGGTGCACTTCGAGGTGCCCATGTCGCGGACACCCCGGACGGCTGGTGAAAATGATAACCATGTAGTGTGCGTGGCGTCCCGCTCGTAAACCCCGTGGAGAACGAGGTCCATGCGCTTCGCCCGCCGCCGTCGGCTGGCCTCCGGCCTGCTGCTCGTCCCCCTGCTGTCCGGCTGCTTCGCGTCCGGTGACCCCTCCCCGTCCGGCTCGGCGTCCGGCGGACGGCTGCGCGTCGCGCTCGCCTTCCCGCCCTCCGAGAACTTCTCGCCGTACGGCGGTGACGCCACCCTGCTCAGCCGGCTCGGCGTCACCGAGGGGCTGACCCGGCTGGACGCCAACGGCGCCGCGTCCCCCGCGCTCGCCGAGTCATGGCGTCAGGAGAACGGCCGCAGCTGGCTGTTCACCCTGCGCGAGGCCCGCTTCCAGGACGGCACCGACGTCACCCCGGCCGCGGTGGCCACCGCCCTCACCCACGCCGCCCGGGCCGAGCCCGGCCCCGCCGCGCTCTCCGGGGTGCGGCTGACCGCCGAGCCCGCCGGAGAGCGGCGGGTCCGCGTCACCACCGCCGAACCCGACCCCGTGCTGCCGCTGCGGCTGTCCAGCCCCGGCCTGGCCGTGCTGTCCGCCAAGGCGTACCGGAAGAAGGGCACCGCCGACCCGGTCGGCACCGCCACCGGGCCCTTCCGGCTGACCAAGGCCGGCGGCGGCGACCGGGCCACCCTGGACCGCTTCGACGGCTACTGGGGCGGCCTGGCCCACGCCTCCGGCGTCGACGCGCGGTTCATCGCCGACGGCACGGCCCGCGCCAACGCCCTGCGCACCGGCGACGTGGACATCGCCGAAGCCGTGCCCGTCGCGCAGATCCCCTCCCTCCGCAAGGGCACCGCCCGCGAACTGGCCACCGCGCGCACCACCAGCCTGCTGCTGAACACCCGCTCCGGCCCCTTCGCGGACCCGGGGACGCGGGCCGCCGCCCGCGCGGCGATCGACACCTCCGTCCTCGCCAAGGACGTGTACGAGGGCCACGCCGACCGCGGCCAGGGCGTGTTCGGCCCCGCCCTGACCTGGGCGGCGGGCAAGCGCGAGGAGCCGAAGGGGCGGGCCCGGGCCGCGCGTGTCCACGGCACCGCCATCACCCTCGCCACCTACGACAACCGGCCGGAGCTGCCCGAGGTCGCGCAGGTGCTGCAACAGCAGCTCGAAAAGGCCGGCTTCACGGTCGAGGTGGAGGTGCGCGAGTCCTCCCGGATCGAGGGCGACGCGCTGGCCGGGAAGTTCGACGCGTTCGTCGGCGCGCGCAACACCATGCTCGACACCGGCGACCCGGTCTCGATCCTCGCGAGCGACTTCACCTGCGACGGCGGCTACAACCTGGCCCTGCTGTGCGACAAGCGGGTCGACCGGGCGGTCGCCACCGCCGAGGCCACCGCCGACCCGGCCGAGCGGCAGGACGCGGCGATGGCCGCGGAGGCCCGGATCCTGCGCACGGACGCGACCGTACCGCTCGTCCACCAGCGGATCGTCCACGGCGTCCGCGCCTCCGTCCGGGGCGTCCTCCTCGACCCGTACGAGCGCGCCCTCATCGGCCCCGGGACCCGGCGCTGAGCGCCGTACGCCGCGGCGCCCCCGGCGCGCTGTGGCGCCTCGCCGTGGCCGCGGCCCTGCTGTGCGGCATCGGCCTGCTGCCGTGGCTCTCCCGCACCGACCCCGCCCGCACCGTGCTGGAGGCCCGCTCGGCCGAACGCGACCCCGCTCCCGACGTGCTGGCCGCCGTACGGGACGAACTCGGCCTCGACGCCGGCCCCGCGCATCTGCTCGGGCAGTGGCTCGGCGGGCTGGTGCGCGGCGACGCCGGCCACTCCTGGGTCTCCGGCGGCGCCGTGCTGCCCGGTGTGGCCACCGCCTTCGGCGCCTCGCTGCTGCTCATGGCCGCGGCGCTGACCGTGGCCGTGGCCACCGCCGCCGCGGTGTGCGCCCGCACCCTCGTCCTGGGGGCGCGGCGCGGACTCGCCGGGCGGCGCACCGGCGGCGCCGCGGCGATGCTCGCCGCGCTGCCCGAGTTCCTGACCGCCTCCCTGCTGGCCACCGTGGTCGGGGTGCAGCTCGGCTGGCTGCCCGCGCTCGGCTGGTACGGGCCGCGCTGGCTCGTCCTGCCCGCGCTGGCCATCGGCCTGCCCACCGGGGCGCTTCTCGGGCGGATGCTCGACGACGCGCTGCCCGGCGCCTTCGCCGAACCCTGGGCGCGGGCCGCCACCGCCCGGGGCGTCCCGGGCCGGCGCGTCGCCCGCCACGCGCTGCGCCGCTGCCTCCCCGGACTGCTGCCCAACCTCGGGCTGTTCGTGGTCGGCCTCACCGGCGGCGCGGTCGCCGTGGAGCAGATCTTCGACATACCCGGGCTCGGCCGGCTCACCCTTCAGGCCGCCCTCGCCCAGGACCTTCCCGTCCTCCAGACCGGCACACTCGCCCTGGTGGCGCTCGCCGCCGCCGTGGGCGCCCTGGCCCGGCTCGCGGGCCGCGCCCTGCTCGGACCCGCGCTGCGCGACGGCGCGCTGGCCTCCCTGCACCGGGACACCGCACCGGGCCCCGGCGGGCATCCGCTGCTCTACGGCGCGCTGCTGCTCGCCGTCATCGGGCTCGGCCTGGCCCGCGACCCCCTGGCCGTGGACACCGCCGCCCGGCTCGAGGCCCCCTCCTGGGCGCACCCGTTCGGCACCGACGCGCTGGGCCGCGACCTCCTCGCCCGGGTCGGCCACGGCGCCCTCACCACCCTGGCCCTCGCGCTCGCGGTCAGCGCCGCGGCGCTGCTGGCCGGGGTGGTGCTCGGCCTGGTGCCACGGGTCTCCGCGGCCCTCGTCGACACCGCCAACGCCGTTCCCGCGGTGCTCGCCGGACTGCTCGTCACCGGCGTCACCGGCGGCGGCCCCGCCACGCCCGCGCTCGCCGTGGCCGCGGTCGCCTGGGCCCCGCTGGCCGCCCACACCTCGGCCCTGCTGCGGCA
Source organism: Streptomyces sparsogenes (assembly GCF_001704635.1). Classification (GTDB taxonomy): domain Bacteria; phylum Actinomycetota; class Actinomycetes; order Streptomycetales; family Streptomycetaceae; genus Streptomyces; species Streptomyces sparsogenes. The sequence continues at coordinate 2,386 of NZ_MAXF01000178.1, read as the reverse complement.
GGAGCGCGCCACCACCCACCTCACCGCCACCCGCGCGCTCGGCGCCGGACGGGCCCATGTGCTGCGGCGCGTCCTGCTGCCCGCCGTGCTGCCCCCGGTGGCCCGGCACGCGCTGCTGCGGCTGCCCTCGGTGGCGCTCGCCCTCGCCTCCCTCGGCTTCCTCGGCCTCGGCGCCCAGCCGCCGTCCCCCGAGTGGGGACTGCTGCTGGCCGAGAACCACCCGTACGCCGAGCGCGCCCCCTGGGCGGTGCTGGCCCCCGCCGCGATGCTCGCCGTCCTCGGGGCGCTCGCGGTGACCGCGGCCGGCGGGGTGCGCCGGCCCCGGCCCGGCCGCGCCCGGCGCGGCGACGGGGCGCCCGCCACCCCGGGTGTACGCGAGGAGGGCGGATGACCGGGACCCCCGCCCGGGCGGCCCCCTCGGCCGGGGCGCGGGCCCGGTGGCGGCGCGGCGGGACACCGCCCCTGCCGCCACTGCCACCCCTGCTGCGGCTGCTGATCGGGACCCAGCTCGCCTTCAACATCGGCTTCTTCGCCGTCCTGCCCTTCCTCGCCGAACACCTCGGCACGGCCGTGGGCATGGCCGGCTGGCTGGTCGGCCTGGTGCTCGGCCTGCGCACCTTCAGCCAGCAGGGGCTGTTCGTGGTCGGCGGCGCCCTGGCCGACCGGTACGGGGTCCGGCCGGTGGTGCTGGCCGGCTGCGCGCTGCGGATCGCGGGCTTCGCGTGGCTCGGCTGGGCGGAGAGCACCTGGGCGGTCATCGGCGCGGTGCTGCTGATCGGCTTCGCGGCCGCGCTGTTCTCGCCCGCCGTGGAGTCCGAGGTGGCCCGCCAGGCGGTGTGCTGGGAGGAGGGCGGTGGCGGGCCCCGCACCCGCGTCCTGGCGCTGTTCACCGTCGCCGGGCAGGCCGGCGCGTTCGTCGGACCGCTGCTGGGCGCCCTCCTGCTGGCCGTGGACTTCCGCACCGTATGCCTGGCCGGGGCGGCGGTCTTCGTCCTCGTCCTGGCCGGCCATCTGCGGCTGCTGCCCCAGCACATCCCCGGCCGGGCGGCCGCCCCGGCCCCCGGCGGGGCCCGCGCCCTGCTGCGCGACCGGCGCTTCCTCGCGCTGTGCCTCGCGTACGGCGTCTACCTGCTCGCGTACAACCAGCTCTACCTCGCGCTGCCGCTGGAAGTCGAGCGCGCGGCGGGCTCACAGGCCCCGCTGGCCTGGCTGTTCGCCCTCTCCTCGGCGCTCGTGGTGACCGCCCAACTGCCCGTCACCCGCTGGGCGACCACCCGGCTGGACCTGCGCCGCTCCATGGCGGCCGGGCTGCTGCTCATCTCCGCCGGCTTCGCCGCCGTGGCCGCCACCCGCCCCGCCGCCTGGACGGGCGGCGCCGCACTGCTGCCCTCGGCGGGCCTGGTCGTGCTGCTCACCCTCGGCCAGATGCTGCTCGCCCCGGCCGCCCGGGCCTGGGTGCCCGACCTCGCCGGCGAGGGCAGGCTCGGGCTCTACACCGGCGCGCTGTCCTCCGTCTCCGGCCTGGTCGTGCTGGCCGGCAGCGCGCTGACCGGCTCGCTGCTCGAGGCGGGCCTGCCGGCCGCGGTGCCCTGGCTGGTGCTCACCGCGCTCCCGGCGGCGGCGGTCGCCCTGCTGCCGCGCCCCGGGCCGGTCCGTCCTTGACACAATGCCCCCGTCTCCGCCGGCGGACGGGCCGTGAGCTGATCGACGAGGGGGTGGCGCGCTGATGCCGCGCCACCCGGCCGCGTCCGCGATGCGGAATGCCGCTCGGGCCTCCTTGACCCGATGTAGACGCCACTGATTTGATCGAGGACATGAAGCGACAGGACCTCACGCGGCGGCGCCACGTCGATCTCCTGCGTGTCTCCAGCGCGTTCTGTTGCCGCCGGGTCTGAGCGGGCCCGCCCGCACCCTCCCCGCGTCCCCGCCGCGCCGACCCTGACGAACTCCGGCCGCGCGGCCCGACACGGCGTTCTCCCCGCCGCGACCTCGCCGCCGCGACCTCGCCGTCGCGGCTCCCGTCGTTCGCCCCGACGCCCCGTCACTCCGCTCGCGAGCACGCCCTGCCCGGCCGATCGGCCGGACCGCCGCATCGCACCGCCTTCCCGAAGGGTCCGCCATGGCCACTGTCCTGTCCGTCTCCGGAAGCCCCTCCGCCACCTCCCGCACCGCCCGGCTGCTGCGCCACCTGGACGCCCGGCTGGAGCGGCACGGACACGAGGTGATACCGCTGGACGCCCGCACGCTCCCGGCCACCGCGCTGCTCGGCGCCGACTTCGCGCACCCGGCCATCGCCGAGGCCGCCGCCCTGTTCGCCCGGGCCGACGGCGTCGTCATCGGCACACCCATCTACAAGGCGGCCTACTCCGGCCTGCTCCCTGCTCGA
>NZ_MAXF01000177.1 GCF_001704635.1 Streptomyces sparsogenes | reverse complement strand
GTACGCCCTCGAAGGCAAGACCGTACTGCCGCTGGCCACCGGCGGCACCCTCGCCCACGTCCTGGCCATCGACTACGCGCTGCGGCCGGTGCTGGGCTCCATGGGCGCCGGACACATCCTCCAGGGCTGGTTCACCCTTGACAAGGACCTCGAGGTCGGCCCGGACGGCGCGCTGACCATCGCCCCCGGCTCCGCCGAGGCCCTCGGCCAGGCCGTGGACCGGTTCTCGCTCGCCCTCGGCGGCACCCCTGTGCTCGCCGCCACCGGCTGACGCCGCCCGGCGCGTCCCCCGGCAGGCCGGTGCCGGGTCCGCGGCCGGCCACGTCGGCGGTTGCGCGAGAACCATCGTTCTCGTAGAGTTCGCGACAGGGAGAACGATGGTTCTCGCCGGTGAGGAGCTGATATGTCCCAGGACCCGACGGCCCAGGAGCCGCGTCCCCCGTTCCCGCCCTTCACCCGGGAGACCGCCACCCGGAAGGTCCGCGCGGCCGAGGACGGCTGGAACTCCCGCGACCCCGAAAAGCTCGCCCTCGCCTACACGGTGGACTCCCGCTGGAGGAATCGCGCGGAGTTCGTCGACGGCCGCAAGGAGATCGTCGCCTTTCTGACCCGGAAGTGGCGCAGAGAACTGGACTATCGGCTGATCAAGGAGCTGTGGTCGTTCGACGGCGACCGGATCGCCGTGCGCTTCGCCTACGAGTGCCACGACGACTCGGGCAACTGGTACCGGTCGTACGGCAACGAGAACTGGGAGTTCGACGAGAACGGGCTGATGAAGCGCCGCTACGCCTGCATCAACGACCTCCCGATCAAGGAGTCCGAGCGCAGGTTCCGCTGGCCGCCGGGCCGCCGCCCGGACGACCACCCGGGGCTCAGCGACCTCGGCCTGTGAGGGGCCGGGCCCGCGCGGTGTCCGCCTGGCCCCCGCTCGACGTGGCGGGTGGCCGTCGACTAGGTTCATGAGCACGGCATCGCGTGTCGGTCACCGGCTGGGTGAGGCATGGAGGTGCCCGGGACATGCCTTATGGAGGCATTCCGCCATGTCAGTCGAGTTGAACCACACCATCGTGCACTCCCGGGACAACCGGGAATCCGCCGAGTTCCTGGCGAACATCCTGGATCTCGAGGTCGGCGCCGAATGGGGCCCGTTCATCCCCGTGGCCACCAGCAATGGAGTCACCCTGGACTTCGCCACGATCCCGGCCGAGTCCATCGTCATGCAGCACTACGCCTTCCTCGTCTCCGACGAGGAGTTCGACGCGGCCTTCGGGCGCATCAAGCAGGCGGGGATCACGTACTACGCCGATCCGCACGGAAAGCAGCCGGGCGAGATCAACCATCACCACGGCGGACGCGGCCTGTACTTCATGGATCCGGCCGGCCACGGGATGGAGATCATCACCCGCCCCTACGGCAGCCATGAGCAGGGGACACCGGAGTCCTGAGGCGGCGACCGGCCGAGGCGCGCGCCTCGGCCGGTGGCGCCTCGGCCCCTCCCCGCCGAGCCGCCGCTAAGCCCCCGCTCCCACGGTCTCCCCGGTCAGACAGGCGTACGCCCGCAGCCGGCCCGGGTGTTCCGGCTCCGCGCCGACCCGCAGCGCCGCGTACGGCCCGGGCAGCCCGATCAGGCGCGGCAGCTGGCGGACCGTCAGGGTGTCCCCCGGGGCGAGCAGACCGTCCAGGACCGCCTCGACGAGCAGGTGGTTGAGGTGGACCAGGGTGTCCGCGACGGTGCTTCCGGCCGTGGCCACATACAGCTTGCGCCGCACGGGTGGCCGGTGGCGCGGACCGATGGCCTCCGGGATCCGGACGGGAGTGTCGGGGCGGGGTGGCAGACCTCGGGAGCCGTCGAACAGCTTGAGCAGTCTGCGCAGCCCCGCCGAGGCGGCCGCCGGGGCCGGCCCCGCCCACGCGGCGGAGCCGTCCTCGGCGATGTGGTCGAACCGGAACCGGTCGCCGAGGTTGTCCGGGTTCCCGGCCAGGAAGATCGTCCGGGAGAAAGAGCGCCGCCACGCCGCCAGCCGCTCCGGCGCCGTTCCGATGGCGAACTCGCAGGTGGCGCGGGTCCACGCGGCGAGCTCGAAGCGGCGCACCACGGACACGGCGAGCAGCCCGTCCGTGTCGGCGGACTCCTGGATCCGGGCGTGCGCCTCCGCCAGGGCGGCGGCGGTGGACAGGTCGAGTCCGGCGGCCAGATCGGGCCGGGCGACCTGGACGCGCCGCGCCGCCTCGGCCCGCAGCAGGTCCTGGGAGAGCTTCACAGGAACACCGCCGGCAGCAGCTCGTGGAGCGGGACCGGGCGGCGCCTGGCCAGCAGCCCGGAGGTCAGTCGGTACGGGTCGACGGCATGGGCGTGGGGGGCGCGCTGCCGCGCCAGGAAACCGGTCAGGTCCCCACCGGGCGGATCCGCCGGGCCGCCGTGTCCGCTCAGCATCCGCTCGGCGCGGATCACGCACTGGCGCAGCAGGTCCGGGCGGAACGACTGCTGGTCGCCGGGCCCGAGCGTGGCGATGAAGTACAGCCGCGTCCCGAGCCGCAGCGCCGCGTCCTCGTGGTCGGCCCCCAGGGCCTCCAGCAGCGCGCCCGCCGAGTGGCCGCGCCAGTCGCCGTGGCGCGCGGAGCGGATCCGCCCGTCGATCGGCACCCGCCCCACCGGCACCCGCCGCACCACCGGGCCGAGCGCCGACAGCACGCGCTGCAACAGCTGGTAGTCGGGGCCCAGCTCCGGGTCGTGGAGCAGCACCACCTCGTCGTAGCCGGGGACGAGGGGGATCAGCTCGCGCAGCGCGCAGGCCAGGTAGTTGGGCCGGCCGCGCGCCGTGGCGATCTGCCGCAGCGGCAGCCCGTACCGGGTGGCGTCGAGGTAGACCGGCCCCCCGTACTCGCGCATGTCCAGACACAGCCCCAGCGGCCCGAGGCGGTCCAGCACCTCGTCGAGGGCCATGCCGGGCGGCTGGTGTTCGACCAGGCCGGGGTCGTGCATCCCCAGCCGCGCGTACTGCGCCGACCACAGCTCCAGGACCCGGGCGCCGGCCGGGTGCACCCAGCCGTGGTGCTCGATCGCGTCCAGGTAGGGCCCCAGCGCGGACACCGGGGTCGGGCGGCCGGCGGCGCGGTAGCCGACGTACAGCTCGCCGATCTCCTCCTCGGTGAGCCGGGAGTAGTCGGTGTCACCGAGCGTGTGGTCCAGATACTCCCAGAAGCCGAGAGTCTGATCGGTGGGGTGGTAGGTGGTGGGGCTGTAGCGGTAGGTCACCTCGGCGAGTCGCGCGGTGGCGCGGTACATCACATCGACCCACAGCAGGCCCTTGAGGTGGCTGGGGGTCAGCGGCTTGCAGGGGGTGACGGTGACCGGGGCGAGCAGGACCCGGGGCCGGCCCGGCCGGGGCGCGGCCGGTGCGCCGGGGACCCCGGGGAGCGCGGCCGGGGCGTGCGAGGGCGCGGGGCCGCCGCCGAGCAGCGGTATCGGTTCCGCCGTGCCGGTCATGCCGACCGGCCCCCGTGGACCAGGAACACCCTCTCGGCGCCCTCGGCCGACCTCGGCGGCACCGGGTCCCGCCACCTGCCGTAGTGGGCCGACGGCTCCCCGGGCTGCACCGCCTCCACGGTGAAGCCGTGCCGCTCGAACAGCGCCTCGGGCTCGTCCGTGCCGAACACCCACGGACAGCCCCAGCGGGCGAACACCTCCAGCAGCCCCCGCACCCCGGGGGCGGTCAGCGCCACCTCGTTGACCAGATCCGCGGCGATGCGGCTGCCGGGCGCCGTCAGCGCGGCCACCCGCTCCAGCAGCCCGTGCACCTCGGCCTCGGAGAAGTAGTACAGCAGCCCTTCGAAGAGCCACACCGACGGCAGCCCGGGATCGTAGCCCGCCTCCCGCAGGGCGTCCTCCAGGCCCGGGGCGAGCAGGTCGGCGGGGACCGGGCGGCGGTCGGTGGCCGGCCGCTCGGCGGCCAGCAGCTTGTCCTTGACCTCCAGGACCGCCGGCCGGTCGATCTCGAAGAAGCGGACGTGGTCCGGCCAGGCGAGCCGGTAGGCCCGCGCGTCCATCCCCGCCGGGGCCAGCACGATCTGCGACACCGACCCGTCGGCGGCGGCGCGTTGCAGCCAGTCGTCGAAGAACCGGGTGCGGATGGGGTTGAAGTCGAAGGTGCTGGGCACCGTGCGCGGGGCGCCGCCCTCCGGGAAGGTCGCCGATCTGATCTCGGCCAGCAGCCCGGGGCCCGCCTCGCCGACGAGCAGCCCGGCGTACGGATCGTCGTAGAGCCGGTCCTCCCTGCGGCTCTCCCCGGCCCTGAGCGCGGCGGTCAGCAGACAGGTCCGCTCGATGGCGTCCAGTTGCGTCATGATCGGTCTCCTTGCCGGGCGGCGGCGGTCAGCTGCCGCCAGTTCTCGGGGTCCTGTCGGAAAAGCCGGTCCTTGACCTGGGGCGGGCGCACTCCGCGGGCGACGGTGTCCTGCCACTCCCTCAGAAACGCGTCGGGGTCGAGCAGGAGCAGCGCCACCGGGCCCAGCCGTCCCGCGTCCCGGGCCGCCCGGTAGCCCGCCGACTCCCGGGCGAGCCCGGTGTCCAGCGCGGCGGTGATCCGCCGTGTCTCGTCCGCGCTCCACACCGACTCGCCGGCGAGCGCGAACACATACCGGGGCGCCCCGCCCTCCGGGGTCTCCACATGGCAGGCCGCGTTGCGCGCGGCGAGGCCGGCGACGCCCAGCGCCGACCGCAGCGCCCGGACGACCTGGGCGTCGCGCAGCCGCTCCCCGGCCGCGTCGGACACGTTCCTGCGGCCGGCGTACGACAGCCGCGGCACCCCGTCCACCGTGTCGACCACGCGGACCACGTCCCCGCCCGCGTACCGGTAGAGCCCGCCGACATGGCTGTAGATCACGTGGTACTCCCGGCCCGCTTCCAGCTCGTCGGGCCCGAGCGTCGCCACGTCGGGGCCCAGCTCCTGGTCGGCGTCCACGAACTCGTACACCGAGGCCGTGACGACCAGGCTGCCCGCCGTCGGATGGCGGTCCAGGGCCACGCCCACCGGGCCCTCGGAGGCCGCCACGGGCGCCGGCAGGGCCGTCACCCCCGGGCCGAACTCCTCGCGGAGCCGGGGGAGGTAGAGCGAGGCGAGGCCGGTGGTCCAGCAGAACAGCAGCCTCATGTTCGGCCAGACGTGGGCGGGCCGTACGGTGCCGAAGTACGCGGCGAGCCGCTCCAGTTCGGCGGCGCGCTCCCGGTTGGGCGCGCGGTACGGATGGCCCCCGAGCGTGCCGTCGCGGACGTCCTTGACGATGCGCGGCCACCACTGCCGCAGCTGGTACGGCAGCGCGGCCACCATCGCCGGGTTGATCCCGATGACGCAGCGGACATCGCTCTCCACGGCCATGCGCAGCCGCAGGTACATCTTCTCCAGGTAGTCTCCGGCCGCCACCGGCACCGGCAGGGTGGCCCAGGGCGCGGCGGTGCCCGGCTCGGCCGACAGGTGCTCGCCGAACATCTTCCCGAAGTCGACCTGGCTGGCGCCCACATGGGGACGCCCGGAGGCCGTGGTCGGATGGGCGGCCACCGGATCGTGCTTGAGGTTGAGCACGGCGTCCGGACGGGTGAGGACGTCCGGGAAGTGCTCGGCCATCGGGGCCCACGCGGCGTAGTAGAAGGGGAAGAAGGTGGTGCGCATGAAGCGGGGGGTGACCGGGATCTTCTTGTGCGCTCCCGTGCTGCCGCTGCTGGTGAAGAACACCGCGGGCTGGTCGGCGGTCAGCACGTTCGGCTCGCCCTCGGCCATCCGCTCGATCCACGGCGACAGCGCCGCGTAGTCCTGGACCGGAACCGCCGCGCGGAGGTCGTCCAGGGTGCGCAGGCGGCCGAGGTCATGGGCCTTCCCGTAGGCGGTCCCCGCGTTGAAGGCCAGCAGGTCGGCGAGGACTTCCCGCTGCCGGGCGGCCGGGTCCGCGAACGCCTCCCGCAGCCGGTCCCGCTCCAGGAACACCCGCGCCCGGTAGCGGTCGAGACGTTCCTCGCCGGCCGGGGGCCCGGCGGTCGTGGTCTCAGCGGTCTTCATCCGACAACACCTCTCGTATGGCCTGCGCGGTCTCGACGACATCGCCCCGCGCCCGGATCACGGTGACCGGCAGATGGCTGACCTCGTCCAGCATCAGGCGCCGCAACCGGGTCTGGAACGCGGCGAAACCCGCCCGGTCGGGGCGCTCGCCGTAGTACTCGAGCCGGTTGGTGGCCGCGCCGTTGCCCGACCGCCGCCAGGCCGCGGCGGGCGAGACATCCAGGAACACCACGCGCCGCGGCTGCGGGAAGGAGCGCCACCACGTGAACATCGGGTTGTCGCGCAGCCCGGCGAGCCTGCACTTGGCCAGGATCTTGTAGTAATAGGAATCAACCAGCGTGGGTGCGGCCTTGTCGCCCTCCTCGATCCGGTCGCGCAGATGCACCACCGCCGTCTGCAGCAGACTGGCGGTGAATTCCGGGGAGTAGTCCCGCCCCAGGGACGGGAGCACATCCACGGCCAGGTCCCTGCGCAACCTGCCGATCAGCGCGTGAGCGGGCTCGAGGAAACCCTCGTCCGTGGAAATCAGCCGCCAGGACGGGGACGCCCTGGCGAACTCCGACATCACCGAAGACTTTCCGGCGTAGTCCGGCCCCAGAAGAACGGAAAAGCCGGCATGGGTCGTCCGCACGATCGGCACTCCTCACGTAGTTCAGGCGCTCACCACCGCGGCCGGCCGCGTGGCGGCCCGCCGGTCGGCTGCCGGGGTGCCGTCCCGGCTGGGTGGATGAAGTCAACATCGCCGCGATAGGCATCCGGTCAGGAGGAGTTGGGAGTCCGCGCGGACCGGGGCGGCGGGACGGCGCGAAACGGAGCGGCGGCTGGCGGATCGGCACTGACGTCGTACGACTCGCCGCGCGCACGGGCCCGCCGCGCGCGGGTCGGTGTCCATATCCTGGTCCGGCACGCGGCACGGCCGCACCGAGGACCGGAAGAACGGACTTTCCCCCGGACTTTCCCCGTCGGCCTCCCGGATTCCCCGCCCGGCCTCCCGGCTCTCCCGCCGCGCCTCCCGGCTCTCCCGCCGCGGAAACATCGCGGCGCGCCGACCCCGCCGACTACAGTGATCCACGAGCGTCGGGGGACAGGGCTCGGAGGCGGGGGAATGCGGGGGACGGCGTTTTCGCGTGCGTGCGAGGAGCGGCGGTGGACACGGCCGGCGGTCTTCCTCGCCGTCTACGCGGCGGTGGCCGCGCGGCTCGGAGAGTCCCAGGAGCTGACCGCCCGGCAGTTCCACCGGTGGCGGCAGCCCGGACCGCCCTGCCCCCGGCCCGCCGCCCAGCGGGTCCTGGAGGAGATGTTCGACACGCCACTCCACCACCTCGGCTTCGACGTGCCCGCACACCGCCGGAGGGACACCGTGGCCGCCCGGGCGGCCACGGCCGAAGCGCCGCGGGCCGCCTTGCGGTTCACGGTCCTGGGCCCGGTGCGGGTACGGCGCGGCGAGGAGGAACTGGCCGCGGGGCGGCCGCAGGAGCGCGCCCTGCTGTGCGCCCTCCTGCTGCGCCGCGGCCGCACGGCCACCGCCCAGGAGCTGGTGGACGCGGTGTGGGGCGGCAAACCGCCGCGGAGCGCGCTGCCGACCCTGCGCACGTACGCCTTCCAGCTGCGCAGGACACTGGGACCGGGCGTGCTCGTCTCCGACTCCGGCGGCTACGCGCTCCACACGCCGGCCGACGCGCTGGACCTGATGGTGTGCGAGAGCTACGAGGCGCAGGCCAGGAGCGCCAGGGCCGCGGGCGATTCGCCGCGCGCCCGGAGCCTGCTCCACCAGGCGCTGGCCCTGTGGCGCGGCGAACCCCTCGGCGGTGTCCCCGGACCCTACGCGCAGGCACAGCGCGCCCGCCTCGCCGAGTGGCGGCTCACGCTCCTCCAGGCCCGGCTGGAACTCGACCTGGACCTGGGACACCACACCGAGGCCCTCGCCGAGCTCACCGCGCTGTCCGTCGAACACCCGCTGTGGGAGCGGCTGCGCGCCCTGCAGATGCTCGCGCTGTACCGCGGCGGCCGACAGGCCGAGGCGCTGCGGGTGTACGCCGACATCCGCCACCTACTCGCCGAAGAGCTGGGCGTGGACCCCGGACCCGAACTGACCGAGCTCTACCGGAACGTCCTGTGCGCCTCCCCGGCCCTCGCCCCCGCCCCGTCACCGCGGCGGCCGCCCGCCGAGGCCGCGGGGCCCTACCACGCGCCGCGCGCGGCCCAACTCCCCGCCGAGCCAGCCGACTTCACCGGCCGCGACACCCTCGTGCGGCGTCTGACCGGGCGACTGGCCGGCGCCCCCGACCCGGTGCCGCCCGTCCTCGCCCTGCGCGGGCCCGGCGGCGTGGGCAAGACCGCGCTGGCGTTGCGGGTCGCCCACGCGGTCCGCGGCCACTTCCCCGACGGACAGCTGTACGCCGACCTGCTCGGCCAGGACCCCGCCCCCGCGGATCCGGCGGCCGTCCTCGGCGCGTTCCTGCGCGCCCTGGGCATCCCGGCCCCCGCCGTCCCCGACGGCACACCGGAGCGGGCCGCGCTCTACCGCTCCACCCTGGCCGGCCGCCGGGTGCTGGTCCTGCTCGACAACGCCCGCGCCGGAGCCCAGGTCCGGCCCCTGCTGCCCGGCGCCCCCGGCTGCGCCGTCCTGGTCACCAGCCGCGCCCGGCTCGCCGACCTCTGCGGTGCCCACGCGGTGGACCTCGACGTGATGAGCCCGGGGGAGGCCCTCGTCCTGTTCGCCCGCGTCATCGGCGAGGAGCGCGCCGCCGCGGAACCGGAGGCCTGCCGCAAGGCCGTGGCCGCCTGCGGGTTCCTCCCGCTGGCCGTCCGTATCGCCGCCGCCCGCCTGGCCGCCCGCCCCGCCTGGACCGTCGCCGCCCTGGCCGCCCTGCTGGCCGACGAGCGCGGCAGGCTGGACGAGCTGCGGATCGGCGACCTCGCCGTCGCGTCCTGCTTCGCGTCCGCCTACGGGCGGCTGGCACCGGAGCAGGCGCGCGCCTTCCGGCTGCTGGCCCTCGCGGACGGCCCCGAGCTGTCCGCGACCACGGCCGCCGCGCTGCTCGGCCGCGACCGGCGCGACCCGTCCGTCGGAGCCCTCCTCGAATCCCTCGTCGACAGCGGCCTCCTGGAGTCGCCCGCCCCCGGCCGCTACCGCTACCACGAGCTGCTCCGGCTCTACGCACGCCACCGCGCCGACGTCGAGGATCAGCCCTTCACCGCCACCGCTTTGAAGAACGTGTAGTGAAACGTCCCGCCGTCCTCCGCCGTCCGGCGCAGATCGGCCAGGCCCCGGTCCCAGTCGGCCGGGGTGGCCAGCCCGGCGGCCAGCGCCTCGGCGCGGACGGACTCGATCATGGCGATGAAGGTGTCCCGGGTGAAGCCCTCCACGAGCGCCGGGCGGGTGCGGTCGGCGTAGACGGTCCGCGGGCCGACGACGATGTCGCCGTACCCCGCCCCGGCCAGCAGCGGCTGCAGCCGACGGCCGATCAGCGCGTTGCCGCCCGCCGCCGACTGCAGCCGCACCTGGCCGGCGATCGCCGCGTCGGCGTACGCGCTGGCGGGGTGGAAGAACGCCGACCCGTGGTCCCCCTCGATCACGGTGATCGTGCCCCCGGGCCGCAGCACCCGCCGCAGCCCGGCCAGCGCCAGGCCCGGGTCGCCCAGATGCTCCAGGAGGAAGCAGACGAAGACGTGGTCGAACGACCCCTCCGCGAACGGCAGGTCGAACACGTCGGCCCGGCGCCACTCCACCCGGGCCCCGGGCGCCTGGGCCGCCACCCGGGCCCGGGCCCGGTCCAGGGAGTCGGCGGAGATGTCCGCCGCGACGATGTGCGCCCCGGGGCTGGACGCGAGCAGATGCACGGTCTGCGCGCCGACCCCGCATCCCATCTCCAGCACCCTGCTGCCCGCCGGGTACGCGGTGCCGGTGTGCAGCAGCGCCGCCAGCGTGTCCGCCTGGTCGCCCAGGCGGCGGGCCTCGTGCCGCGAGTAGCCATGGACGTAACCGGGCGCCGTGGCCGGGTCCACGGCCGTGTCGCTGCCCGTGCCCATGCCCGTGCCCATGCCCATGCCCGTTCCTGTGTTCGTGTTCAGGTTCGTGTTCGTGTGCATGTGATCACCGTGTCGCGATAATGGCCCGGTGAACAGGTCCAATGAGAGCCTCTCCGACCGGTCCATAACCTCCGCCCCCGCCACCTCCACCCCCGCCACCCCCGGCCCTGCCGCCTCCGGCTCCGACTTCCTCCAGCTGGACATCGCCCAGGCCCCGCCGGGCGGCCTCGCCGACTGGCTCGCCCGGAAGCTTCGGGCCGCGATCGCGGACGGCCGGCTGCCGGTCGGCGGCAGGCTGCCGGCCACCCGCGTGCTGGCCGGGGAGCTGCGGGTGTCCCGTGGTGTGGTGACCGAGGCCTACCGGCGGCTGACCGAGGACGGGCATGTCGCCGGGCGCGGGCGGGGCGGCACCGTCGTGGTCGCCGCTCCGGTGTCCGCGCCCACGCCGCCGGCGCCGCCCGCGTGGCGGCCGTCCCCGCCCGGGGGCCGCCCACCGGCCGGCGCGCCGTTCGCCGGCCCGCCCGGCGCGGACGTCTTCGACACGCTGCGCGCGGCACCCGCCAGGATCGACCTGTCGCCCGGCCTGCCCGACCTGGCCTCGTTCCCGCGCGCCGCCTGGCTGCGCGCCGAACGCTCCGTGCTCGGCGCCCTCTCGGTGTCCGGCCTCGGATACGGGGACCCGCGCGGAACCCCCGCGCTGCGGCGGGCCGTCGCCGACTGGCTGGCCCGCAACCGCGGGATCAGGGCGGACCCGGCCGACATCCTCGTCGTCGCCGGCACCGCCCAGGCCCTCACCCTCACCGGCCGGGTGCTGCGGGCCGACGGGATCCACCGGGTGGCCGTGGAGGACCCCGGATCGCTGGGCGCCCGCCAGCACCTGCGCCACTGCGGGCTGGACACCCCGCCGGTCCCGGTCGACACCGACGGCGTGCGCGTCGACGAGCTGCGCGCCACGGGCGCCCCGGCCGTCCTGCTCACCCCGGCCCACCAGTTCCCGACCGGGGTGGTGCTCGGCGGTGAGCGGCGACGGGAGCTGATGCGGTGGGCCCGGGCGGGCGGGCTGATCATCGAGGACGACTACGACGCCGAGCACCGCTACGACCGGCCACCCGTCCCCGCCCTGCGCTCGATGCTGCCCGAACACGTCTGTTACGCCGGGAGCGTGTCCAAGCTCCTCGCCCCCGCCCTCAGGGTCGGCTGGATGCTCGCGCCACCGGCGTACCGGGACGCGCTGGTGGCCGCCAAGCGGTTCACCGACCTCGGCAACGCGGCGCTGCCCCAGCTGGTGCTGGCCCACCTGATGGAGTCGGGGGAGCTGGAACGCCATCTGCGCCAGGTGCGCCGCCGCCACCGCCGCCGCCGGGACGCGATGATCCGCGCCATCCGGGCCCACCTGCCGGGCGCGGTGGCCCACGGCGCCGCGGCCGGCCTGCACCTGACGGTCACCTTCGACGGCGATTTCGCCGACGCCGGCCTCGCCCGCGCCGCGCTCGCGCAGGGCGTGAAGACACAACCCCTGTCATGGCACTCCCAGCGCCCGGGCCGGCCGGGACTCGTCCTGGGCTACGCCGCGAGCACGCCGACCGACATCGCCGAAGGCATCGCGCTCATCGGCGAGGCCCTGCGGCGCCTCGGCCCCTGACGCGCATGCCACCTGGCCGGGCATCGGCCCGCACTAGCGTGGAGGTGTGCACGGCGACACGACGACGCTGTTCCTCTGCGGCGATGTGATGCTCGGCCGCGGCGTGGACCAGATCCTCCCGCACCCGGGAGACCCCGAGCTGCGGGAGTCGTACATCCGGGACTCCCGGGCCTACGTCGAGCTGGCCGAGGAGGCACACGGCCGGGTGCCGCGCCCGGCCGACTTCTCCTGGCCCTGGGGGGACGCGCTGCGGGTGCTGGAGGAGACCGCGCCCGACGTCCGGGTGGTGAACCTGGAGACCAGCGTCACGCGGAGCGACGAGTTCGCGTCGGGGAAGAGCGTGCACTACCGGATGAGCCCGGCCAACCTGCCGGCCCTGGCCGTGGCCCGGCCCGATGTCTGCGTCCTGGCCAACAACCACGTGCTGGACTTCGGCCGGCCGGGGCTCGCGGAAACGCTCGACACGCTGGCCGGGGCGGGGCTGCGGGTGGCGGGCGCGGGGCGGGACGCGGAGGCCGCGGGGCGGCCCGCGGCCGTGCCGGTCCGCGGCGGCCGGCGCGTGCTGGTCCTCTCCTGCGGCACCGCGTCCAGCGGCATCCCGCGGGGGTGGGCGGCGGCCGGACACCGGGCCGGCGTCGACTTCCTCCCCGAGCTGTCCGAGTCCCGCGCGGCCCGGGTCGCCCGCCGGTTCCGGCAGCTCAAGCGGCCGGGCGACCTCGCCGTCGTCTCGATCCACTGGGGCGGCAACTGGGGATACCGCGTCTCCGGCGACCACATCCGCTTCGCCCACGCGCTGATCGACGGCGGCGTGGACCTGGTGCACGGCCACTCCTCCCACCACCCCCGCCCCCTGGAGGTCTACCGCGGCAAGCTCGTCCTCTACGGCTGCGGCGACTTCATCGACGACTACGAGGGCATCACCGGCTACGAGGAGTACCGGGACGATCTGCGGCTGCTGTACTTCGTCGCGCTGGCCCCGGACACCGGGCGGCTCGCCGGCCTCCGGATGGTGCCCATGCGGGCCCGGCGGATGCGGCTGCGGCACGCCACCTCCGGGGACGCCCGCTGGCTGCGGACGGTGCTCGACCGGGTCAGCGCCCCCTTCGGCTCCCGCGTCGACCTCGACCGGGACGGCGCGCTCGGCCTCCGCCGCACCCCGGCGCGGTGAGCCCGGGGAGAGCGTCTACGATCGCGCACATGCCCGACATGTCGGCCACCACGGCGCCGACCACCACGGCGCCGGCCATCACGGGAACGGAGCGCTGAGCGTGAAGATCGACTGGAACCGGCGCACCTGCGCCCGGCGCGGCCACATCACCTACGCGCCCGCGGAGGACCGGCTGCGGGAGCGGCTGCACGCCGCGACCGCCCTGGGCGACGCGTGGCGCTGCCTGCGCTGCGGCGACTTCGCCCTCGGCGCGCCGCACGGCTCCGGGCCCGCGGCCGACGCCCCGCTCGTCCCGCGCGGAAAGGCCCTGCGGGACCTGATCGTGATGCGGTTCATCGCCGCCGAGCGGGTGGTGCGAGGTCTGTTCGTGCTGCTGGCGGCCGTCGCCGTGTGGCGGTTCAGCAACAGCAGGGCCGCCGTGCGCAAGCTCTTCGAGGCGGATCTCACCGTCTTCCGGCCGGTCGCCCGCCACTTCCACTACGACCTCGACCACTCGCCGGTGGTCGACAGCATCCGCAAGACCTTCGAGTACCGGCACTCCACCCTGCAGATCGTGGCCGTGGCGCTGGCCGCCTACGCGATCATCGAGCTGGTCGAGGGTGTGGGGCTGTGGCTGCTCAAGCGGTGGGCCGAGTACCTGGCGGTGGTGGCCACCGCCGCGTTCCTGCCGCTGGAGATCTACGAGCTGACCGAGAAGGTCAGCTGGCTGAAGATCGCCACCTTGGTGGTCAACATCCTCGCCGTCCTCTACATCCTGCTCTCCAAGCGGCTCTTCGGGCTGCGCGGCGGACGCGCGGCGTTCGAGGCCGAGCGGCACAGCGCCTCGCTGCTCGAGGTGGAGGCCGCGGCCGGGGAGCCCGCCCTCGACGGCGGGCGCGACGGGGGCGGCCGGTGAGCCGGAGCCGGCGGCATTGATCGTTCGCTCCGGCCGGGCGGGGGAGTGGCGATACGCTCGGGCCGCGGACGAAACGCTCGAACGAGAACGGCAGGAGCTGGCGCCGGCCATGAAGACCGACCTGACCAACACCACATCGAGCAAGGTCAACGCGGCCCTGGTGCAGGCCCGCAGGGCGATCGGCAGTCCGGCGGTCGGCATGGTGCTGACCCTGGTCATCGTCACCGACGAGGCCAACCACTACGACGCGCTGAAGGCCGCCGCCGACGCCTCGCGGGAACACCCCTCCCGGATCCTCGTGGTGATCAAGCGCCCCGGCCGCTCCCCGCGCGAGCGCGGGGACTCCCGGCTGGACGCGGAGGTGCGCGTCGGCGGCGCCGAGGGCAGCGGCGAGACCGTGCTGCTGCGGCTGCGCGGCGAGCTCGCCCAGCACGCCGAGGCGGTGGTGCTGCCGCTGCTGCTGCCGGACGCCCCGGTGGTGGTGTGGTGGCCGGTGGACGCCCCGGACCACCCGGCCAGGGATCCGCTGGGCGCGCTGGCGCAGCGGCGGATCACCGACGCGTACGCCGTCGAGCAGCCGCTGGAGCAGCTGGCGGCCCGCGCCGCCTCGTACGCCCCCGGCGACACCGATCTGGCCTGGACCCGGCTCACCCCCTGGCGGGCCATGCTGGCGGCCGCGCTGGACCAGGCGCGTGCCGAGGTCACCTCGGCGGTGGTGGAGAGCGAGGCGGACAACCCGAGCGCCGAGCTGCTGGCCCGCTGGTTCGCCGACCGGCTGAGGGTGCCCGTGGAGCAGGTCGTCACCGCCGGCCCGGTGGTCACCGGGGTGCGGCTGCGCACCGCCACGGGGGACATCCACATCGACCGCCCCGACGGCCCGGTGGCCACGCTCTCCATCCCCGGCCAGCCCACCCGCACCCTGGCGCTGAAGGTGCGCGGCACCGCCGACCTGATCGCCGAGGAACTGCGCCGGCTCGACCCCGACGAGGCGTACGCCGCCGCCCTGCGCGCCCACGTCACCGCCCCGGCGGCCGGCCACGGACAGCCCGGCTGACCCGCCCCAGCAGCGACGACTCCGATCCGAAGCGACGCCCTTCCCTCCACCGCGGGTGGGGGAATAGGGGCGACAGGTGCCGCGTTCCCGGGATATAGTTGAACCGTAAACATCCTGAGGAGGGTGAGACCGGTGCAGTTCGGGATCTTCACGGTCGGAGATGTCACCACGGATCCGACCACGGGCCGGGAGCCGACCGAGCACGAGCGGATCAAGGCGATGGTCACCATCGCCCAGAAGGCGGAAGAGGTGGGTCTCGACGTCTTCGCGACCGGTGAGCACCACAACCGGCCGTTCGTGCCGTCGTCGCCGACCACCATGCTGGGCTGGATCGCGGCCCGCACCGAGCGGCTGATCCTGTCCACCTCCACGACGCTGATCACCACCAACGACCCGGTGAAGATCGCCGAGGACTACGCGATGCTCCAGCACCTGGCCGACGGCCGGGTGGACCTGATGATGGGCCGCGGCAACACGGGCCCGGTCTACCCCTGGTTCGGGCAGGACATCCGCCAGGGCATCCCGCTCGCGATCGAGAACTACGCGTTGCTGCGCCGGCTGTGGCGTGAGGACGTCGTCGACTGGGAGGGGAAGTTCCGCACCCCGCTGCAGGGCTTCACCTCCACGCCGCGACCGCTGGACGGCGTCCCCCCGTTCGTCTGGCACGGCTCCATACGCTCGCCGGAGATCGCGGAGCAGGCCGCCTACTACGGTGACGGGTTCTTCGCGAACAACATCTTCTGGCCCAAGCACCACTTCCGGAAGCTGGTGAACCTCTATCGGGAGCGGTACGCGCACTACGGGCACGGCACGCCGGAGCAGGCCATCGTCGGCCTCGGCGGGCAGGTGTTCATGCGGCGCAACTCGCAGGACGCGGTACGGGAGTTCCGCCCGTACTTCGACAACGCGCCCGTCTACGGCCACGGCCCCTCCCTGGAGGAGTTCACGGCCGAGACGCCGCTGACCGTCGGCAGCCCGCAGGAGGTCATCGAGAAGACGCTGACCTTCCGGGACACCTTCGGCGACTACCAGCGCCAGCTGTTCCTCGTCGACCACGCGGGCCTGCCGCTGAAGACGGTGCTGGAACAGCTCGACCTGCTCGGCGAGGTCGTCGCGGTGCTCCGCGAGGAGTTCGCCAAGAACCGCCCGGCCGATGTGCCGGACGCCCCCACCCATGCGTCCCTGGTGGCCCAGCGCGACGCGAAGGCCCTCGAGGAGGTGGCCCAGTGAACACCGCCGTACGACACGTCCCCGGGCAGCCCGGCGCCCTGCGCCCGGTCAGGCTGGCCGTCGTCGCGGCCGGGCTGAGCGTGCCCTCGTCCACCCGTCTGCTGGCCGACCGGCTGGCGGAGGCCACCCGGGGGCGGCTGGCGGCGGACGGGCACGAGGTCGAGGTGCGGGTCGTCGAGCTGCGCGACCTGGCCGGCGACATCGCGAACAACCTGGTCACCGGCTTCCCGTCGGCCGCCCTGGAGGAGGCCGTCGAGACGGTCACCGGCGCGGACGGGCTGATCGCCGTTACCCCGGTCTTCTCGGCCTCCTACAGTGGGCTGTTCAAGTCGTTCTTCGACCTGATCGACAACACCGCCCTGACCGGCAAGCCGGTGCTCGCCGCCGCGACGGGCGGCACGGCGCGGCACTCGCTCGCGCTGGAGCACGCCCTGCGGCCGCTGTTCGCCTACCTGCGGGCGATCGTGGTGCCCACCGCCGTGTACGCGGCGTCCGAGGACTGGGGCGGCACCGGCGACGCCCTCACCGACACCCTGCCCACCCGCATCGACCGCGCGGCGGGCGAGCTGGCGGAGCTGATCGGCGGCCGCCGGGGCGCTCCCGCCCCCGAGGCCGAGGCCGTCGTGCCGTTCGAGCGGCAACTGGCGGCCCTGCGCCCCGAATGACCTGACCCCGCTGACCTGACCCCGCTTCCCTACCACCCCAGGGTCATCCCAGGGAGGACCTCCCATGATCGACAACTTCAACAGCTTCCGCCCCGACGGTGAGCCCACCGCCGACCGCTGGGTCACCGCCCTGAGCCTGTTCGACGACCAGGACCGCGAGGAGACCACGGCGGAGCGCTGGGAGCGGGCCGGGCTGTACTTCGAGGCCAAGCAGTACGCCGAGGCCGCCCGGCTGCTCGCCAAGGTCGTCGAGGAGGCCCCCGAGCAGACCGCCCCCCGGCTGCTGCTGGCCCGCGCCTACTACCACTCCGCGCAGCTCGGGCGGGCCGAGGAGCAGCTGCGCGAGGTGATCGCGCGGGACCCGGTCGAGCACTACGCCCACCTGATGCTGGGCCGCACCCTGCAGCGGCGGGGGCGCGCCGAGGAGGCGGAGCCGTGGCTGCGCATGGCCGCGGCCTTCTCCGGGGAGCTCCCCGAGGTGGACTGAGGGGCCCCGCCCGGCAGTGCGCCGATGGTGACGGTGCACGGACGGGCGGAGCCGGTGGGCCGCTGTAAGCCGCGGTGGGCCGCTGACGCGGTGGGCGTCAGCGGCCCATGGTGAGCCCGTCCCGCGCCGCGCCCCGGCTGAGGACGGCGCGGCGGATGGCGTCCAGGGCGGTGGTGTGGCCGCCGGCCCGCGGCAGGTTCACCACTCGGATCGGGTCGTTGTCCACGGCGTGGGGGATGAACTCCGCCTTCTTCACGGTCCACGGCTTGTCCGTGGTGGCGGGCGGGGCGAAGGTGAAGCGGGCGGCCGAGCCCATCTGGCCGCGCGGGTCGTTCATGACGCCCGCGACCTGGTCGCCCATGCCGTAGACCACCCAGGTGCCGTTGACCTTCTCGTACGCCTGGGGGATGTGGGCGTGGGTGCCGAGGATGAGGTCGATGTCGCGGCGCCCGCCGTCGGTGGAGGCGGTGAGCTTCTTGGCGACCGAGAGCTGGAGCTGGTCGGGCGCCTCCTGCCACTCGGTCCCCCAGTGCAGGCTGACCACCACCACGTCGGCCCCGGCCCGGCGCGCGGCGCGGGCGTCCTTGACGATCCGCTCCGGGTCGATGAGGTTGACCAGCCATGGCTGTCCCTTGGGCACCGGGATGCCGTTGGTGCCGTAGCTGTAGGCGAGCTGGGCGACCGTGGCGTCACCGGCCTTCATCAGGGTCGGCATGGCGCGCTCCTCGGCGGAGCGGGCCGATCCGGCGTGTCTGAGCCCGGCCCGGTCCATCGCGTCCAGGGTGCGGGTCACCCCTTCCGCGCCGGCGTCCAGCGTGTGGTTGGAGGCGGTGGAGCAGGAGTCGTAGCCGAGTTCCTTGGCGGCCTCCGCCACCTCCGGGGGGCTCTTGAACGTCGGGTAGCCGGTGAACGGCCCGCCCGCGGCGCCGTAGACCGTCTCCATGTGGCAGATCGCCAGATCGGCCTGGGAGATCACGGGCTTCGCCCCGGCGAGCATGGGACCGAAGTTGTAGCCGTTGCCGCCCGCGTCCGCGCGCGCCTGACGGATGACCGAGTCGTGGATCAGCAGGTCGCCGGTGGCCACCAGGGTGAACCCCTTGGTGGGCCCGGGCTTCGCCGCGGGCGCGGTCCGGGAGGCCTTCTCCCCGGACTGGGGGCTGGAGGGTATGCCGGCGGTGCACGCGGTGGCCGCGCCGAACAGCGCGGCGACCACGAGCGCGGTCCGTTGACGGGTCTGGAGAGACAACAGGGTTCACCTCGCGCTCATATGGGCTAAATAGGTGGATAGTCGTATTTATGTGCGCGAGGAGATGCTCCGGCACGGGGACGGCGCCGGACTTCACCGGAACGGCCGACGAAACCCACCCGATGGGCCCACACCCCCTGGGCCACCGGGCACAGCCGCGCGGCGCGTCGCGCGCGACGAGGAACGGGCGGGCACCGAGGCCGCGGACGGCGCCAAGGCCGACAGTTGCCATTGCAGCGAACTGCCAGGCCATAGGGCCGCATTACCGCCCTACACTCGGAAAACCGCCTCCGAAATCGGCGGCCCACTTATCGAGGAGGCCAGACACTCCATGCCTGCCAGTGGCCCCGTCCCGGGGATTCCGTTCGCCGCCCAGCGCGAATTCTGGATCGCCCAGTCCCTGCGCCCCGACAGCACCGCCTACAACATCGGTGAATACATCGAGATACGGGGGCGGCTGCGCGTCGACTTATTCGAGGCCGCGCTGCGCCGGGCTTTCGCCGAATGCTCGGCGCTCGCGGTGCGGTTCGCCGCGGACGAGGCCGGTCCGCGCTGGTCCGCCGCGCGGCGCGACGACTTCCCGCTGGCCTTCGTCGACCTGACGGCCGACGCGGACCCCCGCGCCGCCGCCGGGCGGTGGATGGCGGAATTCTTGGCCAGGCCGGTGCCGCTGCCGGACGGCGAGCTGGTCGCCCACGCGGTGATCCAACTGGCGGACGACCTCTATTTCTGGTGCAGCCGGTACCACCACATTCTCGTCGACGGTTTCAGCGGATCGCTCATCGCGCACCGGGTGGCGCGGATCTACTCGGCACTGGACGCGGGCGAGGAAATACCGCCGAGCCCCTTCGGTGATTTCGACCGGCTGCTCGCCGAAGAAAGGGAGTACCGCGAGTCGAAAGCGTTCCTCAGGGACCGGGAATACTGGCTCGGGAAAGTGCGCGACCTTCCGGAACCCGTTTCCCTGACCCGCCGGCGCGCGCCCGCCTCCGGTTTCACCCGGGTCTCCGACCGCCTGGCGCCCGAGGACCTCCTCGCCCTGGACCGCGTCTGCAAGCGGGCGGGGGTCCACCGCTCCGCGATGCTCCTCGCCCTGGCCGCGCTGTATCTGCACCGCATGACCGGGGAGCCGGAGGTGGTGCTCGGGCTGGTCGTCACGGCCCGCACCACCCCCACCGCCAGGACGACCCCCGGCGTGCTGTCCAACGTCCTGCCCGTCCGGCTGTCCCCGCGCCCGGAGACGACCGTCGCGGACCTGGCGCGCGCCGCCCAGAAGGCCATCCGGTCCGCCCTCGCCCACCAGCGCTACCGGGCGGCCGACATGGCGCGCCTGACCTCCTCCGACGACACGCCCGCCCCGCTGTACTCGATGGTCGTCAACATCATGTCGTTCGACTACGACCTGCGGTTCGGCCCGCACCCCGCCGTCGCGCACAACCTGTCCACCGGACCCGTGGACGACCTCGCGCTCTCCTTCACCGACCGCCTGGACGGCCGGGGCCTCACGGTCGACCTGGACGCCAACAAGGCCGTCTGCGCCGAGCGTGAGGCGCGCGGCCACGGCGAGCGGATCCTGCGGCTGCTGAAGGCCGTCGTGGCCGGCGGCAGCGGCATGCCGGTCGCCGAGGCGCCGCTGCTGTCCGACCGCGAGCGGGGCTCGCTGCTGCGCAAGGCCACCGCGGCGGCGGTGGTGGTGCCGGACGCCACGGCGGCCGAGCTCTACGAGCGGCAGGCCCGGCTCCACCCCGGCCACGCCGCCGTCGCCACCGGCGGCGTCGAGCTCTCGTACGCCGAGCTGGGCGCGCGGGCCAACCGGCTGGCGCGGGCGCTGGTCGAGCGCGGCGTCGGCCCCGAGACCACGGTCGCGCTCGCGCTTCAGCGGTCCGTCGAGTTCGTCGTCGCCGTCCTGGCCGTCTGGAAGGCGGGCGGCGCCTTTCTGCCGGTCGACCCGCACTACCCGCCCTCCCGCGTGGAGTTCATGCTCTCCGACGCCCGGCCCCTGCTGACGCTGACCACCACGGCCCACGCGCGGACCCTCGGGCACCTGCCGGGCGACCGGCTCCTGCTGGACGACCCCGCGACCGTCCGCGACCTCGCGGGCCGCGACCCCGCGGACGTCACGGACGAGGAGCGGCGCGGGCGGCCCGACCCGCGCCACCCGGCCTACGTGATCTACACCTCCGGGTCCACCGGCAGGCCCAAGGGGGTCGTGGTGACCCACGCGGGCCTCCCGAGCCTGGTGCACACCCAGCGCACCCGGTTCGGCGTCGGGCCCCGCTCCCGGGTCCTCCAGTTCGCCTCGCCGAGCTTCGACGCCGCCGTCTGGGAGCTGACCGCGGCGCTGATGTCCGGCGGCTGCCTGGTCATCGGCGCCGACGGCCCGCCGCCCGCGGGCCCCGGGCTGCCGGAGCTGATCGCCCGGCACGGGGTGACCCACGCCGTGCTCCCGCCGGCCGTGCTGGCGAGCCTGGACCGCGGCGTCCTCCCGGCCGGGCTCCGGCTGATGGCGGTGGGCGAGGCGCTGCCGCCCGAGCTGGCGTCCGACTGGGCCGCGGACACCGTCCTGCTCAACGGCTACGGTCCGACCGAGGCCACCGTCTGCGCGGCCATGAGCGACCCGCTCGGCGGCGCCGGCACACCCCCCATCGGCACCTCCTCCGCCAACACGGCCGCGTATGTGCTCGACGCCGCCCTGCGCCCGGTCCCCGTCGGCACCGTCGGCGAACTCTGGCTCGGCGGGCCCGGGCTGGCCAGGGGCTATCTGAACCGGCCCGGCCAGACCGCGCAGCGGTTCGTCGCCAACCCCTTCGGCCCACCCGGGTCACGGCTCTACCGGACCGGCGACCTGGTGCGCCGCCGCGAGGACCGCCAGCTGGAATACGTGGGACGCGCCGACGGCCAGGTCAAGGTCCGGGGCCTGCGGATCGAGGTCGGCGAGGTGGAGGCCGTCCTGGCGGGTCATCCGGCGGTCCGGCGGGCCGTGGTGACGGCCGACGAGGTCCGCCCGGGGGCCGGCCGGCTGCTGGCCCACGTGGTGCCCGAGCCGGACGCGGACCCGGCCACCGTCACGGCGCTCCCGGCCGAGCTCATGGACCGGGCCAGGAGCGGGCTGCCCGGCTTCATGGTGCCCGCGCAGATCGTCGTGGTGGACCGGCTGCCGCTGACCCCCAACGGCAAGCTCGACCGGGCCGCGCTCCCCAAGCCCGGCCCGGCGGAGGACACCCCGCGGCGGGCCCCGGAAACGGAGCGGGAAGAGCTGTTCCACGGCTTCTTCACCGACATCCTCGGCCTGGACCACGTCGGCGCCGACGAGAGCTTCTTCGCCCTCGGCGGCGACAGCATCCTCTCGCTCACCCTGGTCAGCCGCGCCCGCGCCGCCGGGCTCGCCATCTCCCCGCGCGAGGTCTTCGAGCACCGCACCGTGGCCGCGCTGGCGCGGGCCGCGCGCTCCGCCGGCACACCCCACGGCGACGGCACCCACGGCACCCGCGGCGCCACCGACGCCGACGACAGCGGCCCCCTCGCCCCGACCCCGATCATCGGCTGGCTGCGCGGGCTGGGGCCGGACGCCGTCAAGGAGTTCCACCAGTCGGTGCTGCTGCGGGTGCCCGCCGACCTGCGCCACGACCATCTGTCCGGCGCGCTCGACACCCTGCTCGACCGGCACGCCGCGCTGCGGCTGCGGCTGGTCGCCGGGGAGGACGGCGCCCTGGAGATCGCCCCGCGCGGCAGCGTCCGCGGCCACAACTGCCTGATACGCGTGCCCGTCGAGGACACCGAAGGCGAGGACACCGCGCGGTGGCGCAGGATCGTCGAGACGGCCACCGAGGCCGCGCGTGAACAACTCGACCCGGAGAACGGGGCACTGCTGCGGGCCGTCTGGTTCGACGCGGGCCCCGACCGGTCCGGACGGCTGCTCATCGTCATCCACCACCTCGCGGTCGACGGGGTCTCCTGGCGCGTCCTGCTGACCGACCTCGCCGACGCCTGGGCCGCCGCCGCACAGCGGCGGCCGCTGACCACCCCCGGGCCCGTGACCTCCCTGCGGCGCTGGTCCCGGCTGCTGACCGAGGCCGCCCGCCACCCGGCGCGCCAGGCCGAACTCCCGCTGTGGGAGAACGTCCTCGCCGGCCCCGACCCGCTGCTGGGCTCCCGCCCGCTGGACCCCGCCCGGGACACCGCCACCACCGCCCGGATGCTGTCCCTCTCGCTGCCGACCGACCTCACCGCCACCCTGCTGACCTCCGTGCCGGAGCGCTACCACACCGGGATCCACGAGGTGCTGCTGACAGCGCTGAGCCTCGCCGTGGCCGAGTGGCGGCGGCGCCGCGGCCGGGACGACACCGGCGACGTACTGCTGGAACTCGAAGGACACGGCCGGGAACACCTCGCCGACGGCATCGACCTCAGCCGGACCGTCGGCTGGTTCACCAGCCTGTACCCGGCCAGGATCGCCCCGGGAACACTCGACTGGGCCGAGGTCACCGAGGGATCCGCGGCGCTCGGCACCGCCGTCAGAACGGTCAAGGAACAGCTCACGGCGCTTCCGGACCACGGCATCGGCTACGGAGTGCTGCGCCACCTCGACCCCGGCGCGGCCCGCCGCCTCGCCGGCCACACGGGACCGCAGCTCGGCTTCAACTACCTCGGCCGGTTCACGGTGTCCGAAGGCGACTGGCTGCCCGACCCCGACCCAGACTTCGGCGCGCTGCGCGGCGGCTTCCCGCCCGGCATGCCACTGCCGCACACCCTGTCCCTCAACGCCCACACCGAGGACCGCGAGGACGGCCCGCGGCTCACGGCGGTGTGGGTCTGGGCGGGCGAACTGCTGGACGAGCCCGCCGTGCGGGAGCTCGCCGAGGCGTGGTTCGCCGCGCTCACCGGCCTGGTGACCCACGCGCGGGCCGCCGGACACCCCGCGCACCGCGGCCACACCCCCTCCGACTTCCCCCTCGTCCCGCTGTCCATGGCCGAGGTGGAGCGGCTCGAGGACGCCGTGCCCGACCTGGCCGACATCTGGCCGGTGTCCGGCCTCCAGCAGGGACTGCTCTACCACGCCGTCTACGACGAGACGGCCCACGACGACTACCTGGTGCGGTTCGGCCTGGACCTGGCCGGCGACCTCGACCCGGCGCGGCTGCGGACCGCCGTGGAGGGGCTGTTCGCCCGCCACCCGGGGCTGCGCGCCTGCTTCGTACGCCAGGGGCTCGCCGAGCCGGTGCAGGTCATCGCCGCCCGGGTGGCCGTGCCGTGGCGGGAACACGACCTGTCGCGGCTGGACGAGCCCGCGCGGGAGGCTGAACTGGCCCGGTTGCTGGCCGCCGAGAGCGGACAGCGCCTCTCCCTGGACACCGCCCCGCTGGCCCGCTGCATGCTGCTGCGCCTCGGCCCCGACCGCCACCGGCTGGTCCTGACCACCCACCACCTGCTCATCGACGGCTGGTCCATGGCGCTGCTGCTGCGGGAGCTGCTCGCGCTGTACGACGCGGGCGGCGACCCCGGCCGGCTCGCCGCGCTCCCCGCGCCACGCCCGTACTCCGCCTATCTGTCCTGGCTGAAGGGGCAGGACAGCGAGGCCGGGCTCGACGCCTGGGCGGCCGCCCTGTCCGGGGTGGCCGGGCCGACCCTCGTCGCCGGCCGGGACACCGAGGGCGCGACGGCCACCCGGCGGCACGTCCTGGAGCTCACGGCCGGGCAGACCGCCGAGCTGGCCGCCTTCGCCCGCCGGCACGGCCTGACGGTGAACACGGTGGTGCAGGGCGCCTGGGCGCTCGTGCTCGGCTGGCTGACCGGCCGCGACGACGTCGTCTTCGGCGTCACCGTCTCCGGGCGCCCGCCCGAGATCGACGGCGTCGACGCCATGGTCGGCCTGTTCATCAACACCGTGCCCGCCCGGGTCCGGCTGCGCCCGGAGGAGACGTTCCCCGAGCTGCTGACCCGCCTCCAGGGCGAACAGGCGCGGCTGCTCGACCACCACCACATCGGCCTCGCCGACATCCAGCGCCGCGTCGGGACGGGCCGGCTGTTCGACAGCCTCCTGGTGTTCGAGAACTACCCCCACGACCCGGACGCGCTGCGCTCCGCCTCGGAGCGCCTGACCGTCACCGGGGTGCACCCCGAGGACGGCACCCACTATCCGCTCAGCCTGGTCGCGGTCCCCGGCGAACGGCTGCGGATCCACGTCAACTACTGCCCGGACACCGTCGGCCGAAGCCGGGCCTGTGCCGCGGCGGAGGCCATGGAACACCTCCTCGCGCAGGCGTCCGCGGCGTCCGGGGAGTCGGCGGTGTCGGGGGAGTCCGGCGCGGCCGGAGTGGCGCGGGCCCCGGTGGCGCGGCTGCTGACGGCCGCTCACCTGCCGGCGGCGCCCGGGGGCGTACGGTGCGAGGTGACCCTGCCGCAGCGGTTCGAGGCCCAGGTGCGGGCCACCCCGCACCACATCGCGGTGGTCGACGGCGGCCGCTCCCTGACGTACGCGCAGCTCAACGACCGGGCGAACCGACTGGCGCGGCTGCTGACCGGGCGGGGCGCCGGGCCCGAGCGGGTGGTGGCCCTCGCGCTGGACCGCCGGGCCGAGCTGGTGGTGGCGCTGCTGGCCGTCCTGAAGAGCGGCGCGATGTATCTGCCGGTGGACCCCGCCTACCCGCCCGAGCGCATCGGGTTCGTCCTCGACGACGCCGCCCCGGTGTGCGTGATCACCACCACCGACACCGCTCCCGTCCTCCCCGACGGCCTCGACGTGCCGGTCGTGGAGCTCGACGCCCCGCACACCGCCGAGGCCCTGAAGACCATGGCGCCGACCGACCTGACCGACGCCGACCGCGGCGGCCCGCTCACCCCCGCGCACGGCGCCTACATCATCTACACCTCCGGCTCGACCGGGCGGCCCAAGGGCGTGCTGGTCCCGCACGGGAACGTCATCCGGCTGTTCACCGCCACCGAGCACCTCTTCGGGTTCGGCAAGGAGGACGTGTGGACGCTGTTCCACTCCTACGCGTTCGACTTCTCGGTGTGGGAGATCTGGGGCCCGCTGCTGCACGGCGGCTCGCTCGTGATCGTGCCCCACGCCGTCACCCGGGCCCCGGACGAATTCCTGGCACTGCTGGTCGAACGGGGCGTCACCGTGCTCAACCAGACCCCGTCGGCGTTCTACCAGCTGATCGGCGCCGACCGCGACAATCCGGAGCTGGGGGCGCGGCTCGCCCTGCGCTATGTGATCTTCGGCGGTGAGCGGCTCGACGTCTCCCGCCTCGCGGACTGGTACGCCAGGCGGCCCGCCGACGACGCCGCGCCGCGGCTGGTCAACATGTACGGCATCACCGAGACGACCGTGCACGTCACCCACACCGAACTGGTCCGCGCGGACCCGGCGCGGGACGGTTCGGCGAGCCCCATCGGGCGCGCGATCCCGGACCTGCGGCTGTACGTCCTCGACCACCTGCTGCGCCCGGTGCCGCCCGGCTCCGTCGGCGAGCTGTACGTCGCGGGACCCGGCCTGGCCCGCGGCTACGCGGGGCGGCCCCGGCTGACCGCGGAGCGGTTCCTCGCCGACCCGTTCGGCGCCCCCGGGGAGCGCATGTACCGCACCGGGGACCTGGCGCGCCTCGGGGAGGACGGCGGGCTGGACTACGTGGGCCGGGCCGACGGCCAGGTCAAGCTGCGGGGCTTCCGGATCGAGGTCGGCGAGATCGAGCACCGGCTCGCGGCGCTCGACCGGGTGGCGCGGGCGGCCGTGGTGCTGCGGGAGGACCGCCCGGGCGTCCCGGCGCTGGTCGCCTACCTGGTGGCCGAGCCCGGCGCCACGCTGCCCGGGCCCGCCGAGCTGGCGGGGCTCGCGGCGGCCCGACTGCCGGCCCACATGGTGCCCTCGGCGTTCGTCGAGCTGCCCGAGCTGCCGCTGACGGTCAACGGCAAGCTCGACCGGGCCGCCCTCCCCGCCCCCGACTTCACGGCCGTCTCCACGGCGGCCCGGCCGCGCACCCCCGTCGAGGAGACGCTGTGCTCCCTGATGAGCGAGGCGCTGGGGGTGGCGGGCGTCGGTGTGGACGACGACTTCTTCCTGATGGGCGGTGACTCCATCGTCTCCATGCGCTTGGCCGACATGGCGCGCCACGCCGGGCTCGCGCTGCGGCCCAAGGACGTGGCGGACGGCCGTACGGTCGCGGCGCTGGCGGCGATCGCCGAGCGCGGCGCGCCCTGGCGGGGGCCGGCCGGCGCGGGCGGCCACCACAACGCCGGCGGCGCGGGCGGTGCCGGCGTGGGCGACGGCGTGGATGACGCGGTGGGCCGGCTCCCGGCGACGCCGATCATCAGGCGCATGTGGGACTGCGAGGGCCCGACCGACGCCTACCACCTGTCCATGGCGGTCCGCGTCCCCTCGGACGCGCGGCCCGAGCACCTGATCGCCGCCCTCCAGGCGCTGACCGACCGTCATGACGCGCTGCGGATGCGGCAGACCGGCGACCGGCAGCAGCGGTCCCTGGAGATCATGGAGCCCGGCTCGGTCCGGGTGGCCGACTGCTTCACCCACCAGGCCGTCCGGATCGCCGGCGAGGCGGAGTGGGTCCCGGCGCTGGCCGAGGCGTCCTTCCGGCACCAGGCGGAACTCGACCCCGCCTCCGGCCGTACCCTCCAGGCCGTCTGGCTGGACCCCGGGCCGGAGCGCCCCGGGCGGCTGCTGATCCTGCTCCACCACCTGGTGGTCGACGGGGTCTCCTGGCGGTTCCTGCTGCCGGACCTGGCCCGGGCCCACGAAGCGGTCGCCGCCGGCCGGCGGCCGGAGCTGCGGGCACCGGCGACCTCCTACCGGAGGTGGGCGCGGCACCTGGTGGAGGAGGCCGTGGAGCCCGTCCGCGAGAAAGAACTGGAGATGTGGGCGCGGACGTTCGACGCGAAGCGGCCCACGCTGGGCACCCGCCCGCTCGACCCGCGGACCGACACCATGTCCTCGGCGCGGATGCTCCTCAAGGACCTCCCGGAGGAGGACACCGCGACGCTGCTCGCGGTGCCGGGCGCGCTGGGCGTGGACCTGCGCGATGTGCTGTACGCCTCGTTCGCCGTCGCCTACGCCCGCTGGCGGGGCGAGCCGGACACCGGGGTGCTGGTGGACCTCCAGGCCCACGGCCGTGAGTTCCTCGCCGACGGGGTCGACCCCTCGGCCACCGTCGGATGGTTCACCGCGCAGTTCCCGCTCGTGCTCGACCCGGGCGGGATCACCGACGAACAACTCGCCACCTCCGGCGCCGCCCTGACCGAGGCGGCCGCGCGGGTGGGGGCGCAGCTCGCGGCCCTGCCCGACAACGGCATCGGATACGGCCTGCTGCGCTATCTGAACCCGCGCACCGCCCCGCTGCTGGCCGCCCTCGGCGACCCCCAGATCTCCCTCAACTACCTGGGCCGGTTCCAGGTCGGCGAGCGGTCGGCCCTCTGGACCCCGACGGGCGAGGCGGGCTCGGCGATGGGCGGCGGCGCGGACCTCGGGACGCCCCTGGAGCGCACCCTCACCCTCACGGTCGCGGTCGAGGACCGCGAGCGGGGGGCGAGGCTCGCGGCGCGCTGGATCTGGCCGTCCGGCGTCCTGGCGGACGACCACGCCGCCGAACTCGCCGAGCGCTGGTCCGGCGTACTGCGCCGCTACGCCGCCCACGCCCGGGCCGCGCGCGCCTAGAGAGTCACCCCCTGGGCACCGTCCCCGGCCCGGCCCGCGCGTCCCGGTCCCACCCACGGGACGCGCGGGACGAGCCCGGGGCGCTGCGGAGAAGCGGCGAATCCGTCCAGGAGGGCGCGAGCAGCCCCGATGTCGGATAAAATCAATCAAAGCTGATCATATGGGACTTCTCGCGGGTGTTCGTGTCAGCCGGGCCGGCCGGCCCCACGCCACCCGAGCACCCGCACACCACCAGAGCACCGAGGAATACGGGGCCCGCTTCCGCCGGGCCACCGGGACGGATGCCTATGAACAGCGGGTACGAGGGACACGAGGACTTCGGTCCCGACCCCCTCGGAGACTTCCTCGCACGCTTCCTCGGCGTCGGACCGGCCGGGCAGCGCTCCGGCTCCCGGCACGTCGACTTCGGCCGCCTGATGAGCGAGCCCGCGCGGCAGCTCGTCTCCTCCGCGGCCTCCTACGCCGCCGACCGCGGAAGCACCGACCTCGACACCGAGCACCTGCTCCGCGCGGCGCTCACGGCCGAGCCGACCCGCACCATGGTCGCCCGGGCCGGGGCCGACCCCGAGCGTCTCGTCGCCGAGATCGACCGGCAGACGGGGGAGGGGCCGCCGCGCAGCTCGGTCGCGGTCACGCCCGCCGTCAAGCGCGCGCTGCTGGACGCCCACGAGATCGCCCGCTCCGCGGGCTCCTCGTACATCGGCCCCGAACACGTACTGATCGCGCTCGCCACCAACCGTGACTCCACGGCCGGGCAGCTGCTGCACGCGGCCCGGTTCGAGCCCCGCCCCGGCCCGCCGGGCGGCCTGGCGGCCGCCTCCGGCGCGGCCGAACAGCGCCCGGGCCCCGGGCGGCGCGACACCCCGACTCTGGACAGGTTCGGCCGCGACCTGACCGAGATGGCCGGCGAGGGCCGGATCGACCCGGTGATCGGGCGCGACGAGGAGATCGAGCAGACCATCGAGGTGCTCTCCCGGCGGGGCAAGAACAACCCCGTCCTCATCGGCGAGGCCGGCGTGGGCAAGACCGCCGTCGTGGAGGGGCTGGCCCAGCGCATCGCCGAGGCCGACGTCCCCGACATCCTGCTCGGCCGGCGCGTCCTGCAACTCGACTTCGCGGGCGTCGTGGCCGGCACCCGCTACCGCGGCGACTTCGAGGAGCGGCTGACCGGGATCATCGACGAGATCCGCGCCCACTCCGAGGAGCTGATCGTCTTCATCGACGAGCTGCACACCGTCGTGGGCACCGGCGGCTCCGAGGGCGGCCCGATGGACGCGAGCAACATCCTCAAGCCCGCCCTCGCCCGCGGCGAACTGCACGTCATCGGCGCCAGCACGCTGCAGGAGTACCGCCGTCACATCGAGAAGGACGCGGCGCTGGCGCGGCGTTTCCAGCCCATCATGGTGCCCGAACCGGCCGCGGCCGACGCGCTGGAGATCCTGCGCGGGCTGCGCGACCGGTACGAGGCGCACCACCAGGTGCGGTACACCGACGAGGCGCTGCTGGCGGCCGTGGAACTGTCGGACCGCTATCTGACCGACCGGTTCCTGCCCGACAAGGCCATCGATCTGATGGACCAGGCCGGCGCCCGCGTACGGCTGCGCTC
>NZ_MAXF01000176.1 GCF_001704635.1 Streptomyces sparsogenes | reverse complement strand
CTGTTCCTGGGGCCCACCGGGGTCGGGAAGACCGAACTGGCCCGCGCCCTGGCCGAGGCGCTGTTCGGCAGCGAGGACCGCATGGTCCGCCTGGACATGAGCGAATACCAGGAGAAGCACACCGTCAGCCGGCTCATCGGCGCCCCGCCCGGCTACGTCGGCCACGAGGAAGCCGGACAGCTCACCGAGGCGGTGCGCCGGCAGCCGTACTCGCTGCTGCTGTTCGACGAGATCGAAAAGGGCCACGCCGACGTCTTCAACAT
>NZ_MAXF01000175.1 GCF_001704635.1 Streptomyces sparsogenes | reverse complement strand
GACCGGTTCCTGCCCGACAAGGCCATCGATCTGATGGACCAGGCCGGCGCCCGCGTACGGCTGCGCTCCAGCACCCGGGGCACCGATGTGCGGGCGCTGGAGCGCGAGGTCGAGCAGCTCACCCGGGACAAGGACCAGGCCGTCGCCGCCGAGCAGTACGAGCGCGCCACCGCCCTGCGCGACCGGATCACCGAGCTGAACCGGCGCATCGAGGAGGGGTCCGGAAAACCGCACGCGGCCTGCCGGGTGTCCGAGGTCACCGTCGAGGACATCGCGGACATCGTCTCGCGGCAGACCGGCATCCCGGTCAGCAGCCTCACCCAGGAAGAGCGCGACCGTCTGCTGGGCCTGGAGGAACACCTCCACCAGCGGGTCATCGGCCAGGAGGAGGCGGTGTCGGCCGTCGCCGACGCCGTCCTGCGCTCCCGTGCCGGCCTCGCCGACCCGGGCCGTCCCATCGGCAGCTTTCTGTTCCTGGGGCCCACCGGGGTCGGGAAGACCGAACTGGCCCGCGCCCTGGCCGAGGCGCTGTTCGGCAGCGAGGACCGCATGGTCCGCCTGGACATGAGCGAATACCAGGAGAAGCACACCGTCAGCCGGCTCATCGGCGCCCCGCCCGGCTACGTCGGCCACGAGGAAGCCGGACAGCTCACCGAGGCGGTGCGCCGGCAGCCGTACTCGCTGCTGCTGTTCGACGAGATCGAAAAGGGCCACGCCGACGTCTTCAACATCCTCCTCCAGGTCCTCGACGACGGACGGCTCACCGACGCCCAGGGCCGCACCG
This sequence comes from Streptomyces sparsogenes, assembly GCF_001704635.1. Lineage (GTDB taxonomy): Bacteria > Actinomycetota > Actinomycetes > Streptomycetales > Streptomycetaceae > Streptomyces > Streptomyces sparsogenes. The sequence continues at coordinate 41,494 of NZ_MAXF01000175.1, read as the reverse complement.
TCGACTTCAAGAACACCGTCATCGTCATGACCAGCAACCTGGGCTCGGAGGAGATCTCCGGACGAGGTACGGTCATGGGCTTCGGCGGCGGCACGGAGAGCGACGAACAGGCCCGCCGCGAGCGGGTGCTGCGCCCGCTGCGGGAACACTTCCGCCCCGAATTCCTCAACCGCGTCGACGAGGTCGTCATCTTCCGCCGCCTCGCCGACGAACAGCTGCGGCAGATCACCGATGTGCTCCTCGAGGAGACCCGGCGCCGGCTGCGCGCCCAGGACGTGCCGGTCGACTTCACCCCCGCGGCCGTCGACTGGCTGGCCCACCACGGCTACCAGCCCGAATACGGCGCCAGGCCGCTGCGCCGCACCATCCAGCGCGAGGTCGACAACCCGCTGTCCCGGATGCTGCTCAACGGCAAGCTGTCACCGCACAGCCACGTGGAAGTCGATGTCGAGGAAGGGAAGCTGACCTTCCGCAAGGAGGAGAACCCCGCCGCCCCGGTCGGCTGACAACGGTCTGGTCACCATGGGTTGCCGAGGTGGCGAGCGGGCGCGATAGCGTGTACAAGCCAATGGGGACAGCACACCCCCTGGCCTTGGATTCGCTCGCCCGCACGCACGAGGAGCCCACTTGTCCAGCCCGGAACAGCGCATGGCCGACCTGCTCAAGACCTTTGGAGATCCGGCGGCGTGCACCGCCCATCTGCTGTGCGACCGGCACCCGTCCGACGCCGTCGCCTTCACGGTGGTCGGAGCCGACCTCGACGGGCAGGACACGACCTTCGGTGAACTCCGCGACGCCTCAGCGCGGATGGCGAGCGCCCTCATGGCGCTCGGCGTGGGCCCCGGCGACCGGGTCGCCACGCTGATGGGCAAGTCCACCGAGCTGGTCGTGGCGGCCCTCGCCATCTGGCGGATCGGGGCCGTCCAGGTGCCCCTGTTCACCGCGTTCGCGCCACCGGCCATCGCGCTGCGGATCACCGGAAACGGCACCAAGGTCGTGATCACCGACGCCGGGCAGCGCTCCAAGCTCGCCGCTGGCCCCGACCTCCCCGCCGACCCGCCGTGGCGGATCGTCACCACCGGACCCACCGAGGCGGGCGACCTGTCCTTCGCCGAGCTGCTCCAGGGACACCCGCCGCTGGAGCGACCGGCCGCCGTCGGCGGGGACGGGACCATCGTGGAGCTGTTCACCTCCGGCACCTCCGGCCCGCCCAAGGCGGTGCCCATCCCGCTGCGGGCCGTCGCCGGATTCGCCATGTACCAGGAGTTCGGCCTCGACCACCGGCCCACGGACGTGTTCTGGAACGCCGCCGACCCGGGCTGGGCCTACGGGCTGTACTACGCGATCATCGCCCCGCTCGCCCTCGGCCTGCGCAGCCTGCTGTTCAACAGCCTGTTCTCCGCCGAGGCCACCTGGGCGGTGCTCTCCCGCTACGGCGTCACCAACTTCACCGCGGGCCCCACCGTCTACCGCAAGCTGCGCGGCACCCCCGCCCCCGAGGGGGTCCGGCTGCGCTGCGCCTCCGCGGCCGGCGAGCCGCTCCCGGCGGATGTGATCACCTGGGCGGAGCGCACCCTCGGCATCCCGGTCCGCGACCACTACGGCTCCACCGAACTGGGCATGGCGATCGCCAACGCCTGGCACCCCGCGCTGCGCGACGACCTCAAGCCCGGCTCCATGGGCCGCCCCCTGCCCGGCTGGAGCGTGACCGTCCTGCGCGAGGACACCAACTCCGCCGCCGCGGAGACCGGCAGGCCCGGCCGGGTGTCGGTGGACATCGCGAAGAGCCCGCTGATGTGGTTCGAGGGCTACCGCGACGCCCCCGAGCGGACCGCGGAGAAGTTCAGCCCCGACGGAAAATGGTTCTACACCGGCGACACCGCCGCGCGGGACGAGGACGGCCACCTGTTCTTCTCCGGGCGCAGCGACGACGTGATCCTGATGGCGGGCTACCGCATCGGCCCCTTCGAGGTGGAGAGCGTCCTGCTGGAGCACGAGGCCGTGGTGGAGGCGGCCGCGGTCGGCGTCCCCCACGAGGAGCACGGCGAGGTCATGGAGGCCTTCGTGGTGCTGCGCCCGGGGGCCGAGGGCGGCGACACCCTCGCCGCCGAGCTGCAGCAGCTGGTCAAGGACCGGCTCGCCAAGCACGCCTACCCGCGGCGGGTGCACTTCGTCGCCGAGCTGCCCAAGACCTCCAGCGGCAAGACCCAGCGCTTCCTGCTGCGGCCGCGCAAGGTCAGCTCCCGCGCTCGCTGAGCGGGACGCCGCAAGGAGCGCCGGGACGGGCCCGGGACGGTCCCCGCTGGGCTATCGTGAGCGGTTACGCGGTGGTCAGGGTGAGGGGAAAGGCCTACGTGAACGAGGCGGCACAGGTGAGCGCGGGCAAGACCGGCAGGCGGACGGAGAGCGCCGCGGGCAGGGACGTGTCCACGGTCAGGGATGTCGCCAGGCGCGCCGGGGTGTCCGCGTCCACCGTCTCCCGTGTCATGGGGGGCACCTACCCGGTGGCCGCGGCCACCCGGGCCAAGGTGCTCAAGGCCATGCGCGAGCTGGACTACGTGGTCAACGCGCACGCCCGCGCGCTCGGCGGCTCCACCAACAAGACGGTGGCGTTCGTCGTGGACGACGTGACCGGGCCCTTCTACGCGCACATCGCGCGCGGCGTGGAGGAGCAGGCGTCCGCCGAGGGGCGGCTGTGCATGCTGTGCACCACCCACGGCGACCCGCAGCGCGTGCTCGCCGTGGTGGAGATGATGCGCGAGCAGCGGGCCGACGCGGTGATCGTGGTCGGCGGCGCCTGGGAGGACAAGGCCTACCAGGACCGCATGACCCACTTCGCGCACGCCCTGGACCGGGTGGGCTCGCGACTGGTGCTGGTGGGCAGGCCCCCGCTGGGCGAGGGCGTGCCCGCCACCGTCGTGGACTACGACAACGAGGCCGGCGCCTTCGCGATGACCACCCACCTGCTCAGCGCCGGACACCGGCGGATCGCCTACCTGGCCCGGGTGCCGGGCCTGTCCACCAGCACCCAGCGGATCAGCGGCTTCACCCGGGCCCACGAGCTGATGGGCCTCACCCCGGACCCGGCGCTCATCCTGGACGGCGAGTTCACCCGCGCCCACGGCTACCGCGCGGCCAGGGAACTGCTGGCCTCCGGGGCCGACTTCAGCGCCGTGTTCGCCGGGACCGACATGGTGGCGGCGGGGGCGCTGCAGGCGCTGCGCGAGGGGGGCGTACGGGTGCCCGAGGACGTCTCGGTGGCCGGCTACGACGACATCCCGGTGGCGATCGACGTCTACCCGGCGCTGACCACCGTCCACGTCCCGCACGAGGAGCTGGGCCGCACCGCGGTGCGGCTCGCCCTGCACCGCGACGAGTTCCCCGAGAGCCAGCACCAGGTGCTCGGCACCCACATCGTCATCCGCGCCTCGACCCGGGGACCCGGCCGCCCCCGGGAAACCTCTTAGAAAACGGTCTCTGCCCGGCCCTCCGCATCCCTCGCGGGCGCGGTCGGGGTATCGAGAGCCGCGAGAACACCCACCAGCCCAGCCGCCGCGGAGTGCTGAAGGCCGCCGGAGGGCTCGCCCTCGCCGGCGCGGCCGGCGGCCTCACCGCCGCCGTCACCGCGGCCGCCGCCGACGCCGCCCGCGACATCCTCAACGCCTGGTCCGAGATGATGCGGGGCGTCTTCCACCCGCTCGACGACCAGTTCCTCACCGGCCACAACGACGCGTGCATCCTCCCCAGGACGCGCGCCCCGCGCACAGCACGCCTTACGGCGGGACGGTCTTCGTCCGAAGCCGGTCATCCCGAGGCCCCGCAGTTGTTGCAGCTCCAACCGCCGCTCGGACCCTGGATGACCGGCGCTCCGCACTGACTACAGTTCACAACGGCCCCCTCTCACGTTCTACCCATGAAGACGCGGTAACCGTCTCCCAGGCTGCTCGGGTTTCAAGCGGAGATCGAAAGGGCGGCGTCCGCCCGGCTCACCGGAAGGCTCTGCTCGGCCCAGATGACCTTGCCGTGCGAGGTCTGCCGGGTGCCCCAGCGCTGGCTGAGCTGGGCCACCAGCAGCAGCCCGCGCCCGCCCTCGTCGAAGGTGCGGGCCCGGCGCATGTGCGGGGCGGTGCTGCTGGCGTCGGAGACCTCGCAGATCAGCCCGGTGTCATGGATCAGCCGCAGCTGGATGGGGCTGCTGGCGTGGCGGATGGCGTTGGTGACCAGCTCGCTCACCACCAGCTCGGTCGTGAAGATCGCGTCTTCCAGGCCCCAGTCCGCGAGCTGCCGCGAGGTCCACCGGCGCGCCTCGGCGACGGTCGCCGGGGTGGCGGGCACATCCCGGGTGGCGACGCTGCCGGGGTCCAGGGTGCGGGTCCGGGCGACCAGCAGGGCGATGTCGTCACCGCCCCGCTCGGGGCCGAGGGCGCCCAGGACGGACCGGCACACCTGATCGGGCGACTCGGCGGGCTCCGCCAGCGCCCGGCACAGCACCGCGAGCCCCTCGTCGGGGTCGCGGGCGGCGGACCGCAGCAGCCCGTCGGTGTACAGCACCAGCGTGCTGCCCTCCGGCAGCTCCAGATCCACCGTCTCGAACGGCAGGCCCCCCACCCCCAGCGGCGGTCCCGGCGACACGTTCGGCAGCGTGACCGCCCCGTCCGGGGCGACGACGACGGGCGCGGGGTGGCCGGCGCTCGCGAACGAGGCCGTGCGGGTGATCGGGTCGTACACCCCGTACAGACAGGTGGCGCCCAGCTCACCCGTGCTGCCCTTCTCCCCGGCCGTGGCATCGCCCGCCTGGGGGAGGACCTCGCCCTCCGGGGTGTGGAACTCCTCCTCGTCCAGCCGGAGCACCAGATCGTCGAGGTGGGTGAGCAGCTCGTCCGGCGGCAGGCCGATGTCGGCGAGGGTACGCACCGCGGTCCGCAGCCGGCCCATGGTCGCCACGGCGTGCACCCCGTGGCCCACCACATCGCCCACCACCAGGGCAATCCGGGCACCCGAGAGCCTGATGACATCGAACCAGTCACCCCCGACCCCCGCCGCGGTGCCGGCCGGGAGGTAGCGGGAGGCGATCGACGCGGCCGCCTGCCGCATCCCCCGCCGCGGCAGCATGCTGCGCTGGATGGCCAGCGAGACGGCGCGCTCGCGGGTGTAGCGGCGGGCGTTGTCCACGCACACCGCGGCCCGCGCCGTGATCTCCTCGGCCAGCAGCAGATCGTCGTCGTCGAACGGCTCCCGCGTCCGGTGGCGGTAGAACACCGCGACCCCGAGCGTGGTGCCCCGGGCGCTCATCGGCACCGCCATCACCGAGTGGATCCCGTACCGGCGCACCGACTCGGCCCGGCTGGGCTCCTCCCCGGTCCAGCGCCGGAACTCCTCGTCCCACACCGCGTGCCGCACGCCGCGGCCGGCCGCCAGGGCCTGCGCGGGAGGCGAGTACTCCGGCCACGAATCCGCGCCCCCGACCTCCACCGTCGCCTCCGGGCAGCCCTCCAGCACGGACTGGTGGGCGATGCGGCGGAAGTCCACCGCCCGGCTGGCCCGGCTCCTGACCGGCTCCTGCCCGTGGTAGATCGCGTCCAGCAGATCGACGGTGACGAAGTCGGCGAACCGGCCGACCGCCACGTCCGCCAGCTCCTGTGCCGTGCGGGTCACGTCCAACGTGGTGCCGATCCGCACACTGGCCTCGTTGACGATCGTCAGCCGGCGGCGGGCCCAGTGCTGCTCGGTGTAGTCGAGGACCACCACGGACATGCCGCGCACCCGGCCCGCCGCGTCCTTCACCGGGATCAGATAGATCATCCAGGCGCGCTTGTCGCCCTCGCCGTACGCCCGGCCGAAGCCCTCGTACCGCACGCCCTCCCCGGTGCGCAGCACCTGGTCCTGGAGCCGGTCGACCTCCTGGGCGAGGGGCTGCGGGTCCATCTCGCGCAGCCTCAGCCCGCGCATCTCGTCCACGGAGAGGCCCATGAGGTGGGTCATCGCCACATTGGCGGCCACCAGGCGCGCCCGCGTGTCGTAGACCGCCACGGGGAGCGGCATCTGGGTCAGCGTCCAGTCCGACAGCAGCCGCGCCTCCTCGGACGGCCCGGCCTCACCGGCCTCCGGGGCGGCCGCCGCCCCCGGGCCCGCCACCACGAGCCAGCGGACCTCGCCCTCCGCGTCGGTCAGCGGATGGGCCCGGACCGTCAGCTCCACCCGGTGCCCGTCCCGGTGCCTGGCCGCGATCCGGCCGCTCAGGGCCTCGCCCGGCCGGGCGCGCAGCCTCCCGCGCGCCCACGCCGGGAGATCGCCGGCGAGCAGCTCCCGCGCCGACCGCCCCAGCACCTCCCCGGAGCGGTAGCCCAGCACCCGCGCCGCGTCGGGCCCCCAGGCCGTGACACAGCCACGGGCGTCGACCTCGATCGCCGCGGAGAGCGGAGCGGCCCCCCGGTGCCCGAGCTCCTGGTCCTCGCCTCGATACCTGGCGAAATCGTCCTTGCGCATCGGCGTCTGCCTCGCCGGGCCACGTCGCCGCGCCCGGGCCTGCGGCCCGACGCCACGGCTCCCTACCCACATGGTCCCCGGACCCGGGCCCGCTCAATCGAACCCGGGGGCCTCGATCCGGGGCGGCTCAGCAGACCGGGACGGCACCCCTCTCGGCGGTGCGCACCGCCAGCTCGGCCAGCGCCTCGGGGGCGCCCGCCTGGCCGCGTACGCCGGGAAACGCGTTGATGTCCACGATCAGCGGCGCCCCGCCGCCCGCGTCGATCACATCCACGCCGTACACCCACAGCCCGAAGACCGGCCCGACCCGCAGCGCCAGCCCGGCCCAGCCGTCCGGCAGCTCCCCGGGCGGCAGCGGCAGCGCGGGGCCGCGCCCGGGGTCCGCCAGCTCCGACCGGCGCACCGCCGCGAAGACCCGGCCCGCGATCACCCACAGCTTGTGGTCCCAGCCGCTGTTCTCGGTGAACCGCTGCACCACCACCGGCTCGCCCGGCCACACCTCGCCCAGGGCGCGCAGCCCGGCGGCGTTCTCGACCCGGGCCACCAGGTCATGGCGCCTGCTGTGCCGGCTCTTGACCACCACCGGATACGGCAGCCCCTCGGCGTCCAGCGAGGCGAGGTCCGGCGCGGTCCGGGTGCGCGCGAACGGCAGCCCCGCCCGCAGCGCCAGCCGGGCCATCGCCGTCCGGTCCTGGACCAGCCCGGTCGCGCGGGCCGCGTTCACCACCGGAGCGCCACGCTCCTCCAGGTGACGGGCCAGGCCGAGCGCCCCCGGCGTCCGCGCCTTGAGCAGATAGACGTCCGCGAGCGCGCCGACGGACCCCGGCTCGTCCGGTGCGCCGCCCCAGGAGCCCGGATCCACCACCTCCACCCGGTGCCGGGGCGTCAGCAGCGCGGTCGCCGCGGCCAGCAGCGGATGACCGGGCTCCGGGGTGATCAGACCGATCCTCATCGGCCCTCGCCGGCGCTCGCGGGCACCTGCTCCGCCACCCGCGGCGGCACCGGCCGGGCGGGCACCACGGCCGCCGGCCCCGCCCCGCCCGTGCCGCCCGCGCCCCGGCGGGCCAGCTCCAGCACCGCCCGCCCCACCCGCGCCGCCGCGTCCGGCACCTGACGGAAGCTCGGGAAGTCGTTCACATCGACGATGACCGGGCCGTCCGGCCCCAGCAGCACATCCACGCCGTACAGGTCCAGGCCGAAGGCCGCCCCGGCGTCGGCGGCGATCCGGGCCACCTCGGCGGACAGCGGCACCCGCCGCTCACGCACCGGACCGTCCGGGTGCAGCGGCGAGCTGCGCTCCGTCGCGTACAGCTCGCCGCCCACGCAGTAGACCTTGAGGTCCACACCCGAGTTGGCCACATACGGCTGCGCGATCAGCATCCCTTCCCCCGCCAGCTCCGGCCACAGCCCGGCCAGCCGGTCCGGGGAGGACACCAGCCGCACCGCCCGCCCGGAACTCCCGTCCGCGGGCTTCACCACCAGCGGGAACTCCGCCTCCGGAACCTCGGCCAGCGACTCGGGCCGGGCCGCCGCGTAGGTCCGCGGCATCGGCAGCCCCCGGGCGCGCCCGATCGCCGCCGCCAGCACCTTGTCCCGCACCCCGCGGATCGACCGCGCGTCATTGACCGTCGTCAGCCCCACGGCCGCCGCGGCCTCCAGCAGCGTCAGGCCCGGGCCGCCCGAGACCGTCTTGAGCACCCACGCGTCGTGGCTGCCCGCCCTGACCGCCTCCTCCACGTTCACCAGGGAACTCCCCGGCCGCAGCACATCCACCCGGTGCCCCCAGGCGATGAGCCGGCGGATCACCTCCACCGGCATGCCGTCGTAGCGGTAGTGCTCCTCCACCAGAAAGCAGAGCCTCATCGACCTTCCCTGTCACGCCGGACGTTCGCCGACCGGTCCGGCGCGCCACAACGTCTCAGGATGTCATGACGCCCCGGCGCGCTCACCGGCGGGAACGGTACCGGCGCCGACGGGGCCTCAGGACACGATGTCCTTGCGGCTGAACCCCCGGAACGCCAGCGCGAACAGCACCAGCGCGTACGCGACGGAGACCGACACGCCCTGCACCATGCCGCTCCACTCCGCATGGGGCTGGAGCGCGTCGATCCACGCGAACTGCCAGTGCGCGGGGAGGAAGTCGCGCCACGAGCCGAGCGCGGTCACCGCGTCCAGCACATTGCCCACGATCGTCAGCCCGACCGCCCCGCCGACCGCGCCCAGCGGGGCGTCGGTGACCGTGGACAGCCAGAACGCCAGGGCCGCGGTGACCAGTTGGGACAGGAAGATGTACGCGACCACCACCGCGAGCCGGCCCACCGCCTCGCCCGTCGCCAGCGACCCGCCCGTCGGGATCCGCAGCGGCTCCCAGCCGTACGCCACGGTCCCCACCACCAGCGCCACCAGCGGCAGCAGCACCATCGCCGCCGCGCTGAACCCCAGCGCCACCGCCAGCTTGCTCAGCAGCAGCCGGGTCCTGGGCACGGGCGCGGCCAGCAGATAGCGCAGCGAGGACCAGTTGGCCTCGGCGGCGACGGTGTCCCCGCAGAACAGCGCCACCGGCACCACCAGCAGGAAGGCGGCCGAGACGAACAGCGCGGTGGCCGCGAAGTTGACCCCCGAGGCGGTGGCGGTGGTCATGAACGTGGTGCGGTTCTCGCGCCCCTCGGGGGCGCCGCCGAGCGCGAAGGCGGCGACGAGCACGAACGGCAGCGCGGCCAGCACCGTGGCCATCACCAGGGTCCGGCGCCTGCGCAACTGCCGGATCGCCTCGACCCGCAGGGGCAGGGTGCGGCCCGGACGGTGCCCGGGCGCCGCCTCCTCGACAGAACTCATGGGGTGTCGCCCTCCCGCTCAGTCTTGGCGCGCTCCAACGCGCGGGCTTCCCTCGTCACTGCTCGCTCCCGCGCTTCCTTCGTCACCGCGCTCACGCGGCCCCTCCTCCGATCAGGGTCAAGAACGCGTCTTCCAGGCGGCGGCCCCGCCCGAAGCTGGTCACCGGGATCTCCAGCCGCACCAGCTCCGCCAGCAGTTGGGCGGGGCCGGTGCCGTCGAGACGTACCAGCAGCCCGTCGCCGGTGCGCGCCGCGGAGGCGACGCCGGGCAGCGCGGCCACCTTCTCCACCAGGGCCTCGCTCAGCTCGCCCTCGTGGCCGACCAGCAGACTGTCGCCGGTGCCGGCGATCTCCTCCACCGGGCCCGCCTCGACGAGCCGGCCGCGGTCCATGACGACCAGATGCGTGCAGGACTGCTCGACCTCGGCGAGCAGATGGCTGGAGACGATCACCGTGCGGCCCGCCGCCGCGTACCGGATCATCACCTCCCGCATCTCGCGGATCTGCGGCGGGTCCAGGCCGTTGGTCGGCTCGTCCAGGATCAGCAGATCGGGCAGGCCCAGCATGGCCTGGGCGATGGCCAGCCGCTGGCGCATGCCCTGGGAGTAGGTGCGCACCGCGCGCTCCAGCGCGTCGCCGAGCCCCGCGATCTCCAGCGCCTCGTCCAGGTGGGCGTCCTCGGCGGGGCGGCCGGTGGCCCGCCAGTACAGCTCCAGGTTGGCCCGGCCGGTCAGGTGCGGCAGGAAGCCCGCGCCCTCGACGAAGGCGCCCACGCGGGAGAGCACCGAGGCGCCGGGCCTGATGGTGTGTCCGAACACCCGGATCTCCCCGCTGTCGGGGGTGATCAGCCCCATCAGCATGCGCAAGGTGGTGGTCTTGCCCGCGCCGTTGGGCCCGAGCAGCCCGAGGACCTGGCCCTTCTCCACGGTGAAGGAGAGGTCCTGGACCGCGTACCGGTCCACCGACTTCGCGTACCGCTTGCTCAGGCCCGTGATCCGCAGCGGCACCTCGGCCAGTTCGGGGTCGGGCGCCGGGGCGGCCGTGCGCCGCCTGCCGGTGAGCAACAGCCCGAGCGCCACCACGGCGGCCACCAGCGGCAGCCCCCACACCCACGCGGGCAGCGGGGCGGGCTGGGTGCGCACACCGGGTGCGGTCGGCACCGTCAGGGCGCCGTCCGCGAGCGCGACCGTATAGGTGGCGGGCTCGACCGGCGAGGCGTAGCCCAGGTCGGTGGCGGCCAGCACCAGCCGCAGCCGGTGGCCCGCCTCCACCTCGTGGTCGACGGCGGGCAGCCGGACCTCGACGGTCCTGCCCCGCTCGGCGCCGGTGATCCGCACGGGGGAGACCAACTGCTCGGGCAGCACCTGCCTCCCGTCGGGCCCGACGTCGTACACCTTCGCGAACAGCACCGCGTCGGGCGCGTCCGCCTTCACCCGTACCCGGACCGAGGGCGAGCCGGTGATCCGCAGCGACTGGCGCAGCGGCGCGGAGTCGAAGCGGGCGTACTGGCCGGGGAAGTCGAGCGACACCCCGACGCCCAGCGACGACGCCTGGGAGAGACCCGCTATCCCGGGCACCGAGGAGACCGCCGAGGGCCCGCCCCCCGCCGGGTTGGCGAACGACTGCTCGTCGCCGCCCAGCCGTACGGTCCGCCCGCCGCCGGTCAGCCCCGGGTAGCTGTCGGCCGTCGCGCCCCGCAGCAGGGCGGCGCCGTCGGTGGAGTCGAACCCGCCGGTGCGGGTGATCCGGAAGGCCGGCCCGGTGTCGGTGCCCTTGTCGCCCTTGAGATAGCGGTCGAACCAGGCCCGGGTGCGCGCCTGGACCCGCCCGGTCTCGGGTTCGCCCCCGTCGTGTCCGCCGGCGATCCAGTCGACGGCCACCGGCGCCCCGCCCGCCTTGATGGCCTTGGCCATCGCGTCCGCCTGGTCGAGCGGGAAGAGGGAGTCGGTCTGGCCCTGGAGGATCAGCGTCGGGACCTTGATCCGGTCGGCCACGGCGGACGGGCTGCGGGCCTCCAGCAGGCGCCGCGCGGCGGCGTCCGGCTTGCCGGCCACCGCGACCCGCTCGTACATCTCGCACAGCCGCTTCTCGAACCGGCCGCAGCCCGAGGCGCCCCGCCGGGGCTCCGCGGCGGGGTCCGCCGAGCCGGTGGTGAAGAAGATCCCGGTCCACAGCTTCTTGAACACCCCGTTCGGGAACAGCGCGTCGGCCAGGTTCCAGTAGGTGATGGCGGGCGCGATCGCGTCGACGCGCCGGTCGTACCCGGCGGCGAGCAGCGACACGGCCCCGCCGTACGAGGCGCCGGCCACCCCCACCCGCGGGTCGCCCGCGGCGTCGAGCCGCACCTCGGGCCGCTTGGCCAGCCAGTCGATCAGCCGCCGGACGTCGGCCACCTCGCCGTCCGGGTCGTTCAGCCCGATCTTCCCCGTGGACGCGCCGAAGCCGCGCGCCGACCAGGTCAGCACGGCGTATCCGTCGCGGGCCAGCTCCTCGGCCTGCGCCCGCACATCGTCCTTGCTGCCCCCGAAGCCGTGGGCCAGCAGCACCGCGGGCCTGCGGCCGGAACCCGCGGTGAAGTACGAGGTGTCGATGTGCGCCCCGGGCATGTCCAGTACCCGGTCCTCGCGGTGGACGGACGGGGGGTCGTCCGCGGCGACGGCCGCCCAGGTGCCCGCGCCCGCGAGCACGGCGACCGCGACCCCCGCCGACACCAGCAGCCGGCGGCCGCGCGACCGGGCTTTTCGCAGAATCATGCCTGCACCCTAAGCGGGGCACGCCGGCGCGGCCGCTGACACCGGGTGGATTCCGCGGCCCTCCCCGGGGAGTATCCTGCCCGCCCCCCGTACCACGGTCGCGGTACGGCCCAGCGGCCCCCGGGGCTTGCCCCCGGCGCTCTTCCGGAACCCCTCAAACTGCCTGTGGCCAGGGGCTTTTGTCAGTGCCCGGCAGTAGAATGGAGGGGTCAAGAACAAGGGTCCCCGACCTCCTTTGGAGGATGCCGATGGCCGCTGCCGTCACACCTGTCCCGGACCTGCCGAGCTATGCGACCCTCCCGACGAAACGAGTGCCCGCCGGACGCCCCCGCGAGTGGTACGAGACCCACCACCGCCGGCTGAAGGCCATGCGCCTGGCCATCGCCCTGCTCAACTCCGGGGTCTACCGCCCCGAGCAGGCGCCCAACCGCACCATACGCACCACGGCGGCCCGGATCGGGGTGCGCCCGCCCTCCGACACCACCTGCCGCATGGTGCGCTCCCTCATCCGCTACGAGCAGCGCTGACCCTCCCCCGCGCCTCCCCGCCGCGCCGCCGGTTCGCCGTCGGCGCGGCGGGGCCCGACCGCTTGGCGGGGCCCGACCGCGTGGCGCCCCGGCCGCCGCCCCGCCCCGCGTGAAGATGGGCGCATGGACAGGAAAGAGAGCAGGGGGCGGCCGGCCCGGGCGGCGGCGAACTGGGCCGGGCGGCTCACCGCCGCCCTCCGGGGCCAGAAGGCGGCGTACGCGGGGGACAGCGGACACGCCCCCGAGCGGTACGTGGCCGCCATGCTCGGCTACGGGGCGTATGTCGCGGCGCTCGCCGGGGCCGGGCGGCTGACCGGGCGTCGGCTGCCGTCCCGCGTCGACCCCTGGGACCTGGCCCTGTGCGGCGTCGCCACCTTCCGGCTGAGCAGGCTGCTCACCAAGAGCACGGTGGCCAGCCCGCTGCGTGTGCCGTTCACCGTGGCCCGCGGCGGCGCGGGCGCGGCCGAGCTGAGCGAGGAGGCGCGCGGCGAGGGCGGCCGGCGCGCGGTCGGAGAGCTCATCACCTGCCCGTTCTGTACCGACATGTGGGTGGCCACCACGGTCACGGCCGGGCTTGTGCTGTGCCCGAGGGCCACCCGGCTGGCGACGGCGGCGCTGACCGCCGTCGCCGGCGCGGACGCACTCCAGTTCGCCTACGCGGCGATGGTGGAGCGGGAGCGGGGCGGAGCCGACTGAAGCGGAGCCGCGTTTGTGGTGAGTATGGGACAGCGACACGCCGTCGTCACGGCGTGTCGCTGTCCCGTACTCACCACAAACGGTCAGTCGCGCCGGGCGAGCACCCGGTAGGCGTTGGCCAGCCGGCCGCGCCCGGCCAGCGGCTTGACCAGCAGCCGGTCCAGCACGGTGGCCGCCAACAGGGCCGGGACGCCCGCCAGCAGGACCGCCGTGCGCAGCAGCCGGCGGAGCCGGCCCGGCGGCGGCGCCAGCCAGGGCAGGTCGTCCGGCGGGGCGACCGCGTTCAGCAGCAGCCACACCGCGCCGAGCAGATCGACCGGGTCGTGCGGCCCCGCGTGCTCCTCGGCGACGACGGTGAAACCCAGCCCGGACAGCTCCCGGCGCAGATTGGCCACCGGCACGAAATGAAGGTGCTGCGGCTGCAGCCACGGCAGCCACCAGCGGCCCAGCAGCCGGGCGAAGCGGCTCTCCGGATCGGGGACCTCGATCAGCAGATGCCCGCCCGGACGCAGCGCGCGATGGGCCGCCCGCAGCTCCCCGCGAGGGTCCGTACTGTGCTCCAGGTAGTGGAACATGCTCACCACGTCATAGCCGTCGGCCAGTTCCGCCACCCGCTCCACGAAGCCGCCGCGGATGCCCCGCGCCACCCGCCCCGCCCGCTCGGCCAGCTCCACCCCGGCGCTCAGGTCCAGCCCGTCGAAGAGGGTCCCGGGGAAGACCGCGCGGGCCGCCTCGCAGAAGTGGCCGTGCCCGGTGCCCACGTCCAGCCAGTTCCCCGGCGCCTGAGCGAAGGGGCGCAGCGACTCGGCCCGCTTGACGTACGCCCTGCGCCGCCCGGCGAACAGCCCGCCGATGTCCCGCTCGCCCAGCCCGTCGTAGAAGTCCCGGTAGTAGAACTCCAGACCCACGGGATTCAGCCGCGGGTTCTGGAACACATGCCCGCAGTCCAGGCACCGGTCCAGCGCGAAGCGGCCCGGCTTGTGCTGGAAGAGATCGGTGGTGCGCAGCCGCCCCTCCAGCCGGGCCGAGCCGCACCACGGGCAGTCGGTCCGGCGCGGCTCGAAGAACCGCTCGGTGCCCCGCGCGAGATCCTCCGCGTAGCGGGGGCGCAGCGCGGCGACGGCCGCGGCGCGGGTCTCCTTCTTCGTGGCCCGGTTCCCCTCTTTCCCGTACGGACCGGCCTCCGGGGCGCCACGGCCCCCGCCCGCCCCGTCCACGGCGGCGCGCCCCTTCGGCTCTTCCCCCGCTGCCCCGGGGAGGTGCCCCCCGGCCGGGCCGGGGGAGGGGGACCGTTCGACGCCGCTGCTCATCTCTCCTCCAACGGGACGGCCACGGGACCTGGCTGAGGTACGGGCGGCGGTGCGCCCGGGGCGGCCGACGCGGCCAGCCGCTCCAGGTGGTCCGCCGCCGCGGCCGCACCGCCGGCCGCACGGAAGGACGCCCCGACCCGCTCGGCCGCCGCGCGACAGCCCGGCTCGTACAGGACGGTGTCCAGGGCCTCGCCGAGCCCGGCCGCCGTCACCCGGCCGAACCGCACCCGCACCCCCGCCCCGGCGGCCACCACCTGGCCGGCCACGACGGGCTGGTCGTCCCGGATGGGCGCCACGACCAGCGGTACGCCGTGCCACAGGGCCTCGCACACGGTGTTGTGCCCGGCATGGCACACGACGGCCGCCACCCGCGCCAGCAGCGGCAGTTGGGGCACCTCGCGCACCACCAGGACGTCGTCGTCCAGGGGCGCGCCGGGCCAGGTGCCCGGCGGCGCGCCCGGCCCGGTGTCCAGCGTGCCCGCGGGGTCGAGGAGCACCGCCTGCAGCCGGCCCGCGCGGGCGCGCACGGCCTCCCGGCAGACGGACAGGAAGCGCGCCCCGGCCTCGGCGTTGACCGTGCCGAGGGTGACCAGCACCGCCGGCCGCGCCGGGTCCAGCCACTCCCAGGGGAAGTCCGGAGCGGCCGGGCGGGCGGCGATCGACGGCCCGACGAAGCGGATCCGCCCGGCGGCCCGCGTCGGCCGCCCCGCCAGCTCCTCGGTGGTGAAGGCCAGCACCAGATGGGGCGAGAAGCGCGGATCGGCCGTCCCAGCCGGGTCGCCGACACGGCCGCGCAACCCCTCCAGCAGCCCCTCCAGCCAGGCGGCGACCCTCGGCATGCCGTCCAGCGCCCCGGCGAACTCGGCCGAGGTGGTGGCCGAGGTCGCCCACCGCACGCCCAGCCGCTCGGCGACCAGCCCACCGGCCACCGCCTGCTGGTCGGCGACCACCACATCAGGCCGGAACTCCTCGACGGCCGCCCGCACCCCCGGGGCCATCGCCTCGGCGAGCGGCACCAGGAAGCGCTCCCACAGGAACTTCAGCGCCTCCGGGCCCCGCACATCGGCGGGGCGTACGGCATCGGCGCCGCCCTCGCCCAGCGCGGGCCCCGCGCAGCGGAACACCGCCGCCCCCTCTCCGGCCAGCCGCCCCACCACCTCCGGCACCCCGGCCCACGCCACCCGGTGGCCCCGGGCGGCCAGTTCGGCCCCGACGCCGAGCGTGGGGTTGATGTGCCCGACGAGCGGCGGCACGACGAACAGGAAACGGCGTCCGCCGCCGCTCACGGGGCCGTCTCCAGCCCGGCGAGAGCCGCCACCCGCGGCCTCCCACCGGGCCTCCCGCCGGGCTCCCGGACCCCGTCCCGGTCTCCGTCCCGGTCGTGATCGAGGACGTGGGCGAGGACGTGTTCGAGCACCAAGGCGGGCACCTCCACCAGCACGGAGTGCTCATGCCCCGGCACGATCACCGTGCGGGTGCCCGGCAGCAGCGACTCCAGCCACGGCGCCTGGGCGGCCATGTCCGAATCGGCGCCGTAGAGGGCGAGAAGCGGACCGCGCACGGAGCGGATCCGCCCCTCGTCCAGCACCGCGCTCGACGGTATGTCCCGGGCGATGGAGGTGGTGCGCACCAGCCGGGCCGCCGACCTCGCCAGCCGGGCGGTGTGCCCGCCGTGGTGGGCGTCGATCCAGGCCAGGGCGTCGGACTCGTGCTCCGACAGCTGGGCGGCCGCGTAGCCGAGGAGCCGGTCCAGCTTGGCCGCCCAGGCGCCGGTGGCCGGTTCCGACTCGATCAGCGACAGGCCGGCCACCCGCTCTGGATGGCGGACCGCGTACGAGAAGGCCACCGTCCCGCCGAAGCAGTTGCCGACCAGGTGCACCGGGCCGTGGATCCCCAGCCGGTCGAGCAGCCGCTCCAGGTCCCCGACGAACATCTCCAGCCGGTAGCGGCCGGCCGGGCGCTCGCTGCGCCCGTGGCCCCGCTGGTCGTACATGACCACGTCGACCCCGGCCGCGGCGAGGCCCGGGCCCACGGTGAAGTAGTAGGCGGCGAGGCTGTCGGTGAGCAGGCCGTGCAGGAGTACGGCGGTGGGGGCGGCACCGCCCCGGCCGGGGCCGCCCCGGCCGGGGCGGTCCTGTTGAGGCCCGCCCTGTTCCGGGCCGAGCCGCTGCACATGGAGCCTGACGCCGTCCGGTCCGCCGGTGTGGACCATGGCCATCGCGGTCAGCTCCCCTCGCCGGCCTTCAGACAACCGACGACGTACTCGACGAGGCGGCCCACGCTGAGGTCGATGATCTCGTCGAGCTCCAGCCCGGCCACGAACTCGGCGAAGTTGACCTGCCGTCCGTACCGGGCCTGCAGATGCCCCGCCAGGGTGACCAGGTCGATGCTCTCCAGCTCCAGATCCTCCATGAAGCGGCTCTCCGGGGCGATCTCGATGTCGTCCAGACCGTACTCGTCGAGCATGCTCCGGAGCATGCCGGCGATCTCCGCGAAGACGGTCTCCTCGTCGACCGCCGCGGGGGCAGGGACGGTGTGCTTGGCGGTGCTCACGGTGCCTCCTCGTCAGCTTCTCCGCCCGCGCGCGCGTCGCTCACGGGTCGGTCTCCTCACTCGTCGTCCGCCGGGCCGGTGGTCCAGGCCACGACGTAGTCCCGGCTGGGCAACCCCGGAGGGTTGGCCGTACGCACGCTGTGCACCCGGTAGCGGCGCGGCCCGCCGGCCGCGGAGGCCACCTCGGCCAGCAGCCACCCCGGGCCGGCGTCGAGCACGGTGAAGCCCGGCCCGCCGCCGACGACGCCCTCCGCCTCGGCCACCGCCCCCCGCACCGCGCGCAGGACGGTGCCCTCCAACCCGGCGGTCCCGCCCGTCAACTCCTCGATGCGGATGCCGGGGCCGGGCCCGCCACCCCCGCGCCCCGGCGGGCGCGGCACCACCAGGGCCACCCCGGCCTCCGCCCGGCTCGCCAGCGAGACGTCCAGCGCGGGCAGCGTCCGCCCGTGCGCCCCCAGGACGTACGGGCGACCCCGCGCGTCCTCGCACACCTGGACCTCGGCGGGGAAGACCGGGCCCTCCCCATGCGCCCAAAGCCACCGCCGCACCGCGTCCTTGGCCGCGATCCGGCCCAGCAGCCACTGCCGCCGGCCGCGCGGCGCATGCCGCTCGTACGCCGTGCGCTCCACGCCGCCCAGGTGGTTGCGCATGATCAGGTCACGGGACGCCAGGTCCGGCCAGCGCTCGTGGAGCAGCACCCAGCCGCCCGGCCGCGGCTCCGAGAGCGCGTTCAGCTCCGGGAAGCGTTCTACGGGCCTCGTGGTCGGGTGGTTGTCGAAACGCCGGTCCTGCCAGCCGTCGATCCGGGCCCACACCTCCCCGCCGACCAGCAGTTGGACATCCGCCTCCAGCGTGGTGTCGGTCAGCGCGACAACCCTGATCAGGCACTCCACCGGGGTCCCGGGGCGCGGATGCGGTCCGAAGAGGCGGATGCGCCGCATGCCGACGGGGAACACCACGGTCCGCTCCGTGCGGGTCGCCATCAGCCAGTAGCCGAGCAGCTGGCCGACATTGTCCAGCAGCGCGCCGGGCGCGGCCGGTGTGGTGATCACGCCGCGCACCCGCGCCGCGCCGATCGCGGTGATCTCGCTGACCCCCTGGAACGCCGGACCGTGGAACATCCAGCGCTCGTCGTAGAGCTGCGCCGCGGTGTGGTCGGGGGCGCGTTCGGCGGCCGGGTCGGCCGGCCAGGGGTCGGGGCGGGGGTACGGATAGCGCGGCGCGAGCTGGACCGTGGCGTGCGCGCTGCGGCCGAAGTCCACGGCCAGCCGGTCCGGGCCTTCGGGCGACGGCGCCACGGTGACGGCCACCTCCGCGGCCGGCGCGGCGGTCACCCACCGGCCGAACCGGGCCCCGTGCACGGCGACCGCGCGCCGCCCGGGAGCGGCCCGCTCGGCCGCGTCCATGAGGTGCCCGATGATGGTGGTGGCCGGGACGACCGGCCACCGGTCGGACTCGTCGGGCCAGTCGGGGCGTTGCCGGAAGAAGCAGTGGTCACGCAGGTACGGCATGGTGTCGGTGGAGACGCGCAGCACGGTGCGCCAGGTCTTCCGCGAGGGCTCGGCAGGGGCCGGTGGCGGTGGCGGTGACAGGGTCGGTGGCCGTTGCGAGGGCGCTGACGGTGGCGTGACGGGGGCCGGGGGCCGCGGGGCCGGTGGTCCGCCCCCGCGGCCCGCGACGGCGATCAGCTCGGCCGCGGCGCCGGCCGTCTCCCGGAGCAGCGCGCCGAACTCCGCGGCCACCGGAAACCGCTCCGCCATCGCGTCCAGCGTGGACGCGTCCTCCGCGCGGAAGGCGGGGACATCGGCAGGGGCGCTTCCGGCACCGACGTCGTCCAGGGCCGAGGCCAAGGCACGGCGCAGGCCGGCGAGTCGTCGCTCGTCCAGGGAGATCAGCGCACCGCCCAGGTCGAGCGGTACGGGCTTCGGCCCCGCGGTGATGGTGGCGGCGGAGGTGGAGGTAACCGGGACCGGGGCGGCGGTCGGGGCAGGAGCGGTCGAAGGCCCGGCGGAGGGGCGCGGCAGCGACGGGTCGACCCGGGCGCCCTCCACCCACAGGGCGGTGGCCACCCGTCGCAGTTGCGCGACGCCGTCGCGGTGCGGCGAGTCGGCGGCCACCGCCAGATGTTCCGCCCCCTGCAGTGTGTCGCCGATGAGCGCGGCCAACTGACCCGGGCCCACCTGCACGAACGCCCGGAACCCCGCCTCGTACAGAGCCTCGGTCAGCAGCCGGAACCGCACCGGCTCCAGCAGATGCCGGATGAACAGCTCCCGTACGTCGGCCTCGCCGGGCGGGTACGGTGCCGCGGTCGTGCCCGACCAGATGGGCACGCTCGGCGGGTACAGCTCGAAGCGCTCCGCAGCGGCCCTGATCGGCCCCAGGTAGGGCGCGAGCATCGGGGTGTGAAAGCCGGACTGGAACGGGAGGACCTGCCCGATCACCCCCTCGGCGCGCAGCCGCCGCACGAACGCCTCGACATCGGCCAGCGGCCCGCACACCATCGACTGGCTCGGCGCGTTGTCGTGGGAGAGCACGACCCGGCCGCCCGCCGTCTCCGCGAGCGCGGCCAGCACCCGTTCGGCGGACGCCCCCAGCGCACCGAAGGCCAGCCCGGGCACGCGCAGGGCGTCCGGGTCGAACGAGCCGAGGAATTCGTCGACCGCCGCGCCCGAGTACAGGCCGGCGGACACCATCGCGGTCCATTCGCCGACGCTGTGCCCGGCCACCGCGTCCGGGACCACCCCCATGCGCCGCAGCGCGCCGTCCAGCAGGCGGCTGACGGCGAACACGCCGACCCCGTGGCGGCCGACATCGCCGACCCGCGCCCGACCGCCGGCCGACCCGGCGGTGGCGGGGGAGAGCCCGAAGTACTCGGCGACGCCGTCCACCCGGGGCGCGAACTCGGCCTCCAGCCCCGGGAAGACAAAGGCCACCCGCCCCGGCCCCACCGCGGCGTGCTCGCTCAGCAGCGGAGCAGGCGTGAACCAGACATCACCGCGCCCCCTCCACGAACACCCCTTGGCGACCACCCGCCGCGCCAATGCCAGCCGCTTCGCGGTCGGCCCGACGACACCGAGCCGAACCCGGCCCGCGGCGCCGGGCCCCTCGCCGGGCGTGGCCTCTCGCAGGACCGCGTCATCCGCCGCCAGCCGCGCGCCCAACTCCTCGGCCGTCCCCCCGACCAGCGCCACCACTCGCTCCGGCTCAACGACCCGGACACGGGGGGCGCGATCACCCGGCCGGATCCCGACCGCCGCGCCGGCCCCTTCCGATGGCCGAGGGCTTGGGGCCGCCGGGGCCCACGTCGCCGCCGGTGGTGCCTGCTCCAGCACCACATGCGCGTTGATCCCGCCGAAGCCGAACGCGTTGACCGCCGCGCGGCGCACCCGCGTGGTCGGGGCGCTCTCCCAGGGCTCGGCGGTGCCGATCGTACGGAAGCGGGTCTCGGCCAGGGCCGGGTGCGGGTCGTCGCAGTGGAGCGTGGGGGGCAGCAGGCCGTGGTGGACCGCCAGGGCGGCCTTGACCAGGCCCGCCACCCCGGCCGCCGGCATGGTGTGGCCGATCATCGACTTGACCGACCCGATCACGGCCCGGTCGGTGCCGTCGCCGGCCGGGGCGCCGAAGACCTCCGCCACCGTGGCGAGTTCGGCCGCGTCGCCCGCGGGGGTCGCCGTGCCGTGCGCCTCCAGCAGCCCGAGGGAGCCGGGTTCCCGTGGGTCGAGCCCTGCCGCCCGCCACGCCTGCCGCACCGCCCGCGTCTGGCCGCCCGGGTCCGGGTTGACCAGGCCCGCGGCGCGCCCGTCGCCCGCGACCCCGGTGCCCCTGATGACCGCGTAGACCCGGTCCCCGTCCCGCCGCGCGTCGGCTAGCCGCTTGAGCACCACGACGCCCGTGCCCTCGCCGATCAGGATTCCGTCGGCCGCACGGTGGAAGGGGCGGATGCGCTCGCTCGGCGAGAGCGCGCGCAACTGCGCGAAGACGCTCCACAGGGTGATGTCGTGGCAGTGGTGCACCCCACCCGCCAGCATCATGTCGCACCGCCCGGAGGCCAGCTCGCCCACCGCCTGGTCGACGGCGACGAGCGAGGAGGCGCAGGCGGCGTCCACGGTGTACGCGGGGCCGCCGAGGTCGAGCCGGTTGGCCACCCGCGAGGCGGCGAGGTTGGGCACCAGGCCGATGGCCGCCTCGGGGCGGTCGGGGCCCAGTCGCTCGGTGAACGCCTCGCGCACCCGCTCCAACTGGTCGGCGCCGAGGGCGGGCAGCAGCTCGCCGAGGGTGCGTACGAGCTGGTGGGCGGTGCGTACCCGCTGGTCGAGGCGGACCAGGCCGGGGGTGAGGTAGCCGCCGCGGCCCAGCACCACCCCGACCCGCCCCCGGTCGGGCAGCCGCCGCTCGCCGCCCGCGTCGGCGACGGCCGCGGCCGCGACGTGCAGGGCGATCAACTGGTCGGGCTCGGTGCCCGGTACGGAGGCGGGCATGATCCCGAAGCGGGTGACCTCCACCTCGGCCAGGTCGTCGACGAACCCGCCCCGGCGGCAGTACACCCGGTCGGCGCCCTGGCCGGCCGGGCCGCGCCCGCTCCCGGGGGCGTAGAACTCGGCGTCCCACCGCCGGGCCGGCACCTCGCTGATCGCGTCCACCCCGGACACCACGTTGCGCCAGTACGTCGGCAGATCAGGCGCGCCGGGCAGCAGCACGGCCATCCCGACGATCGCCACCGGGGGCGTACGGCCGCCTCTGCCCGGCGCCGCCGCACCGTGGTCGTCGTACGCCACGGTCGTCACCAGCCCGACGCGGTGTAGACCACGGCCCCGGCCGACTCCCCGCCCCACGCCAGCTCGCGCAGCAGCGCCAGCGTCCCCTCTTCGGGGTCGATGAGTTCGACGCCACGCCGCGCGTATGCGCGGGCGAGCGCGGGGCTGACCATGCCGGCGTGCGCGCCGGCGGGCGCCCAGGGACCCCAGTGGACCGTCAGCGCCCGGCCGCCGGTGCGGGCCGCCCACCGCGCGCCGAGGGCCTCCAGCGCGTCGTTGGCCGCCGCGTAGTCGGCCTGGCCGCGGTTGCCGAGCACGGCGGAGACGCTGCCGAAGAGCACCACGAACGCCGGCCCGCCGCCCCCTCCCTGACCTCCGCCCGGCCCGCTCGACGGCACCCCCGGCCCGGCGGCGGGCCCGCCCGGGCCGGTCGACAGCTCCTCCAGCGCGTCCAGGAGGGTGCGCGCCCCGCCCGCCTTCGTGTCGAACACCCGCTGGAAGGACTCGGCGGACTTCTCCTCGATCAGCCGGTCCTCGATCACGCCCGCCGCGTAGACGACACCGTCCAGCCGGCCGTGGTCGGCGTGGATCTCCTTGAGGGCCTGGCGTACCGCGTCGGGGTCGCGGACGTCGACCGACCGGTAGCGCGCCCGGGCCCCGAGGCCGCCCAGCTCCCGCAGGGTGGCGGCCACTTCGCGGCGCGCCAGGATCAGGGCCGCCTCCCGCTGGATCTCGGCGGGCTTCCGGCCGCCCCGCGCGGCGAGCGCCGCGTGCAGGGCGGCTTCGTCCCGGGCCCCGGCGGTGGCCGGGTCCTCCGGGCCGGTGGGGGCGGGGGTGCGGCCGAGCAGTTCGATGCGGCAGCGGGCGGCCGCCGCGAGGGCCGCCGCGCACCGCGCGGTGATCCCGCGCGCCCCGCCGACCAGCACGACCACCGAGTCGTGGTCGAGGCCGATGGCCGCCGCCTCCGCGGCCCCGTCCCCGGCGGGACCCGCGCCGGAGCTGCCGAGGATCCCCAGTCCGCTCTCCGCGAGTTCGAGTCCGCGCCGTCCGTCGGCGGTGCGCAGCACGACGGGCGGGTGGTCGGGGGCGAGCACCTCGGCCAGCAGCGCGTCGGCGGCGTCTGCGGCGGACGCGGTGGCGGGGAGGTCCACGACCGTGGCGGCCGTGTCCGGGTACTCCCGGGCGACCGTGCGGAACAGGCCGTGCAGCCCCGCCGTCCCGACATCCAGCGGGTCCGCCCGCCGGGCGGCCACCAGCCACCGCGGGCGGCGCCCGAGGGCCGCCCGCAGCACCGGGTAGGCCGTGGGCAGCACCGGCGCGCCCGATCCGCCCCACGGCTGGAGCAGGACCACCCCGTCCACGGGGCCGTCGTCCTCGCCGAGGAGATGCCCGCCCGCCAGGGCCACCGCCTCGGCCCCGTGCCCGCGCAACCGCCCGCCGACCGCCTCGGCCACGGCCTCGTCGCCACCCAGCAGCACGAACCGCCGCCCGGCGAGGACGGCCGAGGGCTCATCGGTCGCCCTGGCCTCGGCCAGTGGTACGGCCCGCAGCAGCATGCGCTGGGGCGCCACGCCCGTGAGGGTGGGGGAGGCCGGCCCGGAAACGGGGGGTTCGGGGCTGCCGTTGACGTGCGGTCCGCTGTCGTCGGGGGCGACGGGCGTGGCGCCGGCCGCCGCGAGGTCGGCGCGTGGGGGAGCGGTGTCCGGGGGCGCGGGGGTTTGGTTTCTTACGGCGACGGTGGCCGCGAGCGGCGCCGGGCTCTCCTGCGCCGGGTCGGCGGCGAGGCGCGGGGTGAGCCAGGCGGTGACCGCGGCGGTGGTGCGGGCCTTCGTCAGCTCCTCCAGCTCCTCGTCCGCGAGCGCGGCCGCGCCGTCGCGGCCGGTGCCGCCCACACCCAGGCGCATCGCCAGCTCGCCCGCGATCTCGGCCCGCTTGATCGAGTCGATGCTCAGATCCGCCTCCAGATCGAGATCCGGCTCGATCATGTCGACCGGGTATCCGGTGCGTTCGCTGATGATCTGGGCGACCATCCCTGCCACCTCGGCCTCGGTGACCGCCACCGGCGCGTCGGGCACCACCGGTTCGGCGAGGGCCGCCGTCGCGGCGCTTACCGGCCCCGGCGCAAGGGCCGTGCTCGCTTCCCCGACACCGACACCGACACCGACACCGCCACCCGCTTCGGCCTGCGCGAGCGAACCGGCCACCCCGTACCCGGACGGCGCCGCCGGCGCCGCGGGGCCGGTGCCCGGCACGGCCTCCAGGTGGGTCAGCAGCACATCGCGCTGCGCCGCGACCATCTCGCGGCTGGTCCTCAGGAACTCCAGGATCAGCGCGTCCCGGTCCGTCTGGCTCACCGTCGCCTCCACGACACGTCGGGCTGGCGCCAGGGCGCCGGGCAGGAGTTCCCCCGCTGCGGTACGGACCAGCTGCCCGTCCACCGTCCAGCCGGGCCGCTTCGGCGCGGTGGCGCTGCCGGCGTCCACGGCGTCGCGGCCGCGGAACAGCCAGCCGGTGCGCACCGGCAGCCCGGCGACGGCCAGTTGGGCCAGTGCGTCGAGGAAGCCGTACAGCCCGCGCGGGCCGCCGCCGACGGCCGCGCCCCGCGCGCCGGCGCGCCGTCCCTCGAAGGCGATGGCGCGGTGCGGGCGGTCGCCGAGGATCTCGCCGACCAGCCGGGTGAGCACGGTGCCCGGCCCCGCCTCGACGAACACCCTGGCCCCGGCCTCGTACATGGCCTCGATCTGCTCGACGAAGCGGACCGGCGCGCCGATCTGGGCGGCCAGCTCCGCGCGGATCGCGTCCGGGTCGCCGGCGTACGGGGCGGCGGTGCGGTTCGCCCAGACCGGGTATTCGGGCGGACGTACCGGCTGTCGGCCGAGTGCCTCGGCGAACCGGCGGCCGGCGGCGGCCACCAGCGGGCTGTGGAAGGCGCAGGCCACCGAGAGCCGCTTCACCGAGTACCCGGCGTCCCGGAGCAGCTCGATGGCGGTGTCCACGGCCTGCCGGGGCCCGGAGACGGCGGTCTGGCGCGGCGCGTTGTGATTGGCGGCCACGACCCGGTCGCCGAGGCCGCCTTGCCGCAGGACGCGTTCGACGTCGTCGCGGCTCGCGCTCACCGCCGCCATGGTGCCCGGCTCGGGACCGGCGTCCCGGGCCGCGTCCAGGATCGCGGAGGCCCGCTCGGCGCTCAGCTCCAGCAGGGCCGCCGGGGCGAGCGCGCCCGCCGCGCAGAGCGCGACCAGCTCGCCGTAGCTGTGCCCGGCGGCCATGTCGGGGCGGACACCGGCTGAGGTGAGCAGCGCGTGCGCGGCCAGGCCGACGACGCCGAGGGCCGGCTGGGCCACCCGGGTGTCGGTGATCCTGTCCCGCTGCGCGGCCCGTTCCGCCTCCTCGAAGGCGGCCGGCGGGTGGAGGACGGCGGCGTGGGCCCGGTCGAGCCGGGCGAGGCCGTGGAGTTCGGGGAAGGCGACGAACAGATCGGCGAACATGCCGGGCCGCTGACTGCCCTGCCCCGGGAAGAGAAAGGCGACCTTGCCGGGCGCAGACGCGAGGCCGCCCCCGCCGCCCGAGCGGCCGTCGTCACGCGGCCCGGACTCGCCGCCCGGCACACCACTGCGCTCCAGCCCGCCACCGCCGTCCGGCACACCACTGCGCTCCGGCCCGCCACCGCCGTCCGGTGCGGCAACGCCCTGCGGGCTGTCGCCACGCGGCGCACCACTGCCCTCCAGGCCGCCACAGCCCTCCGGGCCGCTCGCCCCCTCCGGGGCGGCCAGGTGGATTCCCGCGGCGGGGTCGTGTTCCCCCGCCAGGACGCGACGCAGTTGCGCCGCCAGCCCGGCGGGGCCGCCCGGGGTGGTGGCCACTACGGCGGCGTGGACCGGGCCCTGGGCGGTCCCGGCGCGGGTGGCGGCGGCGAGGGCGAGGTCACGCAGGCGCCAGGGCGACTCCCCGGGCCCGGCCGCCTCGGCGAGGGCCAGGGTCTCCTCGACGGCGCGGAGGGCGGCCGCCCGGTCGGTGCCGCGGAAGGTGAACAGCTCGGCGGGCCACGCGTCCAGGGCGTGGGCCGGGGGCGGCCCGGAGTCATGGGCGGCCAGGACGACGTGGAAGTTGGTGCCGCCGAAGCCGAACGCGCTGAGCCCGGCGATCCGCTCGGCGGGCGGCGCCACCCAGGGGGCGGCCTCGGTGTGGAAGGCGAAGGGGCTGCTCCGCGTGTCCCAGGAGGTGTTCGGGCGGCGCAGATGCGAGGTGGGCGGCTTGACGCCGGTGTACAGCGCCAGCGCGGTCTTGATCAGCCCCGCCAGACCCGCCGCGCACTTCGTGTGCCCGATCTGCGACTTGACGGAGCCGAGCGCGCAACCGCCCGCCGTGGCCCCGGCGGCGGTGAACACCTCGGTGAGGATGGACAGCTCGGTGCGGTCGCCGACGACCGTGCCGGTGCCGTGGGCCTCGACGAGACCGATGTCGGCGGGGGAGATCCGGGCGTTGCGGTAGGCGCGCTCCAGCGCGGCCCGCTGGCCCTCGGGCCGGGGCGCGGTGAGCCCGAGCGACCGCCCGTCGCTGGAGCTGCCCACGCCCTTGATCACGCCGTACACGCGGTCGCCGTCGCGCTCGGCGTCCGCCAGCCGCTTGAGGACCACGCATGCGACGCCCTCACCGAGAGCGATGCCGTCCGCCGAGGCGTCGAAGGTGCGCGAGCGGCCCGTGGGGGACAGGGCGTGCACGGAGGAGAAGAGCACGTAGTCGTTGATGCCGTTGTGCAGGTCGGCACCGCCGCACAGCACGAGGTCGCTGCCGCCGGTGACCAGCTCCTTGCAGGCCACGTCGACGGCGGCCAGTGAGGAGGCGCAGGCCGCGTCCACCGTGTAGTTGGCGCCGCCGAGGTCGAGCCGGTTGGCGATCCGCCCGGCGATCACATTGGCGAGCATGCCGGGGAAGGAGTCCTCGGTCAGTTCGGGCAGCTGCTCGGCGAGGGCTTGGGGGACCGTGTCGAGGTAGGACGGCAGCACGGCGCGCAGCGTCTGGGCGCTGGACAGGTCGCTGCCCGCCTCGGCGCCGAAGACGACCGACGTACGGGACCGGTCGAAGGCCCGGCCACCGGCCGGCGAACCGACCTGCGGGCCGGTCGGCGAACCGACCCGCGAACCGGCCTGAGAACCGCTCGGCGACGCGGCGCCGCGAGGGCTGCCGCGGTCGTCGGGCACGGCGGCGTACCCGGCGTCCTCCAGGGCCCGTCGCGCGGCCTCCAGCGCGAGCAGTTGCACCGGCTCGATGCTGCCGAGGGACGCCGGCGGGATGCCGTAGCGGAGGGGGTCGAAGGGGATGGGGGGCAGGAAGCCGCCCCACTTGGAGACCGTGGCGCCGTCCTGGTCGGCGGAATAGTGGACGGCGGGGTCCCACCGCGACGCGGGCACTTCGGTGACGGCGTCGACGCCGCCGACCACATGGGCCCAGAACGTGGCGAGGTCGGGGGCCTGGGGGAACATGCACGCCATGCCGACCACGGCCACGTCCACGGGCGGCGGCGCCTCCCGCTCCGTCGGCGCGGGCGCGGCCTCGCCCAGGCGCTCGCGGAGCGCGGCCGCGGCGGTGCGGAAGAAGTCGGCGGCGGCCGGGGCGACGCGGTGGTGGAGGGCGGCGACGGTGGTGGTGTCCGAGCGCAGCACGGCCACGTCTCCCGCCATGAACATGCCATCCTGGAGTTGACGTTGCTCCCCGACCGCCACCAACGCGCCGCCCGGGTCCCGCTCGACCCCCTTCCCCGCGATCCGCAGCCGGCCGACGTTGAGCCGTTCCAGCCGCTCCCACACCTGCCGCTGGGGGACACCCTCCTCGCGCAACCGCTCCTTGACGGCCTCGAACTCCTCGGTGAACGGGCTGGGCACACAGCGGGTGGCGTGCCCCGGAGCGGTCTCCAGCAGCGCGGTGCGCCGCGCCGTCACCACCTGGCGCTGGAAGAGCGGCTGGACGGCGCCGTGGGCGACCGCCTCCTCGGTGAAGAGATACGCGGTGCCCATCAGGAGGCCGACCGCCACGCCGCGCCGGATCAGCGGGGCGGCGAGGGCGGCGACCATCGCGGCGGACCGCTCGTCATGGACACCGCCCGCGAAGAACACCTCGATCCGGCCCGCGTCCCCGCCCTCGATCTGGCCTGCGTCCCCGCCCTCGGTCCGGGCCGAACTCGCCGCCGGGGCGCCCCCGTCCTCGGTGCAGGCCGCGCCCCCGTCGCGGCCCGCCTCGTCGAGGAAGTCCTCGATCACCGCGATCTGGGCCTCCCACAGCGGAAAGCTGTTCCGCGGGCCGACGTGTCCGCCGCACTCGGCCCCCTCGAACACGAACCGCCGGGCGCCGGACCGCAGGAACTGCGCCAGCAGGCCCGGCGAAGGGACGTGCAGGAAGGTGGCGATCCCGGCCTTCTCCAGCGCCTCGGCCTGGGCGGGCCGCCCGCCCGCGATGATCGCGTGGCTGGGCCGGATCTCCCGTACGGCCTCCAACTGGGCCTGTCTGATCTCCTCGGGGGCGAAGCCGAGCACCCCGACCCCCCACGGGCGCCCGGGGAGGGCGGCCGCCGCGTCCGCCAGCATGGCGCGGGCCCGCTCCCGCCCGGCGAGGGCCAGGGCCAGGAACGGCAGGGCCCCCTCGGCCGCGACCGCGGCGGCGAACCCGGCGCTGTCGCTGACCCGGGTCATCGGCCCCTGTGCCACCGGCAGCCGGGTGCCGAGCGCCACGCTCATCGGGGAGCCCGGGAGCAGCGCCGCGGCGGCGCGTTCGTCCCGTACGGCGCCCCGCACGGCCTCGGCCACGGCCCGGACGGCCCGGCCCACGTCGCCATGGCGCTCGGCGAAGCGCGCCGCCAGGAAGCCGTCCTGACCCACGGGCAGCGCGGCGGCGCGCGGATCGCGAACGCGCGGATCGCCGCGGATCGCGAACGCGCGGATCGTGAACGTGCGGATCGGGAGCGCCCGACCCGCGGACCCGGCGGCGCAGCACCCGCTGGCCGTCGACCACGACGGTTTCCGAGCCGTCCAGGGAGCGGATCGCGGCGGCCGTCTCCTCCGGCACCCCCGACTCGGCGAGCAGCGCGAGCTGGGTGTCCAGCACGACGCCCGCCGCGCCGCCGACAACCGCCGCCGCGGCCGTATGGACGCCGATCCCGCCGCAGGCCCACACCGGTACGGACACCCCCGGCTCGGCGAGCAGCCGCTGGAGCAGGACGAATGTGCCGAGCGCGCCGACCCGGCCGCCGCTCTCGCCGCCCCGGGCGATCAGGCCGTGCGCGCCGGCCCGTACGGCGTCGAGCGCCTCCTCCAGGTCCGTGACCTCGGCGAGGACGCGACGGTGGCCCACGGCGTCGGCCACCCCCCAGGGGGAGTCCGGCGCGAGGACCACCGTGTCCGGGCCCGCCCCGCCGCCACCTCCGACCCCCGTCCCACCTCCGGCCCCCACCTCACCGGGGTCCGCCACAAGGTCCGCCGGCGCCAGTCGGCAGCCGGGGCCGACCCGCACCCCGTAGCGGCCGTCGGGTGCCCAGTCCCGCAGACGCTCCAGCGCCTCCCGGGCCGACCGGTCCCCGGCCCCCAGGTCGAGGACCCCGAGCCCGCCGGCGCGGCCGACCGCCGCGGCGAGCCTGGCGTCCGGCCGTCCGAAGGGGGTGATGCCGATGACGAGGTCGCCGAGCCGGGCAGCAGATCTCATGGCTTCTCCGAAAGATTCGGCGGAGCGGGATAAAGGGAGATCATTCCCGGCACGTGCAGCGAAGGTACGGCTTCGGATATCCGCCGGGGTGCGACGCGAGCATGAATTACACGACGGCTCTGATGGAACGTCAAGACCGACACCGCCGCCGGATCGGTGATCGGTCCCGAACCGGCCGGGGTGAGCGAAGGGCTCGCTTGCGACAAACAAGGGCAGAACCCCATCCCCGTGCCGGCCATCGATTTCCATTCGATGAACGCGCCGATTCGGCCACATGGCGAGCTGCCCCGGCCACGAGGCGGCCGGATGGGGCCTATAAGGTGCCCGGGTGCGGTGGAAAGACGGATCCGGAGTCAAGTGGCGGCTGCGACAGCAGAGGCTGGCGTGGCCGCGGTGGGTCAAACCGGAAGTAGCCTTCGAGCACGCTCCCAGCGGCCTGGGCGACGATCCGATCTCCGCGATCATCGCTCTGCCCTTCCTGCTCGTCTTCGCCGTGATGACGCCCTTCTGGCTGGCCGAACTTCTGCTGCGGCTGCTTCTGGCCCCCCTGGCGGCCGTGCTCCGTCTCGCCGGCGTCATCCCGTACCGGCTGAGGCTCTACAAGGCGGGGCGGCTGACCGGTTCCCACGCAGCGCACGGCCACGGCGAACTGGTGCGGCTGCGCCGGCAGCTCGTCCAGCGGGGCCCGGCCGGTGACGGCCGCTGACAGGCGTAGGCGGGCGGGGACCGGTAACGCATGGGTGGCCGGGAGAGGCCGCGGGTCCGCCCGGCCGCCGTGTTCCGCCGTTCCCGGCGGGAGCCCGCTGATAAAATCGACAACCGCAGTACCAGGCAGCGGGATTGAGACACCGGGGATCCGGGCGCGCGGGAATTCCGCCGGCTCAATTCCGGGAAGGGGAGTCAGGTGACCGGCCTCAACAAGGGTCCGAGCAAAGTCCAGGTGGCGCTCAAGTGGGACCCCAGCCCGCTGGGGCAGCCCGCCCATGATCTCGACCTCGTCGCGGCGACCTACACCGCGGCGGACCCGTACGGTGAACCGGCGTACCTGGTGCACTTCGACAGCCGGTCGCCCGACGGCACCATCACCCTCAACAGGGACAGCCAGACCGGCCAGGGCTTCGGCGCCGACGAGGTCATGACCCTGGAGCTGGACCGGCTGGCCCCCGACTACCGGCGGGTGGTCGTGGGCGTGGCCATCCAGCAGAACCACGGTCCCAAGACCTTCAGCGACGTGGCCAACTGCAGCTTCCGGATAGCCGACGGGATCACCGAGCTGGTGAACAGCAGTTTCGTCGGCGCGCTGGGCGCGAAGGCCGCGACGATCGCCGAATTCACCCGGAGCGACTCGGGCGAGTGGGAATTCCACGAAGGGGTCCGCGGATTCGACACCGACCCGGAGGAATTCTCCTCACTGATGGGCAAGAACTACTCCTGACCACCGGTCGGCCTCAATCCGGATGCGTTCGCGCGCGGTGACGATCTAGCATGCCGCGAAGATCACTTCCTGAGGAGGCCACCATGGTGAGCGATGCCGACCTGCGCCGACTGCGCCGCTGCGTGGAGCTCGCGACCGAGGCCCTGGAGGCGGGCGACGAGCCGTTCGGGTCGGTGCTCGTCGCCGCGGACGGGACCGTCCTCTTCGAGGACCACAACCACGTGGCGTCCGGCGACCACACCCGGCACCCGGAGTTCGAGATCGCGCGCTGGGCCGCGGCGCACCTGACCCCCGAGGAGCGCGCCGCGGCCACCGTCTACACCTCGGGCGAGCACTGCCCGATGTGCGCCGCGGCCCACGGCTGGGTCGGCCTCGGCCGCATCGTGTACGCGAGTTCGTCCGAGCAACTGGCGGCCTGGCTCGGCGACCTCGGGGTCCCCGCGCCGCCCGTCCGGACCCTGCCCATCCGGGAAGTCGTCCCGGGCGCCGTGGTGGAGGGGCCGGTCCCCGCGCTGGCCGAGCGCATCCGCGAACTGCACCGCCGCTTCCACGACTCCGCACGCCCCTGAAAGCCCCTGAAGGCTCCTGAAAGCAGCCCCGGGCCCGCTCCTCCTCACCCCGTGAGCGGGCCCCGCCGGCGCGCGGTGCGCCGCAGGCCAAGGACCGTGCGCCCGGTGCCAATGACGCCCGATCACCCCGACGCCAGAATTTCCCCCTGAGCCGCGTGGAGTGGCCCGAGGAAAGAGAACGGGAAATCGAGTTGGGGTACGGGGAGCTTTGCCGTGGCTGACGGGGACCTGCAGGCCCGAAAGCGAGAACTGCAAGAGAAGATCGACCAGGCGCAGGGCGCGCTGAATCGCATCCAGGCCCTGTCGGACCAGTACTGGGGCATTCTCGCCTCGGCCTGCGCCGCCATGAACGGCGGCGCCTGGTTCGGCCCGAAGGGGCAGGCCTTCGGATCCGCCGCGGCCGCACACCAAGGGGAACTGCAGGGCGCCCTGAGCGAAGCGGTGGAAAGCGCCCGGCGTAAGGTCGCCGCATTGCGCACCGAGCTGAGCGGGCTGCGATGAGCGGCGCGGTCGGAGTGAAGCAGCCCGCCTTCGACCAGATGGTGGCCCGGTTCACGGCCGCCTGCGGGCAGGTGGAACAGTGCGCCCAGGCGCTGCAATGGGAGCTGAGCCAGGCCCAATTGCCCGTCGGGCCGGCCACACGGCTGCGCGGCATGGCCGGCCGGATGCGCGCGGAGGCCAGTGACCTCAGGCGCCGCCAGGCGATCCTGCAACATCTCCAGGCGACCACGGCGTACGTTCCCCAGTGGACGCCGACGGGGACGCTGTGGGACCTTCCCGACGACATTCGCGCTCTGCAGGCCGGCATGGACGGCGGCAAGGCGGCCGAACTCGCGAAAAAGGCGGCGCAGGGCGACGCCAAGGCGCTGTCCCAGCTCCAGAAGTACGGCGCTCAGGCGGGCGACCCCAATTTCGCCAAGGCGCTGCTGCTGGGGCTCGGCGCCAAGGGGGTCATCGAGCTTCCCGCGTCGCTCGCCAAGAAACTCAAGAGCGATGTGGTCGCGGGCGACGGGGACAAGGCGAGCACGGACCGGACGCTGATCGTGGGCACGCTCAAGATGCTCAGCAGGGCACTGGCCGTCGGCACGGGGCCGCGCGGCCTGGATCCCGATTCCGTCTTCATGCATCAGCTCAAGGCGGAAGGGCGCGCGGAGCACCGTTTCCCGGGCGGCGGCGGCACGTACCGGGGATATCAGTCGCTGTCGACGGTGCTCGGGATGAGCGACGGCCATCCGCCGTTCTCGCCGCAGTTCATGCGGACGATCGGCCGCGACATGATCGACTTCGATCGGACCCGGCCCGGGCTGAAGCCCCAGCCCATCGTCCCCGGAAGGCCCTACGAGCCCCCGACGTCCACCGACCCCCTGCCCGACCTGGGCGGACTGCTGCACCTGGGCTGGCTGCTCACCCCGGCCAAGTACGCCCCCGCCCAGCAGGGCAACGGGCTCGACCGGCCCACCGACTACCTGAACGGCCTGATGAAGGCGGCGGCCTTCAGCAAGGAGGCCTCCCAGGCCCTCCTCAAGAACAACCTCGGCTATCTGCTGCACGACCGGCGCGAGAAGTGGGCGCGGACGGACCACGGCACCACGCTGGGGCTCGCCATGAAAGCGGCGATGTCGGACGACGACCCGGAGTCCGCGGGGCTTTTCGCGGAGGCCAGGGAAGCCCTGGGCAAGGACATCCGCGCCAATGTGAAAGCCGACGGCAAAAAGCTGAAGGTCCTGGACCTCGGCCAATGGGAACAGCTTTCCGGGCTCAGATATTCCCTCGGGCTTATCATGAGGTCTCATCTGGAAAACATGGAAACCAGTTTAGAGGGTAAGGATTCGGCCGCGAAGGACTACGACGCCCTCCTGGCTTATGTCGTACTGGACAACGAGGCCTTCTGGGCCCTGGCCAACAGCCAGATCGCCCGCACCCGCATCGGCCTTGACGCCCGATACGCCTCCGGCATTGGGACGGATGAGACGCTGGCGCAGAGCATGGGCGCGCTGGGACATATTTTTACGCTGCGGGAGAAGATGCTCGACGCGGTCGGAGAGCAGTACAAGAAGCAGTCCGACGCGAAGGGCGAGCTGATCAAGCAACTCGTCGGCACGGGTATCGGATACCTCCCCATCCCCTATGCCAACCTCTTCGGCAAGGGAGTCAAGGAAGTTTATGAGGAAGGGGTGAAGTACGGGTACGGCAAGGCCGGTGACTGGCTCACCCAGCAGGCGCAGAGCCTCCTGGAGGACAAAAAGCTCAGGAATCAGCTGCCTTCCTTCGATAGCGACCAGGCGGCCGGCGACGAACTCGTGTACCAGATGCTCAGGTCCACCTTGGTCGCGCATATCACCCAATTCCCCCGGGTCGACCCCGAGGAGCTGAAGCAAAAGATCTTTATGCAGAAGCCTCCGCAGGAGTGGGGAGATCCGGAGAAGGGCGACTTCGTCAAATATTGCAAGGAAAAAAACATCCCCATGAAAGCCTCGGTGGACAAGGCCAACTCCAGCATGAACCACGCTGAGGGTGAAGCGGTCAACCACTTCGCCGACCCCAAGGAATGACCGCCATGCGCATCATCTACGACGACGGCCAGTCGGAACAGGAACTCCAGCTCCACCTCGGCCGCCCCGACGCCACCACCGCCGACCTCGCCGCCGCCCTCGGCGAGCCCGGCCACGCCCTGGCCGTCGACGAGCGCCCCACCCAGCCGGACGTGGCGCTCACCGAGTCCGGCATGGTGCACGGCTCGAGGGTCACGCGCACCAGCAGGGTGCCGCTGGCCCGCAGGCCCGCGGCCGTGCTGCGACTGGTCGGCGGGCTGGAGGCGGGCCGCAGCGTGCCGTTGGAGCCGGGGCGGACCGTGGTCGGGCGGGGCGCCGAGGCGGACGTGCGGCTGTCGGCCACCGGCGTCTCCCGGTCGCACGCCGCGCTGGAGGTGCTGCCCGACGGCAGCGTGTCGGTCACCGACCTGGAGTCGGGGAACGGCACGGACGTGGCCGGCACCCGGATCTCGGAACCGGTCCGCGTCCACCCCGACGACCTCGTCTCCTTCGGCGGCGAGGCCCTGGCCCGGATCCTGCCCCCGGACCACCTCGGCCCCGTGCAGCGCGTCAACGCGGTGCGCGAGGCGGGGCCCGCCGGGACCCTGCCGTTCAACCGGGCGCCGCACGGTGGCCGCGCCCCCGAGCCGTCCCCGATCGCCGTGCCCGAGCCACCCCCGCGCGCAGACAAGCCTCCGTTCAGCATCTCCAGCATGCTGGGCCCGCTGCTGATGGCCGGGGCGATCGTGGCCCTGACCCACGACATCCGGTACGCGGCGATCGCCGCCCTCACCCCGCTGATGTTCCTGGCGAACTTCTTCGAGGAGCGGGTGCGCGGCCGGTTCAGCCTGCGCCGCGGCATGCGGGAACACGCCGCCAAGGTGGCCGAGTTCGAGAAGACCGTGGCGGAGCGCCACGCGGCGGAGGTCCGGGCCCGCCGGGCCGCCCACCCCGATCCCGCCGAAGTGGTCCACCGGGCGAAGGCGCCCGGCCTGAGGCTGTGGGAGCGCCGCGCGGACGCGCCGGACTTCCTGCGGGTCGTGGCCGGCACCGCCGATCTGCCCTGGAACCCGCCGCTGGCCATCGGCTCCTCGGGGCAGGCCCCGGAGGCGGCGGACATCCTGGCGGAGCGGGACACGCTGCCTCAGGTGCCGGTGGTCGTCGGGGTGGCGGCCGGCGAGGCGGTCGGCTTCGAAGGGGACCGGCCGGCCGCGCTGGCCGTCGCGCGGGCGCTGCTGTGCCAGGCGGTGGTGGACAGCGGACCGGCTGATGTGACCCTCGCGCTGTTCACCGACCCCGAGCGGCTGCCGGACTGGGACTGGACGAAGTGGCTGCCGCACGGCGCGGACCCGGGCTCGGGGTCGGCCCGCCTGGTGGCCGTGGGCGCCGAACAGGCACACACGCTGGCCCGTGCCCTGCTCGCCGCGTCGCGGGGCGAGGCCCCGGACGGCCGCCGGCGCCGCCCGGTGCTGCTGGTGGTGGTCGACGGCGCCACGCTGCTGGAGGGCCGGCCCTGCCCGCTGCGCGAGCTGCTGGCCGGTGGCGCCGTACCGTGCGGCGGGCTGGTGCTGACCAGGCGGCTGCCCGCGCTGTGCACCTCGGTGGTCACCGCCACCGCGGAGGGCGTGGGGCGGGTGCGCGACGTGGCCTCAGGCGACGTCGTGGACAAGGTGCTGCTGAACGGCATGCCGTTCGACCAGGCGCGTGACACGGCCCGGGCGCTGGCCCGTTTCGAGGACCCGGAGCTGCGGGTGGAGGGCGCCGGGCTGCCGGACCGTATCTCCCTGCTGCCGCTGCTGGACCTGGCCGCCGTCTCGGGGGCCGAGGTCGGCGAGCGGTGGCGCAGGCGCGTCCCCGACCTGCGGGTGCGGGCCGTGCTCGGGGTCAGCGAGCGGGACCTGTTCACCGTGGACCTGGACGACGACGGGCCGCACGCGCTGATCGCCGGGACCACCGGTTCCGGCAAGAGCGAGCTGCTGCGCACCCTCATCGCGAGCATGGCCACCGACGCCGACCCCGAGCACCTGACCTTCGCGCTGGTGGACTACAAGGGCGGCGGCGCCCTGGACGAGTGCGCCGAGTTCCCGCACACCGTCGGCCTGGTCACCGACCTCGACGAACAGCTCAGCGAGCGCGCCCTGCGCTGCCTGGAGGCCGAGATCCGCCACCGCGAGCTGCTGCTGCGGGAGACCGGGCTCAGCCATGTGCGCGACTACCAGCGGATGCGCGACAACGAGCGTCCCGATCTCGAGCCGATGCCCCGGCTCGCCGTGGTGATCGACGAGTTCGCCACCCTGGTCAAGGCGCTGCCGGACTTCGTCGACTCGCTGGTCAGCATCGCCCAGCGCGGCCGCAGCCTGGGCGTGCACCTGATCATGGCCACCCAGCGGCCCGCCGGCTCGGTCAACGACGCCATCAAGAACAACGTCAAACTGCGCATCGCCCTGCGCCTGGAGAGCGCCGAGGACTCCCGCGACGTGATCGACAGCCCGGCGGCGGCCGGGATCGGCAGCAGACAGTGGGGCCGCGCCTACTACCGGCTCAGCGCCCGGGAGGTGCTGCCGGTGCAGACCGCGCTGTCCACCGGCGTCACCCCCAAGGCCGCGGTGACCGCCCCGGTGACCGTCGCCCCGTTCCTGCTGGGCCTGCCGGCGGTGGGCCCGGTCACCGAGGAGCCCGACGGCGACACCGACCTGCGCCGCCTGGTCACGGCCGCCCAGAAGGCCGCCGCGGGGGCCGGGTTCGCCCCGCCCCGGCGCCCCTGGCCCGACCCGCTGCCCGC
The DNA here is from genome assembly GCF_001704635.1 of Streptomyces sparsogenes. Classification (GTDB taxonomy): domain Bacteria; phylum Actinomycetota; class Actinomycetes; order Streptomycetales; family Streptomycetaceae; genus Streptomyces; species Streptomyces sparsogenes. The sequence goes on along the minus strand of NZ_MAXF01000175.1, from coordinate 4,572 downwards.
GGTCGTACGCTCCGCGGACCTGCCCGCGGCCGCGGAGCGGGGGCTCCTCGGCGAGGCCGCCGGCCTGCCCGCGTACGCGCTCGCCGACGACCCCGACCGCCAGCGGCAGTACCCCGTCGGCTGGGACCCGGCCGAGGGCAACGTCCTGATCTACGGCGGGGGCGGCTCCGGGACCACCACCGCGCTGGCTGCGCTCGCCCTGACGGTCGCCGGCTCCCAGCCGCCCGACCGGTGCCATCTGTTCGTCCTCGACCTGGGCGCCGGGGACCTGGCGCCGCTCGCCGCCCTGCCGCACACCGGGGCGCACATCGGCTCGGCCGAACGCGAGCGCATGCTGCGGCTCGTCCGGCTGCTCCGCCGCGAACTGGACGAGCGCAAGGCCCAGGGCACCGCCGACCGGCCCGACTGGCTGGTGCTGCTGGACAACCTGGGCGCGCTGATCTCGGACCTCGACAAGGACGTCGCCGGGATGAACACCCTCGACGAACTCGCCCGGGTCTACGCCGACGGCCCGGCCGTCGGCATCCGCTTCGCGGTCACCGCCGACCGCTCCGGCGCCGTGCCGTCCGCCTGGGCGTCGCTGACCCGGCAGAAGCTGCTGATGCGGCTCGCCGACCCCACCGAGTACGGCTACTTCGACGTGCCGCGCGGCTCGGTGCCCGGCTATGTGCCCGGCCGCGCCGTGGTGGCGGACAGCCGGCAGGTGATCCAGATCGGCTGGCCGGGCGAGGACCTGGCGGCGGCCGTCGCCGACACCGCGGCCCGCTTCCCCGACGCGCCGCGCACCGCCCCGCGGATCGGGCTGCTCCCCACCGACCTGTCCCGCGCCGACCTCGGCGCGGAGCTGTCGGCCGGCGGCGAGCCGTGGTGGATTCCGGTCGGCCTGGACGCGGACACCCTCGGCCGCGCCGGGCTGCGGCTGTACGAGCACGAACACGCCCTGATCGCCGGGCCGCCGCGATCCGGCCGCAGCACGGCCTTGTGCACCATCGCCCACCTGACGCGGGCCGCCGCCGAACCGCCCGCCGTCGTCGCCTTCGCCCCCCGCCGCTCGCCCCTGCGGGACCTGCCGGGCCCCACGGTCCTGGTGGACCGCTACGACGGCCTGGAAGAGGCCCTGGCCGGCTGCCCGGGCCCCACCCTCCTGCTGATCGACGACGCCGACACGGTGGACGACGAGACCGGAGTCGTGGACCGCTGGCTGTCCTCGGCCGGCCCCGGCCGCCATCTGGTCGCGGCGGGCCGCGCCGAAGCCCTCCGCCGGGGCTACGGCCACTGGACCCAGCGGGTGCGGGAGAGCCACTGCGGTGTGCTCCTCGTCCCCGACCACGACCTCGACGGGGACCTGTTGGGCGCCGTGCTGCCCCGGCACGACCGGATGGCGGCCCTGCCCGGGCGCGGCTACCTGATCAGCGACGGCGCGGCCGCCGGCGTCCAGGTGGCCCGCTGACCACCACCCCCGCCGTGTCAGCCGGCGCGGCACGGCACCGCGACGGCGCGTGTCCGCCGTGCGCCGGGTGCCAAGGACCCTGCGCCCGGCGCCAATGACACCCCACAGCCCCGGCAGAAGAATTCCTGTCGGACAACATCAGGAAAGAGAAAGAGGAATCGCAGCATGTCAGGAGCAGCAGGAGCGGGCACGGTCAAGGTCGACGAGGCGGCGCACACCGCGAGCCGGAAGTTCCTCACCATCATCGACGGAGGCTTCCAGCACTCGATCGACCAGCTGTCCTCGGCCGGCAGCGTGCTGAGCGACCCGACCCACTGGAGCGGACGCCACGCGAACGAGTTCCGTTCCGCCTGGCAGGGGGCGCAGGCCGACCTGAGGAAGATCAAGCAGGCGCTGGACGAGTTCCAGCGGAAGTTCGACACGGTGCTGAAGGAGATCTCCCGGGCCGGCGGCAACGGCTGAGTCCGCACCAGGCCCGGGACGGCGGCGTTCCCGAACGAACATGGCGTCCCTGAGGAAGATTGATGTCTGAGAGAGCACCGGCCCGGCCCGAGGCCGGGGAGCTGACCGCGGCCGACCTCGAGGAGCTCGGCGCGAAACCGCTGCTGAAGACGGACCCCGCCGACATCGGCCCCTACCGGGTGCTCGCCCGGCTCGGCGGGGGCGGGATGGGCCGGCTCTACCTCGGACGGGACGCGGGCGACGCCGCGGGCTACCGGGCCGAGTCCCTCGTCGCGATCAAGGTGATCCGGCCGGAGTACGCCGAGGACCCCGGGTTCCGCCGCCGCTTCGAGCGCGAGGTGGAGGCGGTACGGCGGGTCCACGGCACATACACGGCGGGGCTGCTGGACTCCGGGTTCGACGACGAGGAACGCCTGTGGATGGCCACGGCCTACATCCCCGGGCTCTCGCTGGCCGACGCCGTACGCCGCTTCGGGCCGCTGCCCGCCCCGGTCGTCTGGCGGCTTGCCTGCGAGATCGGGCAGGCGCTCGGCGCCATCGCGGCCGCCGGGATCGTGCACCGCGATCTCAAGCCGTCGAACGTCCTGCTGGGCGGGGACGGTGTGCGCGTCATCGACTTCGGTGTCGCGCACACCGCCGACACCAGCGCGCTGACCATGACGGGCCAGCAGCTGGGCACCCCCGCCTTCATGTCCCCCGAGCAGGCGAACGGACGCGAGGTGGACACCGCGTCCGACGTCTTCTCCCTCGGCTCGGTCCTGGCGCTGGCCGCCGCCGGCACGGCCCCCTTCGGCGAGGGGGCGACCGGCGATGTCGTCCATCGCGTGATCTACGCCCCGCCGGACGAGGCCGTGCTGGCCAAGGTGGCCGAGACCGACCCGGAACTCGCCGAGCTGATCACCGGCTGTCTGGCCAAGACCGCGGCCGAGCGGCCGACCCCGCGCCGGATCGCCGAGCTGGCACGCGGGCACGAGCCCGCGCTCACCTGGCCGGCCCCGGTGGCGCGGGTGATCGAGTCCCGAGCCACCTGGATGGGGCCGACCGCCGCGGTCCCGCCCATGGACCAGCTGACGGTTCTGCGCCGCGCCGCGCCCGAGCGCGCGGCGGGGGAGGCGACCCGGAGCCGGCGCCCGCTCGTGCTCACCGGAGCGGCCGTCGCCGCCGTCGCCGTCGGAGCGCTCGCCTTCGCCGTACCGAGGATGGGCTCCGCCCCCAAGGAGCGGGCCGAGAAGCCGGCCGCCTCCCCGCGGAGCGCGTCCGCCACCCCCTCCCACCCGGCCCCGACCGGCAAGGCGCCCAAGAAGGGCGGGAAGCACCGCACGGAGAGCCCGCCGGCCCCCGGCTCGACCACCGTGATCGTCGTCTCGCCGCCCACCGGCCGGCCGGCGGACGGCGTCCCGTCGGGGGAGGGCGCCTCGCCGCGGCCACAGCCGCGACAGCCGGGCGACAAGGCCACCACCCCCCACAAGGCCCCGGCCCCGACCGGGGAGCCGCAGCCGTGGAAGTCCTGCGACGCGTACGCGGGGACGGCGCTCACCCAGTTGGGGGATCGGAACAGGCGGGTGGTGCAGGTGCAGTGCATCCTCAAGGGCCGTGGCTACGACATCGGCCCCCACGGCATCGACGGCCAGTTCGGAGCCGACACCCTGGCCGCCGTCAAGAGCTTCCAGCGGCACCACGGGCTCAGGGCCGACGGTCAGGTGGGCGTGCACACGTGGGCCGCCCTGCGCGGCTGAAGCGGCCCGCCCGCCGCCTCAGGGGCGCGGGTGGCGGCGGTACTCGCCCGGGGGGACCCCGTACGCCTTCCTGAAGGCCCGGCTGAACGCCGCGCCGTCCGGGAAACCCCACCGCCTGCCGATCTCCCCGACGCCCCGCTCGGCCAGCGAGGCGTCGGCCAGGTCCGCCCGGGCCCGCTCCAGCCGCCGCTCCCGGACCCAGTCCCGCACGGTCAGCTCCTCCCGCTGGAACAGCTGGTGCAGATACCGCACCGAGATGTGGTGGGCCGCCGCGATCGTCGCGGGGGACAGGTCCTCGCGGCCCAGGTTCCGCAGGACGAACCCCTTCACCTCCCGCAGCAGCGCCTCCTGCCGGGCCCGGGCCGACGGCAGACCCTCTTGGAGCAGCCCCTCGGCCTCGGCCAGATGCGCCAGGAAGGCCACCGCCAGGTCCACCGCCGCCGAGCCCAGCCGCCCCGTCTCGGACAGCCGGGGCCACGCCGCCTCCTCCGCGAACCCCCGCAGAAACCCGCCCAGCAGCGCCCCCGGGCCGGGGCGCGCGGGGATCGGCCGCGCCGTCAGGCTGCTCAGCGCGTGCCCCGGGACCGGCACCAGGTGCTCGGGCAGGTGGAGGATCACCGCCCGCGCGGGCCCCTTGGCGAGCACCGCCGTCGCACCGGACGGCGCGGCGGCGTCGTACAGCAGCAGATCACCGCTCTCGCAGTCGACCGTGTCGCGGTTCCGCTCGAACCTCATCGTCCCGCCCACCACCAGCGCGACCTGCCAGCGCTCGGGCGCCGAGCGCGGGACCGGCTGGGGCACGCGCGGGGACGGGGGCGCCGGGGGACGCAGTACGGACACCCCCACCCCGCCCAGTCGCAGCCGCTGCCCGTCCGCCACACGCATGTTCATCGTCTTTCCGTTCCGGCCATCTCCCTCGTCGGG
>NZ_MAXF01000174.1 GCF_001704635.1 Streptomyces sparsogenes | reverse complement strand
GCCGCGCCTACTACCGGCTCAGCGCCCGGGAGGTGCTGCCGGTGCAGACCGCGCTGTCCACCGGCGTCACCCCCAAGGCCGCGGTGACCGCCCCGGTGACCGTCGCCCCGTTCCTGCTGGGCCTGCCGGCGGTGGGCCCGGTCACCGAGGAGCCCGACGGCGACACCGACCTGCGCCGCCTGGTCACGGCCGCCCAGAAGGCCGCCGCGGGGGCCGGGTTCGCCCCGCCCCGGCGCCCCTGGCCCGACCCGCTGCCCGCGGTCGTACGCTCCGCGGACCTGCCCGCGGCCGCGGAGCGGGGGCTCCTCGGCGAGGCCGCCGGCCTGCCCGCGTACGCGCTCGCCGACGACCCCGACCGCCAGCGGCAGTACCCCGTCGGCTGGGACCCGGCCGAGGGCAACGTCCTGATCTACGGCGGGGGCGGCTCCGGGACCACCACCGCGCTGGCTGCGCTCGCCCTGACGGTCGCCGGCTCCCAGCCGCCCGACCGGTGCCATCTGTTCGTCCTCGACCTGGGCGCCGGGGACCTGGCGCCGCTCGCCGCCCTGCCGCACACCGGGGCGCACATCGGCTCGGCCGAACGCGAGCGCATGCTGCGGCTCGTCCGGCTGCTCCGCCGCGAACTGGACGAGCGCAAGGCCCAGGGCACCGCCGACCGGCCCGACTGGCTGGTGCTGCTGGACAACCTGGGCGCGCTGATCTCGGACCTCGACAAGGACGTCGCCGGGATGAACACCCTCGACGAACTCGCCCGGGTCTACGCCGACGGCCCGGCCGTCGGCATCCGCTTCGCGGTCACCGCCGACCGCTCCGGCGCCGTGCCGTCCGCCTGGGCGTCGCTGACCCGGCAGAAGCTGCTGATGCGGCTCGCCGACCCCACCGAGTACGGCTACTTCGACGTGCCGCGCGGCTCGGTGCCCGGCTATGTGCCCGGCCGCGCCGTGGTGGCGGACAGCCGGCAGGTGATCCAGATCGGCTGGCCGGGCGAGGACCTGGCGGCGGCCGTCGCCGACACCGCGGCCCGCTTCCCCGACGCGCCGCGCACCGCCCCGCGGATCGGGCTGCTCCCCACCGACCTGTCCCGCGCCGACCTCGGCGCGGAGCTGTCGGCCGGCGGCGAGCCGTGGTGGATTCCGGTCGGCCTGGACGCGGACACCCTCGGCCGCGCCGGGCTGCGGCTGTACGAGCACGAACACGCCCTGATCGCCGGGCCGCCGCGATCCGGCCGCAGCACGGCCTTGTGCACCATCGCCCACCTGACGCGGGCCGCCGCCGAACCGCCCGCCGTCGTCGCCTTCGCCCCCCGCCGCTCGCCCCTGCGGGACCTGCCGGGCCCCACGGTCCTGGTGGACCGCTACGACGGCCTGGAAGAGGCCCTGGCCGGCTGCCCGGGCCCCACCCTCCTGCTGATCGACGACGCCGACACGGTGGACGACGAGACCGGAGTCGTGGACCGCTGGCTGTCCTCGGCCGGCCCCGGCCGCCATCTGGTCGCGGCGGGCCGCGCCGAAGCCCTCCGCCGGGGCTACGGCCACTGGACCCAGCGGGTGCGGGAGAGCCACTGCGGTGTGCTCCTCGTCCCCGACCACGACCTCGACGGGGACCTGTTGGGCGCCGTGCTGCCCCGGCACGACCGGATGGCGGCCCTGCCCGGGCGCGGCTACCTGATCAGCGACGGCGCGGCCGCCGGCGTCCAGGTGGCCCGCTGACCACCACCCCCGCCGTGTCAGCCGGCGCGGCACGGCACCGCGACGGCGCGTGTCCGCCGTGCGCCGGGTGCCAAGGACCCTGCGCCCGGCGCCAATGACACCCCACAGCCCCGGCAGAAGAATTCCTGTCGGACAACATCAGGAAAGAGAAAGAGGAATCGCAGCATGTCAGGAGCAGCAGGAGCGGGCACGGTCAAGGTCGACGAGGCGGCGCACACCGCGAGCCGGAAGTTCCTCACCATCATCGACGGAGGCTTCCAGCACTCGATCGACCAGCTGTCCTCGGCCGGCAGCGTGCTGAGCGACCCGACCCACTGGAGCGGACGCCACGCGAACGAGTTCCGTTCCGCCTGGCAGGGGGCGCAGGCCGACCTGAGGAAGATCAAGCAGGCGCTGGACGAGTTCCAGCGGAAGTTCGACACGGTGCTGAAGGAGATCTCCCGGGCCGGCGGCAACGGCTGAGTCCGCACCAGGCCCGGGACGGCGGCGTTCCCGAACGAACATGGCGTCCCTGAGGAAGATTGATGTCTGAGAGAGCACCGGCCCGGCCCGAGGCCGGGGAGCTGACCGCGGCCGACCTCGAGGAGCTCGGCGCGAAACCGCTGCTGAAGACGGACCCCGCCGACATCGGCCCCTACCGGGTGCTCGCCCGGCTCGGCGGGGGCGGGATGGGCCGGCTCTACCTCGGACGGGACGCGGGCGACGCCGCGGGCTACCGGGCCGAGTCCCTCGTCGCGATCAAGGTGATCCGGCCGGAGTACGCCGAGGACCCCGGGTTCCGCCGCCGCTTCGAGCGCGAGGTGGAGGCGGTACGGCGGGTCCACGGCACATACACGGCGGGGCTGCTGGACTCCGGGTTCGACGACGAGGAACGCCTGTGGATGGCCACGGCCTACATCCCCGGGCTCTCGCTGGCCGACGCCGTACGCCGCTTCGGGCCGCTGCCCGCCCCGGTCGTCTGGCGGCTTGCCTGCGAGATCGGGCAGGCGCTCGGCGCCATCGCGGCCGCCGGGATCGTGCACCGCGATCTCAAGCCGTCGAACGTCCTGCTGGGCGGGGACGGTGTGCGCGTCATCGACTTCGGTGTCGCGCACACCGCCGACACCAGCGCGCTGACCATGACGGGCCAGCAGCTGGGCACCCCCGCCTTCATGTCCCCCGAGCAGGCGAACGGACGCGAGGTGGACACCGCGTCCGACGTCTTCTCCCTCGGCTCGGTCCTGGCGCTGGCCGCCGCCGGCACGGCCCCCTTCGGCGAGGGGGCGACCGGCGATGTCGTCCATCGCGTGATCTACGCCCCGCCGGACGAGGCCGTGCTGGCCAAGGTGGCCGAGACCGACCCGGAACTCGCCGAGCTGATCACCGGCTGTCTGGCCAAGACCGCGGCCGAGCGGCCGACCCCGCGCCGGATCGCCGAGCTGGCACGCGGGCACGAGCCCGCGCTCACCTGGCCGGCCCCGGTGGCGCGGGTGATCGAGTCCCGAGCCACCTGGATGGGGCCGACCGCCGCGGTCCCGCCCATGGACCAGCTGACGGTTCTGCGCCGCGCCGCGCCCGAGCGCGCGGCGGGGGAGGCGACCCGGAGCCGGCGCCCGCTCGTGCTCACCGGAGCGGCCGTCGCCGCCGTCGCCGTCGGAGCGCTCGCCTTCGCCGTACCGAGGATGGGCTCCGCCCCCAAGGAGCGGGCCGAGAAGCCGGCCGCCTCCCCGCGGAGCGCGTCCGCCACCCCCTCCCACCCGGCCCCGACCGGCAAGGCGCCCAAGAAGGGCGGGAAGCACCGCACGGAGAGCCCGCCGGCCCCCGGCTCGACCACCGTGATCGTCGTCTCGCCGCCCACCGGCCGGCCGGCGGACGGCGTCCCGTCGGGGGAGGGCGCCTCGCCGCGGCCACAGCCGCGACAGCCGGGCGACAAGGCCACCACCCCCCACAAGGCCCCGGCCCCGACCGGGGAGCCGCAGCCGTGGAAGTCCTGCGACGCGTACGCGGGGACGGCGCTCACCCAGTTGGGGGATCGGAACAGGCGGGTGGTGCAGGTGCAGTGCATCCTCAAGGGCCGTGGCTACGACATCGGCCCCCACGGCATCGACGGCCAGTTCGGAGCCGACACCCTGGCCGCCGTCAAGAGCTTCCAGCGGCACCACGGGCTCAGGGCCGACGGTCAGGTGGGCGTGCACACGTGGGCCGCCCTGCGCGGCTGAAGCGGCCCGCCCGCCGCCTCAGGGGCGCGGGTGGCGGCGGTACTCGCCCGGGGGGACCCCGTACGCCTTCCTGAAGGCCCGGCTGAACGCCGCGCCGTCCGGGAAACCCCACCGCCTGCCGATCTCCCCGACGCCCCGCTCGGCCAGCGAGGCGTCGGCCAGGTCCGCCCGGGCCCGCTCCAGCCGCCGCTCCCGGACCCAGTCCCGCACGGTCAGCTCCTCCCGCTGGAACAGCTGGTGCAGATACCGCACCGAGATGTGGTGGGCCGCCGCGATCGTCGCGGGGGACAGGTCCTCGCGGCCCAGGTTCCGCAGGACGAACCCCTTCACCTCCCGCAGCAGCGCCTCCTGCCGGGCCCGGGCCGACGGCAGACCCTCTTGGAGCAGCCCCTCGGCCTCGGCCAGATGCGCCAGGAAGGCCACCGCCAGGTCCACCGCCGCCGAGCCCAGCCGCCCCGTCTCGGACAGCCGGGGCCACGCCGCCTCCTCCGCGAACCCCCGCAGAAACCCGCCCAGCAGCGCCCCCGGGCCGGGGCGCGCGGGGATCGGCCGCGCCGTCAGGCTGCTCAGCGCGTGCCCCGGGACCGGCACCAGGTGCTCGGGCAGGTGGAGGATCACCGCCCGCGCGGGCCCCTTGGCGAGCACCGCCGTCGCACCGGACGGCGCGGCGGCGTCGTACAGCAGCAGATCACCGCTCTCGCAGTCGACCGTGTCGCGGTTCCGCTCGAACCTCATCGTCCCGCCCACCACCAGCGCGACCTGCCAGCGCTCGGGCGCCGAGCGCGGGACCGGCTGGGGCACGCGCGGGGACGGGGGCGCCGGGGGACGCAGTACGGACACCCCCACCCCGCCCAGTCGCAGCCGCTGCCCGTCCGCCACACGCATGTTCATCGTCTTTCCGTTCCGGCCATCTCCCTCGTCGGGAGTCCCCCATCGACGAGATCGAGTTCACCGGCCCCGTGATTGTTCGGCAGCCCCTCCCGCCACACCGAACAACGGCGTGAAACGACTGTTCGGCCCGGGGCCCGCGGACCGGGGCACCGCCCGCGCCCTTGCGCCGTCGGGTTCGTCCGATAGTGTTGAATGTCCCGGTTTGGGGAGTGGGGCGGGATGGCGTGGCAGGAGGGCGTGTCATGGCGCGTCGTGAGAGATACGAGCTGATCTTCGTACACCCGGACGCGGCGGCTGGGCCGTCCTCGGCCCCGGCCGCCGAGGACGTCTCCGAGGACGTCGTGGTGGTGCACCGGACCGACAGCAGCGGGCCGGGCGGGCACCCCGTGTACGCGGACGACACCGGCATCGTCCGCGCCGAGATCAGCGACCGCGCCGAAGTGCGGATGCTGGCCAGCGGCGGACACCAGGTGCACTCCTCCACGGTCCGCGCCCGGCCCGTCACCTGAGGGCGCGCACCCCCGCGCACCCCGCCGTACGTCCGCGGACCCGGGCCGTACGCCGGCCGTACGACCGCCGAACGCCGGGCCGTGGGCCTGGCGCCGGGGGATTGTCGTACCCGGCCACTAGGGTGCGGCCATGGGATACCGGAGGGCCGACAGGGGGCCTGGCGATGAGTGATGTGCTGGCGGCGGAGGGCGCGGCCGGGGTCGAGCCGCAGCTCGAGCGGCACCGGACGGAGCTGACCGGTTACTGCTACCGGATGCTGGGCTCGGCGTTCGAGGCCGAGGACGCCGTGCAGGAGACCATGGTGCGGGCCTGGCGCGGCCTCGACCGCTTCGAGGGCCGGTCGGCGCTGCGGTCGTGGCTGTACCGCATCGCGACCAATGTGTGCCTGGACATGCTGAGCGGAAGCCAGCGCCGCGCCCGCCCCATGGACCTGACGTCCGTGGCGACGGCCTCCTCGTCCCTGGGCCCGCCGCTCCCGGAGACCGCGTGGATCGGCCCGGCCCCCGACAGCCGCGTGGTGACGGAGGACGGCGACCCGGCCGAGCTGGCCGCCCAGCGCGAGTCCGTGCGGCTGGCCTTCGTCGCCGCGCTTCAGCACCTGGCCCCCCGGCAGCGGGCGGTGCTGATCCTCCGCGAGGTGCTGGCCTGGAAGGCGAGCGAGGTCGCCGAGCTGCTGGACACCACCGTCGCCTCGGTCAACAGCGCCCTGCAGCGCGCGCGGGCCACCATCGCCGCGAGCGGGATCAGCGCCACCGACCCCGTCCGGCCGCTGGACGAGGAGCAGCGCGCCCTGCTGGCGCGGTATGTCGACGCCTTCGAGCGCTACGACCTCGACTCGCTCACCTCACTGCTGCACGAGGACGCGACGCTGTCCATGCCGCCCTACTCGCTGTGGATGCGCGGCCATGCCGACATCCGCCAGTGGTTCCTGGGCACCGGCATAGGCTGCTGCGGTTCCCGGCTGATCCCGACGGTGGCCAACGGCTCGCCCGCCTTCGGCCAGTACCGGCCCGCCTCGGACGGCGGCCACGAGCCGTGGGCGCTCCAGGTCGTCGAGGTGTCAGGCGGCCGGATCACCGCGCTCAACTCCTTCCTGGACACCGCCCGCCTCTTCCCCCTCTTCGGCCTGCCCGCCCGCCTCGACCCCGTCGACCCCCTCGCCGCCCGGTAGGTCCGCCGCCGGCAGCACGGCGTCGAGACCCGCCCGGGCGAGGAGGGCCCGCAGCTCGCCGCTCGCGCCGCGGAGCCGTATCCTCCGGCCCAGGCGCCGGGCGGTGAGCCGCAGCCGGGCCAGCGCCTCCAGCACGGCCAGATCGGGGGCGCGCACCGCGCCCACGTCCACGACCACCGGACCGCCCTGTGCGTCCCGCGACGCCAGTTCGCGCAGGCGCGCGCACAGCCCGGGCACCTCGGCGCGGCGCACCGCACGGCCGAGGACCAGCACGGCCGGGTCGCCCACCCCACCGGCACCGGGCCCACCGACAGGTGACCTGTCGGCGCCGGGTCCACCGGCGCCGGGCCACCCCGCACGTGACCTGTCGGCGCCGGGCCTGTCGGCACCGGGCCCGCCGGCACGTGACCGGTCGGCACCGGGCCCGTCGGCTTCGGCGCCACCGGTTTCGGCGCCACCCCCCTCCGGGCCCGGGTCGTGCGGCGCCGGCGCCTCGTCATGAGCCGTCACCATCCACCTCCTCTTCGCCTGTTCACCCTGGGAAGACGGGGCGGCGGAGGGAAACTCATCGCTCCGGGGAGAAGCGCGTCCCCGGGCCCTGGCCGGGCGCGGGGCCCGGCTGGCAGGATCGGCCCATGGCGAGTGATCGGCCCGGAAGGGCGACGGCCGGGCCCGCCACCGCGGCGCGGAGGCTGCGGGCGGGGCGGGAGGACGAGGCCGAGGCGCTGAGCGAGCTGGCCCTCAGGTCGAAGGGCCACTGGGGTTACGACCGGGCGTTCCTGGAGGCATGCCGGGAGGAACTGCGGCTGCGCCCCGGCGAGGTGGCGGCCCGTCGGACCACGGTCGCCGAGCAGGACGGCCGGATCCTGGGCTTCGCCACGCTGGAGGGCGACGGCCCCGAGGGCGAACTGGGCATGCTGTTCGTGGATCCGGAGGCGATCGGCGGGGGAGTGGGGCGGCTGCTGTACCGGCATGTGCTGGCGGAGGCGGGCCGGCTCGGCTTCACCCGGCTGACCATCGAGGCCGATCCCCACGCCGAGCCCTTCTATCTGGCGATGGGCGCGCAGCGGATCGGCGAGGCGCCCTCCGGATCCATCCCCTCCCGGGCGCTGCTGCTGCTGGCCGCCTGGCCTTGACTGCCACCACCCTCCTGGGTGACGGCGTGGACCGGTGGGGCGCCGGCCGTGCACATCGGGAACGTCGGCGATTTCAACGCCCAGTTCGCCGACGGCTCGCCGGATGTGCGGCGAGCCGGGGGCCACTACTCCTGCCTGGCCGCCTTCTACAGCCCCGAGCCGCGGATCCTGGTGCTCCCGGGGCAGGCCCATGACTTCTGGACGCGGGAGCTGTCGCGGGTCTTGGAGTGGCCGGACGTGGAGGTGTACGACGAGGTCGCGGCGGACGACGGCGGGGTGGCGCGGGGACTGCTGTCCCGGACTGCGCTGCTGGACCGGATCCGGCGGTCCGGCCTGCCGGTGATCACCTGGGGCCGCACTCCGGAGTCCGAGCGCCTCCTGACGCGATCCGGAGCACGGGACGGGACCGAGGGCGGGCCAGGGGAGGTCTCCGGGGCCGGGCCGGACGGCCTCGGCCGGGCGCTGCGCGTGACGCGCCGTTACGAGTCCAAGGCGACGGCCCACCGGCTGTTCCGCACCCTGGCCCCGGCCCATCCCGGCATCGTCGTCCCCGCGCAGGAGCGGGTGGCCTCGCGCCGGCGGGCCGCCCGCGCCCTGGCCGCCCGCGCCGCCGCCGGGGCGGCCGCGGTGGTGAAGACGGAGTACGGGGTGGGCGGCTCCGGCACCCTCGTGGTGACGCCCCGGCAGGTCGCCGAGGCCGGGGGCGCCCGGTCCCTCGTGGGACACCTGCCCCGGGGCCCGCTGCTGATCGAGGATTACGTCGAGGGCGACGGCTCCGGCTCGGGGCCCTGCCGGAATCTGACCTTTGACGCCGTCGTGGACGGTGAGGGGGCGGTCCACCCCGTCGGCGTGGGCGTGATGGACATCGAGGGGACCGGCTACCAGGGGGTCACGGTCGGACCGGGCGTCGTCCCCGACGCGCCCGCCGAGGTCGCCGAGCGGTTCGCGTCGGCCGTGGGCCGGGCGCTGGCCGCCGAGGGCTACCAGGGCTGGTACGACGTGGACTTCGTCATGGACGGGTCGGGCCGGCTCGCCCCGGTCGAGATCAACGTCCGGCTCACCGGCCCGGCCGCGGCGTTCGTGATCCAGGCCAGGCTGGCCGGGATCCAGGGCGGCCGGCCCCTCGTAAGGACCCTGGACCGGCTGCCGCTGGGCGCCCGGCTCCCGGCCGCGGCACTGGCCGACCACCTGGGCGAGGTGTCCCGACGGTGCCGCTCGCTGGGGGTGACGCTGCTGCCCACGGTGGTGACGGCGGTGTTCGAGCCGGATCCGTACGTCGGGGTGGCGCTCGCGGCCCGTACCCCGGGGGCCCTCGACGCGGCCGAGGCGGTGGTGCGCTCGGCGAACGACGCGCTGGGCCGGATGTTCACGGACCTCGGCGTCAGCTCCGGTCCGCGTCCCGGCTCGCGTCCCGGTCCGCGTCCCGGTCGGCGTGCCGGGGCCGGGTCGCGACGAACGCCACGACCACGGCGGCGGCGATCATGAGGGAGACGTTGAAGGTGTAGACCAGGGCGGCCTGCCGCGACCAGTCCGTCTTGGCCGCGAGCCGGTAGTAGTTGTCCTGCGGCCACCACGCGATCAGCAGCCAGGCGACCGCCAGGTGTGCGGCGCTCGTCAGGCCGGGGGAGTGGCCCTGGCGGGCCATCAGCGGCCGCCCGCAGAACAGGAAGCCCATCCCCAGCCCGAAGGCCAGCGACTCGGCGACGTACAGCCCGGTGAACAGCGCCGCCCAGGGGTGGGGTACCAGCGACAGGTCGGTCGAATAGGGCCAGAAACTGTCGGTGAGAGACCAGGACAGAAGGGAGAAGAACACCGTGAGCGCCATCATGCTTCCCCACGTCCCGCATCCCTCGCCCTCGCCGTGGTCCGCGGGCAGCGCCCCCTTCCCGCTGGTCCGGCGGCGGTCGCCGGCGCGCTGGGCCGGAAGCGGAACGCCGGTCCGGTCGAGCTTGCCGGCCCGGGTCCGGGGCAGCGAGCTCACCGGGACCACCGTCCGCGGGCCCCGGGCGGACGGCAGCCGGGTGGACAGGAACAGCCGCAGCTCCCCCGGGTCCACCTCGCCGCCCTCCACGGGGGTGACATAGGCGGTCAGCGTCTTGTGGCCCTGGGCGTTCTCGACGGCGGCGACCAGGCACTCCTCGACGGCCGGATGGCCGCGCAGCACCGCCTCGGCGTCGGCGTGGGAGGACACCCGGCCGAGGTGTTCCAGCCCCCCGTCCTCGCGCACTCGGCCCAGATCGCCGGTGCGCAGGTACTGGTCGCGCTTGAACGTCGGGCCGTCCCGATAGCCGCGGCCCACGACCGGGCCCCTGATGCCCAGCTCGCCCCGGGCGCCGCGGGCGGTGGGCGCCCCGTCCCGGCCGAGCACCGCGACGGCGGCGCCGGGGAACGCCGTCCCGATCGGCGAGACCCGCTCGGGGTGCTCGGTGACCGCGGGCCGGTCGGGCAGTTCGAACCAGGTGCCGGACCCGGCGGCCTCGGTCACGCCGTAGACGTTCAGGATCCGCACATGCGGCCCCAGGGTCCGGCGCAGCGCCTGCTGTTCGTCCAGGTACCAACTGTCGCCCGAGACGGCGATCAGCCGTACGGCCGCGAGGTCCGCGCCGCGCGACCGCAGGTGCCGGTGCAGGCCCCGGACGGTGGGGACGTCGCACACGACGACGGTGACCGACTCGTCGACGATCAGCCGGTGCAGCGGGGCGGCGTCGCCCGCCCGGTCCGGGTCCTCGTCCCGGCCCGCCAGCACCAGCGTGCCGCCCGAGCACAGCGCGCGGACCCAGTCGGCGGTGAATCCGGCGAACTCCGAAGGAGTGGTCTGCAGATGCCGGTCCTCGGGGGACAGCCGGTAGACCACCCGCCAGCCCTCGTAGGCCCTCACCAGATTGCGGTGCTCGAGCAGCACGCCCCTGGGCATCCGGCCGGCCGTGCCGGAGGTGTACAGCACACACGCCAGGTCCGCGGCGCCGGCCCGGGTGTGGGCGAGCGGGGCCGCGGACCGGTCGGCGATGGCCTCGGCCTGGGTGTCCAGGCAGATCACCGGCCGGCCCGCGCGCACGGTGTCGGACACCATGACCCGCAGCGACTCCCGGGTGAGCGCGCCGAACAGCTCGGCGTCCGCGAGGATGTGCCGCAGCACCGACGGCGGCGCGTCCGGCTCGACGGGCACATACGCCCCGCCCGCCTTGAGCACCCCGAGCATCGCGGTCAGGACCTCGGCGTCCCGGCCGAGGCACACCGCCACCAGCCCGCCCGGGGGAAGCCCCGCCTCCCGCAGATGGCGGGCCAACCGGTTGGCCCGCTCGTCCAGTTCACGGTACGTCAGCCGCTGTTCGCCGCTGACGACGGCGACCGCGTCGGGGGTGCGGCGGGCGTGCTCCCCGTAGAGCTGGTGGACGCGTCTGGTCGACTCCTGCGGCATTGTGTCCCCCCGGCGGTCGTAGGATCGGCCCTGCGCCTGACCCGTGATCCTGCCCAGGGCGGGGCCCCCGCACAATGGCACGCCCCACGGGTGCCGGGTGGTTGCGCCGACGGGCGGTTCAGTTGTTCTGGATGAACTGCTTGGCCAGCCCGTCGCCGACCGAGACCGCCTTGTCATGGTTCTCGATGGGCGAGACGGAGGAGTTCTTGAAGAGGATGTACGTCACCCCCGAGTCCGTGCCGCCGGTCTCCGGATCGGGGTCTATCCCCAGCGCGTTGGCCGTCGCGTAGGACGCCTCGCCGATTATCTTGGTGGGTCCGGTGTCGCCGACCACGGCGTACTCCACCTTGTTGTTGTAGATGACCGCGACCACGCCGCCGCCCTTGATGCCCGCCTGGCTGTAGTTCCAGGTGGAGCTGGCGCTCGGCACCACGACGTAGGGCAGCTTGTCGGCGATGAGCGGCTTGCCGTCCGACTGGTGGAAGGCGGTGTCGTCCTGGAACCACGGGTCGGTGTTCCCGTTGCACCGCGAGGTGACCTGGCCGTCGCAGTCGATGTCCATGTCGGCCTTCCAGAAGACCGCTCCATTGGCGCCGCAGACCGGGATGGTGGCCGAGGTCTCCTCGTCGGTGCGGTACTTGCCGTTCGATATCTGCGAGCAGCTCTGCACCTTGGCCAGTAACTGGGCCGCCGTGACCGTGCCTTCGTTGGCCGACGCGGGGGCCGGTGCCGGGCCCCGGGTGGCGGCACCGGCCCCCGTGGTGACGGAGACGGCCAGCAGCCCGGCGCCGGCCAGCGCGAACGCGAGTCGCTTACGCATGACACACCCCTTTGTTAGGAACCTTTCCTAACCTCCCCTGCACTCTGGCGACTTGATAAGCTCATGTCAACAGATGGGGCAGGAGCAAGTCGGCGCCCCGCCCGGGGCGGAGCGCCGTCAGAGGGTGCGTCAGGGGCCACGGCCCGCAGCAGCGGGAGCAGACGGGCCACTTCGCGCGCCACCGCCTCGCGGGCCGCCGCGATATACCGGCGCGGGTCCACGGCCTCGGGGTGGGCCGCCAGATGGTCGCGGATCGCCCGCGTGTACGCGACGTTGAGGTGGGTGGCGATGTTCACCTTCGTCAGGCCCGCCTCGACCGCCCGGGTCAGATCCGCCTCCGGCACCCCCGAGGAGCCGTGCAGCCCGGCTCCTTTCCGCTGTCCCTTGGGTTTCCGCCCGTTCGTCTGTTGCCCGTGGGCTGTTGCCCGTTGGGCTTTCGCCCGTTCGTCTGGTGCCCGTTGGTCTGGGGCCCCGAGGATCTCTTGCCCCGGTGCCTGGTGGTCCTCTGCCGCGCGGTCAGCCGAGGATCACCGAGCGGGTCAGGTGCCGGGGCCGGTCCGGGTCGAGGCCACGCGCCTCGGCGATCGCGACGGCGAGCCGCTGCACCGACACCAGCTCGGCCAGCGGGTCGCGCCCGTCCCCGACCAGGCGTCCGCCGGTGGCCGCGATCTCCTCCTCCAGGCCGGAGGGGCCCTCGCCGAGCCACCACACCACGCTCCGGGGGCCGGTGACGCTGATCGGGCCGTGCCGGAACTCCATTACCGGATAGGCCTCGGTCCACGCCCCCGCGGCCTCGCGCATCTTGAGCGCGGCCTCCTGTGCCACCCCGTACGTCCAGCCCCGCCCGAGGAAGGTGAACTGCTCGGCGTCCAGCAGGCCCTCGTCCACCGGTGCGGCCAGCGCGGCGCGCCCGTCCGCCTCGAGACCGGCCGGTGATGCGCCCAGATGGGCCCGGAGCAGGACCAGTTCGGTGGTCGCGAAGCGGGTCTGCACCACCGACTCCTCGTCGGCGAAGTCCAGCAGCACCACCGAGTCGGCCACCTCGGTGACGGGGGAGCCGGGCACGGCGGTGACCACCGTGGTCGGCGCGGTGCCGCGCAGCCGGCCGAGGAGTTCGAGCACCTCGGTCGTGGTGCCGGACCGACACAGCGCCAGCACGCGGTCGTAGCGGCGGCCCGACGGCATCTCCGAGGCGGCGAACGCGTCCGTCTCCCCCTGGCCCGACGATTCGCGCAGCGCCGCGTACGACTGGGCGATGAACCAGGAGGTGCCGCAGCCGACGACGGCCACCCGCTCACCCTCCCGCGGCAGGGCCGCGCGCACCGGCCCGTCCGGCTCCCGCCCCAGCTCCGCGGCGCGGCGCCAGCAGTCGGGCTGACTGGCGATCTCGGCCTCGGTGTAGCTCATGTGGCTCCCCTCGTCCTGCGTGAAACATGAGGTGGCGTGATGCAATGTGCATCGTTCGAGCCGATAATGCGCACGATTTTGCAGAGAAGTCCAGCGCTGCTGTCAGGCGCGATAAGGTGAGCCGCGCCGGTCGAGAGACGACGCGGGGTGAGGGAGACGGCGTGAAACGGCCCGAACGCTGGAACGCCCTGCTGGAGCTGCTGGCCCGGGACGGCAGGGTGGAGCTCGAACAGGCGGCGGCCGAACTCGCCGTGTCCACCGCCACGATCCGCCGCGACCTCGACGAACTCGCGCGGCAGCAGATGCTCACCCGCACCCGCGGCGGCGCGGTCGCGCACAACGTGTCCTACGACCTTCCGCTGCGCTACAGGACCGCCCGGCGCGCGTCCGAGAAGCAGCGGATCGGCGCCGCCGTCGCCCGCATGGTCGATTCCGACTCGATCGTCGGCCTCAACGGCGGCACCACCACCACCGAGGCGGCCCGCGCCATCGCCACCCGCACGGACCTGGCCGCCGAGGGCGGCGCGCCCGCCGTCACCGTCGTGACCAACGCGCTGAACATCGCCAGTGAGCTGGTGGTGCGCCCCCAGATCAAGATCGTGCTCACCGGCGGGGTGGCCCGCCCGCAGTCCTTCGAGCTGATGGGCCCGCTGGCCACCGGGGTGCTCGACCAGGTCTCCCTCGACCTGGCCGTCATCGGCGTGGACGCGCTGGACCTCACCCGGGGCGCCACCGCCCACCACGAGGGCGAGGCGAGCATCAACCATCTGATGGCCCGGCGTGCCGAGCGGGTGGTGGTCGTGGCCGACAGCACCAAGCTGGGCCACCGGGCGTTCGCCCGCATCTGCGCGATCGACGAGATCGACGTGCTGGTCACCGACACCGGCGCCCCCGATGAGCTCGTCGCCCGCTTCACCGAGGCCGGCCTCCGGGTCGTCCGGGCCTGAGGCCCGGCACACCCCAAGTGCGGCAACACCCCAAGTTCGGCACACCCGATGTCCGGCATTACCCGATGTCCGGCAGGATCCGAGAAGGAGACAGGGATGGCCATGCGCGTCGCGTTGCACTCGGTGCTCAAGGAGGGCCGGGAGGCCGGATACGAGGAGGTGCACGCCACGGTTCCGGCCGACCTGTTGGAGGCGCTGGGCCGGGCCGGCATCACCAACTGGCGGATCTGGCGCAGCGGACGCCATCTGTTCCACCTCGTGGACTGCGAGGACTTCACCGCCGCGATGACCGCGCTCGACCGGGACCCGGTCAACCACCGGTGGCAGGAGTTCATCGGCGACTACGTCGACCACTTCGAGACCACCGACGGCGCCCCGGCCGGGCCGTCGGCCGAGATGGCGCTCGGGCAGGTGTGGGAGCTGCGCGCGCAGGCCGCGGCCGCGGGGGAGGAGGGCTGAGGGGGCCTGGGGCGCGAGGGCGCGGGCCGAACCGGCGGAGCTTACTCATCCCCGGCGGCCCGCGTACGGGTTTCATCACAGCTTGAGTGGCCCTGAAAACACTGAACCGGGACTTCCGTATGACCGGGTGACCACCGCGCGGGACGTGGAGGAGAACGACGGACACTCCTCCCGCACCCCGGCGCACCCCTACTGGAGGTCAGTGAGTTGAGCCACCGACGTGTGAACAAGCGGACCGCCGTCATAGCCGGCGCCGCCGCGGCCGCCCTCGCGGGAGCGGCGATCCTGCTTCCCCACGCGAACGCGAGCCCGGACAAGTCGGCCGAGGCCAAGACGTTCTCGTCGCGGTCAGCCGTGAAGCTCGCGACGGCCCTCGCGTCGGACCTCGGCGACAACGCGGCCGGGTGGTACTACGAGGGCGACACCAGGCGGCTGGTGATGAACGTCCTGAACGAGGACGCGGCGAACGACGCGCGGGCCAAGGGCGCCGTGGCCAAGATCGTCGAGAACAGCATGGCCGAGCTGAAGGCCACCACCAAGACGCTGAGCGACACCGCATCGATCCCCGGCACGGCCTGGTCGATCGACCCGAAGACCAACACGGTCCGGGTCACCGCCGACAGAACGGTGACCGGCACGAAATGGGCCACCCTGACCAAGGCCGTCGACGGCATGGCCGGCAAGGCCACCGTGCAGCGCACCAACGGGGAGTTCAGGAAGTTCGACGGCACCGACGAGACACGGCCCGGGGCCGACGGCGGCGCGGGCCAGGGTGGTGCGGACGACGGGGCCGGGCAGGGCGCGGGCCAGGGCGGCGCCGACGAGGGAGCCGGGCAGGGCGCAGGCGACGGTCAGGGTGCGGGCGATGGTCAGGGTGCGGGCGATGGCCAAGGTGCGGGCGATGGCCAAGGCGCGGGCGACGGTCAGGGCGCGGGTGGTGCCGGAGAGCAGGCCGGTGCCCTGGACGGCGGCGACGCCATTTTCGGCGGTGGCGCCCGCTGCTCGCTGGGTTTCAATGTCACGGTCGACGGCGCCCCCGCCTTCCTCACCGCCGGCCACTGCGGAAACATCGCGGAGACGTGGGCCACCGACCAGGCCGGTGCCCAGCAGGTCGGCACCACCGCCGAGTCCCGGTTCCCGGTGAGCGACTTCGCCCTGGTGACGTACGACGACCCGAACACCCAGGCGCCCAGCACGGTGGATCTGCAGGACGGCACCACGCAGGAGATCACCCGGGTCGCGGAGGCGAGCGTGGGTCTCGCGGTGCAGCGCTCCGGCAGCACGACGGGTGTCACCGACGGCACCGTCACCGGCCTCGACGCCACGGTGAACTACGGCAACGGTGACATCGTCAACGGCCTGATCCAGACCGATGTGTGCGCCGAGCCCGGCGACAGCGGCGGCGCCATGTTCGCCGAGGACGCGGCCGTGGGGCTGACCTCCGGTGGCAGCGGCGACTGTACGCAGGGCGGCGAGACGTTCTTCCAGCCGGTGAGCACCGCGCTCGAGGCCACGGGCGCCGTCATCGGCGCCAGCAACCCCTGACCGAGGTCCCGGTCGCCCACTGCCCCAGCGCCCGGGACCTCGTACCACCCCCCCCACCGGGCCGCCGGCGCCCCACCGCGCCGGCGGCCCGTCCTTCCCCGTGCGGAGACCCCCTACAGCCCGGCCGCCTCCGCCGCCGCGTGGAGCACGTCCCGCAGCATCGCCGGGGTCAGCCGCCCGGTGAAGGTGTTCTGCTGGCTGACGTGGTAGCAGCCGAACAGCCGCAGCGGCGCACCGGCGCCGGCGGCCCGCAAGGTGGCCCGCGCCCCGTGGCCGAACGGCGGGCGCGGGCGGGGCACCTCCCAGCCGGCGGAGGCCAGCGCGGGCAGCGCCGCCTGCCAGCCGAACGAGCCCAGCACCACCACCGAGCGCAACGTCGGGCGCAGCAGCCGCAGTTCCTGGACCAGCCAGGGGCGGCAGGTGTCGCGCTCCTCGGTCGTGGGCCGGTTGGCCGGCGGGGCGCAGTGCACGGGCGCGGTGACCCTGACCCCGCGCAGCTCCAGGCCGTCGCCCCGGTGGGTCGAGGTGGGCCGGCTGGCCAGGCCGACGTCGTGCAGCGCCGCGAACAGGAAGTCCCCGGCGCGGTCGCCGGTGAACATCCGGCCGGTGCGGTTTCCGCCGTGCGCGGCCGGGGCCAGACCGACGATCGCCAGCGCCGCGCCGTCCGGTCCGAAGCCGGGCACGGGGCGGGCCCAGTAGTCCCACTCGCGATAGGCCGGGCGCTTGGTACGGGCGGCCTCCTCGCGCCACCGCACCAGGCGCGGGCAGGCGCGGCAGCCGCTCACCCGCTCGTCGAGGTCGGCGAGGTCCCCCGCGCCGGGCGCTGAACGCGCGGGGTGCTCGGGGTGCTCGGGGTGTTCGGGCTGTTCCGGGCTCTTGGGCTGTTCAGGGTGTGAAACGGGCATACGTTCAGCCGTGCCCGTCCTTGCGCAGAAAACGCCTCAGCCGGGTCAGCGGCCAGGTATTGATCACGTCGTCGGGGGTCAGCCAGCCGCGCTGGGCCGTCCCCACCCCGTAGCGCAGCGCGGCGACGTCGAGCGTGGAGTGCGCGTCGCTGTCGACCGCGAACCTCGCGCCGTGTTCCCTGGCGCGCAGGATGTTCTCGTCCGACAGGTCCAGCCGGTCGGGGTGCGCGTTGATCTCCAGCGCGGTGCCGGTGCGGGCGCAGGCGGCGAACACCGCGTCGAGGTCGGCGTCGATGCCCGGCCGCTTCCCGATCAGCCGGGTCGTCGGATGGCCGATGATGTTGACGTTCGGGTTCTCGCAGGCCCGCAGCAGCCGCCGGGTCATCTCCTCCCGCGACTGGCCGAATTGGGTGTGCACCGAGGCCACGCACAGGTCGAAGTCCTCGAGGAAGTCGTCGGGCCAGTCCACGTCCCCGTCGACGTCGATGTTGAGCTCCACGCCGTGCAGCAGCCGCATCCCGCCGCGCCCCCACGCCCGGTCCAGGTCCCGGATCCGTGCCCGCTGGGCGAGGATCTTCTCGTCGGTCATCTGCTGCATGTACAGCTTCGGCGCGTGGTCGGTGACCGCGTAGTACGCGTAGCCGCGCCGCCGGGCCGCCTCGATCATCTCCTCCAGCGGTTCGAGGCCGTCGGTGAGGTTCGTATGGGTGTGCAGGTCGCCGCGCAGGTCGGACTCCGCCACCAGCCGCGGGAGCCGCCCGTTCAGGGCGGCCTCGATCTCGCCGCGGTCCTCCCGCAGCGTCGGTGGGATCCAGTCCATGCCGAGCCTGGCGTACACGTCCTCCTCGCTGCGCGAGGCGATCTTCCTGCCGCTTTTGGCGTCGAAGAGCCCGTACTCGGAGAGCTTCAGGCCGTGGCGCATCGCGATGGCGCGGACGCGGATGTTGTGCGCCTTGGAGCCGGTGAAGTACTGCAGCCCCGCGCCCCAGGAGTCCAGGGGCAGCACCCGCAGGTCCACCTGCAGCCCCTTGGTGGTGCGGATCGAGGTCTTCTTCTCGCCGCGGGCGATGACCTCGGCGGTGTACGGGAGGTGGGCGAACGCCTCCATGAACGGGGCCGATTCGTCCGCCGCCACCAGGATGTCGATGTCGCCGACGGTCTCCTTCATCCGCCGCAGCGACCCCGCGTACTCGCAGGCCTCGCAGCCGGCCACCCGGCACAGCTCGGCCACGATGTCGTCGGCCACGCTCATGGCCACGTTGAGCGGGAACCGGTCGCCGGCGGCCTGCATGAGGGCGATGCCGTGGAGGATGTTCTCCTCCGTCTTCGGGCCGAAGCCCTTGAGGTCGCGCAGCTTGTGGTCGTGGATCGCGTCGGAGAGCTCGTCGATGGACGCGATGTGCAACTCCTCGTACAGCATCATGGCCTTCTTCGGCCCGAGCGCCGGGATGGCGGTCAGCTGCCGCACCCCGGCCGGGATCGCGGCGCGCGCCTCCTCGACGGCGGGCACGCTGCCGGTGCGCAGATACTCCACGACCTTGTCGGCGATCGACTTGCCCACTCCGGGGATCTCGCGCAGGCCCTTCGCGTCGAGCCGCGAGACATCGCGCGGATACCCGGCGATCGCGCGGGCGGCCTTCTCGTAGGCGCGCGCCTTGAACGCGTCCCCGCCGGTGATCAGGAGGAGATCCGCGTACTCCCGCAGCAGCGCCTCGACCTCCTCGTTGGAGCGAGTCACATCGTCAAGTCTAGGTGGGCCGTGCCGCCGGTGGCGCGGCCCGGCGTGCCTGGCGTTCGGGAAGCGGTGGAGGGATCCTGGGGGCAGGAACGGGGCGGGGGCTCCGGATTCCTCCGGGTGCGCCCCGGCTCTCGTGCGTTTCCCCGGGATGGGGGAGGTCATGGACGTTGGATTCCTGAAGCCGCTGTTCGATCGCCCCGGTCCGTGGGCCTGTGTCTACCTGGACACCTCGCGTGCGACCGAGGACGCGCCCAGGCGGCGCAGGCTGCGGGAGCGGTTCGTGTCCGACCAGCTCGCCCGGCAGGGCGCCGACGCCGCCACGCGCGACGCGCTGGTCGAGCGGCTGGCCCGCGAGCCGACGGGCAGGCCGTCCGCGGGGCGCGCGCTGTTCGCGGCGGACGGGGAGGTGGTCCTCGACCTCCCGCTGGCCGCCTCCCCGCCGGATGTGGTCACCTCCTGGTCGATGCTTCCCCGGGTGGCGCCGCTGGCATCCCTGCGCGGCGAGTGCCCCCCCTGCCTGGTGGCCCGTGTCGACCGCTCCGGAGCCGATCTGGAACTGCTCGACGACGCCGGTCCGCGCCCCGCCGGCCGGGCGAGGGGCGGCCCGCCCCAGGGGCGCGGCCACCGCTCCGTACCCGCCGACCGGCACGAGTGGCACTACCGGAACCGGGTCGAGAACACCTGGGACCAGACCGCCGACCTGGTCGCCGGCGAGCTCGCGCGGCGGTGGCCGGAGAGCGACGCGCGCCTGCTGGTCCTGGCCGGTGAGCCGCGCGAGCGCCGGGCGGTGCACGAGCGGCTGCCCGAGCCGCTGCGCGCCCGTGCGGTGGAGGCACAGCACGGCAGCAGGGCCTCCAGCAGCGCCCGGGCGCTGCTGGAGGCGGAGATCGAACGCGCCCGCGAGGAGTACGCGCGCTCCCATCTGGAGGAAGTCCTGGATCTCTTCCGCGCCGCCCGGGGCCGCCCGGGTGAGCCGGGGGTGGGCGGCGCCCACGACGGTTCCGCGCCCGGTGGCGCGGCGGAGGGGATGCCGGCGGTGGTGGAGGCGGTGCGCAGTCACCAGGCGGCCACCCTTCTGCTGGGGCAGACGGGGGCGGACGCCCGCCGGGAGGTGTGGATCGGCCCCGGTGTGGACCAGGTGGCCGTGCAGCGGGCCCAGGTGCGCGCGCTGGGGGTCGCGGCGCCCGAGCCGGCGCGCGCGGACGACGCGCTGGTGCGCGCGGCCGCGGCGGCGGACACCGAGGTGCTGGTGGTTCCGGAGGGCATGGCCGGGCCGGCGGGCGGCCTCGGCGCGGTGCTGCGCTGGCACGGCTGAGCCGGCCGGACACCGGCCCTGCTGGTGGACGCCCATCCGGTGACCGGTGGGGCTCCGGCTGGAACACCACGACCCGGACGGTCGCGGCGAACCGTGTGAGCTGAGCGATTTCCCGGCGCGTCCTGCGGATTTCACAAGATCACAATCTTGTATGGTTGCCGTAGCGCGAAGGAGCCCGTGGTCAGCAGCCCGGCGACGGTCGGCGCTGAGGGGCTCCCGGCGTGGACCCGTCAGTGTTCGCACGCTCACGAAAGGGGCTCCACATGCTGTCTATGGAGAATCGTCCCCCGGCCCCCCGCCGCTCCACCGGGCGCTGGCGGCGCTACGGCCGAATGGCGGCGGCGAATTTCGTGCGCGGCGCCTCGTACGCGTGCGGCACCGCGGTCATCGCCCTGATGACCTGGTGGGTGCAGACCCACTGACCGCACGCACAAGGTGATCCTGGCGCCCGGCCGGGGCAGGCCGGGCGCCAGGATCCTCTCACCCGGCCGCGGGAGCGCGGCCGCGTCGGGTGCCGGGCGGCGTGTTCAGCTCGCCTCGGCCATGACCTGCTCGCACACGTTCGAACAGGTCCGGTTGATCAGGCGGGAGACATGCATCTGGGAGATGCCCAGCTGCTCGGCGATGCGGCTCTGGGTCATGTCGCAGAAGAAACGCATGTACAGGATCCGCCGCTCCCGCTCGGGGAGCCGCACCAGCCTCGTCCGCACGGCCTCCCGGTCCACGACCCGGTCGTAGGCGGGCTCCCGCTCGCCGAGGGTGTCCATCAGGGCGTAGCCGTCGTCGGCGCCGGGCAGCTGGGCGTCCAGCGAGAGCGGGGTGAAGCTGTCCAGGGCCTCCATGCCGACGCGTACGTCCTCCTCGCACAGGCCGGTGCGCTCGGCGATCTCCTGGACGTCGGGCGCGCGGTCGTCCAGCGAGTGGGACAGCTCGCGGTGGGCGGCCCGCACCCGGTTGCGCAGCTCCTGGACCCGGCGGGGGACGTGCAGCCCCCACAGGTGGTCGCGGAAGTGGCGCTTGATCTCACCGACGATGGTGGGCACCGCGAAGCTCTCGAAGGCCGAGCCGCGCGCCGGGTCGTAGCGGTTGACGGCCTTCACCAGGCCGAGGGCGGCGACCTGCCGCAGGTCCTCCAAGGCCTCGCCACGGTTGCGGTACTGGCCGGCCAGCCGCTCGGCCATCGGCATCCAGGCCTCGACCACCCGCTGCCTCAGCGCGTCCTTCTCCGGTCCGTCCGGGAGTTCCGCGATCCTCTCGAACTCGGCGGACGTGTCGGGCGCGTCGTCGTGCGGGTGGGCCGACGGGCGAGTCTTGGGCTGCACTGCGGTCGTCACGGAAACGCACCTCCTGCGGATGGGAATGCCGGTCTCTTGGGGGCCGTCGGCGCTGCTCCGCGGGAGGCTCGGGACCAGGTCACGCCCTGAGCGGCCACACCGCTCCCGCGAGGCGTGCCTCCGGTCCGAAGCACGAGTATCCGCCTGCCCGGGGCATCGGGGGGTAAACCGGCTCGGCTCGCGGACACCCGTTCCTTTGCCGCCCCATTGCTCCGGAATCTCCCGGATCGGCCCGCCCGCCCCCGCGCGGGCGGCGGCTACCGTATGCACCTGACGCCATGTACCTGACGCCGGGCAACCGGACGAGTACGCACGACGAACGAGGGGGCGATGAGCGAATCGGTGTTCCTCGGTGTCGACATCGGCACCGGATCCTCCAAAGGGGTGGCCGTCCGCGCCGACGGCCGGGTGCTCGCCCGCGCCGCGCGCCCACACCGCACCGCCACCCCCGCGCCCGGCCGGTTCGAACACGACGCCGAGACCGTGTGGTGGGCCGACTTCACCGGCATCGTCCGGGAACTGCTGGACACCGACGGCGTGGACCCCGGCGCGGTGGCCGCGGTCGGCACCTCCGGCATCGGACCGTGCCTGCTGCCCGCCGACGCCGCCGGCCGCCCGCTGCGCCCCGCCATCCTGTACGGCATCGACACCCGCGCCACCACCGAGATCGCGGAGCTGACCGCCGAACTCGGCGCGGCGGAGATCCTCGCGCGCGGCGGCTCCCCCCTCACCAGTCAGGCGGTCGGCCCGAAGCTGCGCTGGCTGGCCCGCCACGAGCCGGACGTGTGGCGTGCGACCCGCCGCTTCTTCATGGCCTCCAGCCTGCTGGTGCACCGGCTGACGGGGGAGTACGTGCTGGACCACCACTCCGCCAGCCAGTGCGACCCGCTCTACGACCTCGACGCCCGCCGCTGGAGTGACACCTGGGCCCAGCAGGTGGCCCCCGGCCTAGTACTGCAACGGTGCTTGTCGTGACTGATAGCCAGGTCAGGGGCTGTGTCCGCGTCTTTTGTAGTGGCTGGTGCGGGCCTGGTGCTGTCGTCTTCGGCGCCAGGTCGACCAGTGCAGGATGTGCTCGACGGGTGTGGGCCGACGGTCGGTGAGGCGGGTGATCAGCCGTCGTATCTCGGCGAGGCTGAGGTGGATGAGCTGGGAGGATCCGTTTCTGCTTTCCCGGCATCCAGCTCGCGGGCCCGCAGGACGGTCAGGCAGGCGTGGGCGGCCATGGCCAGGGTCATGTGGCGGTGCCAGCCGGGGTAGCGGCGGACCTGGTAGTCGTCCAGGCCGCATTCCTGTTTGGCGCTTTGGAAGCATTCCTCGATGGCCCATCGGCTGCCGGCGATGCGGATCAGGTCGTCGAGCGTGGTCTGGGCGGGGCAGTAGGCGATGTAGTAGGAGATCTCCTGCGGGCGGGCGACGCTGCGGCGGGCGATCACCCAGTGGCGGCGGTCGGGCCGGTGCCAGGGCCGCACTTCGACGCGCGCCCAGTCGTAGATCCGCAGGCCGTGAGCCCCGCTGCCGCAGGAACGTCGCTTCCATTTCTGCCGGGCGAGGCCGTTGAAGAGGTCGTGGACGGGGTGGTCGATCGCCCAGCGGGTGACCACGGTGTCGTGCCGGGTGGTGGCCATGACGTGGAAGACGTCCGCCCGCTCCAGCTCCGAGCGCCAGCCTTTGCTGAACCCGTAGGCGGCGTCCGCGGTCACCCACCGAAACGGGATCCTGTCCGTGATGGCGCGGCGGACCATCGCCTTGGCCATGGCCACTTTCGTCTCGAAGCCGACCTCGTCGTCGATGCCGGCCCGGCGGCACCTGTCGCGGTCGTCGGTCCAGGAGGTGGGCAGATACAGACGCCGGTCGATCAGCGTCCGCCCGCGGCCGGTTGCATAGGCGAGGAAGACGCCGACCTGACAGTTCTCCGTCCGCCCGGCGGTGCCGGAGTACTGCCGCTGTACCCCTGCCGAACGGACACCTTTCTTCAGAAAGCCTGTGTCGTCCACGACCAGGACGGCGTCGGGGTCGCCGAGGTTGTCGACCACGTACTGGCGCACGTCGTCGAGCACCTCATCGGCGTCCCACTCGATCCGGTTCAGCATCCGCTGGATGCGGTCCGGGCCCGCATGGCCGGCTTCCTCCGCCAGCGTCCAGCCGTTCTTCCGCTG
This sequence comes from Streptomyces sparsogenes, assembly GCF_001704635.1. Classification (GTDB taxonomy): domain Bacteria; phylum Actinomycetota; class Actinomycetes; order Streptomycetales; family Streptomycetaceae; genus Streptomyces; species Streptomyces sparsogenes. The sequence continues at coordinate 33,756 of NZ_MAXF01000174.1, read as the reverse complement.
CAACGGAGCGATCAGACCCCGCATATAAGCCAGTGCCGACTCGCGCGGCTCCGACCTGCTGAAACGGTGCACGAACCGCTCATGCACAGCATCCAGTTCACGCGCCCACAGCCTGACATCAGCAAGGTCCCCACCCACAACCACACCAACGACCAACCTAACCATCAGTCACGGCAAACACCGTTGCAGTACTAGGGTCTGTCGTCAAAGGGGGCGCCCTGCTCCCGACGCCTGGCACGGCCCCTCGCTGCGTTGTCGCATCGCCCAAGTACGCCCAGTACGAGGGCGCCGCTCCGCCTTGCGAGGCACCGCACCAGACGCCGCTCGCGGCCGGACGCCCCCTTTGACGACAGACCCTTGAGCTCCCGGCCCTGGCCTGGCCCGGGGAGGTGGTGGGCACCGTGCACCGGGCCGCCGCCGCGGCCACCGGCCTGCCCGCGGGGCTGCCGGTGCTCGCCGGCACCATCGACGCCTGGGCGGAGGCCGCCAGCGTGGACGCGCTGTCACCCGGCGACACCATGGTGATGTACGGCTCGACGATGTTCCTCACCGTCATGGGCGAGCGCCCGATGCGCCACCCCGCCCTGTGGGGCACCACCGGAGTGAGCCCGGGCAGTTACTGCCTCGCGGCGGGCATGGCCACCTCCGGCAGCCTCACCGACTGGCTGCGGGAGCTCACCGGCTCGGACTTCGCCACCCTGCTGGCCGAGGCCGAACGGGTGCCGCCCGGCTCGCGGGGCCTGCTGATGTTGCCGTACTTCGCCGGGGAGCGCACCCCGCTGTTCGATCCGCGAGCGCGCGGCACCGTCATCGGCCTGACTCTGGGCCACGGGCGGGCGGAGCTGTACCGGGCGGCCCTGGAGGCCACCGCCTTCGGCGTGCGCCACAACCTCGAGGCGTTCGCCGACGCCGGGGCCCGCATCGACCGGCTGGTCGCGGTGGGCGGCGGCGCCCGTGGCCTGTGGACGGCCATCGTCTCCGCCGCGACCGGCCTGCCGCAGCAGATCCCCGCCGAGACGATCGGCGCCTCCCTGGGAGACGCCGCCCTCGCGGCGCGGGCCCTCGGCGTGGACACCGGCGGCTGGAACCCGATCACCGCGACCGTCGAGCCGGACGAGGCCTGGCGCCCGGTCTACGACGACCGCTACCCCCTGTACCGGGAGCTGTACGACGCGACCCGCCGGATCAGCCACGCCCTGGCCGCGTCGACGCCCTGATGAACCTTCGGACGCCTTGATGAACCTTTGAAGGGAGCCCCGCCGCGGGCACGGGAAGCGGGGAGCGGCGACCCTGGAGAGGGGCTCGCGGAGCCTCGGACCCGGATCCGTCGGAAAGGCAGGACACACCATGGACCCCATGGAGGCGCTGGACCGGATCGCGTTCCTCCTGGAGCGCGCCCAGGCCCCGACGTACCGGGTGCGCGCCTTCCGCACGGCCGCCGAGGTGCTGGCCGGGCTGCCCGCCGAGGACGTGGCGCGACGGGCGGCCACGGGCACCCTCGAGTCGCTCAAGGGGCTGGGCCCCACGACCTCCCGGGTGGTCCGGGAGGCGCTGGTCGGACAGGTGCCCGGCTATCTGGAGAAGCTGGAGGCGGAACAGGACGGGGGGACCCGCCCGGACGAGCGGCCCGGAGCCGCGCTGCGGGCCGCCCTGCGCGGCGACTGCCATCTGCACTCGGACTGGTCGGACGGGGGCTCGCCGATCGAGCTGATGGCCCGCACCGCCGCCCGCCTGGGCCACGACTGGGCCGTGCTGACCGACCACTCGCCCCGGCTGACCGTGGCCCGCGGCCTGTCCGCCGACCGGCTGCGCGCACAGCTGGAGGTGGTCGAGGAGCTGAACGGACGGCTCGCCCCCTTCCGGCTGCTCACCGGCATCGAGGTGGACATCCTCCTCGACGGCTCCCTGGACCAGGAGCCGGAACTGCTGGACCGGCTGGACGTGGTGGTGGCCTCCGTCCACTCCAAGCTGCGGATGGACCCCCGCCCCATGACCCGCCGGATGGTCGCGGCGGTCGGCAACCCGCTGGTCGACGTGTTGGGGCACTGCACCGGGCGGCTGGTCGGCGGGCGCCGCCCGGAGTCCCGGTTCGACGCCGAGGAGGTGTTCGGCGCCTGTGCCGCCGCCGGCACCGCCGTGGAGATCAACTGCCGGCCGGAGCGCCTCGACCCGCCGCGCCGGCTGCTGCGCCAGGCCGTCCAGGCGGGCGTCTTCTTCTCGATCGACACCGACGCCCACGCCCCGGGGCAGCTCGACTGGCAGATCAACGGGTGCGCCCGGGCCGAGGAGTGCGGCGTGCCCCGGGCGCGGGTCGTCAACACCTGGACGGCCCGCCAGCTGCTGACCTGGACCCGCACCCGCCGGGCCCCGCGCGCGCGGGTACGGAAGGACTGACGGCCGCCGGCCGCGCCCGGCGGCCACCCCTTCGCCTACCCCTTCACCGCGCCCGAGGTCAGCCCCTGGACGATATGGCGGCTGGCGAAGGCGAACAGCACCATGGTCGGCACGATGGTGAGCACGGCCGCCGCCGACATCGAGCCCCAGTCGATGTTGAAGCTGGAGATGAAGCCGTTCAGCGCCGTGGGGATGGTCTTATTGGCGTCGCTGTTCATCAGGGTGACCGACAGGAACAGCTCGTTCCAGCAGTTCACGAAGTTGAAGATGAACGCGGCCACGATGCCGGGCTTCATCACGGGCAGCAGCACCCGGAAGAGCGCCCCGAAGCGCGAACACCCGTCGATCATCGCCGCTTCCTCCAGCGCGTCCGGGATGTTCTCGAAGAACCCGCGGAGCATCACGGTGCTGAACGGAATGCACACCGCGATGTACACCAGGATGAGCCCGAGCCGGTTGTCGACCAGATTCAGCTGGGTCATCATCATGTACAGCGGCCCCAGCGCGATGAAGGACGGAATCATCTGGGTGACCAGGGCGGCCATCAGCAGCGCCGACTTGCTCCGGAACTCGAAGCGCGCCAGCACATAGGCCGAGAGCACGGAGATGGCCGTGGCCACCGTGCCCGCGACGGTCGCGACGATCAGGCTGTTGCTCAGGTAGTCGCCGAACCGTGCCTTGCCGAACAGCCCGCTGTAGTTCTCCAGGGAGAAGTTCTTCGGCCAGTAGGCGATCGGGAACGCGAAGATGTCGCCGGGCGCCTTGAACGAGGTGATGGTGATCCAGTACAGCGGGAACACCGTGATGACCAGCCAGAGCGTCAGGAAGGCGACGCGGGTCACCCGCCCCGCGGTGGACTCCTTGCGTATCACGACCTCGCTCCCTTCTTCTCGCGGGTGGCCATGAGGTAGAAGACGGAGAACACCATGAGCAGCGCGACGACGACCAGCCCGAGCGCCGAGGCCTTCCCGTAGTCGCCCTGCTGGGTGATGGTGATCATCCAGGTGGTCACGATGTGCGTCTCGTTGGACGGTCCGCCACCGGTCATCCCGAAGATGATGTCGGGGAAGTTGAAGATCCAGATGACCCGGAGCAGCACGGTCAGCGCCAGCGTGGCGCGGATGTACGGAATGGTGACCTGGAACAGCGTGCGGACCTTGCCCGCCCCGTCGAGTTCGGCCGCCTCGTACAGCTCGTCGGGGATCGACTGCAGGGCCGCCAGGATCATGATGGCGAAGAAGGTGACGCCGTACCAGATGTTGGCGATGACGACGGCGGCCATCGCGGTCTTCGGCTCCGCCAGCCACGGGACCGGCTCGTCGATCAGCCCGGCCTTCGACAGCAGGTCGTTGACGACGCCGAACTCGCTGTTGAACATCCAGCGGAACAGGATGCCGATGAGGAATCCCGAGATGGCCCACGGGAAGAAGACCAGCGCCTGGTAGAGCCCCCGGAAACGGAAGCGCCGGCGCAGCCACAGGGCGATCGCGAAGCCGATCACCAGCTGGGGGACGAGGGAGGCGACCACCCAGATGAGGGTGTTGTCGAGCACGGTGTAGAACACCGGGTCCCGGAAGATGGCCTGGAAGTTCCTGATCCCCACCCATGAGGTGTCGGTGAGGTCGTTGAGATTCCAGTTGCGGAACGCCATCTGGCTTCCCGAGACCATCGGGTAGTAGGTGAACACCGCGACGAACAGCACCGCCGGAGCCATGAACCCGGCGATGGCCAGGCCCCGGCGGACCGTGAACGCCGGTTTGCGCGAGCGGGGGCGGGGGCCCGCCGTCTTGACGGGCGCGGGCCGGGCGCCCCGACGGGTGGGGCGCCCCGCCTCCTTGGAGGTCGACAGGCTCACGTCCGGCTCTTCCACTTCTTCGTCCAGTACGCGTCCCAGCCGGCCAGCAGCTCCTCGGGCGTCATCTTGCCCAGCAGCAGCTTCTGCAGCTCGGCGTCGGACTTCTGGACCCACTCGGTCCACCAGGAGGCGTCACGCGGCTGGACCGCGGTGAGGTACGTGTCCGGGTTCTCGGTCATCGTCACATAGCTCGCCCACGGCCCGGTCCGGTAGAACGGGTCCTCGCCCGCTCCCTTGAGGATCGGCACCAGGCTGTTCTCCTTGGTGAAGGTGGTCGAGGCGTCCCCCTGCGAGAGGAACTCGACCAGCTTCACCGCCTCCGCCTTGTGCTTGCTGCCCTTGGCTATGCCCCAGCCCGCGGTCGCCACCGGCTGGACGGCCTTGCCACTGGGGCCGGCCAGCAGGGGAGCCGTGGTCCACTGGCTCTCCTTGATGGACTTCGACTGCCGCACCGTGGCGATGACCTCCGGGTCCTGCAGCAGGAAGGCCGTGGAGCCGTTGGAGAAGCCCTCCACCATCTCCGGGTAGCCCCAGGCGACCGAGGAGGGTGGCGACGCCTTCTTGAACAGCTTGAGGTAGGTCTTCATGGCGTCGAGCGCCTCGGGCGCCGAGAAGATGGTCTTGCCGCTGGTGAGCTTGAACCCGTTGTCGCGGTCGATCCGGTCCGCCACATACGCCTCGATGACCGCGACCGCGTTGCTGTTGGCGTTGGTACCGCCGCGGAACGCGTAACCGTACTGGCGCTTGCCCGGGTCCTGGATCGCGCTCGCCTGGTTCAGCAGTTCGTCCCAGCTCGCCGGAGGCTTCTTGAAGCCCGCCTCCTTGACCAGGTCGGTGCGGTAGAACAGGCTCAGCCCGTAGAAGCCGTAGGGGATGTAGTACGTCCGGCCCTTGGCGTCCTTGGCGTACTTGGCCGCGTTGTCGGTGAGGTCCTTCCAGCCGGCCCAGCCCTTGAGGTCCTTGCTCATGTCGTAGAGCCAGCCGTTGGTCGCCCAGGGACCCGCGGTGATGTCCCGCACCTCGAGCGCGTCGACCCCGCTGCCGGACTGCAGCATCTGCTGGATCTTCTGGTCCGCCTGATCGGTCGGCGGAGAGATGAGATCGACCTTGATCTTCGGGTTCTTCTTCTCGAAGTCCGCGATCAGCTTCTTCAGGACCGCGGTACGGCTGGGGTTGGTCAGGCTCTCGACCATCTTGAGGTGGACCTTGCCGTCGCTCACCCCGGCGCTACAGCCCGTCAGGGCCGTCATGACCGTGGTGGCGGCCAGGCCGAGGGCGATGACTGCCTGCCTTCTTCTCATCCTTGTCCTCTTCCATGGGTGTCGGCGCGCGCCATGGCGCCGTGGCGGATCGCGGAGGTGTGCCGGGCGCCGCTACGGCGCGCCGCCCGGGGTGCGGGCCCACTCGGCGAGCTTCGGCACGCAGTGCTCGGCGAAGTACTCGAAGTCGGCGGCCGTGTTGTACACATGCGTCGACAGACGGAAGTAGCCGACCCCGCCGAAGCTGGTGAAGGCCACTTCCACATCCAGCTCGCGCGCCACCCGGTCGCGCAGCGCGTCGGCCTCCAGCCGGGTGGTGCCGAGCCCCGCCGGCAGCCGCACCAGGCGCATCGGGCCCACCGGCATGCCGACGTCCACGGCCGCGCTCTCGCCCATGACCTCGGCGAAGGCCTCGCCGATGACACGCTCCGCGTAGTCGGCCAGTTCGCTCATGTAGGCGCGGGCACGCTCCCAGCCCCAGGTGGCCTCGATGAAGTCCAGGGCCGTCGGCGCCGCCAGGTAGGAGGTGGCGTCCACCGTCCCCTGGGTGTCGAAGCGGTCGGGGAAGGGCTCGCCGGCGCCCCACGAGTCGATCAGGGGGCGGAGGGAATCGCGCAGCGGGCCCCGGGCGACCAGGGCGGCGGTGCCGCGCGGCGCACAGCCGAACTTGTGCAGATTGCCGGTCCAGAAGTCGCAGTCCACCCCGTCCAGCGGATCGGCGAGCAGGCCGGGCACATGCGCCCCGTCCACCAGCAGCGGAATGCCGCGCTCCCGCGCCACCGCGCCGATCCGCCGTACCGGCATGCGGCGGGCGGTCGCCGAGGTGATGTGGTCCAGCACGATCAGCCCGGTGGCCTCGCTCAGGGCGGCCACCACGGCCGCGCAGGCCCGCTCCTCGTCCGCGTCGAGCGGCACATGGACCGTACGGACCGTGGCGCCGTGACGCCGGGCCAGCCGCTCGGCCCCCATGGTCACCGCCCCGTACCCGTGGTCCGTGACCAGCACCTCGGCGCCGGGCCGCAGCGTCAGGTTGGCGTACACCACACTCGCCCCGCCGCTCGCGTTCGGCACCAGGGCACAGTCCTCGGGCGCCACCCGCAGGAACCCGGCGAGCGCGGTCCGGGCCGCCGCCACCCGTTCCGGAAGCGTCGCGAACCACAGCACCGGCGAACGGTCCATCTCCTCGCGCAGCCGCTGCTGTTCGCGCTGCGCCACCACCGGCACCGCCCCGAAGGACCCGTGGTTGAGGTGGCGCTGGCCGGGGTGCAGGGACCACGCCCGGGCCGCCGGGCGGCCGTCGGCGAGAAGCAGGGGGCGCGGCGCTGTGCTGACGTCGGTCTCGCTCACGTGACTGGACATCTCCCAGGAATCGGCCGATACATCAGACACTCGCTGGAAAGAGATCTGATGACTTGGTCGGTGACTTGGCCCCGGATCCTCACACAGCGGCCACGATGAAGGCAATAGGTGTACGGCTCCGATAAGTCATCTAATGATTTACGGTTTCCTCGAGGGAGAGATCTGATGACTCGATAGAGTGAGAACCTGAGACACGGCGTCGTCGCCGAGTCACGGGGAGTGGGGAAGAGAAGCGATGTCCGCAGTCGACAAGGCCTTCCACGGCCTACGGCACATGATCGCCACCGGCCGGCTGGTCGCCGGGCAGCGCATCCCGCCCGAGAGCGAGCTGTGCGAGGAACTGGGGGTCTCCCGCGGGTCCCTCCGCGAGGCGGTGCGCATGCTGGCGGCCCTGCGCGTCATCGAGCCGCGCCACGGCTCGGGCACCTATGTCTCCCAGCTGCGTCCGGAGGACATCGTCGGCAGCCTTTCGCTGACCGTCGACCTGCTGCCGCTGGAGGGGCTGCTGGAGATGTTCGAGCTGCGGCGCGTCCTGGAGTCCCACGCCGCCGCGCAAGCGGCCGCGCGGATGACACCCGAGACGCTGGCCAGGCTCTTCGAGTACATCGAGGCCATGGAGGCCACCGAGGACCCGACCGAGGTCTCCGAACTCGACCACCGCTTCCACGCCGAGATCGCCCGCGTGGGCGGCAATCCCACCCTCGGCTCGCTGCTCGGGGTGTTCCGCGCCCGCTCCCGCGCCTACCAGGTGTTCACCCTCCCCGAGGGCCCCGGCATCAAGCGCGCCAGCGACGAGGACCACCGGGCGATCGCGGACGCCCTCGCCCGCCGCGACCCGGCCGCCGCCGCGGGCGCGGCGGCCACGCACGTCGCCCACACCGAGAAGTGGCTGCACGCGTTCCTGCCCGCGGACCAGGACCAGGGCCGGCCGACTGACCAGGACCGGAGGAGAGTGGGTGGATGAGGGGCGGAGAACTCACCACGAATCGCCCCGCTGTGTAACAACTCCGTCTCGGAAACGGTGTCCGGTGGCGTGATCAAGCTTTACTGGTGCGCCGTAGCGAGGACATGTCATCCGGGAGACTCGAGCGAGATGGGCCGACACAGCCGCCCCACCCCTGCGCAGCAGGCACGTGCCACAACGATCAAGGCGGCCGCCGCCCTGGGGGTGGCGGGCACCATCGCCCTCGCTCTCCACTCGTCGATCGGCAGCGACAAGACCGTCCAGGCGCGCGCCGACGTCAGCTCCCAGCCGGACGGGACGCCCGAGGCCGGCCCCGGCGGCTCGGACCGGTCCACGGGCTCCGACCGGCCGACCGGCCCGGGCCGGTCCACTGACGCCGACCGGCCCGGCGGCACCGGGCCGGCCCCCACCGCCTCCGCCAAGCCCAAGCTCGTACGGGACGCCGACGGCGCCTCCCGGGCCGACACCTCGCACACCCGCGAGCCCTCCGGCACCCCCACGGCCGGCACCCCGTCGACCGCGCCCACGAGCGACCCGGGTGCCGAGGCGCCCTCGGCGTCCGAGCCGGACACCACCGAGCCCACCTCGCCCGCCGAGGATCCCACCACCCACCCGGCCGACCCCGGGCACGAGTCCGGCGGGCACCACGACACGGGCCAGGGGAGGGACAAGGACCACGGCCTGGTGGGCGGTGTGATCGACGGCGTCGGCGACACGGTCGACGGCGTGCTCGGCGGCCTGACCGGCGGCCTCCTGGGCGGCTGAGCAGCCGGGCCCCGGGCGCTCCCGTACCGCCGTGACGTCGCTGTTCCGGCCGTCTTGCGCATACACCGGCGCTCACCAGGAACCCGGCGGGTATGGATCTTCTGTCAGGTGTGTCGCGCGCCGCCCGCGTGGTGCGTGCGGAGGCCGGGGTGGTGATGGCCGCCCTGCGGCGGGCACGGCGGGGCCCCGGGCGCGAGCGGGACTTGCTCGTCCAGTCCTTGAAGGCGGCCGGCGCGGCCATCCTCGCGTGGTCGATCTCCGGGTGGTGGCTCAGGGACCCGGTGGCCCTGATGGCGCCGTGGGTGGCGGTGGTGCTGGTCCAGGCCACCGTCTACCGTTCCGTCCTCAAGGGCCTGCAGCAGCTCGCGGCGATCGCCGCCGGCACCCTGGTGGCCGCCGCGGCCGTCGCCGTCACCGGTGACACGCTGGCCGCCATCGCCGTGGCCCTGCCGGTCGTCATGCTGCTGAGCAACTGGCCCAGATTCGGGGACCAGGGCATCTACGGGCCCACCACCGCCCTGTTCACCCTCACCTCCGCGCCGGTCTCCGACGTCACCGTCACCCACCGGCTGCTGCAGGCGGCCCTCGGCGCCGCCATCGGTATCGCGGTCAACGCGCTGATCCTGCCTCCGGTCCATCTGCGCGACGCACGGGAGAACCTGCGCGCGCTGGCCGAGGAGGCCGCCGAGACGCTCCGGGCGATCGGCGAGGGGCTCGTCGAGGAGCGGTGGGACGTGGGCACCGCCGCCGACTGGACGCGCCGCTCGGAGGACCTGCGGCAGCGGCTGGACAGCCTGCGCGCGGCGCGGCAGTGGAGCGGTGAGAGCCTGCGGCTGAACCCCGGGCGGCGGCGCCGGCTGCGGCGCGGGATGACCGGTGTGCCGTCCGAGGAGGAGGACGAGCGGTGGGCCCGGATCGTGGCCCACCTCTCCGCGCTGATCCGCACCCTGGCCGACATCGCCGACGAGAACCGCGCCATCGAGCCCCCCGACGCCCGGGCGCTGTGCGACCACGGCCGGCTGCTGGGCCGGCTGGCCGACGCCTGCCGGGCGCACGTCACCCTGCTGAGCGGCCCCGCCGCGCCCGAGGCGGCGGCCGCGCGGTCCGACCTGGAGGAGGCCCTGTCCCAGGTCGCCAGGTTGCACACCTCCCTCCAGGAGAACCTGGTCGAGGGCGGCGGCCGCGGTGGCACGCCGAGCATCGCCGCGTTCGGGGCGCTGCTGGTGCAGGCCCAGAACATCTGGCACGAGGCCTGCCTGGACGACGACGGCACCGCCCCCACCGACCACAGGCCATGAGAAAAACTCGCAAGTCCGGTTTTTTGTAGCATTGAGCATAAATCGGATCACTCTGTGAAGGGCTCCCGTCCCGCAGGAGAGGAGTGTTGAGATGACCCGCGCAGTCGGTATCGACCTGGGGACGACGAACTCCGTGGTGTGTGTCCTGGAGGGCGGCGAGCCGACCGTCATCACCAACACCGAGGGCGCCCGCACCACCCCCTCGGTGGTGGCGTTCGCCAAGAACGGCGAGGTGCTGGTGGGCGAGGTGGCCAAGCGTCAGGCCGTGACCAACGTGGAGCGCACGGCGCGGTCGGTCAAGCGCCACATGGGGGACGCGGGGTGGCGCTTCCCCGCCACCGGGGACGTGGACGGCAAGCGCTACACCGCGCAGGAGATCTCCGCGCGCGTGCTGCAGAAGCTCAAGCGCGACGCGGAGGGCTACCTCGGCGAGGACGTGACGGACGCGGTGGTCACCGTCCCGGCGTACTTCAACGACGCCCAGCGGACCGCCACCAAGGAGGCGGGCGAGATCGCCGGCCTGAAGGTGCTGCGGATCATCAACGAGCCGACGGCCGCCGCCCTGGCGTACGGCCTGGACAAGGAGAACGACCAGACCATCCTGGTCTTCGACCTCGGCGGCGGCACCTTCGACGTCTCGCTGCTGGAGATCGGCGAGGGGGTCGTCGAGGTCAAGGCCACCAACGGCGACACCCACCTGGGCGGCGACGACTGGGACCAGCGGATCGTCGACCACCTCGTCACCCGGTTCAAGGGCGGCTACGGGGTGGACCTGGCCAAGGACAAGATGGCGCTCCAACGGCTGCGCGAGGCCGCGGAGAAGGCGAAGATCGAGCTGTCCGCGGCCACCGAGACCACCATCAACCTGCCCTACATCACGGCGTCCGCCGAGGGCCCGCTGCACCTGGACGAGAAGCTCACCCGCTCGCAGTTCGAGCAGCTGACCGAGGACCTGCTGGAACGCTGCAAGGGGCCGTTCCACCAGGCGGTCAAGGACGCCGGGATCAAGGTGTCCGACATCGACCATGTGATCCTGGTCGGCGGCTCGACCCGGATGCCCGCCGTGACCGGGCTGGTCAAGGAGCTGACCGGCAAGGATCCGCACCGGGGCGTCAACCCGGACGAGGTGGTCGCGGTCGGCGCCTCGCTCCAGGCCGGTGTGCTCAGGGGCGAGGTCAAGGACGTCCTGCTGCTCGACGTCACCCCGCTGTCCCTCGGCATCGAGACCAAGGGCGGCATCATGACCAAGCTGATCGAGCGCAACACGACCATTCCGACCAAGCGCTCGGAGATCTTCACCACGGCCGAGGACAACCAGCCGTCGGTGCAGATCCAGGTGTTCCAGGGGGAGCGTGAGATCGCGGCGTACAACAAGAAGCTCGGCATGTTCGAGCTGACCGGCCTGCCGCCGGCCCCGCGCGGGGTGCCGCAGATCGAGGTCGCCTTCGACATCGACGCCAACGGGATCATGCACGTGTCGGCGAAGGACCTCGGCACCGGCAGGGAGCAGCGGATGACGGTCACCGGCGGCTCCGCGCTGCCGAAGGACGACATCGACCGCATGATGCGCGAGGCCGAGCAGTACGCGGAGGAGGACCACAAGCGCCGCGAGGCGGCCGAGACCCGCAACTCGGCCGAGTCCCTCGTCTACAACACCGAGAAGCTGCTGCGCGACCAGGGGGACAAGGTGCCGCAGGACGCCCGGCAGGAGACCGAGTCGGCCGTCTCCGAGCTGAAGGACGCGCTCAAGGGCGACGACACCGGCCGGATCCGGGCGGCCACCGACAAGGCAGCCGTGGCCGCGCAGAAGATCGGCACGGCCATCTACGCCCGGGCCGGGGCGCAGCAGGGTGAGGGCGGCGGCACGGCGGGTGGCGCGGGCGCCGAGGGCGCGGGCGCGGGCCAGGGCCAGGGAGCCGAGGAGGAGGTCGTCGAGGCGGAGATCGTCGACGAGGACAAGCCCAAGGGGGACGCCGGATGAGCGACTCCCGGCCGCCCGGGGAAGGCGGGCCCGAGGGCGGGGCCGACCGTCCGGCGGGCCCGCCCCCGGACCCGCCGGACCATCGGCGCGCGTCGAGCGGCTTAACGGGCGGGAGCGGCCCGGACCGGCCGGGCGGCGCCGACCTGGCGGCCGCCGTCGCGCTGACCGTGGCGACCGGCTCGATGGACGCGATCGCCTTCCTCTCCCTCGGCGGCGTCTTCACCAGTGTGATGACGGCCAACCTCTCGCTGCTCGGCATGTCGGCGGGGACCCGCGACCCGCAGCTCGCCGGGAACGCCGCGCTCGCGCTCACCGGCTATGTGCTCGGCGCGCTGGTGGGCGGCCGGATCGTCCACGGCCCGAGCGGCAGCCCGGGCAGAAGACGGCGGGCCCGCCGCGCCCTCGCCGTGGAAGTGCTCGCGCTCGGTGCCCTGTGGGGGCTGTGGGCGGCGGCCGGGGGACACCCCGGCGGAGGCCGGCGGACGGGGCTGCTGGCCCTGGCCGCCGTGGCCATGGGAGGGCAGAGCGCCCTGGTGCGCGCCGTCGCCCCGCCCGGGATGTCCACCACCTACTTCACCGGCATGCTGACCAACCTGCTGGCCGACCTCGCCGCCACCGGCAGGGTGCGCTGGGTGACGGCGACGCTGCTGACCGCCCTGGTGGCGGGGGCCGCCGGGGGAGGGCTGCTGATCAGCCTGGCCCCGTCGGCCGCGCCCGCGCTGCCCGCCGGGCTGGTCGCCGCGGTCTGGCTGGGCTCCCTGGCGAGCGCGGCGCGAACCGGCCCGCGCGGGCGTGGCCGGCGGGGCGGGCGTGACGGGCGGGGCGGACGGGGCTGACCCGGCTCAGGGCGGAGCGTCGAGCTGGTCGGCCAGACAGGCCAGGTAGAGGGCGAGCGTGGTGCGGTGGTCGCGCAGCGGGCGGCCGCTGATCTGCTCGATCTTGTTCATCCGGTAGACGAGGGTGTTGCGGTGGATGCGCAGCGCCGCGGAGGCGCGCACCAGGTTGAAGCCGTTCTCGCACCAGGCCACCACGGTGTCCCGGAGCACCGGCCAGTCCGGCTGCTCGCGCAGGTCCGCCGCGGTGAGCGCCAGCAGCCGGTCGCGGGCGTGGTGGCCGGTGGCCGCGAGCAGCTGGTGGGCGCGCAGGTCGGACACCAGGTGCACCGGCAGCTCGGGCGCCACCCGGGCCCCCAGCCGCAGCGCGTCGCACGCGTCCTGGTACGAGTCGTGCAGACCGCCGACCGAGGTGGCGGGCTCCCCGACACCGACCCGGGCGGCCACGCCGTGCCGACTGCCCACCAGACCGGCCAGCCGCTGACACGCCGTCATCACCCGGCTGACGGAACCCTGTTCGGGTAACCGGTGCAGCACCCCGATCCACCCCGGCGCCGCCCCCGCCACCACGTCCTGCGGATCGTCGAAGACCTCCCGCACGGTGCGCAGCAGCTCCGGGCGGACCAGCGCGGTGTCCGGGGCGGGCGGGTCCGCGCGGTGGCGGGCGCCGCCCACGGCGCCGGGCGCGGTCACCTCGACGGCCACCGCGATCCGGCGCAGACGCAGGTCGAAGCCCACCTCGGCGGCGCGGAAGACCACGAAGTCGGGCTCCACGACCTCCGCGTCGTACGTGGCCACATCGGCGAGCAGATCCTCCAGCACCCGCTCTCTGAGCACCCGGGAGCGCAGCACGGACGACTCGCGCAGCAGGATCTCCGTCTGCCGCTTGACCACCAGACCGAAGCGCCGCACCTGGGCGGGCGTCCCGGTGATTCCGACCGTGCCCACCGCGTGTCCGTCCATGACCAGCGGCAGGGTCACCCCGGCCCGCACCCCCTTGAGCTCCTGCGCCTGCGCGGCGGTGTGGGTGGCGGGCTCCCGGGTGCGCATCACCTCCACCGAGGCCTCGTGGAAGGTGCCGACGCGGCTGGTGTCACCGCTGCCGATGACGATGCCCTCGCTGTCGGTGATGAGGACGTTCAAACCGATGACCGCGGAGGTCTCCCCGGCGATCTCCTGGGCGAGTGAGGGGCTGAGCACGAACGGGATCCTCCGGCCGGTGGGCTGGACGCACCGTACAGCCCACCGGCCCCGACCCGCCACACGTTCATACGGGGTGACCAATGAACACGCAACTTTGGAACGGTCATATGATGCTCCATAAGATGCCGCGGTGATCAAAAAGAAACGCCTGGCGACAGGCGCCCTCGGGCTGCTCGCGGCCGTGGTGTGCGGCCTGTCGGCCCCGGCCGTGGCCGTCGCCGACGAACCGGACCAACCGGACCGCGAGTCCCCCAAAGTCGAACTCGTGCTGGACGTCAGCGGCTCGATGCGCGCCCGCGACGTGGACGGCATGTCCCGCATGGCCGCCGCCAAGCAGGCGTTCAACGAGGTGCTGGACGCCGCGCCCGACGAGATCCGGCTCGGCATACGCACCCTCGGCGCCACCTACCCGGGCAAGGACCGTGAGACCGGCTGCCTGGACAGCAAGCAGCTCTACCCCGTCGGCCGGGTGGACCGCACCGAGGCCAAGGCCGCCGTCGCCACGCTGCGCCCCACCGGCTGGACACCCATCGGCCTCGCCCTGCGTGGCGCCTCCAAGGACCTGGCGGGCGGCGACGCGACCCGCAGGATCGTGCTCATCACCGACGGCGAGGACTCCTGCGGACAGCCCGACCCGTGCGACGTGGCCCGGGAACTGGCCGCCCAGGGAACCCACCTGGTCGTCGACACCCTCGGGCTGACCCTGGACCGCAAGGTCCGCGAACAGCTCAGCTGCATCGCCGAGGCCACCGGCGGCACCTACACGGCGGTCCAGCACACCGACCAGCTCTCCACCCGCATCAAGCAGTTGGTGCGGCGCTCCGCGGACACGCCGGTGCAGACCCCGACCGCGGTCCAGGGCGCCGAGGAGTGCGCCAAGGCCCCCGTCCTCGGCGCGGGCCTCTACAACGACCGGGAGGGCTTCGGCGAGCACCGCTGGTACCGGGTGAGGGTCGCCCCCGGCCAGGAGCTGCGGGCCTCGGCGAGCGTGGGCGCCGACCGCGCCGTCGACCCCGACTACGGCGTGCTGCTGCGGGCGGTCAGCCAGCGGGGCCGCGAGCTGGTGCGCGGCAGCGAGGCGGGCAGCGGACGTACCGACGTCATCTCGACCGGGCTGCGCTACCCGGTGGCCGAGGGCCGCGAGGTGGAGGACGACACACCGCGCACGGTCTGCCTCGAGCTGAGCCAGTCGTTCTCCGCGCCCGCGTCCGTCAAGCGCACCCCCGGGCTGCCCGTCGAGCTGTCCGTGAACATCGTCGACGCCGGCGACCCGCCCGGTGACGTGGCCGCCTTCGGCCTCGGCCGCGGCTGGGTGCTGCTGGCGGTGCTCACCGTGACCGGACTGCTGGTGGGGCTGGTGTGGGGCTGGCTGGCCCGCTGGCGCGTGACCGTCTGGAGGACCAACTGATGCGTGCCCTACGTACCGCGGGCGCCGCGTTCGCGCTGTGCGCCGCCCTGCTCGCCGGCGCGCCCCTGGCGGCGGCCGACGCGTCCCCGAGCGCGAGCGCGGACGGCGACGACGGCCCCACCGAGGCCGGCACCGGCTTCCGGACCGCCACCGCGATCGAGCAGGGGCAGACCGCGACCGCCTCCGCGTCGGCCGGCGACTACCTCTACTGGGTGTTCCCCGCGGCGGCCGGGCAGGTCCCCACCGTCAAGGCGAACATCAAGCTGCCCGAGGCCCAGGCGCGGCACGGGAGGACCACCTGGCGGCTCGACGTCTACGACGGGCTGCGCCGCCGCCAGGCCTGCACCTCGGGCGCGCAGACCGCGACCGCGGCCCCCGAGGACGCCTCCCTCGACCTCGGCTGCCGGATCCGCCGGGTGCGCCCCTGGTCCGAGGCCTGGGCCAACGAACCGCTGCCCGGCTCCTACTACATCCGGCTGACCGTCGTGGACCTGCCGGAGCAGGACCTCGGGCTGCCCTTCACCACCGAGGTCACCGCCTCCACCCGGGACACCGGCGGGGCGCACGCGGAAGGCGGCGAGCTCTCCCCGCTGACCCCGGCCGTGCGGGCGGGCGCCACCCAGGCGCCGGACGCCGGGGCGAGCCCGGACGCGACCGAGTCGCCGACCGGATCCCCGGGCGGGGACGACTCCTCGTCGGACACCGCGGCCGCGGCCGAGCCCGACGGCGGCTGGGGTTCGGGCTGGTGGTCGGACCGCTGGGTGTGGACCGTGGCGGGCGGCGCCCTGGGCGCGCTCGCGGGGGTCGGCGGCTACGCGCTCTCCCGCGGGCGCCGCTCCTTCCGCCGCCCACCGGCCGCCGAATGACACCGCGCCGGCCCTCTCCCCGCTGTCCGGGAGAGGGCCGGCGCGCCGATCAGGCGGGGCGGGGGAGCGGGCGGCGCGGGCGTAAGCCGCGGATGCCGATGGTGATCGCCGCCAGGACGGCCGCGAGCACCAGCATCGCCACCCCGTAGACCACGCGGTGGGACCGCAGCCCCGGAATCAGCGCGTCGAGGGCGATCCGGCCCGGGCCGCTCAACGCGAGCCCCGCCGCGCCCGCGCCGATGAGCAGGGGGAACTCGAAGCCCCCGAAGAGCCCCAACGGCCAGACCACATCGACCGCGTTGGCCATCGTGCCCGCCACGGCGGCCCCCGCGATCGGCGTCAGCAACCCCGCGGCCAGCCCCAGGCCGCCGAACGTCTCGGCGACACCGGCCACCCCGGCCATGAACTTGGCCGCGGGATAGCCGAACTTCTCGAAGGCCCGGGCCGTGTTGTCGATGCCCAGGCCGCCCCACCAGCCGAACAGGTGCTGCGCGCCCCGCGCGGCGATGATCAGCCCCACCCCCAGCCGTATCACCAGCAGTCCCACGTCGTGCGCCAGCAGCACATGGGGCGCGGAACGCGGCGAGGGTGCGGCCGCGTCGTACGGGCCGTGGTCGTGGTCGTGCGGGTCGTGGTTGCGATGGTAGGCAGACATGGCGCCCTCGTCCGGTTTCGGATGCGGAACCCGGAAAACCCAGCGAGCCCGGAGCCTCGTGTCCACTATGACCCGAATGGCGGGGGTCCTCAACTCGAAGGTCCCCACCGTCGACGGGGAACTCATCCGGGCCGCAGCTCCGGTCTCACCTCCGGGTCTCGCTCCGGTCGCCGGACCACTCGGTGTGGAAGGTGCCCTCGCGGTCGACGCGCTGGTAGGTGTGGGCGCCGAAGTAGTCCCGCTGCGCCTGGACGAGGGCGGCGGGCAGCCGGTCGGCGCGCAGCCCGTCGTAGTAGGCGAGCGAGGTGGCGAAGCCGGGGGTGGGGATGGACCGCTCCGCCGCGGTGGCCACCACGGCCCGCCAGGAGTCCTGGGCCTCGCCCAGCCGGCGGGCGAACTCCTCGTCGGCGAGCAGCGTGGGCAGCCCGGGCTCGGCCGCGTAGGCGCTGCGGATCTCGTCCAGGAAACCAGCCCTGATGATGCAGCCGCCGCGCCAGATCCTGGCCACCGCGCCCAGGTCGATGTCCCAGCCGAACTGGTCGGCCGCGGTCTGGATCATGTTCCAGCCCTGCGCGTACGACACGATCTTCGACGCGTACAGGGCCTGCTCGACCCGGTCGACGAGCCGGTCGGCGTCCTGCCCGGTCAGAGCGGGCTTCTGGGGGCCGGGCAGCCGCCGGGCGGCGGCCCGCAGATCGGTGTGGCCGGACAGCGAGCGGGCGAAGACGGCCTCGGCGATGCCGGGGACCGGCGCGCCCACGTCCAGCGCGGTCTGCACGGTCCAGCGACCGGTGCCCTTCTGCTCGGCGGCGTCGGCGACGACATCGACGAACGGGGTGCCGGTCTCCCGGTCGGTGTGGGCCAGGACCTCGGCGGTGATCTCGATGAGGTAGGAGTTCAGCATGCCGGTGTTCCAGCGGCGGAAGATGTCCGCGATCTGCGCGGGATCGCGCCCGGCCGCGCGCCGCAGCAGGTCGTACGCCTCGGCGATCAGCTGCATGTCGGCGTACTCGATGCCGTTGTGCACCATTTTGACGAAGTGTCCGGCGCCGTCCGGGCCGATGTGGGTGCAGCACGGCTCGCCGTCGACGTGCGCGCTGATCTTCTCCAGCATCGGCCCGACCGCGGCGTACGCCTCCGCGGACCCGCCGGGCATGACGGAGGGCCCGTGCAGGGCGCCCTCCTCGCCGCCGGAGACGCCCGTCCCGACGAAGTGGATGCCTCGCTCGCGCAGCGCGGCCTCGCGGCGGCGGGTGTCCTCGAAGTGGGCGTTGCCGCCGTCGATGACGATGTCCCCGGCGTCCAGCAGCGGGACGAACTCGTCGATCACCGCGTCCGTCGGCTCGCCCGCCTTCACCATCACCACCAGCCGCCGGGGCCGCTCCAGCGCGGCCACGAACTCCTCGGGCTTCTCGGCCGGCACGAAGGAGCCCTCGTGCCCGAACTCCTCGATCAGGGAGCGGGTGCGGGCGGGGGTCCGGTTGTGCACCGCGACGGTGTAGCCGTTCCGGGCGAAGTTGCGGGCGAGATTCCGGCCCATCACGGCGAGCCCGGTGACTCCGATGGCGGCGGGGGACGACGCGGAGGGTGCCATGGCTGTTCCTCGTTTCCTGGCGGGGGTCCGAGCGACATCGACGGTAGCCGGGCCGCCCGGTGTGCGCAGTGCGACACTCACATCCGGCGCATTGTGCGGCGGACGGGGATGTCCTCGGTGTCCACTGCCCGCGCGAGCGGTTCCCATGCGGTTCCCGGCGGTTCCCCTGCGCACGGGCGGGGCCGGCGCCGCTCAGCCCAGCAGGGCCGTCACCGTGAGCAGCACGGGGGCCGCGAGGAACGTGGACAGCAGGATCGACTCGCGGGCCAGCCTGGTCGCGGTCTGGTACCGCACCGCGTAGGTGAAGAGGTTCTGCGCCGCCGGGAGCGCGGAGGTGACGACGGCGGCGAAGAGCGCGGCGCCGCCGAGCCCGAACACCCCGGCCGCGATGGCCCACGCCACCAACGGCTGCGCGAAGGACTTCAGCGCCACCGACAGCAGCACCGCGGCCCGGTCCTCGCCGCGCCCGAGCAGGGTGCTGCCCGGCAGCGAGATGCCGAAGGCCAGCAGCACCCCGGGCACCGCCATCCCGCCCAGCAGCGACACCGGCTCCATGACCGGCCCGGGAATCCGCCAGCCGGCGGCGGCCACCACCACCCCCGACAGGGAACCGGCGACCACCGGGTTGCGCACCGGGGAGGTGAGCCGGCGCAGGAGCGAGGGCCGTTCCTCGCAGCGGCTCAGATCGATGACGGTCAGGGCGATCGGGGACACGACGAGCTGCTGGAAGAGCAGCACCGGCGCGATGAGGGAGGCGTCCCCCAGGACGTACATGGCGACGGGGATGCCCAGGTTCCCGGAGTTGACGTAAGAGGAGCACAGCGCGCCGATCGTCGTCCGGCCGACGCTCCAGCGGCGTACGGCGCCCACGGCGATGAACGTCCCCGCGACGACGAACGTACTCAAACCGGTGATGAGCATCGGGACCGACAGCAGGACGGAGAGGTCCGCCCGCGCGACGGTGGAGAACAGCAGGGCCGGGCTGGCGACCTGGAAGGCGAGCCTGGTGAGCACATCGCGCCCGTGTTCCCCCAGCGAGCCGCGGCGGCCCAGGACATAACCGGTGACCACGATGCTCGCGATGACGCCGAAACCAGAGATCACCCCGCCCATGAGCATGCACCCTACAAGCAGTTGCCCGAGCCCGGGCGCGGGACCCGCGCGGAGGCGGGATCACGCCCCCGCGGTCACGACTGCCGGTATCCGCCGAGGAACCGCCCGATCCTGCTGATGGCCGACTCGAGGTCGTCGACGTGCGGGAGGGTGAGGATGCGGAAGTGGTCGGGGCGCGGCCAGTTGAAACCGGTGCCCTGCACCACCTGGATCTTCTCGCGCAGCAGCAGGTCCAGGACGAACCGCTCGTCGTCGTGGATCCGGTGGACGCCGAGGTCGATGCGCGGGAACGCGTACAGCGCGCCCTTGGGCTTGACGCAGGACACGCCGGGGATCTCGTTGAGCTTCTCCCAGGCGCGGTCGCGCTGCTCGTGCAGCCGGCCGCCGGGCAGCACCAGGTCCTCGATGGACTGCCGGCCGCCGAGGGCCGCCTGGATGGCGAACTGCGCCGGGGTGTTGGGGCACAGCCGCATCGAGGCCAGCATGGTCAGGCCCTCGAGGTAGTTCCTGGCGTGCTGCCTGGGCCCGGAGACGACCACCCAGCCGGACCGGAACCCGGCCACCCGGTACGCCTTGGACAGCCCGCTGAAGGTCAGGCACACCAGGTCGGGGGCGAGCACGGCGGGGCTGTGGTGGACCGCCCCGTCGTAGAGGATCTTGTCGTAGATCTCGTCGGAGAAGACCATCAGGTGGTGGCGGCGCGCCAGGTCCAGGATGCCCTCGAGGATCTCACGCGGATAGACCGCACCGGTGGGGTTGTTCGGGCTGATGATCACCACGGCCCGCGTACGGTCGGTGATCTTCGAGGCCATGTCGTCGAGGTCCGGGTACCAGTCGGCGGACTCGTCGCACACGTAGTGCACGGCCTTGCCGCCCGCCAGGGTGGTGACCGCCGTCCACAGCGGGAAGTCGGGGGCGGGGATCAGGATCTCGTCCCCGTCCTCGACCAGGGCCTGGACGGCCATGGACACCAGCTCGGAGACGCCGTTGCCCAGGAAGACGTCGTCCACGCCGATGTCCTCCAGGCCGCGCCGCTGGTAGTGCTGGACCACGGCGCGGCGGGCGGGGAGGATGCCGCGCGAGTCGCTGTAGCCATGGGCCTGCGGCAACATCCGGATCATGTCCTGGAGGATCTCCTCCGGGGCCTCGAACCCGAACAGCGCCGGATTGCCCGTGTTGAGGCGCAGCACGCTGTGTCCGGCCTCCTCCAGCGCGTTGGCGTGCTCGATCACCGGCCCCCGGATCTCGTAGCAGACCTCGCTGAGCTTGCTCGACTGCCGGAACTCCATGTCGCGCCCTCCCGGTTCGCTCCGCCTCATCGTTCGACGACGGCTTGCTTTGTTCTACCAAGGCGCCACTTGGAAAGTCCAACTTAATGGCTAGACTGGGACGCATGCCACGCCGAAGCTATGACCAGTACTGCGCGATCGCGCGGGCCCTCGATGCCGTCGGTGACCGGTGGACGCTGCTGATCGCGCGGGAGTTGCTGGCGGGCCCCCGCAGATACACCGACCTCCACACCGATCTGCCGGGCGTCAGCACGGACATGCTCGCCTCACGGCTGAAGGACATGGAGCGTGACGGCGTCCTCGCCCGCCGGAAACTGCCGCCCCCCGCCTCGGCCTCCGTCTACGAGCTCACCCCCCACGGCCGCGCCCTGCTGCCGGTCCTCACCGCCCTCGCCGCCTGGGGCGCGCCCGCGCTGGCCGAGCGGCAGCCCACCGACGCCATCCGGGCCCACTGGTTCGCCCTCCCCCTGCTGCACCGGCTGGGGCGCCTCGCCGCGGACCGGGAAGGCGTCGTCGACGTGGTGCTGGAGGAGGGCGGCTTCCACCTGGTCCTCGGCGGCGCCGAACCCTCGTACGGGGACGGGCCGGCCGAGCGCGCGGACGCCCGGCTGGTCCTGGACGCCGACAGCTGTGTCGCCCTCGCCCAGGGCACGCTCACCGTCGCCGACGGCATCGCCACCGGAGCCGTCGAGATGACCGGGACCGGCCCGCTCGCCGACGCGCTGCGCGGCGCCACCTCCTGACCGCGCGCCCCCTCCGTCTCCGCCGGGCGTGATGCGCGCCACCGGGTGTTACCCCCGCGCCCGGCGGGCACCCGGCCCGCACACGCCTGGCAACACAACCTGCCCCGGGCGCCGCCCGGGCGGAACGGAGGGCAATGAGCAGCGGGTTCACGGGTCCGCGGGGCTTCGGTCCGGACCCGTTCGGAGACTTCCTGGCACGCTTCCTCGGCAGCGGAGCGCCGTCGGGACCCCGGCAGATCGACCTCGGGAGGCTCATGAGCGGGGCCACCCGGCAACTGGTCGCCGCCGCGGCCGCCTACGCCGCCGACCACGGCAGCACCGACCTGGACACCGAGCATCTGCTGCGGGCCGCGCTGACCGTCGAGCCGACCCGCGGCATGGTCGCGCGGACCGGGGCCGACCCGGACGAGCTGGCCGCCCGGATCGACGAGACCGCCGGCGAGGGGCCGCCCCGGACCTCACTGTCGGTCACCCCCGCGGTCAAGCGGGCCCTGCTGGACGCCCACGAGCTGGCCCGGGCCGCCGGCGACTCCTACATCGGCCCGGAACACGTCCTCAAGGCGCTGGCGGCCAACCCCGACTCCGCCGCCGGCGGCATCCTGGGCGCCGGCCGCCCTGATCCCGTCTCCGGGCCGCAGTACCGGCCGCCGGGCGGACCGGCCCCCACCATCCCCCAGCGGCCCGGGAAACCGCACGACACCCCGACCCTGGACAGGTACGGCCGCGACCTGACCGAGATGGCCGGCGAGGGCCGGATCGACCCGGTGATCGGGCGCGACGAGGAGATCGAGCAGACCATCGAGGTGCTCTCCCGGCGGGGCAAGAACAACCCCGTCCTCATCGGAGACGCGGGTGTCGGCAAGACCGCCGTCGTCGAAGGGCTGGCGCAGCGCATCGCCGACGGCGACGTGCCCGACCCCCTCCTCGGCCGCCGGCTGGTCGCCCTCGACCTGTCCGGCGTCGTGGCCGGCACCCGCTACCGCGGCGACTTCGAGGAGCGGCTGAACCGCATCATCGAGGAGATCCGGGCGCACTCCGGCGAGACGATGGTCTTCATCGACGAGCTGCACACCGTCGTCGGCGCCGGAGGCGGTGGCTCCGAAGGCGGGTCGATGGACGCGGGCAATATGCTCAAGCCCGCCCTGGCCCGCGGCGAACTCCATGTCATCGGAGCCACCACGGTGGACGAGTACCGCCGTCACATCGAGAAGGACGCGGCGCTGGCGCGGCGTTTCCAGCCCATCATGGTGCCCGAGCCCTCCGCGGCCGACGCGCTGGAGATCCTGCGCGGGCTGCGCGACCGGTACGAGGCGCACCATCAGGTGCGGTACACCGACGAGGCGCTGCTGGCGGCGGTGGAACTGTCGGACCGCTATCTGACCGACCGGTTCCTGCCCGACAAGGCCATCGACCTGATGGACCAGGCCGGGGCCCGCGTACGGCTGCGCTCGCACACCAAGACCACCGATGTGCGGGCGCTGGAGCGCGAGGTCGAGCAGCTCACCCGGGACAAGGACCAGGCCGTCGCCGCCGAGCAGTACGAGCGCGCCACCGCCCTGCGCGACCGCATCCAGGAGCTCTGCGGGCGTATCGAGGCCGAACGCGGCGAGCGGCCCGGTGACGGACAGGTCCTCGAGGTCACCGTCGAGGACATCGCGGACATCGTCTCGCGGCAGACCGGCATCCCGGTCAGCAGCCTCACCCAGGAGGAGCGCGACCGTCTGCTGGGCCTGGAGGAACACCTCCACCAGCGGGTCATCGGCCAGGAGGAGGCGGTGTCGGCCGTCGCCGACGCCGTCCTGCGCTCCCGTGCCGGCCTCGCCGGCCCCGGCCGCCCCATCGGCAGCTTCCTGTTCCTGGGGCCCACCGGGGTCGGGAAGACCGAACTGGCCCGCGCCCTGGCCGAGGCGCTGTTCGGCAGCGAGGACCGCATGGTCCGCCTGGACATGAGCGAATACCAGGAGAAGCACACCGTCAGCCGGCTCATCGGCGCCCCGCCCGGCTACGTCGGCCACGAGGAAGCCGGACAGCTCACCGAACGGGTGCGGCGCCACCCCTACTCCCTGCTGCTGTTCGACGAAATCGAAAAGGCACACCCCGACGTCTTCAACACCCTCCTCCAGGTCCTCGACGACGGACGGCTCACCGACGCCCAGGGCCGCACCGTCGACTTCACCAACACCGTCATCGTCATGACCAGCAACCTCGGCTCGGAGGCGATCAGCGGCCGCGGCGCCGTCCTCGGCTTCGGACCCGAGGGCGCGGAGAGCGACGAACAGGCCCGCCGCGAGCGGGTGCTGCGCCCGCTGCGGGAACACTTCCGCCCCGAGTTCCTCAACCGCGTCGACGAGGTCGTCATCTTCCGCCGGCTGACCGCCGGGCAACTGCGGCAGATCACCGACCTGCTGCTGGGGGAGACCAGGCGCCGGCTGCACGCCCGGGGCGTGGCCATCACCTTCGCCCCCGAAGCCGTCGACTGGCTGGCCCACCGCGGCCACCAGCCCGAATACGGCGCCAGGCCGCTGCGCCGCACCATCCAGCGCGAGGAACCCGCTGTCCCGGATGCTGCTCGACGGCGAGCTCGCCGAGGGCGGCGAGGTCCGGGCGGAGGTGGCGGAGGGGCGGCTGGTCTTCCGCGCCGCCGACCGATGAGTTCTCGCGGCCCGGCCGGTCCTACCCGCACAGGCACCGGACGCCGAGTCGGCAAGGAGAGCACATCATGCAGAAGATCACCACGTTCCTGTGGTTCGACGACCAGGCCGAGCAGGCGGCCCACCACTACACCTCCGTCTTCGAGGACTCCCGGGTGGTGGAGATCCAGCGCTACGGCGAGGCGGGGCCCGGGGAGCCGGGCACGGTCATGACCGTCACCTTCGAACTCGCCGGGCAGCGGTTCATCGCGCTCAACGGCGGCCCCGAGTTCACCTTCACCGAGGCCATCTCGCTCTCCGTGGACTGCGCGACGCAGGAAGAGGTGGACCGGCTCTGGGAGCGGCTGGGCGACGGTGGGGAGACGGGCCCCTGCGGCTGGCTGAAGGACAAGTACGGGCTGTCGTGGCAGATCGTGCCCCGGAAGCTGAACGAGTTGCTGCGCGACCCCGACCCCGCCAAGTCAGCGCGGGTCATGCGGGCCATGCTCGACATGAAGAAGATCGACATCCAGGGCCTCGAGGACGCCTACCAGGGGTGACACCACCACCCGGGGGTGGCCGCCGTTCCTCGCCGACGTGTGGGGAGAGGGCGGCCACCCCCTCTGCCAACAGGTGTTCCCACCACCCGGGTTGCCCCCGCGCTCGGCGATTTCCGGGCAGCTGACGTACCGTCGGACATGCGCACATCGGGGAAACGCGTGTGTTCGAAGGGGTGCGCAAGTGGATTCGATGGTGTTGTGTGGCGGTGTGGAGGGCACCGTACACCTCTGAACACCAGGCATAATCGCAGCTGCGATGGGCGCAGAAAGGGTACGAAGTGGTGGTGAACGCATTGAGTGCGGACAACAGTGTGGGTTCGACGATCGAGGCGCTGGAGGCTGAGCTTCCGCGACTTGAGGAACAGCAGGAGGCTCTCAAGAAGGATCTGGAAGCTGTCACCAAGCGACTGGAGGCCGTCAGCGGCGCGCTGAACAGCCTTCAAGCGCTGTCCAGCGTGCCGGCCCCGCAGAAGGCGCCGGAGGAGTCCGCCGCCGAGGCCGCGCCGTCGGCCCCGGAGCCGGTGGCCGAGGACACGGCGGCCACGGCCGAGGAGCCCGCCGCCGAGGCGGCACCGGAGCCGGCCGCCGAGTCGGCTCCCGCCGGGCGGGCCGCCACCGCCACCGCCACGCGGAAGGCCGCCATCGGCCGTCAGCGCAGCAAGGGCAAGGCCAAGGCCCCCGCCGCCGCGCGGACTTCGAAGACCGCCGCCAAGAAGACGGCCGCCAAGAAGACCGCCAAGAAGGCCGTGGCGGCGCCGAAGACCGAGGCAGCGGCGGAGCGCCCCGGCGGCCTGTCGGAAAACGTGCTGGCAGCCCTGCGCAAGGCGGGCCGCCCGCTGCGCGCCGCGGAGGTCAACGAGGCCCTCGGACGCGAGGAGACGCGCACGAACGTCAACTCCGTGCGTAACACGTTGGAGCGACTCCGCAAGGCGGACCGGGCCAAGAGCGCGGGCCGCGGTCTGTACGAGGCCTGACCCAGGCCCAGGAGGTCGGCGCCTGACGGGCGGACACCGCCCATCCGCCGTCCCGGCAGGCGCCTCCTCGACGTCACACGCCCTCCCCGAAGCAGCTCCGGCCGCCCGCCGCTCACCCGGCGGCCCCGGGCACCCGGCCCGCCGCGGCCACCTCGGCCAGAGCGGCCGCCGCGTCGCCGACGAACAGGCGGCGTCCCGCCGCGACGCGGCCCTCGCGCACCGCGCCGGGGGCGGTGAGCGTGTCGAGCAGCCGTACGAGCTCCCACTCGTTCCGGGCCCGGTCGCTCACCCCCAGGGCCGCCATCCGGCGGACACCCTCCCGCCCGTGCCCCGGAATGGGGCGGTAGCCGACCACGGGCACCCCGGCGGCCAGCGCCTCCAGCGCGGTCTGCCCGGCGGCGTTGTCCACCACGGCCCGCGCGGCGGCCAGCAGCCCGGGCAGATCCGGTTCCCAGCCGACGGCCGACACCCCGGGCGAGCGCGACAGCTCGCGGCGCAGCCGCTCGTTGCGGCCGCACAGCGCCACCGGCAGATAGCCCGCCGAGGCCAACAGCCGCGCCGTGGCCGCCAGGCGGGTCCCGGCCCCCCACGCCCCCGCGGCCAGCGCCACCGGCGGCTTCCCGGGCGCGCGGGCCGCCAGGCGGCGCCGCCAGTCGGCCGCCCCCGGCGCGGGGGCGAGGAAACGCCCGGCCACCACCGGACCGGTGGCCACCGCGGGCCGGCCCACGGCCCGCCGCACGGTCTCGGCCGCCTCCGCGGTGACACACAGATGCAGATCGTTGCCCGGGTGCAGCCATTGGCGGTGCACCGCGAAGTCGGTGACCACCACGGCGCTGGGCATGCTCAGCCGGCCATCCGCCCGAAGGCGGCCGGTGAGCTGGGCCGCGAGATGGAACACCGGTACGACCACATCCGGCCGCCACCGCTCCACCAGGTCCAGCAGACGAGGCCCGGCGAGCGCCGCCAGCGGGGCGCTGCCCGGCCGCGGGCCGGCCCCGGGGCGGAAGAACGCCGCGTAGATCCCCTCGTAGAGGACGGGCAGATGGCGGATCGTCGCCCGGTATCCGGAGCGCAGCCCCGGCCCCAGCCCGGCCGGCAGCAGCGCGAGGACATCCGTCCGGTCCACCCGGTGTCCGCGGGCCTCCAGCCGCCGCGCCAGCTCCGCGGCCACCGCGTCGTGACCAGAGCCCATGCTGGCGCTCACCACCAGGAAACGCCCGCTCACCGCCGCTCCCGGAGAGGGCGTCGGGAGTGCCGGCGGGTGGGCGGCGGGTGCATGGTCACCTCCGCGGGGTACGGGGCCGACGCGCCGCGTGTGGCGCGGGCGTACGGGGCGTGTGTGGGGCGTGTGTGGTGCGTGGCGAGGCTGATCGTGGCTAACTGGAGTTAACCGCTCCGCGTGTCGCCAAACCCGTACGGTGGCCGCGTGCCCCGGTCGGCCGTCACAGGGAGTCGCCATGACCAGCCCCCTCCCGGACACAGGAACCCACCGCGGCCCGGCCCGGGACCCGGCGAACCCGGCCGCGGCGCGCGGGGTGGCGCTGGTGACGGGGGCCTCCTCGGGCATCGGCGCCGCCGTCGCGGACCGGCTCGCCGCCGAGGGCGGCTGGCGGCTGCTGGTCAGCGGCCGCCACCGGGAGCGGCTGGACGGCGTGGCGGCCCGCACCCGTGCCACCGCCCTCCCCGCCGACCTGGCCACCCCGGAGGGAAGCGGTCGCCTGGTCACCGCGGCCTTCCGGGCCGCCGGGCGGATCGATCTGCTCGTCGCGGGGGCGGGGATCGGCTGGGCCGGCCCCTTCGGCCAGATGCCGACCGCGACCATCGATCGGGTGATCTCCGTCGACCTGCTGAGCGCCGTACGCGTGGTGCGCCTGGTGCTGCCGCGCATGCTGGCCGAGGGGCGCGGACACATCGTGCTCATCGGATCGGTCGCGGGCGGCGTGGGGGTCAGGGGCGAGGCCGTGTACTCCGCCGCCAAGGCGGCGCTCGGCACCTTCGCCGACGCCCTGCGCTACGAGCTGCACGGTTCCGGGGTGAGGGTCACCCATGTGGTCCCCGGCGTGGTGGACACCCCGTTCTTCGCCCGCCGCGGCGCCCCCTACACCCGCCGCCGGCCCCGCCCGCTGCCCCCGGCCAAGGTCGCCGACGCGGTCTGGGACGCCGTGGCGCGCGGCCGCGACGAGGTGTACGTACCCGCCTGGCTGCGGCTGCCCGTGCTGGTCCGCGGCGCGGCCCCGGCGCTCTACCGGCGGCTGGCCTCCCGCTTCGGGTGACGCGGTGAACGACGCGCTGACCGTCCTGCTGGCGCTGTTGTCCGCACTGGGCAACGGCGCGGCGTCGGTGCTGCAGCGGCGCGCCGCGATGGACCAGGTGGAACAGGAGCGGCCACGGGAGCGGGGGCGGGGGTGGTCGCGGCGGGCCCGGCAGTCCCTGCTCCGGCTGGCCCGGTTGCTGCGGCGCCCCTTCTGGCTGGCCGGCGCCGCGGCGATGGTGGTGTCGGCGGTGGCCCAAGTGGGCGCGCTGGCGGTCGGACGGCTCTCCGTCGTCCAGCCGCTGCTGGTGACCGAGTTGCTGTTCACCCTGGTGGTGGGCAGCCTGGTGTTCCGTCACCGCCCGGACGGGCGGACCTGGCTGTCGTTCGTGACGCTCGCCGCCGGGCTGGCGCTCTTCCTCGTCGCGGCCGACCCCTCGCACGGCTACAGCACCGCGCGCAACGGCCGCTGGCTCCCGGTCGGGCTGCTCGCCGCGCTCGCCGTGGGCGTCCTGATCGCGGTGGCCCGCGCGCTGCGCGGCGCGGCCCGCGCGGCCGTCCTGGGGGGCGCCACCGCCGTGTGCTTCGCCTGCACCGCGGCGCTCATCAAGGAGTTCACCGGCCGCTTCCCCGGCGGCCCGGCCGCCGTGCTCACCAGCTGGCCGCTCTACGCCGTGTGCGCGGCCGGGCTGCTGAGCTTCCTGCTGCTCCAGAGCACCCTGCGGGCCGGCACCCTGGCGGCGTCCCAGCCCGCGCTCACCCTCGGCGACGCGCTGGTGAGCATCGCCCTGGGCTGGGTGCTGTTCGGCGAGCGCATCGTCCTGGGGCCGCGGATCATCCCCGAGGCGGTGGGTGTCGCCCTGATGGCCGTCGGGATCGTCGGGTTGACCCACGCGCCCGCCGTCGCCGACGGCTGGGACACGGCCACCCGGCCCGCCCCGCGCGGCGCTCGCGGGGCCCGTGCCGCGCGCGGGACCGGAGGCGGCGGTCCCCCGTGAGCGGCGGACGGGCCGGGCCGGGCGCCGCGCACGACGGCCATGGCGCGCGGCACCGGGCCGCGACGGTGGCGACGGCCACCGCGACCCTGGTGACGGCCGCGCACGCGGCCCCCGCCGCCACCTGGCTGCCGGGCGTGCGGCGCGCCGTCTGCCCCGCCCTGGCCGGCCGAGGCAGGCCCGACCACATCGCCCTCACCTTCGACGACGGCCCCGACCCCCGGTCTACCCCGCGCTTCCTCGACGCCCTGGACGAGCTCGCGGTGCGGGCCACCTTCTTCGTCCTGGGCGACGGCGTGCTGCGCCACCCGGGGACCGCGCGCGACATCGCCCGCCGGGGCCACGAGCTGGCCGTCCACGGCTGGACGCACAGCCCTCCCTGGCTGCCCACGGCCCCCCGCGACCTGCGCGAGGTCGCCCGCGCCGTCCGCACCCTGCGGCAGACCACCGGCGCGGTGCCGCGCTGGTACCGGCCGCCCTACGGAGTCCTCACCGGCGGTCGCACGCTGGCCGCCGTGCGGACCGGGCTCAGCCCCGTCCTGTGGACCGCGTGGGGCCGCGACTGGACCGCGCGGGCCACCGCGGCCTCGGTGCTCGCCACCGTACGGCGCGATCTGCGCGGCGGCGGCACGGTGCTGCTGCACGACTGCGACCGGGCAGCCGAGGCCGGCTGCTGGCGGGCCGCGCTCGGCGCGCTGCCCGCCCTCGTCCGCGCCTGCCGGGACGAGGGCTGGACGGTCGGGCCGCTGGCCGAACACGGGATCGGCCGCTGAGCGCCCCGCCCCGCCACGCGCCGCCCTCAACACGCGTCCGGCCCCGCCCTCGCCACGCCCCGCCTCAGGGCAGCGGCTGCCACGCGGCGGAGCCGTGGATCGTCGACAGCCTGACCACCTCACAGCCCATCTTCCGCACCGCGCCCAGCACGGCGAGCCGTGCCCGCTCGCTGTCCTCGGGAGGGAACGCCACCCGGATCTGATGGCCGTACGCCGTCTCGTACGTCAGCTGCCAGCCGCCGTCCACCGTGGCGAAGTGGTCCTGCCGACTGCCGTCGTACGGGGACACGAAGCCACCCCGGTCGGCGGTGGGGGCCAGCGCCTCGCGCAGGATCCGCAGTCGCTCCGGATAGGGCCGCTCGCCCTCCGACAGCACGACGTACACATGGACCAGCTCACGCGCCGCGTCGAACCACGGAACCAGGCCGGGCTGGTTGTTGGGCATCGCCTCCGACACGATCCGCCCGCTGATCCACCCCTCCAGGAAGCCGGCCGCGCCGGGCGGGTACTCCTCGTAGTCGTCGTCGCGCGACCACACCACGACCGGCCACTCGTCCGGCGGCCCCACCGTCCGCCAGCACAGATGGTGTCCGCTGCCGGTCACCGCCCACGCGAGCAGCCCGCCCGGCTCGGGGAACAGCGGGTACGGGTAGCGGTCGGGGAACATCGCCCGCGAGTCGCCGTAGTCCTCCAGCAGATCCGCCTCGAGCCGGACCGGGTTGTCCTCGCCGAACGGCGTGCGCACGCAGATGTGGTCGCAGAACTCGCCCCGCCCGTACGCCTCGACCAGCGCCTTGAAATCAGCGGGCAGCCGCACCCCCAGCGAGGCCTCGGCCGCCTCCCAGTCGCCGTGGCCGTCCACCGCCTCGGACGGCGGCGGCACACGGCGGGCGAGCACGGACAGCGGGTCTTGCGAAGAGATCACCCGCACAGCGTAGACGCCCGCCGGAAGGCGTCTACGATCGCGGTTCGTGGTCGTGATCGAGAACCCGTTCATCGCCCCCCTCGCCGGCGACGACCCGGCACGCCTCGGGCCCTACCGGCTGCTCGGCGTGGTCGGCGCGGGCGGCATGGGCAAGGTCTACCTGGGCGTGGACGCGGAGGGCCGGACCGCCGCCGTGAAGGCGCTGCGGACCACCGGCGACCAGGACCCCGGGATGCCCGCCCGCTTCCGGCGGGAGGCCGAGGTGGCCCGGTCGGTGCGCGGGCCCGGGATGGCGGCCGTCCTCGGACACGGGCTGGGGGACCAACGGCCCTGGCTCGCCTCGGAGTTCCTCCCCGGACTGACCCTGACCCGCGCCGTGGACCGGTTCGGGCCGCTCACCGAGGCCGACGTACGGGAGCTGGGGGCGCGGCTGGCACAGACGCTGGCGCGGATCCACGCGGCGGGGCTGGTGCACCGGGACCTGAAGCCGTCCAACGTGGTGCTCACCCGCGGCGGACCGTACGTCATCGACTTCGGCATCGCCCGGCCCGAACACGGAATGACCCTCACCGGCGCCGGGTCGGCCCCCGCCACCCCCGGCTTCGCCGCCCCCGAGCAGGTGCTGGGCCGGCGCACCGGGCCGCCGGGCGACGTGTTCGCGCTGGGCGCCGTGCTCGCGTTCGCCGCCGGCGGGCGGCTGCCCTTCGGCGACGGCCATCCCGCGGCCGTCCAGTTCCGCACCGTCCACGAGGAGCCGGACCTGGAGGGCGTGCCGTCCGCCCTCCTGGGGGTGGTGACCGCCTGTCTGGCCAAGGACCCCGCCGAGCGCCCCGAACCGCGCGAGGTGGAGCGCCGGCTGCGCGCCGAGGAGGCCGCGGCACGGGGCGGGCCGTGGCGCGCGGCGGGCCTGCCGCGCCTGCGGCCGCGCCGCCCCGCCTGGCGCTCCGGGCCGCTCGCCGCCGAACTGGCCCGCTGCGCGGCCGCCGTGGACCGCACGGTCCGCTCCGCCGCCCCCGACGGCGCCCCGAGCCGGCGCCGGGTGACCGCCGCGGCCGTGTCGGCGGCGGCCGTCACCGTCTGCGCCGCGGGCGGCGGGGCGGGGTGGTGGCTGCTGCGCGGCGACGGCGGCCCGGGCCCCGGCGTCCCCGCCGCCACCCCGCTGGCGCGCTACACCACCGGCACCGCGCCCGCCCCGCTGTGGAGCCGCGGCGGCCTCGCCACCGACGGCGCCGGCCCGCTGACGGCCGGCCGGGTCGTGGTGGCCCAAGTCCCCAAGGGCCTCGCCGCCTGGGCCGCGGACACCGGGGAGCCCGCCTGGACCTGGACCGACCGGGGCGCGCCGCTGCCCGCCGCGGGCCTGCTCGCGGCGGCCGGCCTGGTCCTCGCGGTCACCGCGGGCGGACGGCTGACCGCGCTGGACGCCCGCGACGGGCGGGAACGCTGGTCCCGGGCCGCCGGTGTGACGCGGCTCCTGGCCGCCGACGCCGCCCTGGCCTACGTACTGGACGGCGAACGGCGGCTGCGCGCGCTCCCACTGACCGGCGCCCGGGACCGCTGGACGATCCGGGCGGGCACCGGCACGGCCGAGGCGGCCGCCGCGGTCGCCGCGGAACGGCTCGTCGTCGCGCGATCCGACGGGACGGTGACCGCCTACCGCACCGCCGACGGCTCGGCCGCCTGGCGCCAGGACACCGGCGTGGACGCGGCCCTGACGCCCGCCGTCGCGGGCGGCACCGTGTATCTGGGCGGCGCCCGCCTGAGGGCCCTGGCCCTCGCGGACGGCGCGCCGCGCTGGACCACCCCCGCCCCCGGCACCGGCCCCTGGGGTTCCCCCACCCCGGCCCACGGCTCCCTCCACCTCGCCTGGCAGGACCAGCTGATCGCGGTCGACGCCCGCACCGGCGAACAGAGCTGGTCCGTCCTCCCCGGGACGCACGCCCTGCCCACGACCGCCCCCGTGGTCCAGGGCCGGGCCCTGTACCACCCGCTCGGCGCGGACCCGTCGGGACCGGACGACGGGGTCGTGACCGTGGACCTGCGCAAGGCCGAGGCGGCGTGGACGCTCGGCGGCGGAGGCGAGGAGGGCTGGCACCTGACCGGCGCCGCGGGCCGGGTTTTCCTGGCCCACGCCGGCACCCTGCGCGCCATGCCCGTCCTGTGACCCCCCGTCACCCGGCCCTCCACGCTTCAACACCCCTAGATGAGTGAGTCCGATGTTCTTAGACATCGTCTCATTTGGTGAGTCTGCGGTGACAGATGAGGGTGCAGGCGAGGGCGGTGAAGGCCAGGAAGTGTTCGGCCTTGCGTTCGTAGCGGCGGTGCAGGCGGCGGCAGCCGGCCAGCCAGGACATGGTGCGTTCGATGGTCCAGCGGTGCCGGCCCAGCCGGGTGGAGGACTCGATGCCCTTACGGGCGATGCGGTGTCGGATGCCACGCTTGCGGAGCCACCGGCGCAGGTCGTCGTAGTCGTAACCCTTGTCACCGTGGAGCTTGGTGGGCCTGCGCCTGCGCGGGCCGCGCCGGGAGCGGATCGGCGGAATGCCGCGAACGAGGGGCTTGAGGGCCTGGCTGTCGTGGAGGTTCGCGCCGGAGATCCCGATCGAGAGGGGCAGACCGGTCCGCTCGGTGATCAAGTGGATCTTCGAGCCCTTCTTGCCCCGGTCCACAGGATTCGGACCTGTCAGGTCCCCCCTTTCAGGGCCCGCATGTTCACCGAGTCGATCGCGCACCGAGACCAGTCCAGTTCCCCGCGCGAGCCCAGCTCGTCCAGCACCAGACGGTGCAGCTTCGCCCAGACCCGGGCGGCACTCCACTCGGTGAAACGTCGGTGGGCGGTCGGCCCCGAAGGACCGAAGACCGGCGGCAACTGCCGCCACGTACAGCCGGAGGTGGCCACGAAGATGATCGCCGCCAGCACCTCACGGTCGCCGTACCGGCGCCTCCCACCGCCCTGCGGACGCGTCGGCGCGGGCGGCACCACTCGCTGGAACAACTCCCACAACCCGTCCGGGACCAGCCGCTCCACGATCACCATGCCTCAAGATTACGGGCCCAAATGAGACGGCGTCT
>NZ_MAXF01000173.1 GCF_001704635.1 Streptomyces sparsogenes | reverse complement strand
CCCCCAGCTACCGCTGGGCGGTGCCCCCTGACGCCGCGGGCTCCGCGGCGGCAGCCGCTGATGTCACCGTCACAGAGACCGGGGAGACACCCCTAGGCTGCGGTACGTTCAGATAGCGGGGGCGCGGCACACCGTGCCGGGAGGGCTGCCGATACATGCACACCTTGCACAACGCCGATCCGCGCCGCCTCGGGCCGTTCCGGATGCTGGCCCGCCTGGGCGAGACGGACAGCGGCGTGCGGCTGCTGGGGCGGCGCGTCGGCGCCGGGCCGGCCGTCGAGGTCACCCTGGTGCGCTCCGCGCTCGCCGACGACCAGCGGATCCGCGCCCGGCTGCGGCGCGACGTGGAGGCGTCCCGGGCCGCCGCCGGCCGGTGGGTCCGCTCCGCCGAGGACGCCGACCTCGACGCGGCGGCGCCCTGGGTGGCCCACGCGTACGTGCCCGCCGTGCCGCTCGCCGACGTCGTCCGCGCCGCGCCCCGAGGGCTCCCGGAGGCCGGGGTACGGGCGCTGGGCGGCGCGCTCGCCGAGGCGTTGGAGCGGGTTCACGCGGCCGGCATGGTGCACGGCGGCATCTCCGCCGACGCCGTCCTGGTCGCCGGGGACGGGCCCCGGCTGACCGGGTTTCACCACGCGCGCCTGCCGCGCCGGGGAGCCGACGGCGGCGACGGGTCCGGCGGACACGAGGCCGGCGGGGGAGGACGCGGCGGGGGAGATGACGCGTACGACAACGACACCGGCCGGTTCGCCGGGCCGGCCCCCTTCCTCTCCCCGGAACAGGCCAGGGGCCGCGCCCCCGTCCCCGCCTCCGACGTCTTCTCCCTCGGCGCCGTCCTCGCCTACACGGCCTGTGGCCGCCCCCCGTTCGGTGACGACGCGCCGCCGCAGGTGCTGTACCGGATCGCCGCCGAACCGCCGGACCTGGGCTCGCTGCCCGCCTCGCTCGCCACGATCCTGACGGGCTGTCTGGACAAGGACCCCGCGGCCCGCCCGGAAGCCGCCGCGCTGCGCGCCGCGTTCGGCGGCGGCGGGCGGACCGCGCCACCGCGGCTGCCGAGCCCGGTGGTCGCCCGGCTGGCCCGCGAGGCCGCGCAGGTGCTGGTGCTGGAGGAGCCCGCGACCGCCGACGACCCCGCCCCGCCCGGCGGGCGCCCCGCGCCGGGCACCGACGGCGAGGTGCTGACGGGCGAGGAGCTGTACACCGCGGCCACGCGGGGCGAGGGGCGCAACCGTGCGCGCCCGGCCGCGGACCCGCCGCTCTCCGGCACCGCGGCGGCCTCTCGCCGCGCCCTGCTCACCACCGCGGCGGCGGGCGCCGCCGGGCTGCTGGCCGGGGGTGCCGCGGTGGCCGGGTGGGTGGCGGGCCGCGGCGGGCTGTCCGCCCTCACCGACCCCGGCCGGTCCCCGCGCGCCTCCGCGAGCCCGGCGGCGCGACCGCCGGCCGGCACCGCCCCGGTGGCCCGGTGGCGCTTCGACCTGACCGACGCCACCTCCGTCCCGCCCCTCGTGTGGCGCGACGAACTCGCCGTCATCACCAACGCCCAGGAGGCCGTCGCGCTCGACCTGCGCACCGGCCGCCCGCGCTGGCGCCGCGACGACCTGGGCACCGACAGCACCCCGGAGCCCATCAGCCGCCGGCTCGCCCTCGTCGACATCGGCGGCAGACTCGTCGCCTTCGACGCCGGCGACGGCCACCAGCGCTGGGTGGAGTCCAAGTACTCCGGCACCGACCTGACCTTCAAGACCATGCTGTCCGTCGACGCGGACGGCCGGCACGCCTACTTCACCGCCACCGGCACGGGCGGCGCCAAGCCCCCCGCCTACGTCGTCGCGTACGACACCCGGGCCCGCCGCGAACGGTGGCGCAGCCGGCTGCCCGCCGCCTACGGCGACGACATCGGAGCGTTCCCCGCCCGCCGGTCGCTGATCGGCCTGGGGTACCCCGGCGGCACGGTGGAGCTGATCTCGCTGCGGCTGTCCGACGGCCACCAGGAGTGGCGCAGACGCTTCGACGGCGTCGACACCGGCGACAAGCTCGGGATATCCCCCACCCGTGGCCTGATCTACGCCGCGCACGGGGCGAGGCTGCGCGCCGTCGACATCGACTCCGGCCGGCAGCGGTGGTCGCTGGACATCAACAGCTACGCCACGACCAAGTCCCCGCTGGGCCATCCGGTGGTCCGCCCGGGGCCGGGCGGCAGGGGCGATGTGCTGTACGTGTCCGACGGCGCCAAGCTGGTCTACGCGGTGGACCCGGACCACGGCACCGAACTGTGGCGCTCCGCGCTGCCCGACGACACCGTGTGGAAGGCGCCCCCCAAGCTCTCGGTCAGCCATTCGGGCCGTACCGTCCTGGCCGCCGTGGCGGCGGGCGTGTTCGCGCTCGACGCCCGGACGGGGCGTGTGCGGTGGCGATTCCAGGAGAGCGGCGGCGAGCTCCTCGAGGAGTACTACGTCTACCCCGCGAGATCGTCGGCCGTCGTCGCCCACGGCGCCGCCGTGTTCCTGCTTCCGGTGGAGTGAAGGGATGACCGTGAACGTGACGGCGGACGGATCCGCCCTGCCGGTACGGCCGCTGCTCGCCCACGACCCGGAGGCGTTCGGCCGCTACCGCCTGCTCGCCCGCCTCGGCTCGGGCGGCATGGGCACCGTCTACCTGGCCCGCTCCGACGGCGGCCGGACCGTGGCCCTCAAGGCGGTCCACCGCGAGCTGGCGGAGGAGAAGGAGTTCCGGGAGCGGTTCCGGCAGGAACTCCAGGCCGTCCGGGCGCTGGGCCGAGCCGACTTCGTCCCGGCCGTCGTGGACGCCGACACCGCCGGGCCGCGGCCGTGGCTGGCCACCGAATACCTGATCGGCCCGTCGCTGGCGCAGGCCGTCGAGGCGCACGGCCCCTGGCCGTACGCCGCGACGCGCGCCCTGGGGGCGGCGCTCGCCCAGGGCCTGGCCACGGTGCACCGCCACGGCCTGGTGCACCGGGACCTGAAGCCCTCCAACGTGCTGATCACCGCCGACGGGCCCAAACTGATCGATTTCGGGCTCGCCCGGGCCGTGGGCGCCGAGCGGCTGACCCGCACCGGCCGCCAGGTGGGCACCCCGGCCTATATATCGCCCGAACAGGCGCGTCCCGTGGGAGGGCAGAGCGTGGGACCGCCCGCCGACGTGTTCGCGCTGGGCGGCCTGCTGGTGTACGCCGCCACCGGCCGGGCGCCGTTCGGCGAGGGCGAGGCCAACGACGTCCTGTACCGCGTGGCGTTCGCGGAGCCCGACCTGACCGGGCTGCCCGAGGAGCTGTGGCCGCTGATCGTCGGCGCCCTGGCCAAGGACCCCGCCGACCGGCCCGCCGCCGAGCGGATCGCCCGCGCCCTGGCGGGCACGGGCGAGGACGGCGGGCGGGAAGGGCGGGACGAGTGGGACCGCGAACCCCCGGGGCGGGGCGAGGGATTCGCCGGGCTGCTCCCCGCCGGCGTCCTGCACGACATCGCGCTGCGCACCGCCACCGTCTGGGACATGGAGGTCCGGCGGAGCGGGGAGCCCGCCGCCCCGCCGCCCGCCGGTCTGCCCGCCGCCCCACCGCCCCAGGACGGCCCGCGCCCGGCCCGCCGGAGGCTGCTGCTGGGCGGGCTGGGCACCCTGGCCGCCGCCGGGGTGGCGGGCGGCGTGTGGTGGGCGGCGGGCTCCGGTGACCGGGACACCCGCGGCGGCTCCCGGCCCGCCCCCGGCGCCACCGGCCCGGACACCGCGCCCCAGCCGCTGTGGGAGTACCGCGGCCCCATCGGGGACCTGGGCCGGCCGCTGCTCCACCGGGACGTCATCGCCGTGCAGGCCGACCCGGGCGCCGGCGTCCTCGGCGTGGACGCCCGCCGCGGCACCCTGCGCTGGACCGCGCCAGCGGTGTCCGGGTACACGCCGGTGGCCTGCGGCGGCCTCCTCGTCATGAAGGCCGCCTACGCCGACGGGGACGACCGGCTGGCGATGATCGACCCCGCCGACGGCAGGACCTGGTACTCCGATCCGCTGGGGATCACCTTCCGCTTCATGGACCTCCCGGTCTGCGCCGCGGACGGCCGCACCGCGTATGTGGTCGGCCACTCGGGCCCGCACCGCGACGGAATGCCGGACACCCGGCGCCGCTGTCTGCTGGCGTACGACACGGCGGCCCGCAGGGTGCGCTGGCGCCGGGAGCTGGCGCGCGGCGAGGCCCAGGCGCTCCCCGGCCGGGTGGCCGCCGGCCGGCTGGTGCTCGTCGACGCCGGCTCGGTGGCCGCGTACGACACGGCCGACGGCCGACGGCGGTGGACCGTGAAACTGCCGGACGACGGGCTGATCGACGAAGGCGGCAGCCAGGTGCCGGCCTGGCGGACCGCGGTGGCGCGGGACACCGTGCTGGTGTGCGGCCGCGGGCTCACCGCGCTCGACCTGCGCACCGGCCGTGCGCGCTGGCGGATCGACCCGGACCAACTGCCCTCCGGCACGGGCGAGGGGCCCGTGTTCGGCGCCCCCGCCGTGGCGGACGGGGTCGCCTACCTCACGGTGCTGGGCACGCATGTGTTCGCCATCGACCTGGCGTCCCATCATGTGCGGTGGAAGTGGGCCGCGGACACCGATCTGGCCCTGCCGCCCGCCCCCACCACGGTGGCCGGCGGGCTGGTCTTCCCGCCCTCCTCCGACAGCCGCGCCGCCGCCGTCGCGGTGAACCTCAGGACCGGCCGCACGCGGTGGACCCTCCGCGACTCGTCCGGCTCCTTCCTCGGCACCACGGGGCTGCTGGCCGGCCGGGACCGGCTCTACGTGGTGCGCGGCAAGTCGATCCGGGCGCTGCCGCTGGCCTGACGCCCGCCCGCCTGATGCCCCCGGCGCTTCGTCCCCCCGCCGCTTCGTCCCCCGGTGAGCGGCGCGGAGGGCCGAACGACATGCCGGAGCCGGCCGCGGGTTGACTTGAACCTTGGTTGATGTCCGAGTCTCGGGACGCGGGCGGGCAAGGCGCCCGCCCACCCGGCTCCGGCTACGAAGACAAGGCTCCGTCATGGCACCTGCTACGCACACTTCAGGCGACGCCCCGCCCACCACACCCCGGCTGGCGGTCCTCGCCTCCGTGGTCGCCCTCGGCTCCATCATGTCGGTGCTGGACACCACCGTCGTGAACGTCGCCATCAACCCGCTGGCCGAGCGGTTCGACGCGCCGCTCGCCACGGTCCAGTGGGTGGCCTCCGGCTACTCCCTGGCCCTGGCCGCGGCGATCCCGGTGACGGCCTGGGCGATCCGGCGGTTCGGCACCAAGCGCGTCTACATGACGGCCATCGCGCTGTTCACCCTGGGCTCCCTGCTGGCCGGCACGGCCTGGTCGATCGAGTCGCTGGTGGCCTTCCGGATGGTGCAGGGCCTGGGCGGCGGCATGATCGTGCCCACCGGCATGACGATCATGATGCGGGCCGCCACCCCCGAGACCATGGGCCGCATCATGAGCATCATGGGCATCCCCATCCTCATCGGCCCCGTCAGCGGACCGGTGCTGGGCGGCTGGCTGGTGGACTCCTTCTCCTGGCGCTGGATGTTCACCATCAACGTGCCCATCGGCGCCCTCGCCCTGCTCGTCGCCGCCCGCTCCCTGCCCCGGGCCCAGGGCGCCCCCGGCCGGCGGCTGGACGTCCCCGGCCTGCTGATGCTCTCCCCGGGCCTGGCCGCGCTCCTCTACGGGCTGTCCACCGGCGCGGAGCGGCGCGACTTCGGCGACCTGGGCGTGCTGCTCCCGGCGGCCGTGGGGGCCGCGCTGGTCGTGGGCTTCGTCCTGCGGGCCCGCACCTCCCCGCACCCGCTGATCGACCTGCGCCTGTACCGCGACCGCGCCTTCACGGCCGGCGCGGTGACGCTGGCCCTGTTCGTCGTCGGCTACTTCGGCAGCATGCTGCTCCTGCCCATGTACTTCCAGGTGGTGCGCGGCGAGAGCGTCACGGCCTCCGGTGTGCTGGGCGCCCCGCTGGGACTGGCGGCCGGCGTGACCATGCAGTTCTCCGGGCGTCTCGCGGACCGGGTCCCGCCGCGCCGGCTGGTGGCCGGCGGGGTCGCCACGGCGGCGCTCGGCATGGGCCTGCTGACCACGCAACTGTCGGACACCCTCGCCTACTGGCGGCTGGCCCTCTCGCTCCTCGTGCTGGGCACCGGCGTCGGCCTGACCATGATGCCGACCATGGCCGCCGCCACCCGTGGGATCTCGCCCGACGACGCCCCCTCGGCCTCGACGGCCCTTCAGATCACCTCCCAGGTGGCGGCCGCGGTCGGGGTGGCCCTCTTCTCCGTCACCCTCTCCGTCAACGGCGGCGGCGCCACCACCACCCCGACCCACTCGGGGCCCTTCGCCGACACCTATCTGTGGGCCGTGGCCCTCATGGTGGCCGCCGTGCTCCCCGCGCTGCGCCTCCCGGGCCGCCGTCCGGCGGCCGTCCCGGTGGCGCCCCCGGCGGCACAGGCCACGGCCGAGCAGCCCGCCCAGGAACGCGCCTGACACCCCGACAGCCACAGAAATCTTAACCTGGTAACGTTAGTTACCGGGTTAAGATCTGTGCCCGGCCCCCGCTGGACGGCGAGGGCCGCTGTCCGCCGACCGTCGATACGGAGCAACGTCATGCGCATCGGTGTCGCCCTGCCCACCGACCACCACCAGCTGTCCCGCGAGGCCAACTCCGTCGACACCCTCATCGGCCAGGTGCGGGAACTGGCCGCCGCCGGGGTGTCCGCGGCCTGGTTCACCCAGCGGTTCGACCACGACGCCATCACGGTGGCCGCCCTGGCGGCCCGCGAGGTCCCCGGCATCGACATCGGCACCGCGGTCGTGCCGATCCACCCCCGCCACCCCATCGCCCTGTCCATGCAGGCCCAGACCGCCCAGGCGGCCTCCCACGGGCGCTTCACCCTCGGCGTCGGGCTGTCGGTCAAGTCCTTCGTCGAGCAGACCTACGGGCCCACCCCGCACCCCCGCGTCCGGCACCTGCGCGAACACCTCGAAGCCCTGCGCTCCTTGCTGGAGACCGGCGCGGTCGACCTCCGGGGCGACACGCTCGTCGCCAGGACCTCGCTGCCGGCCAGTGTGCCGGGCGCCCGCCCGAGGGTGCCGGTGCTGGTCGCGGCGGCGGGGGAGCAGACCCTGCGCGCCGCCGCCGAACTCGCCGACGGAGCGCTGCCGATCCTCTCCGGACCGCGCACCCTCGCCGAGTACACCGTGCCCACCCTCACCCGCCACGCCGCGGCCGCAGGCCGCCCCGCGCCCCGCGTCGCCGCGATCGTCTCCGGCGTGGTCACCGCCGACGTGGCGGGCGCCCGGGCCCGCGCCGAGGAGAACATGGCGCACTACGCGACCCTCCCCGCCTACCGCGCCGCCCTGGACCGCGAAGGCATCGACAACCCCGCCGACCTCGTCGCCATCGGCGACGAGGAGCTGCTCGCCGCCCAGGTGGCCGCGTACGCCGAGGCGGGCGTGACCGAACTGGTCTACACCCAGACCGCCATCGGCTCCCCCGAGGACGAGCGCCGCACCTGGAAACTCCTCGGCGAACTGGCCCAGCGGGCCTGACCCGCGATCAGTCGGCGGAGGCGGCGCGCGCAAACCATTGGCGGGCCCGCGCGCCCCCTCGGCATCATGTCCGGATGCTGATCAGGGAAGCCACCGCGCGGGACTGGCCCGCCATCTGGCCCTTCTTCCACGAGATCGTCGCCGCGGGCGAGACGTTCACCTATCCGCTCGACCTCGGCCGGGAACAGGGCCGCGACTGGTGGCTCCTGGCGCCGCCGAACCGGACGGTCGTCGCCGTCGACGAAGCGGGCACGGTCCTCGGCACGGCCAAGATGAACAACAACCACATGGGCAACGGCGCGCACATCGCGAGCGCCAGCTACATGGTCGACCCGGCGCACTCCGGGCGGGGCGTGGGCCGCGCGCTGTGCCAGTACTCGCTGGACTGGGCGCGGGCGGCCGGCTTCCGCCGGATGCAGTTCAACGCGGTCGTGGAGACCAACGCGCACGCGGTGCGGCTCTACCGGTCGCTCGGCTTCGAGGTGCTGGGCACCCTGCCGGAGGGCTTCCGCCACCCGACCGAGGGCTACGTGGGCCTGCACATCATGCACCGCGCGCTGTGACCCGCCGGAGCGCACTCCTCGGGGGACTTGCCCGCGGCCGCGTCCGCGCTCCACCATCGAGCCGTACCCGGACCAGGAGCCTCTCATGTTCACCACCCGCCCCACCCTCCAGGGCACCTTCGGCATGGTGTCCTCCACCCACTGGCTGGCCTCCCAGTCGGCCATGGCCGTGCTGGAGGACGGCGGCAACGCCTTCGACGCGGCCGTGGCCGCCGGGTTCGTGCTGCACGTCGTCGAACCCCACCTGAACGGCCCGGCCGGCGAGGTGCCGATCATCCTCGCCCCGGCGGGCGGCACGCCCACCGTCCTGTGCGGGCAGGGCCCGGCCCCCGCCGGGGCCACCATCGACCACTACACCTCGCTCGGCCTCGACCTGGTCCCCGGCACCGGCCCGCTCGCCGCGGCCGTGCCCGGCGCGTTCGACGCGTGGATGATGCTGCTGCGCGACCACGGCACCAAGCAACTCGCCGAGGTCCTGAAGTACGCCATCGGCTACGCCGAACACGGCCACCCCGCGGTGGAGCGCGTCGGCGAGACCGTCGAGACCGTGCGCGAGCTCTTCGAGACCGAGTGGACCACCTCGGCCGAGCTGTACCTGCCCGGCGGCCAGGCCCCCGCGCCCGGGCGGCTGCTGAAGAACCCCTCCCTCGCCGCGACCTGGCGGCGGCTGATCGCCGAGGCCGAGGCGGGGACCAAGGGGCCCGGCCGCGAGGCCCGGATCGACGCGGCCCGCCGGGTCTGGCGCGAGGGCTTCATCGCCGAGGCGCTGGCCGAGGCCGCCGCCCGGCCCACCCTGGACTCCTCCGGGGAGCGCCACGCCGGCACCCTCACCGGCGACGACCTCGCCGCCTTCGCCGCCGGCTACGAGGCCCCCGTCCGCTACGACTGGGAGGGCTGGACGGTGTGCAAGGCGGGGCCCTGGAGCCAGGGCCCGGTGCTCCTGCAGCAACTCGCCCTGCTGCCGCCCGGCCTGACCGCCGATGACCTGGGCACCCCCGACTTTCTGCACACCCTCATCGAGGGCGGCAAGCTGGCCATGGCCGACCGCGAGGCCTGGTACGGCGACGCCGCCGACGTCCCGCTGGACGACCTGCTCTCCGCCCCGTACAACGACCGGCGCCGGACGCTCATCGGCGAGCGCGCCTCCCGGGAGCTGCGCCCCGGGCGGCCCGGCGGCCGCGAGCCGCGCCTGAGCAAGCAGGCCCTGGCCGCGGTCGCGCGCTCGGCG
The DNA here is from genome assembly GCF_001704635.1 of Streptomyces sparsogenes. GTDB lineage: Bacteria > Actinomycetota > Actinomycetes > Streptomycetales > Streptomycetaceae > Streptomyces > Streptomyces sparsogenes. The sequence continues at coordinate 9,495 of NZ_MAXF01000173.1, read as the reverse complement.
TCCCGCGACCCGGAGCCCGCCACCGCGCCCGGCACCGGCGAGCCGACCGTCGGCCCCGACGGCACCACCCGGGGCGACACCTGCCACCTCGATGTCGTCGACCGCTGGGGAAACATGGTCGCCGCCACCCCCAGCGGCGGCTGGCTGCAGTCCAACCCCGTGATCCCCGCCCTCGGCTTCCCGCTCGGCACCCGGCTCCAGATGACCTGGCTCGACCCCGGGCTGCCGGGCTCCCTCACCCCCGGCCGCCGCCCCCGCACCACCCTCACCCCCTCCCTCGCCCTGCGCGGCGGCACCCCCGTGATGGCCTTCGGCACCCCCGGCGGCGACCAGCAGGACCAGTGGAGCACGCACTTCTTCCTCGCCGTCGCCCTGCGGCCGCCCGTGCGCTCCGGGCTCGACCTCCAGGGCGCGATCGACGCGCCCAACTGGCACCAGGAGAGCTTCCCCGGCTCGTTCCACCCGCGGTCGATGGCCGCGGGGAAGGTCGTGGTCGAGTCCCGGATCGGCGAGCCCGCCATCGCCGGGCTGCGCCGCCGCGGCCATGACGTCACGGTCGGCGGCGCCTGGACCGAGGGCCGGCTGTGCGCGGTCGCCCGCGACCCCGACACCGGCGTCCTCCTCGCGGCCGCCAACCCGCGCGGCGCGCAGGGCTACGCCGTGGGCCGCTGACGCCGGGGCGCACGCCCCGCATTCGTCCGCCGGCGTCCGCCGGCCCGTTGTGGGCGGTCCGGCCGGGCGGGTGTCGGTGGCGTGCCTTACGGTCGTCCCATGACCACGTCCGACGATGTCCGTGCATTCGCGTTGTCGCTCCCCGGGACGACCGAGAAGATCGCCTGGTCCATGCCCACCTTCCGGGTCGCCGGGAAGATGTTCGCCACCCTCCCCGAGGACGAGACCTCGATGGCCGTCAGGTGCCCGAAGGTGGAGCGCGACGAGCTGGTCCTGGCCGAGCCGGAGAAGTTCTGGATCGCCGACCACGAGGCGAGCTTCGCCTGGGTGCGGGTGCGGCTCGCCGCGCTGGACGACATCGACGAGATGCGCGACATCCTCCTGGACTCCTGGCGGCAGGCCGCCCCGCCCAGGCTCCTGGAGCAGCGGGCGGGGCAGGCCGGGTGAGGCCGCCGCGGGCCGTCAGCCGATGCGGGCCAGGCCCTTCGCCTCGCGGCGGGCCCGGCCGCGGGAGACCCTGAGCGGATCCCAGCCCGGCCCGCGGTCCGGGAGCAGCGAGGGGTCTCCCACGACGGCCCCTCGGTGCACCTCCGCCAGCAGCCGGCGGCCCAGCACATGGGAGGCACACACCATCCCGCCGGTGGCCGCCCCGCCCACCCCGCTGCCGTACCGGGTGCTCTGGCCGACCACGTACAGCCCCTCCACGCCGGTGCGCACATCGGGGCGCTTGCCGACGCCGCCCCAGTTGGCCAGCCCGTAAGGGGTGCCGCCGCTGGCGCGGATGTAGCGCTCGTTGGTCAGCGGGGTGGCGGTCTCCAGATGGGTGATGTGGTCCCGGAAGGGCCCGACGACCTCTTCCGCGGTGGCCAGCATGGCCTCGGTGACCTGCTGCTTCCGCGCCACATAGGCGGCGTTGCGGCGATAGGGCCCGCCGTCGGCCGGCCCCTTGTCCACGCCCCAGAACGCATGACCGGGCGGGCAGACCGTCATGAGCTGGAAGTTGCTGTGCCCCGGCGGGCACACGTTGGGCGCGCCGGCGTCCTTGACCGAGGCGAAGGAGAAGATCAGCTGGGGGATCTCCCGCATCCCCTCCTCGATCATCCTGGCGTGCGCCTGTTCCAGGTCGTCGTCGGCGTGCCACCAGATGTTGGCGTTGGGGGTGGCGGGCAGCTCCGTGTCCAGTGCGACGTACACCGCGGTCAGCGGGAAGCGCATGGTCGCCTCGCGGGTCTGTCTGACCAGGTGGGAGGGGAAGACAGCCTCCCCGCCGCACAGGTCCAGGACCGTCCTGCGGTAGTCGGCGTTGGAGATCACCAGGGGCGCCGTGATCCGCTCGCCGTCGCTGAGTTCGACCCCGACGGCCGTGTCGTCCTCGACGAGGATACGGGCCACCGAGGTGCGGGTGCGCAGCTCCCCGCCGTATCCCTCGAGCGCCTCGACCAGGGCGGCCACCAGCACCTGCCCGCCGCCCTCGGGGTAGTAGGCGCCGCGCAGATAGTGGTCCATCAGGTTGGCGTGCACGGAGAAGCTCACATCGGCGGGCAGCGCCCCGTAGTTGCCGAACTGCGCCGCCAGCACCGTTCTGGCCCTGGCGGAGAAACCGCAGTGGTCGAACACCGCGCCGAGGGACCGCCGGCTCCAGCGGGTCACCTCGGGGGACGCGCGGTAGAGGTCCATGACGGGCTCGCCCAGCAGACTCGCCCGGCTCAGCGCGGTGGTGGTCTTGGCGAGGTCGACGAACCGGTCGATCCCGGCGGCCTCGCCGGGCAGCGCGCGCTTCAGCCGGTCGCGGTAGTTGTCCCAGCCCGAGGGCACGTCCAGCGTGACCGTGGGGGTGATCACCCGGTCGAAGCCGCGCTCGTTGTCCATCGGCCGGAACCGCACCCGGTCGCCGACGCCGAGCCCGGAGAGGATGGCCGGAATGATCCCGTCCTCCCCGCAGTCGCCCAGGTAGTGGGTGCCGACGTCGAACTCGTAGCGCCGCCGCCTGCGGAAGACATGCGCGTTGCCCCCCGCCACGTCGTGCTGTTCCAGCACCAGGACGCGGCGGCCGTCGGCGGCCAGATAGCCGCCGCACACCAGCCCGCCGATGCCGCTGCCGACGATGATCGCGTCATAGCGATCCGGCCGCGCCTTCCGGCCCGAGGCCACCTCGGTGGTCATCCCTGCCCCCCGCCCTCGCCGTTCAGGACTTGAGCCCATGAACTCGGCCTCAATATACGCAGCGTCACGGGGGAGAACGGCGAGAACCCGGCTTTCCGTGACGGCCTGCCAGGTCACCGCCCGGAGCCCTGTCCACCATGCGGGCAGAACGCGCGGCGACGGCCGCCGACGGTTATCGGATCCCGACGCCGAAGCGGCCCGCCCAGGACATGACGTCCGCCGTGGTCGCGTTGCCGCCGCAGACCACCAGCCCCAGCCGGACGCCCTCGCCGACCCGCTCCACCACCCGCCGCGCGGCCGGGAGGAGACAGCCGGCGGCGGGCTCGGCCCACACCTTCGCGTGCTCGGCGAGGTCCAGGGTGCCCCCCACCGCCTCGGCGTCGGAGACCACGAGCACCTCGGTGACCAGCTCGGACACATGGTCGTAGGTGAGCCGGGAGACGGACGGCGCGCTGAGCGTGGTGACGATCGAGGAGAGCGCGACCGGCACCGGACCGCCCGCGGCCAGCGCCTCGGACATGGCCTCGGCGCCCGCGGTCTCCACGCCCCAGATCCGCACCCCGGGCCGCCGGGCCCGCAGCGCGGCCGCGACACCGGCGATCAGCCCGCCGCCGCCGATGCTGACCAGCACATCGGTCAACTCGCCCGCGTCGTCGGCCAGTTCCAGGCCCACAGTGCCCTGGGCGGCGACCACCACGGGGTCGTCGTAGGGGTGCACCAGCGTCAGCCCCTCGTCCCGCAGCCGGGACATGAGGGCGAACGCGCCGTCCATGTCGTCCATCAGACGGACGGTGGCCCCCGCCGCCTCCACCGTCTCCACGGACCGCGCGGGCGCCGACCGGGGCATCACGACGGTCGCCTTCACATCCAGGGCGGCGGCCATGACCGCGACCCCGATCCCGTGGTTGCCGCCGCTCACCGCCACCACCCCCGCCGCGCGGTCGGCCTCGCTCAGCGACAGCAGCTTCGCCGCCGCCCCGCGCGCCTTGAAGGAGCCGGTGCGCTGCAGCAACTCCAGCTTGGCGGTGACCGGGGCCCCGAGCAGCGCGGTGAGGCCCGGGCTCGGCACGGTCGGGGTGCGCACGACGTGTCCGGCGATCCGCTCGGCGGCCGCCTCGATGGCCGCGATGTCCGTGAGACCCGTGATGCCCGCCACGTCGTCCGCCTTCCTGTGAGGGTGCCGGGCGCGCCGCCGGTCCCCGCCGCCGTCGCCCGCGATCACCACCCTAACCACCGCGCCGCGCGCTCACGAGGAGTCCTGGAGCCCCGTCACCCGCAGGGTGATGTTCAGCCGCCCCGTCCTGAGCCCGGTGGCGGGGTCGCCGGTGCCCACGAGGACCCTGGGCACGCCGTGGTAGACGTACCGCGAGGGCCCGCCGAACACGAACAGGTCGCCCGAGGCCAGCTCGATGTCGGTGTACGGCCTGGTGCGGGTCGCGGTGTTGCCGACCCGGAAGACACAGGTGTCGCCGATGCTCAGCGACACCACCGGCGCGGAGGACTTCTCGTCCTTGTCCTGGTGCATGCCGAGCGTGGCCTGGCCGTCGTAGAAGTTGATCAGCGCGGTGTCGGGGGTGTAGCCGGCCGCGGCCGCCTCGTCCCCGTACGCCTCGGCCAGCGCGCGGCGGCCCAACTCCACCAGCCATTCGGGGAACTCGGCGACCCGGGCGCCGTTCACGTCGTCGGCCGTACGGCTGTACCGGTAGGGCAGCCAGTGCCAGCCGACGCACACCGTCCGCACGGACATGACGCCTCCGCTCGGCAGCCTGGTGTGCCGGATCGGGACGGGCCCGCCGGCCCAGGCCCGGCAGGCCGCGACGAGCCGGCGCTGCTGCCCCGGCGTGAGCCAGCCCGGCACATGCACCGCGCCCGGCGCCACCTCCATGCGGGGGCGGGGGAACAGCGCGCTCACACGCCCTCGTGGGCCAGCAGCCGCCGCTTGCGCTCCAGGCCGCCGGCGTAGCCGGTCAGCGAGCCGTTCGCGCCGATCACCCGGTGGCAGGGGCGCACCACCAGCAGCGGGTTGGCGCCGAGCGCCGTGCCCAGGGCGCGCACCGCCCCGCGCGGGGCCCCGATCCGCTCGGCGAGCCCGCCGTAGGTGGTCGTGGTGCCGTAGGGGATGGTGTCCAGGGCCTCCCAGACCCGCCGCTGGAAGGCGCTGCCGCGGGTCACGTACTCCAGGTCGAACCGGGTCAGCTCGCCCTCGAAGTACGCGCTCAGCTGGGCGCGGACCTCACCGAACGCCTCCGGCGACCGCCGCCACCCCTCCGCCACGACCGCGCTGCCCTTCTGGCCGGGCACGGACAGGGAGGCCAGGGCCGTGCCGCCCTTGGCGGTGGTCGACTCCTCGCCCACCAGCAGCAGTTCGCCCAGCGGGCTGTCCATCGTCGTGTAGACCGTCATCGGTCGTTCCTTTCCCGGTGTTCCTCGTCGTTCGCGCGGCCCGCGGCGGCGTGCCGGAAGTGGTGCATCGCGTAGCTGCGCCAGGGCCGCCAGGCCTCGGAGTCCACCGCCTCCGCGCCCGTGCGCCGCATCCCGGACCGTACGGCCGCGTCCGAGGTCAGCAGCACATCGGGGTCGGCCAGCGCCCGCATGCGGATGTAGCCGGCCGTCCAGGGGCCGACGCCGCGCAGGCCCAGCAGCGCCTTCTCGGTCTCGTCCCGGTCGGCGCCGGGATCGAGCAGGACGGTGCCGTCGGCGAGCGCCGCGCCGACGGCGCGCACCGCCTCACGGCGAGCGGCGGGCATCCCCAGTTCGCCCAGCGCCGCCTCGGCCAGCCGCCCGGCCCTGGGGAAGAGATGGGTCAGCCCGCCGCTCGGGGTCTGCAGCGGCTCGCCGTACGCGGCCAGCAGCGCCTCGCCGAGCCTGCGGCCCGCGGCCACCGAGACCTGCTGGCCCAGCACCGCGCGGACCGCCAGCTCCTGCGGATCGGCCGCGCCGGGCGCGCGCAGCCCCGGCCGCAGGGCCACCAGCGGGGCCAGCGCGGGGTCCGCGCCCAGCCGCTCGCCGACCGCGTACGGATCGGCGTCCAGGTCGAACAGGCGGCGCACGCGCTGGGTGGCGCAGGTCAGATCGCGCAGGTCGCACAGGTGCAGCCGGCACTCCAGCCAGCCGCCCGCGCCGGGCGCCTCGTCGACCTCGGCGATCCCGGCGCCGTTCGGCAGCCGCAGGGTGCGCCGGTAGGTCCGGGCGCCGCGCTCGCCGGTGATCTCCTCGAGGCCCGCGAGGGCGCGGTCGCCCAGGTAGTCGAAGACCTCCGCGGCGGCGTAGGGGCCGCGGAAGGCGAGCCGCAGCGGGATCCCGGCCGCGCCGTCCCCGGAGCCGACCGGGCCGAAGCGCGTGGTCTGGCCGGGGCGGGCGGCGCGCAGCTCGCTGGGCGTGGTGGCGTAGATCTCGCGGATGGTGTCGTTGAACTGCCGCACGCTGGCGAAGCCGGCCGCGAAGGCGATCTCGGCGGCCCGCATGCCGGTGGTCTGGAGCAGGATCCGGGCGGTGTGGCCGCGCTGGGCCCGGGCGAGGGCGAGCGGGCCGGCGCCCAGTTCGGCGTTGAGCTGGCGCTGCACCTGCCGGGCGCTGTAGCCCAGCCGCCCGGCGAGCCCGGCCACCCCCTCGCGGTCGACGACGCCGTCGCCGATCAGCCGCATCGCCCGGCCGACCACATCGGCCCGGGCGTTCCACTCGGCGGACCCGGGCACCGCGTCCGGGCGGCAGCGGCGGCAGGCCCGGAAGCCGGCGCCCTGGGCCGCGGCCGCGGTCGGGTAGAAGCGGATGTTCTTCCGCTTGGGCGTGATCGCGGGGCAGCTCGGCCGGCAGTAGATCCCGGTGGTGGAGACGGCGAAGAAGAACTCGCCGTCGAAGCGGGCGTCGCGGCTGCACACCGCCTCGTACTTGCCGTCGTCGGTCATCACCCCTCCACTGTGCGGCAGCGCGGGGCGGGGTGCTGGCGGAAATCGGACATGGCCTTCGCGGCGCCCGGCGGGGCCGCCCCGCCGGGGTGGCCTCGCCCCCGTGGTCCGCCCCCGTGGTCCGCCAGCGCGGTCGCGGTCGCGGGCGCCTCAGCGGCGGGGCGCCGGCGCCTCAGCCGGCCGTCGCGGGGGCGGGCGCGGTCGCGGGGCGGTGGGCGTAGCAGCGCCGCAGCCAGCGGGCGCGCCCCTCGGCGGCCGGCTGGAAGGGTACCCGGCGGTGCATCACCCGGCGGTTGTCGAAGATGTGGAACCCGCCCTCCTCGACCATCACCGGCAGGCCGGGCAGCCCGGCCGCGTGGCGTTCGAAGTCGGCCAGCGCCGCCCGCGCCCCGGGGGTGTGGCCGGTGAGCCTGCCGGGGCCGTAGCGCAGGGCCGTGTTGCCGTCCGGGAGCGTCCACAGCACGGGGACACCGGTGCGGCTCAGGGGCCTGCCGTGGTCGTCGGTGGTGTACGACTCGGGCGCGGTCACCGTGAAGTCGGGGCGCCGCAGCGCCTCGGCCGTCCGGTCCGGCAGCGTCTCGAGGACGGTGTCGACGGGCAGCAGGTCGGTGGGCACCCGCTCGTCGTTGCGCATGCCGAAGAAGGACAGGTAGTGGGGGATGGCCCCGGCGGTGTCCGCCTCCGGCCGGTGGTCGAGCACCGAGTCGTCGGTGTGCCAGTCGAGGGGCTGCGCGTACCCCCAGGAGGTGAGGGTGTCGGCCGAGGCGGCGCGGGGCGCCACGTTCCTGATCAGACGGCCGTCGTTCTCCCACGGGTAGGCGATCGGGGTGAGCCCGAGCAGGTGCAGGATGCCGAAGTGCACCAGGTTGGGCGTGCGCAGCAGCGATTCGTCGCAGAACCCGTCCCGGGGGGTGGGCACGGGTTCGTGGGGGCCGGGCAGATTGGCCAGGGTGAGCCACGCGGTGGGGGAGTACCGCCACTGCGCGAGGGCGTCGAGGACCTCGGCGGGCAGGTGGTTGCGCAGGTGCTTGGCGCCGTACTCCAGATAGAGGTCCGGGCCGGTGTCGGGCAGCGCGTCGCCGAGCTCGGTGACCGCGTCCAGGGCGGCCCCCGCCGCGGCCTTGGACGGGTCCGGGATGTGCAAGGTGTGAATACCGCTGCGGCTCTTGGTCATGATCTTGACCCTACGAACACCCCGCTCGCATGTTCGCCTTCCGTGGAAGATTTGAGGCGATTCTGAGCTTGTCGCCCCGGCATCCGCCCGCTTCTCCCTGGTCGACCGGGGTGCGGCGGCGGGCGGTCGGCGTAATCCGTGGCCGTGGACCCATTGACCCGGCGTGTTCGCCACCTTAGCCTCCATCTACATACATAGACAGCGTGCACGTATGTGGGGCAGGTCGCTGTAACCACCCGGGACCGAGGAATCCGTCAATGAGCCAGCCAACCATCACCGCCTTCTCCGTCTACCCGGTCGCCGGCCGGGACTGCATGGAGCTCAACCTCTCCGGGGCGCACGGCCCCTACTTCACCCGCAACGTGGTCGTCCTTGAGGACTCCGAGGGACGCACGGGCCTGGGGGAGGTCCCGGGCGGTGAGAAGATCACGCAGACGCTGCGCGACGCCGCCTCCCTCGTCGTCGGCGCCCGCGTGGGCGACTACAAGCGCGTCCTGCGCGAGATCGCGGACCGGTTCGCCGACCGCGACGCGGGGGGAAGGGGGCTGCAGACCTTCGACCTGCGCACCACCGTGCACGCCGTCACCGCGGTCGAGTCGGCGCTGCTCGACCTGCTGGGACAGCACCTCGAGGTCCCCGTCGCGGCGCTCCTGGGCGACGGGCAGCAGCGCGACTCCGTCCGGGTCCTCGGCTATCTGTTCTACGTCGGCGACCCCGGCCGCACCGACCTGGAGTACGTGCGCGAACCGGACGCCGGCCCGGAGTGGTACCGCATCCGGCACGAGGAGGCGCTGACCCCCGAGGCGATCGTCCGCCAGGCCGAGGCCACCTTCGACCTCTACGGCTTCCGCGACTTCAAGCTCAAGGGCGGGGTCCTGGAGGGCCACGAGGAGGTCAAGGCCGTCCGGGCGCTCAAGGAGCGCTTCCCCGAGGCCCGGATCACCCTCGACCCCAATGGCGCCTGGTCGCTGCGCGAGGCCATCGAGCTGTGCCGGCCCCTGGTCGGCACGCTCGCCTACGCCGAGGACCCCTGCGGAGCCGAGGGCGGCTACTCGGGGCGTGAGGTCCTGGCCGAGTTCCGGCGCGCCACCGGCCTCCCCACGGCCACCAACATGGTCGCCACCGACTGGCGCCAGATGACCCACGCCCTGGCCCTCCAGTCGGTGTCCATCCCGCTCGCCGACCCCCACTTCTGGACCATGCAGGGCTCGGTGCGGGTCGCCCAGCTCTGCCATGAGACGGGGCTGACCTGGGGATGCCACTCGAACAACCACTTCGACATCTCCCTGGCGATGGTCGCCCACTGCGGCGCCGCCGCCCCGGGCGAGTACAACGCCCTGGACACCCACTGGATCTGGCAGGAAGGGCTGGAGCGGCTCACCGTGGACCCGCCGCGGATCGTGGGCGGCGAGGTCGCCGTCCCCGACCGCCCGGGCCTCGGTGTCCGGCTCGACGAGGACCGCCTCCTGGCCGCCCATGAGCTCTACCGGGAGAAGGCCCTCGGGGCCCGGGACGACGCGGCCGCGATGCGGTACCTCGTCCCGGACTGGACCTTCGACAACAAGCGGCCCTGCCTGGTGC
>NZ_MAXF01000172.1 GCF_001704635.1 Streptomyces sparsogenes | reverse complement strand
GTACGGTGGGACCGGCCGATTCATCGAGACGGTCCGATCCCCCCTACCGCAGGAGGAACAGTGGAACCACGCGTCACGGACAACCCGGAGCAGTCGCGCTTCGAGATCTTCGACGGCGAGAGCGGGGAGCTCGCGGGCTTCGCGGAGTACGAACGCTCGAACGGCCAGGTGGCGTTCACCCACACCGAGATCGACCCCCGCTTCGAGGGCAGGGGCCTCGGCGGGCGGCTGGTGCGCGGGGCCCTCGACTCGGCCCGGGAGGCGCACCTCGAGGTGCTGCCGTTCTGCTCCTTCGTACGGAGCTGGATCGGCAAGCACCCCGAGTACATCGCCCTGGTGCCCGAGGACCGGCGCCCGCGCTTCCAGCTGTGAGCCGGCCGCCCGGGCGGCCGGCTCACCCCTGGCGCTACGTGTCGGACCGGCCCTCCCGGGCCTCGACCGCGTGGCCGCCGAACTGGTTGCGCAGCGCGGCGATCATCTTCATCTGCGGGGAGTCGTCCTGGCGGGACGCGAAGCGGGCGAAGAGCGAGGCGGTGATGGCGGGCAGCGGCACGGCCTTGTCGATCGCGGCCTCCACGGTCCAGCGGCCCTCGCCGGAGTCCTCCGCGTAGCCGCGCAGCTTCTCCAGGTGTTCGTCGTCGTCCAGGGCGCCCACCGCCAGGTCCAGCAGCCAGGAGCGGATGACCGTGCCCTCCCGCCAGGAGCGGAAGACCTCGCGCACGTTCTCCACGGAGTCCACGGCCTCCAGCAGCTCCCAGCCCTCGGCGTAGGCCTGCATCATCGCGTACTCGATGCCGTTGTGGACCATCTTCGCGAAGTGGCCGGCGCCCACCTTCCCGGCGTGGACAAAGCCGAACTCGCCCTCGGGCTTGAGCGCGTCGAAGACGGGCTTGACCACCGCGATGTGTTCCGCGTCGCCGCCCACCATCAGCGCGTAGCCGTTTTCGAGGCCCCAGACGCCCCCGGAGACCCCCGCGTCGACGAAGCCTATGCCGCGCGCCGCCAGCTGCTCGGCGTGCTTCTCGTCCTCGGTCCAGCGGGAGTTGCCGCCGTCGACCACGATGTCGCCGGGCGACAGAAGGCCGGCCAGCTCGTCGATGACGGCCTGGGTGGGGCCGCCGGCGGGGACCATGACCCACACCACCCGCGGGCCTTCGAGTTCCCCGACGAGCTCGCCGAGGCCGGCGACGTCGGAGAGCTTTGGGTCGCGGTCGTAGCCGATGACGGTGTGGCCCGCGCGGCGCAGCCGCTCGCGCATGTTGCCGCCCATCCTGCCCAGGCCGATGAGTCCGAGCCGCATGTCAGTCGTTCCTCCCCTGCTCGCGCAGTGAACGGTAGGTGGCGACCAGGGCGGCGGTGGAGGCGTCCAGGCCGGGCACGGCGGCGCCCTCGGTGAGCGCCGGTTCCACGCGCTTGGCCAGGACCTTGCCGAGCTCCACGCCCCACTGGTCGAAGGAGTCGATGTTCCAGATCGCGCCCTGGACGAACACCTTGTGCTCGTACAGCGCGATCAGCTGGCCGAGCACCGAGGGGGTCAGCTCGGTGGCCAGGATGGTGGTGGTGGGCTTGTTGCCGGGGAAGGTGCGGTGTGCGACCTGTTCCTCGGCGATGCCCTCGGCGCGCACCTCCTCCTCCGTCTTGCCGAAGGCGAGCGCCTGGCCCTGGGCGAAGAGATTGGCCATCAGCAGGTCGTGCTGGGCGGCCAGTTCCGGGCCGAGCTCCGCCACCGGACGGGCCGATCAGATC
>NZ_MAXF01000171.1 GCF_001704635.1 Streptomyces sparsogenes | reverse complement strand
CGCCCCACTGGTCGAAGGAGTCGATGTTCCAGATCGCGCCCTGGACGAACACCTTGTGCTCGTACAGCGCGATCAGCTGGCCGAGCACCGAGGGGGTCAGCTCGGTGGCCAGGATGGTGGTGGTGGGCTTGTTGCCGGGGAAGGTGCGGTGTGCGACCTGTTCCTCGGCGATGCCCTCGGCGCGCACCTCCTCCTCCGTCTTGCCGAAGGCGAGCGCCTGGCCCTGGGCGAAGAGATTGGCCATCAGCAGGTCGTGCTGGGCGGCCAGTTCCGGGCCGAGCTCCGCCACCGGACGGGCGAAGCCGATCAGATCGGCCGGGACGACCTTCGTCCCCTGGTGCAGCAGCTGGTAGTAGGCGTGCTGGCCGTTGGTGCCCGGGGTGCCCCACACCACCGGGCCGGTCTGCCACTCCACCGGATCGCCGCCGCGGTCCACCGACTTGCCGTTGGACTCCATGTCCAGCTGCTGCAGATACGCAGTGAACTTCGACAGGTAGTGGCTGTACGGCAGCACCGCGTGCGACTGCGCGTCGAAGAACGCGCCGTACCACACGCCCAGCAGCCCCAGCAGCAGCGGCGCGTTGGCCTCCGCGGGGGCGGTGCGGAAGTGCTCGTCGACCAGGCGGAAACCGTCGAGCATCTCGCGGAACCGCTCCGGGCCGATGGCGATCATCAGCGACAGGCCGATGGCGGAGTCGAAGGAGTAGCGGCCGCCGACCCAGTCCCAGAACCGGAACATGTTGGCGGGGTCGATGCCGAACTCCGCCACCTTCTCCGCGTTCGTGGACAGCGCCACGAAGTGCCTGGCCACGGCCTCCTCCCCGGCGCCGAGACCGGCCAGCAGCCACTGCCGGGCGGAGGTGGCGTTGGTGATGGTCTCGATCGTGGTGAAGGTCTTCGAGGCGACGATGAACAGCGTCTCGGCCGGGTCCAGGTCCCGCACGGCCTCGTGCAGATCGGCGCCGTCCACATTGGACACGAACCGCACGTCCAGCTCCCGCGCGGTGTACGGGCGCAGCGCCTCGTACGCCATCGCGGGGCCCAGGTCGGAGCCGCCGATGCCGATGTTGACGACGGTCCGGACGCGCTTGCCCGTGGCGCCGGTCCACTCGCCGGAGCGGACCCGCCGCGCGAAGGCGGCCATCTCGTCCAGCACCGCGTGCACACCCGGGACCACGTTCTCGCCGTCGACCTCGATCACGGCGTCGCGGGGCGCGCGCAGCGCGGTGTGCAGCACGGCCCGGTCCTCGGTGACATTGATCTTCTCGCCGCGGAACATCGCGTCCCGCAGCTCCGCGACGCCGCGCGCCTGTGCCAGCTCCCGCAGCAGCCGCAGGGTGTCCTCGGTCACCAGGTGCTTGGAGTAGTCGAGGTACAGGTCCCCGACGCGCAGCGCGTACCGGTCGGCGCGCCCGGGGTCGGCCGCGAACAGCTCGCGCAGACGGACCCCGGCCAGCTCCTCGCGGTGCTTGGCCAGCGCGGTCCACTCGGGCAGTCGGTCGAGACGGGCGGGGTCAGGCATCCTGCTGCTCCTTCTGCTCGTGCTTGTGGGAAGTCGCGGAAGCCGCCGGGGCGGTGACGTGGGCGCGCAGGGCGGCGGCGTACGCCTCGTCGGGGTCGAGCCGGCGCAGTTCCTCGGCGATCAGGTCGGCGGTGCCGCGCACCTTCAGCGCCAGGGTGCGGGTGGGCTGGCCGGGGATGGAGAGCGTGGCCACCGGGCCGTCGGGGCGGTCGATGTGGATGTCCCCCGTGGCGGTGCGCAGCCGCACCCCGGTGACCACCGGGCCGGCGGTGACGACCTGCTCCACGGGCACCCTCAGCCGGTCGGCGAACCAGCGGGCCAGCAGCTCGGCGCTCGGGTTGTCCGCCTCGCTCTCCACCACCGCCGAGGTGACCTCGGCACGCGCCTGGTCCAGCGCGGCCGCCAGCATGGCCCGCCAGGGGGTGAGCCGGGTCCAGGCCAGGTCGGTGTCGCCGGGGGCGTACGAGGCGGCGCGGGCCGCCAGCTGCTCCAGCGGCTGCTCGACGGCGTACGCGTCGGTGATCCGCCGCTGCGCGAGCGCGCCCAGCGGGTCCCTGGCCGGGTGGTCCGGGGCGTCCACGGGCCACCACACCACCACCGGGGCGTCCGGCAGCAGCAGCGGCAGCACCACCGAGTCGGCGTGGTCCGCGAGTTCGCCGTGCAGCCGCAGGACGACGGTCTCGCCGCCCCCGACGTCGCCGCCGAGGCGCACCTCCGCGTCGAGGCGCGCGGTGCGGCGGTCGCGGGGGGTGCGGCCGGGCCGCTTGATGACCGCCAGGATCCGGGAGGGGTGTTCCCGGGAGGCGTCGGCGGCGGCCTTGAGCGCGTCGTAGTGGTTGCCCTCGTCGGTGACGACGACGAGGGTCAGCACCATGCCGACGGCCGGTCCGCCCGCCGCCCGGCGGGCCTCCACCAGGGCCGCGTTGACCTTGCTCGATGTGGTGTTGGTCAGGTCGATGTTCATGGCCGGCGCCAGCTCCGTCCGTCTCGTGCGAGCATCTCGTCCGCGGCCTTGGGGCCCCAGGTCCCGGCGGTGTACTGCTCGGGTGTGCCGTGGGTGTCCCAGTACCCCTCCACGGGGTCGAGGATCTTCCAGGACTCCTCGACTTCCTCGGTGCGCGGGAAGAGGTTGGCGTCGCCCAGCAGGACGTCGAGGATCAGCCGCTCGTACGCCTCCGGGCTCTCCTCGGTGAACGACTCGCCGTAGGCGAAGTCCATCGTCACGTCCCTCCATGGAGG
>NZ_MAXF01000170.1 GCF_001704635.1 Streptomyces sparsogenes | reverse complement strand
GACCGTGATGCCCTCGTCCGGCTGCACCCGGATGACCAGCGCGTTCTGCCCCAGCTCCTGGGTGTCGCTGGTGTCGAAGGGGGAGTGGGGGGCGCGCTGGAAGACCACCGCGATCTCGGTGACCCGCCGCCCGAGCCGCTTGCCGGTCCGCAGGTAGAAGGGGACCCCGGCCCACCGGCGGTTGTCCACCTCCAGCTTGACGGCCGCGTAGGTGTCGGTCCTGGAGTCCGGGGCGATGCCGTCCTCCTCCAGATAGCCCGGCACCGGCTCGCCGCCCTGCCAGCCGGCCGCGTACTGCCCGCGCACCGTGTGCGCGCCGAGGTCGGCGGGGAGCCTGACGGCCTTGAGGACCTTCAGCTTCTCCGCCACCAGCGATTCGGCGTCGAATCCGGCCGGTTCCTCCATCGCGGTCAGCGCGAGGAGTTGGAGGAGGTGGTTCTGGATGACGTCCCGGGCCGCGCCGATGCCGTCGTAGTAGCCGGCGCGCCCGCCGATGCCGATGTCCTCGGCCATGGTGATCTGCACATGGTCCACGTATGACCGGTTCCACAGGGGCTCGAACATCTGGTTGGCGAAGCGCAGCGCCAGGATGTTCTGGACCGTCTCCTTGCCCAGGTAGTGGTCGATGCGGAAGACCTGGTCGGGCGTGAACACCTCGTGGACGACCTGGTTCAGCTCCTCGGCCGAGGCCAGGTCGTGTCCGAAGGGCTTCTCGATGACCGCGCGCCGCCAGGACCCCTCGGGCGCGTCGGACAGGCCGTGCCGCTTGAGCTGCCGCACCACGGTGGGGAAGAACTTCGGCGGTACGGAGAGGTAGAAGGCGAAGTTGCCGCTGGTGCCGCGCGCCGCGTCGAGGGCGTCGACGGTCTCGCGGAGGGTCTTGAACGCCTGGTCGTCGTCGAACTCACCGGGGACGAAGCGCATGCCCTCGGCGAGCTGCCGCCAGACC
>NZ_MAXF01000017.1 GCF_001704635.1 Streptomyces sparsogenes | reverse complement strand
CGCCCGCCCCGCCAGCCCGGCAGGCCGACACCCGGCAGCCCGGCAGCCCAACAGCCCGACACCCGGCAGCCCGGCAGCCCGGCAGACCGAGCCCAACGGCCCGGTAGCCCAACAGCCCGCCAGCCCGGCAGACCGAGCCCGCCAGCCCGACAGCGCCCGACAGTCCGCCCCCGGGCGGGCCCGGGGTGGCCCGGCCGCCCCGGCGTGCGCCCGGGGCGGCCTGGCGGCCCCGGGCCCGCCGCCGCCCGCCGCCCGCCGCGCTTCGCGCTTCGCGCTCAGCGCGCGGCGCCCGTCTCCAGGCGCTTGCGGTTCAGCCACTTGGGCAGCCCCGGCGCCTCCAGGAAACCCTCGGCGCGCGCCGCGGCGATGCCGATCCGCGGCAGGTCCGTGCTCTTCTCGAAGAGCAGGTAGCGCGGCTCCCAGATCGGCCGGTACTTGGCGTTGGCGCGGTACAGCGACTCGATCTGCCACCAGCGGGAGAAGAAGCCGAGCAGCGAGCGCCACAGCCGCAGCACGGGGCCCGCGCCCAGCCTCGACCCGCGCTCGAAGACCGACCGGAACATCGCGAAGTTCAGCGAGATCTGGTCGGCCCCGACCTCCTTCGCCCGCTGGATCAGCTCCAGCACCATGAACTCCATCAGCCCGTTGTCCGAGTCCCGGTCGCGCCGCATCAGATCCAGGGACAGCCCGTGCGACCCCCAGGGCGCGAAACTCAGCAGCGCGCGCGGTCTGCCGTCGCGGTCCGCGCAGTCCAGCAGCACGCAGCGGCCGTCGCGGGGGTCGCCGAGCCGGCCGAGCGCCATGGAGAACCCGCGCTCGGTCTCGCCGTCCCGCCAGTCGTCGGCGAGCCGCAGCAGCCGGGCCATCTCCTCTTCCGGGATGTCCTCGTGGTGGCGGATGCGGACCGTGTAGCCGGCGCGCTTGACGCGGTTGTAGGCCTGGCGCACGGTGCGCATGGCGCGCCCGTCCAGCGTGAACTCCCCGGTGTCGACGATCGCCTCGTCCCCGAGTTCCAGGGCGTCCAGGCCGTGCCGCGCGTACACCGTGCCGCCCTCCTCGCTCGCCCCGATGACGGCCGGGGTCCAGCCGTGTTCGCGGGCCTCGCTCAGCCACCGGTCGATCGCGCCGGGCCAGGCCTCCGGGTCGCCGAGCGGGTCGCCGGAGGCGAGGGCCACGCCGCTCACCACCCGGTAGGTGACGGCGGCCTTGCCGGTCGGCGACCAGATGACGCTCTTGTCGTGGCGCAGCGCGAAGTAGCCGAGCGAGTCGCGGTCGCCGTGCCGGTCCAGCAGGGCGCGCAGCCGGTGCTCGTCCTCCGCGGAGATCGGGTCGACGACGCGGCGGGAGCGGAAGGCCACGTACAGGACCAGCAGGAGCAGGGCGGTGCTCATGATGTTGATGACGACGTTCGCCCAGCCCGGGGTCTCGATGCCCTCGAAGCGGCCCTCCAGGGCCGCGAGCGAGATCAGCCGCAGCACGCCGTAGTGCCAGCGGTCGAGGAAGGAGGAGCGGTAGTCGTCGGGCGCGGTGTTGGTGAGGGTGACCAGCCCGGCCGCCACCAGCGAGCCGATCAGCAGCCCGCCGACGGCGACGGCGGCCGCGAGCCGGGGGTTCGAGCGGTCGCCCTTGGCGTAGAACGCGCGGCGCCCGGCGAGCAGCGCGGCGACGAAGGCGGCGGTGAGGCCGAGCGAGACCCAGTTCTGCGGGTGCCGGGCGGCGGCCGGGCGGGTCAGCGCCAGGGCCAGCAGGGGGACGATCAGACCGGCGAGGACGAGGTTGAGGAGCCATGCGGCGCGCTTGCGGCGGCGCATGGTGATCGCCAGGAACATCGAGAAGGCGCCGGAGAAGAAGCCCGCGGTGAGCAGGTACGGGGTGAAGTACTCGTCGACGTTGTGGCGCTTGATGTCGTTGCCGAAGGACACCCACACCGCGCCGAGGAAGTTCAGCGCGGCGACAGCGCGCAGGTACCAGACCGTGAAGGCGGCCGAGCGGCGCGTCCGGGGTCGGTCGCGGTGGGTGGCCTCCGGCGGTTTCGTACGGACCTCTCCCATGCCGCGAGCATAGGGGCAGAAGGGACGAAACGGTGTCGGCGGGGTACGGCCGACCGGTGACCGGGGCCGGAGGCCCGGGTCAGTCAGGTCATGCGGCCCGGGTCAGTCAGGTTATGTCGTCGGTGGCCGGGGCGGCCGTCGCGCCGGCCCCCTCGTCGCCCACCGGATCGGTGCGCTCCGGCAGCTCGGCCGCGAGCGCCGCGGCCGCCCGCACCAGCGGCAGGGCGAGCAGCGCCCCCGTCCCCTCACCCACGGTCACGCCGTGGTCGAGCAGCGGGTCGAGCGCGATGCGGTCGAGCGCCTTCTCCTGGGCGGGCTCGCCGCTGCTGTGCCCGGCCAGCCACCAGTCGGGCGCGCGGAACGCGACGCGCTGCGCGACCAGCGCGCACGCCGCCGAGACCACCCCGTCGAGGATGACGGGGGTGCGGCGTACGGCGCTCTGGAGCAGGAAGCCCGTCATCGCGGCGAGGTCGGCGCCGCCGCAGGTCGCCAGCAGTTGCAGCTGGTCGCCGAGGACCGGGCGGGCGCGGCGCAGCCCGTCGCGGATGGCCGCGCACTTGCGCATCCAGGCGAGGTCGTCGATGCCCGCGCCGCCGCGCCCGGTGACCTGCGAGGCGTCGGTGCCGCACAGCGCGGCGACCAGGGTCCCGGCGGCGGTGGTGCCGCCGACGCTCAGATCGCCGAGGACGAGGAGGTCGGTGCCCCCGTCGGCCTCCTCGTCGGCGATGGCCATGCCGGCGCGGAAGGCCTGCTCGGCCTCCTCGAGGGTCAGCGCGTCCTCGATGTCCAGGCGGCCGGAGCCGCGGCGGACGCGGTGGCGGGTGACCTCCTTGGGGAGGTCGTCGGGGTCGCAGTCCAGGGACATGTCGACGACGCGCAGGGGCACGTCGAAGCGGCGGGCCAGGACGGCCACGGGGCTCTCGCCGTCCAGCACGGCGCGTACGAGCCGGTGGGCGCTGCCCGCGGGGCGGGCGGACACGCCCAGTTCCGCGACGCCGTGGTCGCCGGCGAAGAGCACCACGCGCGGCCGCTCGATCGGCTCGACCAGCACCCGCTGCTGGGCGGCGGCCAGCCACTCGCCCAGCTCGTCCAGGCGCCCGAGCGCCCCCGGGGGCAGCGCCAGCCGCGCCCGGCGCTCCTCGGCGTCACGCCGGACGCCGCCGTCGGGACGCTCGATCAGGTCGACGAAGTCATCGAGATTCAGACCGCTCACGGGCGGAACCCTACCCGGCGCCGGGGTGTCCCGGGGCGGGGTCGCGGTGGCCGCGGGGGCCGGGTGGGCGGGCCGCCGCCCGGCGCGCGCTCAGCCCCGCAGCGGCAGGGCCTGGCCGGCCACGACCAGCAGGACCTGTTCGCACTCCGCCGCGAACGCCGCGTTCAGACGGCCGAGTTCATCGCGGAAGCGGCGCCCCGAGGCGGTGGCGGGGACGACCCCCGAGCCCACCTCGTTGCTGACGGCCACCACCGTGCGGGTGGTGGCGCGCACGGCGGCGACCAGGGCGTCGACGCGCTCGTGGAGGGCGCTCCGGCCGCCCTGCGCCCAGGTGTCGTCGTCCCAGGCGCCGACGGAGTCCATCGCGTCGGTGAGCCACAGCGAGAGGCAGTCGATCAGCAGCGGGCCGCCCTCCCGGGCCAGCAGCGGCGGCAGGTCGCGGGTCTCGGCGGTGCGCCAGGAGGCGGGGCGGCGCTCGCGGTGGGCGGCGACGCGCTCGGCCCAGTCGGGGTCCTCCTCGCGGGTGCCGCCGGTGGCGACGTAGAGGACGTCGGGCAGGGCCGCCAGCCGCCGTTCGGCCTCCACGGACTTGCCGGAGCGCGCGCCGCCGAGGACGAGGGTGCGGCGCGGCAGGTCGGGCACCGCGTGGTACTCGCCGACGACGACCGTCTCGCCGTCCGGTACGGCGCGCGCGCCCGCCGCCGCGAGCCGGCGGTGCAGCTCGGGGCCGGGCGGGACGGTGTGGTCGAGGTGGACGGCGAGGACGTCCGTGGTCGGGCCGACCGCCCCGGTGGCGCGCAGCTGGGCCAGCGCGGAGGGGCGGCCGAGGACGTCGAGCAGCACCATGTCGTAGGGCTCGGCGGGGGCGGCCAGGCCGGCGGGGGCGGCGCCGGGCGGGAGGTAGAGGAGGCGGGTGGAGTCGGGGCCGGTGACCTCGTAGCCGGTGCCGGGGGAGTCCAGCGGCACGGCCCGCACCCGGTGGCCGCTGATGAGGGCCAGCTCGCGCCCGTCGGGCACCCGGCCCGGCGCGGGCAGCCCGGCGGGGAACTCGACGGCCGGGCCCGCGTGGGGGTGGGAGAGCAGCACCTGCACCACACCGGTCAGGGAGTATCCGGCCCGCGCGGCGGCGAAGGCCGCGCCGGGGGTGAGGTCGAGCAGCAGCGCCCCGTCGACCAGCAGCGCGGTCGCAGCCCGCGCCTCGTCGCCGACGGCGGTGGCGCAGGCCGCGCAGGGACAGCCGTGCCGGGGCAGCCCGGCGGGGGCCCCGGTGCCCAGGAGAGTGAGTTCCACGCCCTGATCGTCTCGCGTCCCGGTGCGGCGGGCGCGCTCAGGTCACTCCGCCAGGTCACCCCGCCGCGCGTGATCAGTCGCCTAGGCCCTGTCGTCAAAGTAGCGCCGTCCGCCCGCAGGGCGGGCCCCACGGCGTCTGGTGCGTGCGATCGCAAGGCGGAGGGTCGTCCTCGTAGTGGGCCTACTCGGACGATCCCGACAACGCAGCGAGCGTGCGTGCCAGGCGTCGTGGGGCAGGCGGGACTTTGACGACAGGGCCTAGGCTGCGGGGCAGACATCAAGTGACCGGCGGGATGGAGGAGGCGGACATGGCATGGACGTGGCGGTTCGAGAAGTCCGACGGTACGGAGACGAAGCCCGCGGTGCAGCCCGACGAGTTCCCGACGCAGGGGGACGCCGAGTCGTGGATCGGGGAGGAGTGGAGAGCCCTGCTGGAGGGAGGGGCGGAGCAGGTGACCCTCTTCGAGGACGGGTCCAAGATCTACGGGCCCATGAGCCTGCGGGCCGAGGAGGGATGAGGTGAGGGCGCGCGGCTGAGGAGGGGCCGATGGGCCGCCCGCTCAGCCGCGCGCTCCGCACAGGCGTACAGGCTCCGCGCGCTCCGCACGTGCGCGTACGGCCGCTCAGGCTCCGCCGCGCACCCCGCACAGGTGCAGCAGGGCCGCCACCGCGCGGTACGGGTCCGTGCGCCCGGCCCGGTCCTCCGCTTCCAGCAGCCGGTCCCAGTCGTCCGGCACACCTGAGTCGTCGGGGGCCAGGTCGGTGAAGACCCGCACGCCGTACCAGGTGTGCAGCGGCGCCCCGATCGCGGTGAGCGTGGTGGTCAGCTCCTCGCGCCGGTCGGCGCGGACCGACAGGCCGATGCGGTTGGTGTACGCGGGGGAGTCGAAGGCGGCGAGGGCGCCGTCCCAGTCCCCCTGGAGCCCCGGCCGCAGCGCGAGCGCGTCGGCGTTGCGGACCAGCAGGGACAGCAGGCCGCCGGGCGCCAGCACGCGCGCCAGGGCGGCGAGCATCGGGTCCGGCTCGGGCACGTACATCAGCACGCCGTGGCACAGCACGACGTCGAAGGCGCCCGGCAGGAAGTGCGCGCCCGTGTCCCGGCCGTCGCCCTCGATGAGGCGCACCCGCTCCCGGATGCCCGCCGGCTCGGCCGACAGGGCCTCGCGGACCGCGTCCAGCATCGCCGGATCGGACTCCAGGCCGGTCACCTCGTGGCCCGCGCGGGCCAGCCGGAGGGCCTGGGTGCCCTGGCCGAGACCGACGTCGAGCACGCGGAGCCGCCGGCCCACCGGAAAGTGGGCCGCGATCCGCTCGTCGAGCTGGCGGGCGACCAGTGTCTGCCGGACGGTGTTCCGCAGGCCGCCGAGACCGCTCAGCCAGCCACTCGCCCCGCCCGCGAAGCCGGAGCCCGCCGAACCGGAACCGCCCGCCGAACCGGAACCGCCCGCCGAACCGGAACCGCCCGCCGAACCGGAACCGCCCGCCGAACCAAAGCCGTCCGGGATGCCGGAAGCGGCCCCGCTCAGGGCCGCTCTCCGCGCTTGACCTGCGGCTTGGGCAGCCGCAGGCGGCGCATCTGGAGCGTACGCATCAGGGCGTACGGCACCGCGCCGCGCAGGTTCTCATCGGGGAACCGCTTCCGCAGCTGACGCTTGAGCTGGATGGCGAGGACGATCGAGTTGACCACGATCAGGAGGATGACCAGCATCCACAGCAGCAGCACATAGGTCTGCATCGCCCCGGCCTGGACCATGCTGAGGACCAGGATCACCACGGCCAGCGGCAGGAAGAACTCCGCCACGTGGAAGCGGGAGTCCACGAAGTCGCGGGCGAAGCGCCGCACCGGCCCCTTGTCGCGGGCGGGCAGATACCGCTCGTCGCCGCCGGCCAGCGCCTCGCGCTGGCGCGCGAGGTCGGCGCGCCGGGCCTCGCGCTGGCGCCGCGCGGCGTCCTTGCGATTCATCGGCGTACTCGCCACGCTGCGGCGCTGCGACTGGGCCACGCTGCGCTTGGGGGTCGGGCGGCCCTTGGGCGCCTGAGGGTCACGGGGCTGCTGCGGCTGGTCCGCGATCACCTTGGCGGTGGCGGCCTGCTCGTCCTTGGAACGGCTACGGAACACAAAGCCCAAGGGTACGGGTTGAAGGGTGTGGGCCCCAGCCCCAGGGGGAACGATCCCGCAACGGCACCGTGCTCCTCCCGGCTTCTGCTCCGCTCCACCCTGCCCCATCCCGCTCCTCCCCGCTCCTCCTTGCGCCGGAGGCGCCGCGGACCTGATCGTCCTTGGGGAGGAGCGCGAGCGGCCCGGAACAGTGCGGTAATGGAGACAGGGCCCGTAGGCTGGGTCTGTTGGATGAGTGCTGGAGCCGGTAGTCCGTAGTCCGTCAGAAGGGGGCGCGCGAGGCCCATGAGCGGTGTCATGAAGCGTATGGGAATGATCTTCCGCGCGAAGGCCAACAAGGCCCTGGACCGGGCCGAAGACCCGCGCGAGACCCTTGACTACTCGTACCAGAAGCAGCTCGAGCTGCTCCAGAAGGTGCGGCGCGGCGTCGCGGACGTGGCCACCTCCCGCAAGCGCCTGGAGCTCCAGCTCAACCAGTTGCAGGGGCAGTCGAGCAAGCTCGAGGACCAGGGGCGCAAGGCGCTCGCGCTGGGCCGGGAGGACCTGGCGCGCGAGGCGCTCTCCCGCCGCGCCGCGCTGCAGCAGCAGGTCACCGACCTGGAGACCCAGCACCGGACGCTCCAGGGCGAGGAGGAGAAGCTGACGCTGGCCGCGCAGCGGCTCCAGGCCAAGGTGGACGCCTTCCGTACGAAGAAGGAGACCATCAAGGCCACCTACACCGCGGCCCAGGCGCAGACCCAGATCGGCGAGGCCTTCTCCGGCATCTCCGAGGAGATGGGCGACGTCGGCATGGCGATCCAGCGCGCCGAGGACAAGACCGCGCAGCTCCAGGCCCGGGCCGGCGCCCTCGACGAGCTGCTGGCGTCCGGCGCGCTCGACGACCCCTCCGGCATGGCCAAGGACGACATCGCCGCTGAGCTGGACCGGATCTCCGGCGGCTCGGACGTGGAGCTGGAGCTCCAGCGGATGAAGGCCGAGCTGGCGGGCGGCTCCCCGCAGCAGGCCATCGAGGGCGGGCAGAAGCAGGAGCAGCCCCGCCCCAATATGGACAAGTGACGGACGCGTAGCCGACCAGTGGTCCACCCCGGCCCCGAAGGAGGTCGTCGTGATCGTACGGATCATGGGGGAGGGGCAGCTACGGCTGGACGACAGCCACCTGTCCGGCCTGAACAGGCTCGACGACGAGCTGCTCGCCGAGGTGCACAGCGACGACGAGGACGGCTTCCGGCGCACCCTCGGCGCGCTGCTGGACGCGGTGCGCTCGCTGGGCGAGCCGCTGCCCGACGACTCCCTGGAGCCCTCGGAACTCATCCTGCCCGCCCCGGACGCGACGCTCGCGGAGGTCCGGGCGATGCTCAAGGACGACGGCCTCATCCCGGGCTGAGCCGGCACCCGGCGCCGGGTCGTTACGGTTGGGTGCCGTGACTCCCCTCGCCGTCGGGCCGGGCCTGGCCCGGCCGTACCGCTGGCTGACCGCGCATCCGAGGTCGCTGGACACCCTGCTGGCCCTCGTCACCTTCGCGCTGATGCTGATCGGCGCCGCGGCCAGCCCGCACACCGGCCACCACCCGATCAACGCGGTCTTCGTCCTGCTGGCCGCGCTGTCCGCGGCCGCGCTCGTGCTGCGCCGCCGCTTCCCGATCGGCGTCCTTGCCGTCACCGGCGCGCTCACCGTCGTGGAGGTGGTCACCGCCCACGACGGCCCCCCGCGCACCTCCATCGTCTTCGGCGTCGTGGTCGCCCTGTGCACGGTCGCGGCGCGCACCGACCGGCCGACCACGCTGCGCGTCGGTCTGATCACCGTCGCCCTGCTCACCGGGGCCGCGATGCTCTGCGGGCTGCGCCCCTGGTACGCGCAGGAGAACTTCGGCATCTTCGCCTGGACCGGTCTCGCCGCCGCCGCGGGCGACGCGGTGCGCAGCCGCCGCGCGTACATCGCGGCCATCGAGGAGCGCGCAGTGCGCGCCGAGCGGACCCGCGAGGAGGAGGCCCGCCGCCGGGTCGCCGAGGAGCGGCTGCGCATCGCCCGCGAGCTGCACGACGTGGTCGCCCACCACATCGCGCTGGTCAATGTGCAGGCCGGGGTGGCCTCCCACGTCATGGACAGTCGCCCGGACCAGGCCAAGCAGGCGCTCGCGCACGTACGGGAGGCCAGCCGCTCGGCGCTCGACGAGCTGCGCGCCACCGTCGGGCTGCTGCGGCAGTACGGCGACCCGGCCGCGCCCACCGAGCCGGCCCCGGGCCTGGCGGTGCTGGACCAGCTGGTCGACGGGTTCGTACGGGCCGGGCTGCGGGTGGAGGTGGAGGCGGTCTCCCGGGACGGCCTCGGCTCGCTGGCGGCCTCGGTGGACCTCACCGCCTACCGGATCGTCCAGGAGGCCCTGACCAATGTGCACAAGCATGCCGGGCCGGACGCCAAGGCCCAGGTGCGGATCGTGCGCACCTCCGCCGTGCTGCTGATCACCGTGGACGACGACGGCCCCTGCGCCGAGGAGCCCCCGGCGGAGGGACCGGGCGGCGGACACGGGCTGATCGGGATGCGGGAGCGGGTCGCCGCGCTCGGCGGCAGCTGCGAGGCGGGACCCCGGGCGCAGGGCGGCTTCCGGGTCCGGGTGAGACTGCCCCTGCAGGCGCGCGCGGGGGAGTCGCGTGGAGATCGGGGAGAAGGGGGCGGAGGGGACTCATGACCATCAAGGTGCTGCTGGCCGACGACCAGGCGCTGCTGCGCAGCGCGTTCCGGGTGCTGGTGGATTCCGAGCCGGACATGGAGGTGGTCGGCGAGGCGGCGGACGGCGCCGAGGCCGTGGAGATCGCCCGTGACCGGGGCGCCGACGTGGTGCTGATGGACATCCGGATGCCCGGCACGGACGGGCTCACCGCGACCCGCATGATCAGCGAGGATCCGCGGCTCGGCGACGTCCGGGTGGTGATGCTGACGACGTTCGAGGTGGACGAGTACGTCGTGGAGTCGCTGCGGGCCGGCGCGAGCGGCTTCCTGGGCAAGGGCGCCGAGCCCGACGAGCTGCTGGCCGCGATCCGGATCGCGGCGGCGGGCGAGGCGCTGCTGTCCCCGGCCGCCACCAAGGGGCTGATCGCCAGGTTCCTGGCGCAGGGCGGCTCGGACGACGGGGAGGGCGCGTACGACGCGGCGCGGCTGGACGCGCTGACCGTGCGGGAGCGGGAGGTGCTGGTGCAGGTCGCGGGCGGGCTGTCCAACGACGAGATCGCGGCGCGGCTGGAGGTCAGCCCGCTCACGGTCAAGACGCATGTGAACCGCGCGATGGCCAAGCTCGGCGCCCGGGACCGGGCGCAGCTGGTGGTGATCTCGTACGAGACGGGGCTGGTGCGGCCCCGGGGCTGAGCCGGGGCCGAGCCGGAGACGAGCCGGCCGGGAAGGCCGGGCGGGCCCGGGGGAGGATCGGCCCCGGGCCCGCCCGGCCACCTGGTGGGGTGGCCGGTTACGGCAGGGCCAGCATCCGCTCGAGGGCGAGCTTGGCATAGGCCTCGGTCTCCTTGTCGACCTGGATCCGGTTGACGACCTTGCCGGCCGCGAGCGACTCCAGGGACCAGACCAGGTGCGGCAGGTCGATCCGGTTCATCGTGGAGCAGAAGCACACCGTGCGGTCGAGGAAGACGATCTCCTTGTCCTCACTGGCGAAACGGTTCGCCAGTCGGCGGACGAGGTTCAGCTCGGTGCCGATCGCCCACTTGGAGCCGGCCGGCGCGGCCTCCAGGGTCTTGATGATGTGCTCGGTCGAGCCCACGTGGTCCGCGGCCGCCACCACCTCGTGCTTGCACTCGGGGTGCACCAGGACGTTGACGCCCGGGACGCGCTCGCGGACCTCGTTGACCGAGTCCAGCGAGAACCGGCCGTGCACCGAGCAGTGCCCGCGCCACAGGATCATCTTGGCGGCGCGCAGCTCCTCGGCGGTCAGGCCGCCGCCCGGCTTGTGCGGGTTGTAGACCACGCAGTCGTCCAGGGACATGCCCATCTCGCGCACCGCGGTGTTGCGCCCCAGGTGCTGATCGGGCAGGAACAGCACCTTCTCTCCCTGCTCGAAGGCCCAGTCCAGCGCCCGCTTGGCGTTGGAGGAGGTGCATATCGTGCCGCCGTGCCGGCCGGTGAAGGCCTTGATGTCGGCGGAGGAGTTCATGTACGAGACGGGCACCGTCACCCCGGCGACCCCGGCCTCGGTCAGCACGTCCCAGCACTCGGCGACCTGCTCGGCGGTGGCCATGTCGGCCATCGAGCAGCCCGCCGCCAGATCGGGGAGGATGACCTGCTGGTTGTCGCCGGTCAGGATGTCGGCGGACTCGGCCATGAAGTGGACACCGCAGAAGACGATGTACTCGGCGTCCGGCCGGGCGGCCGCGTCGCGGGCCAGCTTGAAGGAGTCCCCGGTGACATCGGCGAACTCGATGACCTCGTCCCGCTGGTAGTGGTGGCCGAGCACGAACACCCG
This sequence comes from Streptomyces sparsogenes, assembly GCF_001704635.1. Classification (GTDB taxonomy): domain Bacteria; phylum Actinomycetota; class Actinomycetes; order Streptomycetales; family Streptomycetaceae; genus Streptomyces; species Streptomyces sparsogenes. The sequence goes on along the minus strand of NZ_MAXF01000017.1, from coordinate 7,785 downwards.
CTCCCCGAGCGCGGCCTTGGCCGCGCGGGCGCGCGCCACCAGGTCCGGGTCGGAGGGCGCGGGCAGGTCGCCGGGGCACTCCACGCCGCGCTCGCTCCGGGGGTCGGCCTGGCGGCCGAGGAGCAGCAGGGCGAGTGGTGTCGGCTGGACGTCGAGGGGTTGGGCGGTGGTCACGTCACGCACCCTTCTTTCTTCACGGGGGACCCTTAATCGTCAAAATGACGCTATCTATCATATCCTGCTTCACGTCAGTTTGACGATGCTCATCGCGTCAATGTGACGCATTCCGGAGGGCCGCCCGTGTGTGCGAGCATGAACAACGCAGGAAGAAAAGCGCCCGCCCCGGAATGAATCCGGGACGCCGTTGGTTGGAGCCCACGGCAAGCAGTCCGTACGACCCGGGAGAGAAGCAGATGACCGTTCAGGACGAGACCACCGCGAGCGAGGGCATCATCCTGTCCGACGCCGCCGCGTCGAAGGTCAAGAGCCTGCTGGAGCAGGAGGGCCGCGACGACCTCGCGCTGCGCGTCGCCGTCCAGCCCGGCGGCTGCTCCGGCCTGCGCTACCAGCTCTTCTTCGACGAGCGCTCGCTCGACGGCGACGTCGTCAAGGACTTCGGCGGGGTCAAGGTCGTGACCGACCGCATGAGCGCCCCGTATCTGAACGGTGCCTCGATCGACTTCGTCGACACCATCGAGAAGCAGGGCTTCACGATCGACAACCCGAACGCCACGGGCTCCTGCGCCTGCGGTGACAGCTTCAGCTAGGCCACCGTCGCGTTACCGCGAAACGCCGTGGGGGCGGGCCCGACCGGGCCCGCCCCCACGGCGTTTGTGGTCCGCGCGCCACAGCGGCTGAGCCAAAGGGCGCGCCGGGGGCTCACTTCCGCCGGGGCACGGTCTCGCCGGTCCTCGCGTCCACGACCTTCCGGTCGTCGAGCGGCTTGTCCAGCTCGACCTTCTTCTCGATCCGCTTGGCGATGAGGATGCAGGGCCGGCCCGGGTGCAGCCGCTTCCCCTTGATCTCCAGCTTCACCCGCGAGGCGGACTCCTCGGCGGAGACCTTGTACGACTCGCAGACGCCGCCCCAGAAGCGCACCGTCAGGGTCTTCCCGGACACGCTGTACGACGTGATGTCGTCGACCTGGCCGGTACCGGTCCCCGTGGAGGGGGACGTACCGGGGGAGGGCTTCTTGAGGAACTTCGGGTCGACGGCCGGGTAGGTCACCGTGCTCAGGCCGTCCCGCGCGCCCGACGGCGCGACCTGGAAGAGCCAGGACGGCACCAGCGCCGGCCGCCCGTCCACGGAGCGCGCCGCGAGCCCGAGGGTCGCCTTGCGCACCGTGACCTCGTCGCCCTTGCCCTCCGTACCGCTGCCGCCCGTGCCGCCCTTCTCCTCCGCCTTCTCGGTCTTCTCGGCCTTCTTCTCGCTCCGCGGCGCCGCGCCCTCCTTGCTGAGCAGCTTCACCGCCTTGTCCGCGCCGATCAGCGGGTACGTGTCGTCCTTCGCGGGCTTCGACAGCAGCCCGGCGCCCCCGACCAGCTGTCCGTCCGCGCCCACTTGCAGACTCGTCTGCCAGCCGTGGGTCGGCAGGCCGTCCAGCACCGGGTCGGCCGTCACCACCCGCACCGCGCCGTGGAGCCGGGCCGCGTCCAGCTTCGCGCCGTCCAGCCCCAGGGCCTTCAGCACCGGCCCGGCCACGCGCTTGGCCCTGCCCTCGGAGACGGCCCGGTCGGACCCCTTGCCGTCCGACACCTTGCCGTCGGACCCCTTGCCGTCGGACCCCTTGTCGCCCTTGGAGTCCGCTGCCCCCTCGGAACCCGAGGCCCCGCCGCGGTAGGAGGGGCAGCTCTGCTCGCCCGCCTCCGGCGGCTCCACGCAGGAGGTGCCGCCCGGGGAGCCGTAGGCCGAGTACGACCAGCCGCCCGGCGCCTTCTGGCTCACCCGGAGCACCGGGCTCATCGTGTCCTTGCTGCCCCCGACCTTCCAGGTGCCGTGGTCCGCGCGCGGGCTCCCCGGCAGGTCCAGGGCCTTCGCCAGCCGCGCCACCTCCGCCTTGGTGACCTTGGCGCCGGTCCGGTACACCGCGGCCGACCCGGGCCCTTCCGGCAGCTCGCCGACGGCCTTGTACTGCCGGCCGTACGGGTTCGGCTCGCCGGGCGCGATCCCCGGCCGGTCCGCGGCCCCGGGCCCGTCCAGCGCGAGCGGCTTCGGTGAACCGTCCTCCCGTGCGGCGCCCGGGTCCTGCCCGCCGCCCGCGGCGGTCGAGGCCCAGTACGCCCCGCCGCCACCGGCGAGCAGCACCGCCGCCGCCACCGAGGCGACGGCCAGTGGCGAACGCCGGCGCGGCCGCGGGTCGTCGCCCTCGGGGGTCTGTGGGGTGTCGGTGTCCTCGGTGCTCACCGTTTCGCTCCTTCGGCTCCGCTGAAGCTGTACCGTCCCACCTCTCGCGAGGGGCACGTCGCTGAGACGGAGCGGCGGGGCACGTGGTTCCTCCGGCCGCCGTAACCGTCACCCCGTACGCACCGTATGCATCGTGCACCCGGTGTGAAACGAGCTAATATCGGGTGGTTTCGACCGTTCGTGCGGGGGTGACGGAGCCGATAGCGTAAGGCGTCCGTTGTCCTCCGTCGCCCGCAGGAGCAGACCCGCCGTGCGAATCGCAGTCACCGGCTCCATCGCCACCGACCACCTGATGACCTTCCCCGGCCGCTTCGCCGATCAGCTGGTCGCCGACCAGCTGCACACGGTCTCCCTCTCCTTCCTGGTGGACACCCTCGACGTCCGCCGCGGCGGCGTCGGCCCCAACATCTGCTTCGGCATGGGCGTCCTCGGCCTGCGCCCGATCCTGGTCGGGGCGGCCGGCGCGGACTTCGCGGACTACCGCGCCTGGCTGGACCGCCACGGCGTGGACACCGAGTCCGTCCACATCTCCGAGGTCCTGCACACCGCGCGCTTCGTGTGCACCACCGACACCGACCACAACCAGATCGCGTCCTTCTACACCGGCGCGATGAGCGAGGCGCGCCAGATCGAGCTGCAGCCCGTCGCGGACCGGGTCGGCGGGCTCGACCTCGTCCTGATCAGCGCGGACGACCCGGAGGCCATGGTCCGCCACACCGAGGAGTGCCGCTCGCGCGGCATCCCGTTCGCCGCCGACCCCTCGCAGCAGCTCGCCCGCATGGGTGGCGACGACATCCGGCTGCTCGTGGAGGGCGCGGACTACCTGTTCACCAACGAGTACGAGGCGGCGCTGACCGAGACCAAGACCGGCTGGTCGGCGGACGAGATCCTGGCCAAGGTCGGCACCCGCGTCACGACCCTCGGGGCGCAGGGCGTGCGCATCGACCGCGCCGGCGAGGAGCCGATCCTCGTCGGCTGCCCGGAGGAAGAGGCGAAGGTGGACCCGACGGGCGTCGGCGACGCGTTCCGCGCGGGCTTCCTCTCCGGGCTCTCCTGGGACCTGTCCCTCGAGCGCGCGGCCCAGGTCGGCTGCATGCTCGCGACGCTGGTCATCGAGACCCTCGGCCCCCAGGAGTACGAGCTGCGCCGCGGCCACTTCACGGAGCGCTTCGCCAAGGCGTACGGCCAGGAGGCGGCCTCCGAGATCCAGCCCCACCTCGGCGGCTGACCCACCTTCCGGAGGGGGCACCTCTACGCCCGGCGGCGGACGCGGTACGCCGTGCCGCGGTCGGCCGGGCGTTCCCCTTCGTACGTGTGGCCGCGCATCGCGCACCACGCCGGGATGTCCAGCCGGGCGGCCTCGTCGTCGGCGAGCACCGTGACGAGGCCGCCGACCGGGACCTCCCCGATGACCTTGGCCAGCTCGATGACCGGGATCGGGCAGAGCTTGCCGAGCGAGTCGACCACCAGCTCCGCCTCCTCGTCCCCCGGACCGCCCGCACCCGGACCGCCCGCACCCGGCCCGGCGGAGCCCGCCGGGCCGGCGGAGACCCCCGAATCGCCGGAAGCCGACCCGGCCGAGGCCGCCGTGGCCTCCTCCGCCCGTTCCGGCGCGCCGAGCCGCCCGCGCACCCCGCGCACCACGTCCGGCAGCACGGCGAGGAAGCGCTCGACGTCCTCCTCGGCCGTCCCGAGGGGCAGCGAGACGCGGACGTTGCCCTCGGACAGCACGCCCATCGCGCGCAGCACATGGCTCGGCGTCAGGGTGCCGGAGGTGCACGAGGAGCCGGAGGACACGGAGAAGCCCGCCCGGTCCAGCTCGTGCAGCAGCGCCTCCCCGTCGACATAGAGACACGAGAAGGTCACCAGGTGGGGTAGCCGCCGCTCCGGGTCGCCGACCACCTCCACGTCGGGGACCAGCCGCGGCACCCGGGCCCGGATCCGGTCCACCAGCTCCCGCAGCCGCTCGGCCTCCGCGGCGGCCTCCTCCCGTACGGCGCGCAGCGAGGCCGCGGCCGCGAGGACGGCGGGGATGTTCTCGAAGCCGGGGGCGCGGCCCGACTCGCGCTCGTCCGCCGGGCCCTGGGGAGCGAAGCGCACGCCCTTGCGCACGGCCAGCAGGCCGACGCCCGACGGCCCGCCCCACTTGTGGGCGCTCGCGGTCAGCAGCGACCAGTCGCCCGGGACCGGGCCGAAGGCCAGCGACTGCGCGGCGTCGACGAGCAGCGGCACGCCCGCCTCCGCGCACTCCGCCGCCGCCTCGGCCACCGGCTGCCGCGTCCCCACCTCGTGGTTGGCGGACTGGAGACAGGCCAGGGCGGTGGGGCCGGGGGCCGCGCGCAGGGCGGCGGCGTACGCGCCCGGCGCGACCCGGCCGGCGCGGTCCACCGGGACCTCGGCGACCGTGCCGCCGGCCGCCTCGTGGGCGGCCGCGGCGTGCAGCACCGCGGAGTGCTCGACGGCGGAGTGGACCAGATGGCGGCCCGCCCGGCGGCGGCCCGCGAGGGCCCCGGCGATGCCGTCGTGCAACGCGCGGGTACCCGAAGAGGTGAAAGTGAGCTCGTCGGGGCGGACGCCCACGGCGTCGGCCGCCGCCTCCCGGGCGGCGTCCAACAGCAGCCTGGCGCGCCGCCCCTCGCGGTAGAGGCGGGCCGGATCGGCCCAGCCCTCGTCGAGCGCGGCGAGCAGCGCCTGGCGGGCGACGGGGTGCAGCGGGGCGGACGAAGCGGCGTCGAAGTAGGGCACGTACACAAGCTAACGCGGGACCTGTTCAGTGCCCCTTCGAACGGGTTTCTCCACCTCTTCGAACGGGTTTCTCCGCCTCTTCGGGGAGCGCCCCGGCGCGTTGGGCACCCTCCCCGCGCGACCCCAAATGGCGTCCAGTAGGGTTTGGTCCGCATAAACATCCAAACCCCTGCCCGCACCGGGCCGGCGACCGACCAGCGAGACGGCCGCGGCCGTGCGGGCGAGACTCTCGGGAAGGCGCTACGTGAGTCCCAACGGCTCCGACCGCTCGTCGCGGCGCCCGGTGCGGCGGAAGCTGCTGCAGGCGCTGGCCGCGGGCTTGGTCCTGGCGACCGCCACCGGTTGCACATCGAAGGACTTCCCCCGCCTCGGAATGCCCACCCCGGTCACGGAGGAGGCGCCGCGGATCCTCTCCCTGTGGCAGGGCTCGTGGGCGGCTGCGCTCGCCACGGGCGTTCTGGTCTGGGGCCTGATCCTGTGGGCGGTCATCTTCCACCGCCGCAGCAGGACCAAGATCGAGGTTCCCGCGCAGACCCGGTACAACATGCCCATCGAGGCGCTGTACACCGTGGTCCCGATCATCATCGTCTCGGTGCTGTTCTACTTCACCGCGCGCGATGAGAACGCGCTCCTCAAGACCTCCGCGAAGCCCGCCCACGTGATCAACGTGGTGGGCTACCAGTGGAGCTGGGGCTTCAACTACATGGAGAACGTGGACGGCAACCTGTCCACGCCCAGGAAGACCCCGGAAGAGGTCTCCTCGATCCCGGACCGCATGCTCAAGGCCGTGCCCAAGGGCGCGGAGGGCGTGTACGAGGCGGGCATCCCGGGTGACCGCGACCCGGACACCGGCAACCCGGGCCCCACGCTGTGGCTGCCGAAGGGCGAGAAGGTCCAGTTCATCCTGACTTCCCGTGACGTCATCCACTCGTTCTGGGTGGTCCCCTTCCTGATGAAGATGGACGTCATCCCGGGGCACACCAACCGCTTCGAGGTGACCCCGAACAAGGAGGGCACCTTCCTGGGCAAGTGCGCCGAGCTGTGCGGTCAGGACCACTCGCGGATGCTCTTCAACGTCAAGGTCGTCTCCCCGAAGGAATACCGGAAGCACCTGGAGGACCTGGCGAAGAAGGGTCAGACCGGATACATCCCGGCGGGCATTGAGCAGACGGACGCCGCCAAGAACGCGGAGACCAGGAACAAGTGAGCATCCTCAACGAACCTCAGGGTGCCGACGCAGCCGCCGCACACGCGGACGGGCCGCCGGTGCGCCGCAAGCAACCAGGGAACTCCGTCGTCAAGTGGTTGACCACCACCGACCACAAGACGATCGGGACGCTCTACCTCGTCACGTCGTTCGCGTTCTTCTGCATCGGCGGGCTCCTGGCGCTGCTCATGCGCGCCGAGCTGGCCCGTCCCGGCACGCAGCTCATGACGAACGAGCAGTTCAACCAGGCGTTCACCATGCATGGCACGATCATGCTGCTGATGTTCGCCACGCCGCTGTTCGCCGGCTTCGCGAACTGGATCATGCCGCTGCAGATCGGCGCGCCCGACGTGGCGTTCCCGCGGCTGAACATGTTCGCCTACTGGCTCTACCTGTTCGGCTCGATCATCGCGGTCGCCGGGTTCCTCACCCCGCAGGGCGCGGCCGACTTCGGCTGGTTCGCGTACTCCCCGCTGTCGGACGCGGTCCGCTCGCCGGGTGTGGGCGCCGACATGTGGATCATGGGTCTGGCCTTCTCCGGCTTCGGCACCATCCTCGGCTCGGTCAACTTCATCACCACGATCATCTGCATGCGCGCTCCGGGCATGACGATGTTCCGCATGCCGATCTTCACCTGGAACGTGCTGCTCACCGGTGTGCTGGTGCTGCTGGCCTTCCCGGTCCTGGCCGCCGCCCTGTTCGCGCTGGAGGCCGACCGTAAATTCGGGGCGCACGTCTTCGACGCGGCCAACGGCGGAGCGCTGCTGTGGCAGCACCTCTTCTGGTTCTTCGGCCATCCCGAGGTGTACATCATCGCGCTGCCGTTCTTCGGCATCGTCTCCGAGATCATTCCGGTGTTCTCGCGCAAGCCGATGTTCGGTTACGTCTCGCTGATCGGCGCGACGATCTCGATCGCGGGTCTGTCGGTGACGGTGTGGGCGCACCACATGTACGTCACGGGCGGCGTGCTGTTGCCGTTCTTCTCCTTCATGACGTTCCTCATCGCGGTGCCGACCGGTATCAAGTTCTTCAACTGGATCGGCACGATGTGGAAGGGGTCGCTGTCCTTCGAGACCCCGATGCTGTGGACGATCGGCTTCCTGATCACCTTCACCTTCGGTGGTCTGACCGGTGTCATCCTGGCCTCGCCGCCCATGGACTTCCACGTCTCGGACTCGTACTTCGTGGTGGCGCACTTCCACTACGTGGTCTTCGGCACGGTCGTGTTCGCGATGTTCGCCGGATTCCACTTCTGGTGGCCGAAGTTCACCGGCAAGATGCTGGACGAGCGTCTCGGCAAGATCACCTTCTGGACGCTGTTCATCGGCTTCCACGGCACCTTCCTCGTCCAGCACTGGCTGGGGACGGAAGGGATGGTCCGCAGGATCCCGGACTATCTCGCCGCGGACGGCTTCACCACGCTGAACACC
>NZ_MAXF01000169.1 GCF_001704635.1 Streptomyces sparsogenes | reverse complement strand
GACGCCACGCCGAAGATGACCAGGCCGGACGGGCCCGCGATGCGCGGCAGCCGGCGGTCGGACGGATCGAGCAGCGGGTTGACCCACCGGCCCGCGGTGGTCGCCGACATGGCTCAGGCCTCCTTCGGGGCCAGGCGCCGCAGCTCGGCCTCGGTGGAGGCGAGCAGGTCCAGCCAGGCCTGTTCGAACTTCTCGACGCCCTCCTCCTCCAGCAGCCGGACGACCTCGTCGTACGAGACGCCCAGCGCGGCCAGCTCGTCCAGGACGGCCCTGGACTCGGCGTAGGTGGAGCGGACGGTGTCGCCGGTGATCTCGCCGTGGTCGCCGGTGGCCGCCAGGGTGGCCTCCGGCATGGTGTTGACCGTGTCCGGGGCGACCAGCCCGGTGACGTAGAGGGTGTCGGGGAGGGCGGGGTCCTTGACGCCGGTCGAGGCCCACAGCGGGCGCTGCCGGTTCGCGCCGGCCTGCTCCAGGGACCGCCACCGCTCGCCGGCGAAGGCCTCCTCGTACGCCTGGTAGGCGAGGCGGGCGTTGGCGAGGGCGGCCCGGCCCTTGAGGGCCCGCGCGGCGTCGGTGCCGATCTTGTCGAGGCGCTTGTCGATCTCGGTGTCCACCCGGGACACGAAGAAGGACGCCACGGAGTGGATCTCCGACAGGTCCAGGCCCGCCGCCCGGGCCTTCTCCAGGCCCGTCAGATAGGCGTCGATCACGGCCTTGTAGCGGTCGAGGGAGAAGATCAGCGTCACGTTCACACTGATGCCCGCGCCGATGACCTCGGTGATCGCCGGGAGCCCGGCCTCGGTGGCCGGGATCTTGATGAGGGTGTTGGGCCGGTCCACCAGCCAGGCCAGCTGCTTGGCCTCGGCGATCGTGGCGGCCGTGTGGTGCGCCAGCCGCGGGTCGACCTCGATGGAGACCCGGCCGTCCCGGCCGCCGGTGGAGGCGAACACCGGGTGCAGGATGTCCGCGGCGTCGCGCACATCGGCGGTGGTGACCATGCGGATGGCCTCGTCCACGGTCACCCCGCGGACGGCCAGGTCGCGGAGCCGGTCCTGGTAGCCGTCGCCGCCGGAGATCGCCTTCTGGAAGATCGACGGGTTGGTGGTCACCCCGACCACATGGTTCCGCTCGATCAGCTCGGCCAGGTTTCCGGAGGCGATGCGCTTGCGCGACAGGTCGTCGAGCCAGATCGCGACGCCTTCCTCGGCCAGGCGCTTGAGTGCGTCAGTCATGATTCCGCTTCTCCCGCGGGATCTCGTCCGTGTGGGCCCGATCCCTTATTTGTTTAACTCTGAAACATTTAGGCGAACGCGGGGTGCGCCGCCGCTATTCCGGGGCCCGGGCGATGTGATGCACGACACCCCCACCGCCGCGGCCACGCCACCGGCCCGATGGCCCTCACCGGCCCGGCCTTAAGCTGATCTTCGGCAGGCGGCGGCGGGCCGCCATGCCGTGACACACGGGGGAGAACATGCTCGGCGAAGGCCTCTCGGCGGCGCGGGCCGTCAACGCGATGACGGCGAACTGGGCGGAGGCGGCCGTCGGCGAGGCCGGCACGGTCCTCACCGCGGCCGGTGTCTGGCCGGCCCTCGCCCTGCTCGCCGACGCCGCCGACGGCCCCGCCCGGCGGGAGCTGGAGGCGGCCCTGGGGACCGGCGCGGACTCCGCGCTCGCCCAGGGCCGGGGGCTGCTCGCCGCGCTGGCCGAACTGCCGGGCGTCGGCGCCGCCCTCGGGCTGTGGACCCGTGCGGAGCTGCCACTGCGCCCCGAGTGGCCGGGCCGGCTGCCCCTGGACACCCACGGGACCCTCACCGGCGACGCGGGCGCCGACCTGGAGCGGATGAGCGCCTGGGCCGCGCGCCACACCGACGGCCTGATCGAGAAGATGCCGCCCGTGGTCGACCCGGACACGCTGCTGGTACTGGCCACGGCCCTGGTGGTGCGGACCACCTGGCGCCGGCCGTTCGACCCCTCCGTGACGGCCCCGCGCCACGGCCCCTGGGCCGGGCGCACGCTGGCCGGGCTGGTCCGGATCGGCCCGCTGGCGGACGAACTCGGCGTCGCCCACACCCCCGACGGCCCGCTGACCGTGCTGCGGGTCGACGGGGAGGACGGCCTGGACGTGCATCTGCTCCTCGGCGCCGAGGGCGCCCCCGGCGGCCAGGTGCTGCGGGCGGGCGTGGCGGCCGTCGGCGGGGCGTACCCGACGACGCCGGGCGAGGCCCTCCCGCTCGGAACCCCCGCCCCCGGCCTGACCGTCGGCACCGTACGGAGCCGGGACCACACGCCCGCCCTGCGCGTCACCGCGGTGCCCTTCACCGTGAACGGCGAGCACGATCTGCTCGACCACGCGCCGGTGTTCGGGCTCGGCTCCGCGCGCAGCGCCTCCAGCGGACACTTCCCGGGAATCAGCGCGGTGCCGCTGGCGATCTCCGCGGCCCGGCAGAGCGCCACGGCGACCTTCGGCGCCCTCGGCTTCCGGGCCGCCGCGGTGACCGCGCTGGCCGCGGCCCCCGGCGGGGTCCCGACGCCACCCCCGTACGAGGCCAAGCTGGTCCACGCGTCCTTCGACCGGCCCTTCGGCTTCCTGGCCGTGCACCGGGCGTCCGGCCTGGTGCTCATGGCCGGCTGGGTGAGCGAACCGGAGGCCTACCGGGACCCCTTCCGGCCCGGGGCGCCCTTCGGCCCCTGAGCGCTCGCCGGGGCCGTCGCCCACCCGGCCGACGGGCCAGGTCGTGGGCGGCGGCGCCGGGCGGTCCGCGGGGGTGGCAGTATCGGGGGAATGACTGAACGGATCATTGCCGCGTGCGACGGGGCGTCGAAGGGGAACCCCGGGCCCGCGGCCTGGGCATGGGTCGTCGCGGGGGCCGACGGCACGGTGGCGCGGTGGGAGGCCGGACCGCTGGGCACCGCCACCAACAACGTGGCCGAACTGACCGCGTTGCGGCGCCTGTTGGAGGCCACCGACCCGGACGCGCCGCTCCAGGTGCGGATGGACTCGCAGTACGCGATGAAGGCGGTCACCACCTGGCTGCCCGGATGGCGCAGAAAGGGCTGGAAGACGGCCTCGGGCACCCCCGTGGCCAACCGCGATCTGGTGGTGCGCATCGACGAGCTGCTGGACGGCCGGGACGTGGAGTTCGTGTACGTCCCCGCCCACCAGGCGGACGGCGACCCGTTCAACGCCGTCGCGGACCAGGCGGCCAGTGACACGGCCCGCACCCAGCAGGCCATCGGAAGCTCCCTCGGCTCCCCCCTGCCCACGCCCCAGCCGCAGGCCGGGAGCGCCCGCCCGGCGGGCCGCGACCGCAAGCAGGGGGCGGCCACCGCCGCGCGGCGGGGGAGCGGCGCCCGCTCGGGCGGCGGCTCCATCAAGGCGAAGTTCCCCGGCCGGTGCCGCTGCGGACAGCCGTACGCCAAGGGCGAGACCATCAAGAAGAACCCCGACGGCTGGGGCCACCCCGCCTGCGCGGCCGCCGCGACCTGACCGGCGGATCCGCCCGCGGGGCCGGCCCGGGCTCCTCAGGCGTCCCTCGTCCAGGAGCCCAGCACCATCAGTGTCTTGGTGCCGGTGACCTGCCCCGCGCGGCGCAGCCCGTCGATGACCTGCTGCAGATGGTCCAGGTCCCGCACGCGCACATGCACCAGCGCGTCGGGATCCCCCGCGATCGTGAAGACGGCCTGGACCTCGGGCACCGTGTACGCCGTGCGGACGATCTCCCCGACCGGCGTGGTGCCCGTATAGGACAGCTCCACGAACGCCTCGATCCCCCAGCCCAGCTTGGTGTGGTCGATCTGCACCGTGAAGCCCGTGATCACCCCGCTGTCCCGCAGCCGGTCCACCCGGCGCTTGACCGCCGCCACGGACAGCCCGACCCCGGGCGCCATCTCGGAGAACGTCCGCCGCCCGTCGTCGCGGAGCATCCGCAGCAACTGGCGGTCCACCTCGTCGATCTCGGTCATCGCCACGCCCCGCTCCACTCCGCCACAACAACCCCCCGCACGCAAAAAACACGACCTGACCAGGTACCCCGCGGAAATAGTTTGCGTCTTCGACCCGACTTCTCACAAGGTCCTTGTGCGTCCCCGCCTCGTGTTGCTGTCCTGTCTCCGCACCCACGACGTCGAGGAGGCCCGCGTGAGCACCGCCATGCCCGTCGACCGCCTGCTGCCCACCCCGGAGGCGGAGGACCTGCTCGACCTTGTCCGCGACATCGCCGACAAGGAACTCGCCCCCCGCGTCGACGAGCACGAACGCACCGAGAGCTATCCCGAGGGCCTGTTCGCCCTGCTCGGCGAGGCCGGCCTGCTGGGCCTGCCCTACCCCGAGCAGTACGGCGGGGGCGACCAGCCCTACGAGGTCTATCTCCAGGTCCTCGAGGAGCTGGCGGCGCGCTGGGCCGCCGTCGCCGTCGCCGTGAGCGTCCACACCCTCGCCACCTTCCCCCTCCTCACCTACGGCACCGCGGCCCAGCTCGACCGCTGGGCGGAGGACGTCGTCGGCGGCCGGCTCCTCGGCGGCTACAGCCTCTCCGAACCCCAGGCCGGTTCGGACGCCGCCGCCCTGACCTGCCGGGCCGACCGGGACCTTGAGGGCTACCGGATCCACGGCGCCAAGGCCTGGATCACCCACGGCGGGAGGGCCGACTTCTACGCCCTCTTCGCCCGCACCGCCCCCGGCGGCGACGGCATCTCCTGTTTCTTCGCCCCCGGCCACACCGAGGGCCTGACCTTCGGCCGGCCCGAGGAGAAGATGGGCCTGCACGCCATCCCCACCACGGCGGCCTTCTGGGACGGCGCCCTGCTCGAGGCCGACCGGCTCATCGGGCGGGAGGGACAAGGACTGCAGATCGCCTTCAGTGCCCTGGACTCCGGCCGGCTGGGCATCGCGGCCTGCGCCACCGGACTCGCGCAGGCCGCCCTGGACGCCGCCGTCACCTACGCCCACGAGCGCACCGCCTTCGGCCGTAAGATCATCGACCACCAGGGGCTCGGCTTCCTGCTGGCGGACATGGCCGCCGCCGTCGACTCCGCCCGGGCCACCTACCTGGACGCGGCCCGCCGCCGCGACGCCGGGCGCCCCTACAGCCGCCAGGCCAGCGTCGCCAAGCTCGTCGCCACCGACGCCGCCATGAAGGTCACCACCGACGCGGTCCAGGTCTTCGGCGGCTACGGATACACCCGCGACTACCCCGTCGAGCGCTATATGCGCGAAGCCAAGATCATGCAGATATTCGAGGGCACCAACCAGATCCAGCGGCTGGTCATCAGCCGCCGGCTCACCGACTGAGACGCCCGGAGCCGATCGGCGGCGCCCCCGCCCGGGACGGCCCCGCCTCCCGCCGGGCCTGCGCCGCGAGGCGGGGCGGTCTACCGTGGAGGCGATGCCTCTGACCCGGCTCGGCCTCGTCGTGCACCAGGGACGTCCGGCCGCCGTCGCGGCGGCGCGGGCTGCCAGGGAGTGGTGCGCCGAGCACGGTGTCGCCTGCGCCGAGCTGGACGTATGGCGGGAGGGGGTGCCGCGGCGCCGCGGCCAGGAGGAGGCCATGGCCGCGGGCCACCCCGGGGCCGTCATGACCTTCGGCGGAGACGGCACCTTCCTGCGCGGGGCGCGGATCGCCGCCAAGGACGGCGCGGCGGTGCTGGGCGTGAACGTGGGCCGGGTCGGCTTCCTCACCGAGATCACCACCGACCAGGTCGAGGCCGCGCTGGACGTGCTCCACCGGGACCAGGCGGTCATCGAGGAGCGCATGGTGCTCACCCTCCGGGCGGCGCGCCCGCTGGCGATGCCCGCCGACGTGGACCAGGCGCTGTGCTACGGGCGCGGCCCCGCCCTGCCCGCGCCCACCACGCGCCCCGGCGGCGCGGAGGAGCCCGGCTGGGGCGTCGCCCTGGACGTCACCGCGGTCAACGACGTGGTCTTCGAGAAGCTCGCCCGGAACCGGCAGGCGAGCGTGGCCGTGTACCTCGCCGGCCAACTGCTGGCCTGCTACTCGGCGGACGCCGTCATGGTGGCGACCCCCACCGGCTCCACCGCCTACAGCTTCGCCGCGGGAGGTCCGGTCCTCGCCCCCGAGGCCGACGCGATCGTCTTCACCCCGGTCGCACCCCACATGGCCTTCGACCGCAGTGTGATCGCCGGAGCCGACGAGATCGTCGCGGTGCGGGTGCTGCCGCACTCCGGACGCGTGGCCGTCAGCATCGACGGGCAGCTGCGCGGAGTGCTGGAGCCGGGGGACTGGATGGCGGCCTACCGGGCCCCGTACCGGCTGCGCCTGGCCCGGCTGGCCCCGCTGCAGTTCTACCGGCGCCTGCGCGGCCGCTTCGACCTGGCCGACGCCCCGGCGGCCGCGATCGATCAGAGCCCGCCGCTCTACCGGCCCGCCGCCCCGCCCCCCGACGACCTGGCCCATCTGCGCGGACCCTGGCCGATCACGGGTTGATTTACCCTGTTCTGTAAGCATTCGTGACGGAAGCATTCGCAGGCTGTAGGCATTCGCGGGCTGAAGCATTGGCGGGCGGCGCCGCGCGGGAGCGACGCCCGCGGCAGGGAGGCCTGGCATGGTGTTCGAGGAACCTGGCACGGTGTTCCAGGACAGCGCCGGATACGGGCAGGAGGCAGGCTTCCCCACCTCCTCCTCGCGCTATCTGCCGATCGCCGACCACGGCCTGATCGGCGACCTGCGCACCGTCGCCCTCGTGGGCACGAACGGCACGATCGACTGGTACTGCTGCCCCCGCTTCGACGCGCCCAGCGTCTTCGCCTCCATCCTCGACCCCGAGCGGGGCGGATCCTTCGAGCTGGCCACCGACGTCCCCGCGCGGACCCGCCAGTTCTACTTCCCCGACACCAACGTGCTGATCACCCGGTTCTCCGCCGCGGACGGCGCGGGGGAGATCCAGGACTTCATGCCCGTGGTCGACGACTCCCGCGACGCCGCCCGGCACCGGCTGATCAGACGGGTGCGCTGCGTACGCGGCACCCTCCCCTTCACCGCGCGGGTGGCCCCCCGCTTCGGCTACGGGGCCGAGCCGCACACCGCCCGCCTCCAGGGCGACAAGGTGGTCTTCGAGTCCCGCCCGCTGTCCCTGTCCCTGACCGCCACCGCGCCGCTGGAGTGCGACGGCCGGGACGTGCGGTCCCGCTTCAAACTGCTCGAGGGCGAGTCCGCCGTCTTCGCCCTCGACCGGGTCGGCGACGAGGTCACCCTCCGCGGCTGCGCCCGGCGCGAGGCGGAGGACGAGTTCGAGGCCACGGTCCGGTTCTGGCGCCGATGGCTGAGCGCCTCCCGCTACCACGGGCGGTGGCGGGAGATGGTCCAGCGCTCCGCGCTGACCCTGAAACTGCTCACCTACGCCCCGACCGGCGCCATCGTGGCCGCCCCGACCACCAGCCTGCCGGAGGCCATCGGCCGCGCGCGCAACTGGGACTACCGCTACATGTGGGTGAGGGACGCGGCCTTCTGCGTCTACGCCATGCTGCGCCTGGGCTTCACCTCCGAGGCCGAGGCCTTCATGGTCTTCCTGTCCGAGCACTGCATCATGGGCGACGACGGCGCCACCGGCCCCCTGCAGATCATGTACGGCATCGACGGGCGCCGCGAGCTGCCCGAGCGCGAACTCACCCACCTGGACGGCTACCTGGGCTCCTCCCCGGTACGGGTGGGCAACGCCGCCGTGAACCAGCTCCAGCTGGACATCTACGGGGCGCTCATCGACTCCGTCTACCTGTACGACAAGTGGGGCCGGCCCATCAGCAGCGGCCAGTGGGACGAGGTGTGCTTCCTGGTGGACTGGGTGTGCGACAACTGGGACCGGCCCGACGAAGGCGTCTGGGAGATGCGCGCGGGACGGCAGAACTACCTGTACTCGCGCCTGATGTGCTGGGTGGCCATCGAGCGGGCCATGCGCATGGCCAACCGCCGCGGCCTGCCCGCCGACCTGCCGCGCTGGCGGCGCAGCCGCGACGCCATCTACCGGCAGATCATGACCCGCGGCTGGTCCGCCCGGCGCGGCGCGTTCGGCCAGCGCCTGGACCAGGACATCCTGGACGCCTCGGTGCTGATGATGCCGCTCGCCAAGTTCATCTCCCCCATGGACCCCAAGTGGCTCGCGACCCTGGACGCCCTCACGGCGGACCTCGTCTCCGACTCCCTGGTCTACCGCTACGACCCCTACCTCAGCCCGGACGGCCTGCCCGGCACCGAGGGCACCTTCTCCATCTGCTCGTTCTGGTACGTCGAAGCCCTCACCCGGGCCGGCCGCCTGGAGGAGGCCCGGCTGGCCTTCGAGAAGATGCTCACCTATTCCAACCATCTCGGCCTGTTCGCCGAGGAGATCGGCCCCACGGGCGAACAGCTCGGCAACTTCCCCCAGGCCTTCACCCACCTGTCCCTCATCAGCGCAGCCTTCAACCTCGACCGCGCCCTCGGCTGAACCCGGCGCCCGACCCCGGGCCCGCCGCGAGGGGGCGCACTTCCGGCGCGCCCCGATAACATCACTTCGTGACGACGTCGTTACCCGGGCCCGGCGCCGCCCGGACAGCCGCCGAGTTCGTCGCCCTGCTGCGCGCCATGAAGACCCGGTCCGGCCTCTCGTACCGTGCGCTGGAGCGCCGTGCCCGCAGGGCGGGCGACCAGTTGCCGACAAGCACCCTCTCCGGCGCGCTGAACCGCCTCTCGCTGCCGAGCGAGGACGTCGTGGCCGCCCTGGTCCGGGCGTGCGGCGGAAGCCCGCGGACGGTCCGCGAATGGGTCGAGGCACGCCACGCGCTGGCCCTGCGGGAACAGTCCGTCCCCGGGACGGACCCGCCCGCGACGAACCCGTCCGCAACGAACCCGTCCGGGACGGGCACCGCCGCCGACCCGCCGGCGCCGTCCCCGGAGCGGGCGGACGCCACCGGCGGGGACGGCCACCAGGACGGGGAGGGGCCGGGGGCACGGCAGCCCGTCCCCTGTCTGCTCCCGCCCGACCCGCCCCTGTTCGTTGGCAGGGAGGCCGAGCTGGCCGAGGCCCGCCGGCTGCTCGGCCGGGAGCGCCCCGGCCCGGCGACCCTGCTGATCACCGGCCCGGCCGGGGTCGGCAAGACGGCCTTCGCCGTGCGCGCCGGTCACCTGCTGGCCCCGCGGTTCCCGGACGGGCAGCTGTACGTGGACCTGCGGGGCTTCGGCGAGGACCCGGCGGAGCCGTTCACCGTCCTGGGGGCGTTCCTGCGGGCGCTCGGCGTACGCGGCGGCGCGGTGCCCGCCGAACTGACCGACCGGATCCACCTCTACCGCACCCTGATGGCCCCGCGGCAGATGCTCGTCGTCCTGGACAACGCGGCCGACGCGCTGCAGGTGCGCGACCTCCTGCCGAGCGGCCCCCACTGTGCCACCGTCGTCACCAGCCGCACCACCCTGGCGGACCTGGGCGGCCGCAGGCTCCCGCTGGACGTGCTGGACTCCGCGACCGGGCTCGCCCTGCTCCGCGAGATGCTCGGCCCCGACCGCACCGCCGCGGACCACGCCTCGGCGCGGTCCATCGTGGAGACCTGCGAGGGCCTCCCCCTGGCGGTATGGGTCGCCGGGGCCCGGCTGGCCGCCCGGCCGCACTGGCCCCTGGCCAGAGTCGCCCGCGCGCTCGCCGACGAGCAGCGCAAGCTCGACGAACTGGCGGTCGGCCACATCGCCGTGCGGGCCAGCCTCGAACTCACCTACCGGGGGATGGCCCCGGCGACCCGGCACGCCCTGCGGATGCTCGCCCTGCTGCCCGGCCCCGACTTCGCCGCCTGGGCCCTGGCCGCGTCGCTCGACACCGGCCTGGCCGACGCGGAGGCCGTGCTCGACGATCTGATCGAGGTGCACCTGGTGGAGATCGCCTCGGCCGGCGCCGCCGGATTCCGCTACCGGCTGCACGACCTGGTGCGGCTGCTCGGCCGCGAGCGGGCGGAGCGGGAGGTCCCGCGCGAGGACCGCGCGGCCGCGCTCACCCGGCTGGTCGGCGCGAGCCTCCACCTCGCCGACTTCGCCGCGGAGACCCTCAGCGTCGACTTCCTGGGCATCTCCCAGACCGACCTCGCGGTGTGGCGGCTCTCCCCGGCCGACGCCGACCAGGTCTTCGCCGACCCCCTGGTGTGGTTCACCGACGAGCGCCGATTCCTCATCGACGTGGTGGACCAGGCGCTCGACGGCACCGACGTGGCCGCGGCGGCCGGGCTGGCCACCGCGCTGACCACACTCTTCCAGGTCGGCAGCCACTTCGACGACTGGGAGCGGCTCCAGGGCCGGGCCCTCAAGGCGGCGCTGCGCGCCGACGACCAGCGCAGCGCCACCAAACTCCACCGCTGCCTCGGCGAGCTCACCACCATCCTCGACCGGTACCCGGAAGCCCTGGAACACTTCCGGCAGGCCCTGCTGCTCGCCGAGGGGGAGGGGCCGGCCTACCGGGCGAGCGCCACGGCCGGGCTGGCCTATGTGCACCGGCTGCTCGGCCAGTACGACCTCGCCGTGCGGCATTTCGGACAGGCCTCCGAGCTGGCCCGGTCGGCGGGGAACGTCAACTGCCTCGTCTACGCGACCAACGGCATCGGCGTGATCGACCTCGAACAGGGGCGCGTCGAGGCGGCCATGGCCCGCTTCACGGAGTGCCTGCGGGTGAGCCGGGAAGCGGGCTACCGGCCCGGTGAGGCCCAGGCCCTGCGGTGCCTGGGGCAGAGCCACCGGGAACGCGGCGAATACCCGGCCGCCGCCGGCTGCTTCCGGCAGGCCGCCTCGATCAGCGAGGACCTGGGCGACCGGCTCGGCGCCACCCACGCCACCTGCTGGCTCGGGGACGTCCTGGAGCGCCAGGGCGAGCACGCCGAGGGGCGCCGGCTGCTGGCCCGCAGCCTGTGGGCCTACCGGGAGTTCGGCAATCTGTGGGGCGAGGCGGCGACGCTGTACGCGCTCGCCGAGGCGCAGCTCGCGGCCGGCCGCCCGGACCCGGCCCGCCGGCGCGCCGAGGCCGCCGTCGGGCTGTGGCGCCGGATCGGCTCCCGCACCTGGCTGGCCGTCGGCCTCGACACCCTGGCCAAGGCGCACGCCCTCGCCGGCGATCCCGACGCGGCGGCCCTGGCCCGGCACGAGGCCGCGGCGGCGCGCACGCCCCAGGACGGCACCGGCCGGTGATCCGGCGCTTCCCCGGTCGCGGGGTCAGTCGATCCAGACCACGACCGGGATCCGTATCGCCCGGATGTCGTGGTGGACGCTGTACTCGATGAGTACCGGCTCGCCCGCGACCTGGATGCTGAACCGGGTGCCGTGGTCGCCCATCGCGTCGCCGGGCGGCCGCCGGCCCCGGTCCAGCGCGGCGCCCGCCTCGAGCGCGAGGGCGGCGATGTAGTTGGCGACCTTCTTGGCCAGGTCCGTGGGCATCGCCACGATGGCCGCGGCCGGAGTCTCCTCGACGTACGCGGCCCAGCCCGGCCGGGGACGCCCGGGACGCTCAGGGCTCACCCGCCCGCTCCCTCGAGCCGGGTCATCAGGTCGTCGATGCTGACGAGGTTGCGCCCGGCCGCGGCGTTCGCGCGGCTGCGCTCCGCGGCCGGGGCCTTGGCGAGCATGGCGACCTTCCACCACGAGCGCATCACCGCGGGCACCACGGCCTCCTCGGCGGCCAGCACCTCACCGTAGAACCGGGCGCGCTGCTCGCCGGTCAGGGCCTCGCCGATGGCGTTGATGGTGTGGGGGATCGCGGCGACCTTGCGGGCGACCGGGTGTTCCGGCTGTGCGCTCATGCGCACCTCCTCGAGCTGGGGGCCAGGGCCTGCCGACGACGGTACCCGCGGCCGCGCCGTCGGTGGGCCCCGGGCCGGATCTTCCGTCCGCCGTCTCGGCGCGTCGATACGCTCCGCGCGCTCAATAGACGGTGAGCCCGTAGGCGTTCAGTACTTCCTGGATGGGCTGGTAGTAGGTGGTGCCTCCGGAGGCACAGTCCCCGGAGCCCCCGGACAGAATGCCGATGACCTTGTCGCCCGCGTACAGCGGGCCCCCGCTGTCACCCGGCTCGGCGCAGATGTTGGTCTGGATCAGCCCGGAGACGACGCTCCCGCCGCCGTAGTTGACGGTGGCGTTGAGCCCGGTGACCTGGCCGCAGCGGACCCCGGTGGTGGCGCCCCGGCGGCAGACCTGCTGGCCGACGTGGGCGGTGGTGGTGCCGGTGATGTCGACGGCCCCGGCGGTACCGGGGTGCGGTACGGCCGCGTTGGCGTACCGCACGACGCCGTAGTCGTCGCCGGGGAAACTGGTGCCGGTCGTCGGGCCGACCGGGGTGGTCAGCCCGGAGCTGGTGTACCAGGTCGGCAGGGCGTCCGTGCAGTGGCCGGCGGTGACGAAGTAGTACGTGGAGCCGCTTTGCACATTGACCCCGACGGAGCAGCGCACGCCCCCGGAGGCGTACACGCCGTCGCCGCCCGACAGGAGGGTCCGCGGCGTGCCGCCGCTCCGCTCCACGGTCACGGCCCCGCCGAACCGCCCGGCGGTGCGGTCGAGCCGGGCCAGGTCGGCGCGCCCGACCGCGGCGCCGGCCAGCACGCGCAGCGTCCCCGACTCCTCGTCCACGACCCAGGCGGTGCCCGGGACGTCCAGGGACTCGACGGCCGAGGCGGCGGCGGACAGGGACGCGGCCCGGGAAGCGCCGGCGGGGGCCGTGGGCGCGGCGGCCACGCTGGGGCCGGCGGTCGCGAGAGCGGCCGCGGCGAACAGGCCGGAGGCCGCGGCGATCAGCCGGGAGCGTCTCCAGGGACGGCGTGCGGTCTTCACCCGAACCTCCTCGAGAAGGCTGTCGCCGCCTCATTCTGCCCGCGCTCGGGCCCGCGCGGTACCCAACTCCCCGCGGAATCCGGCGGTTTGCCGAACCGGCAAAGGAACTCGCTACGGTGAGGCGTTCATCGCAGGATCACCGAGAGAGCCACCGCACCTTAAGGAAGAGCCATGTCACAGCCCGCCCCCGCCCTCGATGTCGTCCACCGTCTCGTCCGCACACCCGCCGGCCGGACCCACCTCGTCGAGCAGGGGGCCGGGCCGCTGGTCCTGCTGGTGCACGGCTTCCCGGAGTTCTGGTACTCATGGCGCCACCAGCTTCCGGCGCTGGCCGCGGCCGGCTACCGCGCGGTCGCCGTCGACGTGCGCGGCTACGGGCGTTCCTCGAAGCCGGAAGGCTCCGCCGCGTACCGGATGCTCGACCTGATCGAGGACAACGTCGCCGTGGTGCGGGCCCTCGGGGAAGAGACCGCCGTGATCGTCGGCCACGACTGGGGAGCGACCATCGCCGCCAACTCCGCGCTGCTGCGGCCCGACGTCTTCCGCGCGGTCGGTCTGCTGAGCGTCCCGTACGCGCCGCGCGGAGGGCCGCGGCCCAGCGAGGTGTTCGCCCGGATGGGCGGGGAGGAGGAGCTCTACGTCTCCTACTTCCAGGAGCCCGGCCGGGCCGAGGCCGAGATCGAGCCGGACGTGCGCGGTTGGCTCGCCGGTCTCTACGCCGCCCTGTCCGCCGACACCATGCCCGCGCCCGGCGCCCCCGACCCGCACTTCGTCAGCCGCGGCGGGCGGATGCGCGACCGGTTCCCGGCGGACCGGCTGCCCGCCTGGCTCACCGAGGACGACCTCGACGTCTACGCCGCGGAATTCGAGCGGACCGGCCTGAGCGGCCCGCTGAACCGCTATCGCGCCATGGACCGGGACTGGGAGGACCTCGCCGACTTCGACGGCGCCCCGATCACCCAGCCGTCGCTGTTCCTCGGCGGGGCCCGGGACGCCTCCACCACCTGGCTGGCCGACGCGATCAACGCCTACCCCGTCACCCTGCCCGGCCTGCGCGGCTCCCACATCCTCGACGACTGCGGCCACTGGATCCAGCAGGAACGCTCCGAGGAGGTCAACCGCCACCTCACCGACTGGCTCGCCCGCCTGCCCGAGTGACCGGGGCGGATGCCGCGCGCCCGGGGTCGGCTCCGCGACGATGTCCGAACCCGCGTCATGTGTTGTCCATGTCCAGTCAACCTGCCCTCTTGGTGGCCTCCCTAGGCTCCACCCCGCGCGACCTCGCCGTCGGCCGGCGGCGAGGCGGTCACGGCCCTTGGAGCGAGAGTGGAACGTCGCACCCTCCTGCGCGCCGCCGTCCTCGGCGGCTCCTCGGCGGCTTTCGGCGGAACCCTGTGGCGCGGCGCGGCCCACGCCGCACCGGCGCAGCCCGGCGCGGGCCCGTACGGGGCGCTCGGCGCGCCGGACGCGGGCGGCGTCCGGCTGCCCGCCGGGTTCACCGCCAAGGTGATCGCCCGGTCCCGGCAGACGGTGGCCGGCACCTCGTACACCTGGCACGACGCCCCTGACGGCGGGGCCTGCTACGCCGACGGCAGCGGCTGGATCTACGTCTCCAACTCGGAGATCAACCCGTCGGGCGGGGCGAGCGCGGTGAGGTTCTCCTCGACCGGCGCGGTCACGGGCGCGTACCGCGTCCTCTCCGGCACCCGGCAGAACTGCGCCGGAGGCAAGACCCCGTGGAACACCTGGCTGTCCTGCGAGGAGGTCGACCGCGGCTATGTGTACGAGACCGACCCCTGGGGCGTGAAGGCGGCGGTGCGGCGCGACGCGATGGGCCGCTTCAAGCACGAGGCCGCGGCCGCCGACCCGGTCCGGCGGACCGTCTACCTGACCGAGGACGTCACGGACGGCTGTTTCTACCGCTTCACGCCGACGACATGGGGCGACCTGTCCTCCGGCACGCTGGAGGTCATGGTCGCCGGCTCCGCCACCAGCACCCCCGTCACCTGGGCGAAGGTGCCCGACCCCAGCGGCGCCACCGCCACCCGTAACCAGGTGGCCGGCGCCAAGCGGTTCAACGGCGGCGAAGGCTGCTACTACGCGAACGACACCTGCTGGTTCACCACCAAGGGCGACAACCGGGTGTGGCAGTACGACGCGGCCGCCCAGACCCTCGAACTGGCCTACGACGATTCCCTGGTGACCGGCGGCACCGCCCCGCTGACCGGCGTGGACAACGTGACCGGGACGCCCTCCGGCGACCTGTACGTCGCCGAGGACGGCGGGAACATGGAGATCTGCCTCATCACCCCGGACGACGTGGTGACCCCGTTCCTGCGCATCGACGGCCAGTCCGGCTCGGAGATCACCGGCCCGGCCTTCTCGCCCGACGGCAAGCGGCTCTACTTCTCCAGCCAGCGCGGCACCGGCGGCAGCTCATCGGGCGGCATCACCTACGAGGTCACGGGCCCGTTCCGCGGCTGACGCGCCTGACCGGGGGCCGGAGCCGCCGCCCGGCCGCGGGGGCGGCGGCTGGGGCGCTGACGGCAGGCCCGGGAGTACCTATACTCCATGATCTTCAACCTGCTGCGCCCCGGAGATGACAGCGTGAACGCGTACCACCCCTCGCCGGCCGACGGCCCTTCGGTCCCCGCCGGCTGCCCGGCACACCCCGACGCCGTACGGATGCACACCGAGCAGCTCCAGACCGACCCGGCCGAGCTGTACCAGCGGCTGCGCCGGGAGCACGGCCCGGTCGCGCCCGTCCTGCTCGACAACGACATCCCCGCCTGGTACGTGCTCGGCTACCGCGAGCTGCACCGCGTCACCTCCGACCCGAGCCTGTTCGCCCGGGACTCGCGCCGCTGGCACGCGTGGGACTACATCCCGGACGACTGGCCGCTGATGCCGTTCGTCGGCTACCGGCCGACCATGCTGTTCGCCGAGGGCGCCGAGCACCAGCGGCGGGCCGAGGCGATGTACGACGCGCTGGCGTCGGTGGACCAGTTCGAGCTGCGCGCAGAGGCCGAGCGCGTCGCCGACGAGCTGATCGACGCCTTCGCGCCCAGCGGCCACGCCGAACTCATCACCGACTACGTCAGCCAGGTGCCGATGCGGGTGGTCACCCGTCTGTTCGGCCTCGACCCCGGTGTGGCGGCCGCCATCCAGCGCGACACGGTCGAGATGGTCAGCGCCACCGAGGGCACCATGGCCGCGTACCAGCGGGTGCACGACCGGATGGTGGCGCTGGTGGCCGAGGTCCGCGGCGACCCCGGGATGCCGGGCATCCCCGCGCGGATGGCGGAGCACCCGGCGGGCCTCACCGACGAGGAGATCGTCAACGACCTCATCGGCACGGTGTACGCCAGCCACCAGAGCACGACCGACTGGATCGGCAACGCGCTGCGGCTGATGCTCACCGACGAGCGGTTCGCGGTCACCCTGGCGGGGGGCCGGCGCAGCGTCGGGCAGGCGCTGAACGAGGTGCTGTGGGAGGACACCCCGGTCCCCAGCTTCGTCGGCCGCTGGGCCGCCGAGGACACCGTCCTGGGCGGACAGCGGATCAAGAAGGGCGACTGCCTGGTCCTGGGCCTGGCCGCGGCCAACGCGGACCCGAGCATACGGCCGGACTTCCAGGCGGGCGCGGCGGGCAACCAGGCCCACATGTCCTTCAGCTACGGCGAGCACGGCTGTCCCGCACCGGCCCGGGAACTGGCCGAGGTGATCTCCATGACGGCGATCGAGGTGCTGCTGGACCGGCTGCCCGACGTGGCCCTGGCCGTGCCGGCCGAGGAGCTCGAATGGCGGACCTCCGTCTGGTTCCGGGGCGTCAGGGCCCTCCCGGTGGAGTTCACCCCGGCTCTGGGCTGACCGGCACCGCCGCCCGACGGCGAGGACACTCGCGGCGTCCGCCCCGCGGCGGCCGTGGTCGGTGACGGCGCGGTCGGCCTGTGCGGCGCCATCGCCGCCGAGGAGCTGGGGGCCGAGCGGATCCGGAGATTCAGGCCCATCAGTGTCAGCGGAAGAGGTTGATGGCGTCCAGGTGCTTGGCCCGCAGCTCGGGGTCGCGGACGCCCAGGCCCTCCTGGGGGGCGAGGCAGAGCACGCCGACCTTGCCCTGGTGGAGGTTGCGGTGGACGTCGTAGGTGGCCTGGCCGGTCTCCTCCAGGGGGTAGACCTTGGAGAGGGTGGGGTGGATCCTGCCCTTGGCGATCAGGCGGTTGGCCTCCCAGGCCTCGCGGTAGTTGGCGAAGTGGGAGCCGACGATCCGCTTGAGCGACATCCACAGGTAGCGGTTGTCGTACTCGTGGGTGTAGCCGGACGTGGACGCGCAGGTGACGATGGTGCCGCCCTTGCGCGTGACGTACACGCTGGCGCCGAAGGTCTCCCGGCCGGGGTGCTCGAAGACGATGTCCACGTCCTCGCCGCCGGTCAGCTCGCGGATGCGCTTGCCGAAGCGCTTCCACTCCCTGGGGTCCTGGGTGTGCTCGTCCTTCCAGAAGCGGTAGTCCTCCGCGCTGCGGTCGATGATCGCCTCGGCGCCCATCGCCCGGCAGATCTCCGCCTTGCGGGGCGAGGACACCACGCAGATCGGATGCGCGCCGCCCGCGAGCGCGAGCTGGGTGGCGAACGACCCGAGACCGCCACTCGCACCCCAGATCAGGATGTTGTCGCCCTGCTTCATCCGGGCGCCGTTGCTGGACACCAGTTGCCGGTACGCGGTGGAGTTGACCAGGCCGGGGGCGGCGGCCTCCTCCCACGTCAGATGGTCCGGCTTGGGCATGAGCTGGTTGGACTTGACGAGCGCGAGTTCGGCGAGGCCGCCGAAGTTGGTCTCGAAGCCCCAGATGCGCTGCTCGGGGTCGAGCATGGTGTCGCTGTGGCCGTCGGCCGACTCCAGCTCGACGGACAGGCAGTGGGCGACGACCTCGTCGCCCGGCTTCCAGAGGTTGACCCCGGGGCCGGTGCGCAGCACGACGCCCGCCAGGTCGGAGCCGATGATGTGGTACGGCAGGTCATGGCGCTTGGCGAGCGGGGAGAGCTTGCCGTACCGCTCCAGAAACGCGAAGGTCGGCAGCGGCTCGAAGATCGACGACCACACCGAGTTGTAGTTCACCGCGGAGGCCATCACGGCCACCAGGGCCTCGCCGGGCCCCAGTTCGGGCACCGGCACCTCGTCGACGTGCAACGACTTGCGCGGGTCCTTGTCCGCCGAGGTCAGTCCCTCGAACATGTCGACTTCGCTCTTGTGCAGCACCACGGCTCGGCAGCTCTCCGGAAGTCCGAGCGCGGAGAAGTCCCCCGTGCTCGCGGCACCGGAGGTGATGGCGTCAACGATGTCCTTCACGTGTGTTCCTTTCGGGTCGTTCCAGAGCCGGCGGGACAACGGTCGCCGTGGGACGGCACCACGATCAGAGGGCGGAGGCGGTCAGGCCGGCGCGGATCTTCTCCAGCACGGACGCGGCGTGCGCATCGAGGAAGAAGTGCCCGCCCGCGTAGGTGTGCAGCTCGAACCCGCCGGTGGAGAACGCGCGCCAGGCCCGTGCCTCCTCGGCGGAGACCTGCGGGTCCGCGTCGCCGGTGAACACCACCAGCGGGCAGGTCAGGGGCGGGCCCGGGGTGTGGCGGTAGGTCTCCACCGCCCGGTAGTCGTTGCGGATGGCGGGCAGCAGCATGGCCGCCACGTCCGGGTCGTCGAGCAGGCCGCTCGCGGTGCCACCCAGCTCCCGCACCTTGGCGATCAGAGCCCCGTCGTCGCGCCGGTGCACCCCCTCGTCACGCGAGAACGAGGGCGCGGCCCGCCCGGAGGCGAAGAAGGTGACCGGCCGGACGCCCTCCCGCTCCAGTCGCCGGGCGACCTCGAAGCCCACCAGGGCGCCCATGCTGTGGCCGAACAGCGCCAGTGGACGGTCCGTCCACTCCCGGAGTTCCGCCACCAGCATGTCGGCCAGCCCGGTCACGCTGCAGACGCACGGCTCCTTGCGCCGCTCCTGCCGGCCCGGGTACTGGACCGCCAGGACGTCGGCCACCGGCGACAGCTGCCGCGAGAGGCGGAAGAAGTAGCTCGCGGCGCCGCCGGCGTGGGGGAAGCACACGAGGCGGACGCCCGCCTCGGAGGGGTGGAAGCGGCGTATGGAGCTCGTGGTGTGTTCCTCGGCCCGTGTCATGGCTGTGGTGGCTCCTCGGTGACGGATGGGCGGGGCGCGGTCATACCCGGGTGTTCGCCGCCCTGCGGCCGTTCCACCGCTCCACCCAGTCCTCCAGGATGTCGACCGCCGTCTCGGTGCCCTTCTCGGCGCGCACGGCCTCGCCGACGCTCGCCGCCCGCCGGGCGATGCCCTCGTCGGTCAGCGCCTTCCCGAGCGCCTCGTCAAGGCGCTCGGCGGTGAACTTCGAGAAGGGCACGGGCCGTGGGGCCACCCCCAGCCGGTGCACCTGCGCGGCCCAGAACGGGCTGTCGGCGAAGGTCGGCACGACGACCTGGGGTCTGCCCGAGCGCAGCGCCTCACCCGTGGTGTTGCAGCCGCCGTGGTGGATGACGACCGAGGACTTGGGAAACAGCCACGGATAGTGCACATCGTCGACGCGGAGCACATCGTCCGGCACCTGGTCCGGGCCGCCGCCCACCAGCACCAGCCGCCGCCGGTGCGAGCGAACCACACCGAGCACCTTCTCCAGCGTCTTCTCCGGCTGGTGCACCGGCCAGATGCTGCCGAACGACAGCGTCACCGGGGCCTCCCCGGACTCCATGAAGTCGACGAGTTCGGCCGAGGGGGTCCACTCGCGGTCCCAGAACCAGTATCCGGTGAACCGCGACAGCGCGGGCCAGTCGGCGGGCTCCGTGAACATCTCGCGGGTGACCGGGCACAGCAGCGGGACCTGCCGGCCCAGCTCGCGGTAGGGCCCGCCGAAGGGCAGCCCCGGCATGCCCGCGTCCTTGCGGTAGCCGCGGATGGAGATCCAGTCCAGCAGCCCCGCCATCCTGTGCGTCAGCCGGTTGTAGAGCGGCCCGAGCCTGGTCGGAGGCGCCATCATGGCCGGCCACCGGCTGGTGGGGTTCAGCGGCCACCAGGACAGCGAGGCCCAGGGGGTGGTGCCGCTGTCCTCGAAAAGGATCCGGCTCAGCACGCTGTTGACCACCAGGTCTGCCCCCTCGCAGGCTTCCTTGATGCGGGCGGCCAGCAGGCGGATGTGCTCGGGGGTCTGCCGCGGCACCTTGCGCGCCGCGCGGAAGAGCGAGGCCCCCTGCTGAAGCGCCTCGGCGAGGGCCGGATGCGCCAGGAAGTCCCGTGGACTGCCGGGAAGTTCGGCGAAGTCGAGACCGGACTCGCGGACCAGTTTCTCGAAGTCCCCATGGGTGGCGAGGACGACCGAGTGCCCCCGGTCCGTCAGGGTCCTGCCGAGCGCGATGAACGGCTGGACGTCACCCCGTGACCCCGTGACGACGAGCGAGACCTGCATGGATCCTCCGGTGCTTCAGTAGTAGGGGACGTAACGGTCGAGCAGGCGGTCGAGATAGTCGGGCTCGGTCACCGACCGGAGGTCGGGCAGCAGCTTGCACAGCTTTTCGACCGACACCCGGGTCAGGGTGAGGGGCACATCGACCACCTCGCGCTGTGCCGAGAGCGACAGCCGCTGCTCGATGCCGTGGACGACCGTTTCCACGGGCCTTGGAGTGCCCGAGGCGATGTTGATCACCTCGTGGTCGACGCCCTGGGCCAGCAGCCCGTCGATGGCCCGGACCAGATCGGCCACGTCCACCAGATCGCGGTGCGCGCCCCGGTGCAGCCGCACCCTGCCGCCGCGCACCTGCCGGACGAGCGCGGGCAGCAGTTGGTGCGGGCGCTGCCAGCGGCCCGTCGCATGGCTCACCCGCAGCACGAGCCAGGGGGCGCCGGATTCGGCCACGATGCTCTCCAGCCGCAGCTTCTGTCTGCCGTAGGGCGAGATCGGCCGCGGCACGGCGTCCTCGGCCATCAGCGTGTCCCCACTGCCGTAGAGCGCGTGGGACGCGCTGGACAGGAACACCACGAGTCGGCCTTCGGCGCGGCACCTCCGGGTGACCTCCGCCACCAGGGCCGTCTCGCGGTCGAACTCCGCGGTGGCGCGCGTGCTGGTGCTGGAGACGCCGACGGCCAGCACCGTGGCCCATGGGTGGTGGTCACCGACGGCGGCCAGATTGCGGGCGATGAACCCCCTGCCGACGATCTCCATCAGCGGCCCTCCACGGCAGGCCGCGCGGGCGGGAAGGTTTCCGGCTGGAAAACATCGGTCAGTGCGCCGTGTGCGCCGTGCGGGTTTCCCGGTCCCCCCTTCCACAGGAGACGGCGCGGTAAACCGTCTAATTCCCCGATCGAGACGCCCGGTAAGCCACCCACTTCGGGCGGTTTGACGACCGGTTCGTCCCGGCAGGGCACTGCCCCCGGGACGCCGCGTACCCGCCGTCCGGGTCCCGCAAGGAACCGGCCATAGTGCTGAACGAGGTTTACGTTCGGCTTCTCGAATCTCCGGCCCTTCGGTTCGTCAAACCGGACGTGCCCTGGCTTCGAGCGCTCCGTGTCGTGATGTGCGGTGAACGATGTGTGGAAATGGCGAAGGCCGTCGACGACGCGGTCCACGTCTCGCCCGGACCGGGTGATTCCGGCCACCGCCTCGGTATCCGGCCTGGTCAACACGTCGGCGCTGCCCGGCTGGGCGTGCGTCATCAGTCGCTCCTTGTTCGCTGGCACGGTTTGCGAACTGGCTCGGGGAAACCCCGCGATTGGGGCGGCCGCCGGTGGCGCACTTCAGGCACTGCACATCCCGTATTCCCGGGGGAGCGCCTGGTTCTTTCGATTCTTTGACCCCGGCTAGTCCTACGTCTCCCGCGTTCGGCTGTCAACTGAATACCGGCGAACTGCCGGTGCCGGAAACCGCCGAGTGTCTTACGGGGTATCTGTACCGACACACCCCGCCTTGTTGACAAGTTCCCGGACGGACGGGCCTATTTGGGGAGACGGTCTGTGACCCTTGTCACATTGCCACTCCTGTTACGCGTGTGGCAGAGTCGATCACGGCATGTGAACTGCCCTGTACGCAGCTGAATTGAAATAGCTCGCAAAATCCTCCTTGCGTTTCCTGTCTCAGTGGAAACCGGGAGTTGAGTAGTCATCGGTCCCACATGGTATTCCGGGGCGAATTCGGGGAATTTGAAGACCTAGCGGGGGTTCAATTTTGTCCAGGGCTGCTCGTTCGACGCAGCACGGTGATGACAGCGATCAGATTGCGGTAGTCGGCCTCGCCTGCCGGCTGCCGCGGGCCGGTTCGGTGGCGCAGTTGTGGCGGCTCCTCCGCGACGGAGTCGACGCGATCACCCCCCTGCCGCCGGGACGATGGCCGCAACGACCCTCGGACGACGCGGAGTTGGCCTCCGAGCAGGGCGGTTTCCTCGACCGCGTAGATCAGTTCGATGCCGGCTTCTTCGGCATCTCGCCGCGCGAGGCCGCGGCCATGGACCCTCAGCAGCGCCTCGCCCTGGAGCTCGGCTGGGAGCTGCTGGAGAACGCCGGCATCGCCCCCGACACCATGACCGGTCAGCGCGCCGGGGTCTTCGTCGGTGCCATGAGCG
Organism: Streptomyces sparsogenes; assembly: GCF_001704635.1. Taxonomy (GTDB): domain Bacteria; phylum Actinomycetota; class Actinomycetes; order Streptomycetales; family Streptomycetaceae; genus Streptomyces; species Streptomyces sparsogenes. The sequence continues at coordinate 958 of NZ_MAXF01000169.1, read as the reverse complement.
ACGACTACGCCACCCTCACCAGGCAGCGCGACTCCACGGCCGTTTCGCACCACACGCTGGCCGGCTTGCAGCGCGGCATGATCGCCAATCGGCTCTCCTACCTCCTCGGTCTCAACGGCCCCAGCCTGACGGTCGATTCAGGCCAGTCCTCCTCCCTCGTCGCCGTCCACATGGCGTGCCAGAGCCTCCGAGCCGGGGAGTGCGAGATCGCCCTCGCGGGCGGGGTGAACCTGAACCTCACCTTCGACGGCACCCTCAGCGTGTCCCGGTTCGGGGGACTCTCCGCCGATGGCCGCTGCTACACCTTCGACGCCCGCGCCAACGGCTACGTACGCGGCGAGGGCGGCGGCTTCGTCCTGCTCAAGCCCCTGGCACGGGCGCTGCGGGACGGCGACCGCATCCACGGCGTGGTACGCGGCAGCGCCGTCAACAACGACGGCGGCGGCGACAGCCTCACCACCCCCAGCCAGAAGGCTCAGGAGGACGTGCTCCGCCGCGCGTACATCGCGGCGGACGTGCGCCCCGACGACATCCAGTACGTGGAACTCCACGGCACCGGCACCCCCGTCGGCGATCCCATCGAGGCGGCCGCACTCGCCGCGGTCCTCGGTTCGACCCGACCGGCGGACCAACCCCTGCGGGTCGGCTCGGTCAAGACGAACGTGGGCCACCTGGAGGGCGCCGCCGGCATCGTCGGGCTGATCAAGGTCCTGCTCGCCCTGGAGGCGGGCGAGCTCCCCGCCAGCCTCAACTTCGAGACACCCAACCCGGCCATCCCGTTGGAGGACTGGCACCTCCGGGTCCACACCGAGCGCTCCCCCTGGCCGCGCCCGGACGCGCCGCTGGTGGCCGGCGTGTCGTCCTTCGGGATGGGCGGCACCAACGCGCATGTGGTGGTGGAGCGGGCTCCGGCGGTGGAACCGGCCGCAGAGGTGACGTCGGGTGCGGCGGGGTTGGC
>NZ_MAXF01000168.1 GCF_001704635.1 Streptomyces sparsogenes | reverse complement strand
AGGTGGCGTCGGGTCCGGCGGGGTTGGTGGCCGGTGGGGGTGTGGTGCCGTGGGTGGTGTCGGGCCGGTCGGCCGGGGGTGTGCGGGCGCAGGCGGCGCGGTTGCGGGAGTTCGTGGCTGCCTCGGATGCGTCTGTTGTGGATGTGGGGTGGTCGCTGGCTTCCTTACGGGCGGGCCTCGAGCACCGGGCGGTGGTGTTCGGCTCCGACCGTGAGGAGCTGTTGGCGGCGTTGGAGTCGGTGGCGGCGGGTGAGCCGGCCGAGGGTGTGGTGTCCGGGGTGCGGGCTGACGGGGCCGATGATGTGGTGTTCGTCTTCCCGGGTCAGGGTTCGCAGTGGGCGGGTATGGCCACCGAGCTGTTGGACGCGTCGCCGGTGTTCGCGGAGCGGTTCGGGGAGTGTGCGGCGGCGTTGGCGCCGTATGTGGACTGGGCGCCGGCGGACGTGCTGCGCGGGAGCGCGGGTGCGCCGTCGTTGGAGCGGGTGGATGTGGTGCAGCCGGTGTTGTGGGCGGTGATGGTCTCTCTCGCCGAGGTGTGGCGTGCGCACGGGGTGGAGCCTGCCGCGGTGGTGGGGCATTCGCAGGGTGAGTTGGCGGCCGCTGTGGTGGCGGGTGTGCTGTCGATGGAGGACGCGGCGCGGATCGTGGCGTTGCGGAGTCAGCTGATCGGCCGGGAGCTGGCCGGTCGGGGCGGCATGGTCTCGGTGCCGCTCGCGGAGGCCGCGGCGGCCGAGTCGATCCAGCCCTGGACGGGGCGGATCAGCGTCGCGACGGTCAACGGTCCCCGGTCCACGGTGGTGGCCGGTGAGGCCGCGGCGCTGGACGAGTTCATGGCCGCCTGCGAACGGGACGGCGTCAACGCGCGCCGGATTCCGGTCGACTACGGCTCGCACACCCCACAGGTCGAGCTGATCAAGGACGCCCTGCTGGAGCTGGCCGCCCCCGTGACCCCGCGGTCGGGCGACATACCCATGTACTCCACGGTCACCGCGGAGCTTCTGGTCGACGGCACGGCCGACGCCGGCTACTGGTACCGCAACCTGCGCGAGCCCGTGCGCTTCCACGACACCGTCAAGGCGCTGGCGGCGGCGGGTCACACCACCTTCGTCGAGGTGAGTCCGCACCCGGTGCTGACGTCCCCGGTCGAGGAGACCGGGGAGGAGGCGGGCGTGGACGTCTTCGCGGGCGGTACCCTGCGCCGGGACCAGGGCGACGGCAGGCGCTTCCTCACCTCCCTGGCTGCCCTGTGGGCGCGGGGTGTCGTCCCCGACTGGTCCGCCGTGTTCGCGGGCACCGGTGCCCGCCGGGTCGAGCTGCCCACGTACGCCTTCCAGCGCCGCCACTACTGGCTGGCCGGGGCGTCCGGCACCACGCAGGTGGCGGGGGCCGGGCTGTCCGCGCTCGGCCACCCGCTGCTGGCGGCCGGCATCGCGCTCGCGGACGGCGAGGGCCACGTCTCCACGGGCCGGATCTCCGTCCACACCCACCCCTGGCTCGCCGACCACGTCGTGGCGGGCCGGGCGCTGGTGCCGGGCGCCGCCGTGCTGGAGCTGATGTTGCGGGCGGGTGAGAGCGTCGGCGGCGAGCTGCTGGACGAACTCGTGCTGCACGCCCCGCTGGCCGTGCCGACGGGTGACACGGCGGTCGACCTCCAGGTCGCCGTCGACGCGCCCGACGAGCAGGGCCGGCGCGCGGTGCGGCTGCACTCCCGGGCGCACCGGCCGGGCGAGGAGGACGACGGGGCGGAGTGGATCCGCCATGCCGAGGGATGGCTGACCGCCGCGCCCGCCGAGGCGCCGAGCCCGGTGGACGCGGCCTGGCCCCCGCCCGGCGCGGAGGCCGTGGACATCGACGGGCTGTACGAGCGCCTGGCGGCCAGGGGCTACGGCTACGGCCCGGCCTTCCAGGGCATGCGCGCGGTGTGGCGGCGCGGCGAGGAACTGTTCGCCGAGGTGGCGCTGGAGGAAGGCGCCGAGCGCGACGCCGGGCGGTTCGGGGTGCACCCCGCGCTGCTCGACGCGGCGCTCCAGACACGCCTGGTGACCCTGCTGGAGGACGAGGGCGAACGGCTGATGCCGTTCTCCTTCGCCGGGGTCCGCCTCCACGCCACCGGGGCCACCACGGCCCGGGTCCGGCTCACTCCCACGGGCGCCGACACCCTCTCGGTACGGCTCACCGACCACACCGGGCTGCCCGTCCTCACCATCGACGCGCTCACCTCCCGGCCGCTCGTCGCCGACGCGCTCGCCGACCGGCGAGTGGACTCGCTGTACCAGGTCACCTGGGCGCCGCTGCCCGGCGGTCCCGGCGACGCCGACGCCCGCGGGCCGATGGCGGTCCTGGGCGAGGCCGTGCCGGGCCTCGAACTGCCGCGCCACCCGGATCTCGCCGCGCTCGCCGAGAGCGTCCGCGGCGGTGCCCCCGTACCCAGGACCGTGCTCCTGCCCTGCCCGCGGCCGGAAGCCCCGGACACCCCGGACACCCCCGCGGCGACGCGAGAGCTGCTGGCCGCCGTGCTCGCCACCGTCCGGGAGTGGCTCGCCCTGCCCGAGCTGGAGGAGGCCAGGCTGGCCGTGGTGACCCGCCGAGGCGCGGCCGTGGCGCCCGGCGAGCGGCCCGACCCGGGCCACGCGGCGGTGCAGGGCCTGGTGCGCTCGGCGCACTCCGAACACCCCGACCGCTTCCTGCTGATCGACCTGGACGGGGCGCCGGAGTCCGGCGCCGCCCTGCCCGCCGCGGTTGCCGGCGCGCAGGCCGCGGGCGAGCCCGCGGTCGCCGTACGGTCCGGGGCGGTGTCCGTGCCCCGGCTCGGCCGCGTCGCCCCCGCGGACACCGGCACTCTGGCCCTTCCCGAGGAGCCGGCCTGGGGCGTGGACCTGGACACCGGAGGCACCCTGGACGGGCTGCGCCTGGCGGCCGCGCCACGCGCCGCGGCGCCCCTGGAAGAGGGCCAGGTACGCGTGGCCGTACGCGCCACCGGCGTCAACTTCCGGGACGTCCTCGTGGCGCTGGGCGTCGTACCGAACACCGAGGCGCTGTTCGGCAGCGAGGGCGCGGGCGTCGTCACCGAGGTGGGCTCCGGTGTCACCGGGCTCGCGGTGGGCGACCGCGTCATGGGCCTGCTGTCCGGCTCGTACGCCGGGCCGCTGGCGGTGGCCGACAGCCGCATGCTGGTGCCGGTGCCCGCCGGCTGGACCTTCGCCCAGGCGGCCTCCGTGCCCGCCGCGTTCCTGACCGCCTACTACGCGCTGGTCGACCTCGCCGGGCTGCGCGAGGGTGAATCGCTGCTGGTGCACGCGGCCGCCGGCGGCGTCGGCATGGCCGCCGTACAGCTGGCCCGGCACCTGGGCGCCGAGGTGTACGCGACGGCGAGCGAGGCCAAGTGGCCCACGGTGCGCGCCACCGGCATCGCCGCCGAACGGCTGGCGTCCTCGCGCGACACGGAGTTCGCGGACCGCTTCCTGGCGCAGAGCGAGGGGCGCGGCGTCGATGTCGTCCTCAACAGCCTGGCCCGCGAGTACGTGGACGCCTCGCTGCGCCTCCTGCCGGGCGGCGGCCGGTTCGTCGAGATGGGCAAGACCGACATCCGCGACGCCGACGAGGTCGCCGCCGCCCACCCCGGCGTGCGGTACCGGGCCTTCGACCTCGGGGAGGCCGGCGCCGACCGGCTCGGCGCGATGCTCACCCACCTGGCCGAACTCTTCACCCGGGGCGCGCTCACCCCGCTGCCGGTCACGGCCTGGGACACCCGCCAGGCGCCCCGGGCCTTCCGGCACATGAGCCAGGCCCGCCACACCGGCAAGGTCGTCCTCACCAACCCGCGCGGCGCCCTCGACGGCACCGTGCTGGTCACCGGCGGCACCGGGCTGATCGGCTCCGCCGTGGCCCGCCACCTGGTCACCGAGCACGGCGTGACCGACCTGGTGCTCACCAGCCGCCGCGGCCCCGAGGCCCTGGGGGCCCGGGAACTCGTCACCGAGCTGGCCGGCCTCGGCGCCACCGTACGCGTCGAGGCCTGCGACGGCGCGGACCGCGCGGCACTCGGCCGGCTCCTGGACGGGCTCGACGGGCTGTGCGGCGTGGTGCACGCCGCCGGCGCCCTGGACGACGGCGTCGTCACCGCGCTCACCCCCGAGCGGCTGGAGACCGTGCTGCGCCCCAAGCTGGACGCGGCCTGGCACCTGCACGAACTCACCCGCGACCGCGACCTGGCGCTCTTCGCGCTGTTCTCGTCCGCCGCCGGCGTACTCGGCTCCGCCGGGCAGGCCGGCTACGCGGCGGCGAACTCCTTCCTCGACGCCCTCGCCGCGGAACGCCGCGCCCAAGGACTCCCCGCGCACTCCCTCGCCTGGGGGCTGTGGGCCGACCGCAGCGCGATGACCGGCACGCTGGGCACCGCCGACCTCGACCGGATGCGCCGCATCGGCATCCGGCCGCTGGCCACCGAAGAGGGCCTGGCCATGTTCGACGCCGCCGTCCGTCTCCCGTACGCGCACACCGTCCCCCTCCGCCTCGACCTGGCGGCGCTGCGCGAACAGCGGCCCCCGGCCCCGCTGTTCCGGGCGCTCGTACGCACCACCACCAAGCGCGCCGCCGCCAACGCCCCGGCCGGTGGGGGAGACGGGCTGCGCGACCGGCTCGCCGCGCTGCCCCCGGCGGAACGCGACCGGGCGCTGACCGATCTGGTGCGCACCCAGGCCGCGGTGGTCCTCGGCCACGGCGGCGCCGAAGCGGTGGAGCTCGACCGGGCCTTCCGCGACATGGGCTTCGACTCGCTGACCGCCGTCGAACTGCGCAACCGGCTCGGCTCCGCCACTGGCCTGCGCCTGCCGGTGACCGCCGTCTTCGACCACCCCACCCCGGCGGCCCTCGCGGCCGAAGTCGGCGCGCGGCTCGGGGTGGACGCGCGGCCCGGCGCGGAGACCGGGGCCGTACCGGACCGCGCGGCCCCGGCCGCCGCCACGGCCGCGGCACCCGACGACGACCCGATCGCCATCATCGGCATGAGCTGCCGCTTCCCGGGCGGCGTCGACTCCCCCGAGGGACTGTGGCGGCTGCTCACCGACGAGCGTGACGCCATGGGGGACTACCCCACCGACCGCGGCTGGGACCGCGTGGACCTGCACCACCCCGAGGCCCCCGAGCTGCGCTTCGCCAAGGTCGGCGGATTCCTGCACGACATGGCGGACTTCGACCCCGGCTTCTTCGGGATGTCGCCCCGCGAGGCCCAGGCCACCGACCCGCAGCAGCGGCTGCTCCTGGAGACCACCTGGGAGGCGCTCGAACGGGCCGGCATCGACCCGGGCACCCTGCGCTCCACCCCGACCGGCGTCTTCACCGGGCTGATCTACAACGACTACGCCGCGCGCTTCCCCGACCTGCTCAGCGGCTACGAGGGCTACCTGGGCAACGGCAGCGCCAACAGCGTCGCCTCCGGCCGCATCGCCTACACCCTCGGCCTGGAAGGCCCCGCGATCACCGTCGACACCGCGTGCTCCTCCTCGCTGGTGGCCCTCCACCAGGCCGCCCACGCCCTGCGCAACGGCGACTGCACCCTGGCGGTGGCCGGCGGCGTCACCGTCATGTCGACCCCGCGCCCGATGGTCGAGTTCAGCCGGATCAGCGGTCTGTCGCCCGACGGCCGCTGCAAGGCGTTCTCGGCCGGGGCCAACGGCATGGGGTTCGCCGAGGGCGCCGGGATGGTGGTCGTCGAGCGGCTGTCGGACGCGCGCCGCAACGGGCACCCCGTCCTCGCGGTGCTCCGCGGCTCCGCGCTCAACCAGGACGGCGCCTCCAACGGACTCACCGCGCCCAGCGGACCCGCGCAGCAGCGGGTCATCCGCCAGGCGCTCGGCAACGCCGGGCTCGCCCCCTCCGACATCGACGTCGTCGAGGCGCACGGCACCGGCACCCCGCTCGGCGACCCGATCGAGGGCCAGGCCCTGCTCGCCACCTACGGCCGGGACCGGCCCGAGGACCGGCCGCTGCTGCTCGGCTCGGTCAAGTCGAACATCGGCCACACCCAGGCCGCGGCGGGCATCGCGGGCGTCATCAAGATGGTGCTCGCCCTGCGCCACGGCGTCGTACCGCGGACCCTGCACATCGACGAGCCCACCCCGCACATCGACTGGGACTCCTCCGGCGTACGGCTGGCCGACGCGACCGTGCCGTGGCCCACGACCGGCCGGCCGCGGCGGGCCGCCGTCTCCTCCTTCGGCATCAGCGGCACCAACGCCCACGCCATCCTCGAGTACGCGCCCGAGCCCGAGCCCGAGGCGAGCGAGGACACCGGCACCGACCTGCCGTGGGCCATCTCCGCCAAGAGCCCGGGGAGCCTGCGCGAGCAGGCCCGCCGGCTCCACGCACATGTGAGCGCGGCCCCCGTCGCCGCCGTCGACATCGCCCGCTCCCTGCCGACCACCCGCGCCACCTTCGAGCACCGCGCCGTGGTCATCGGCCGCGACCGCGAGGAGCTGCTGGGCCGCCTGGCCGCGTTCGGCCGAGGCGACGATACCGTCGGCGTCGTCCAGGGCACCGCGGCCCGCGACACCAGGGTCGTCTTCGTCTTCCCGGGTCAGGGTTCGCAGTGGGCGGGCATGGCCACCGAGCTGTTGGACGCGTCGCCGGTGTTCGCGGAGCGGTTCGGGGAGTGTGCGGCGGCGTTGGCGCCGTATGTGGAGTGGGTGCCGGGGGATGTGGTGCGGGGGCGTGCGGGTGCGCCGTCGTTGGAGCGGGTGGATGTGGTGCAGCCGGTGTTGTGGGCGGTGATGGTCTCTCTCGCCGAGGTGTGGCGTGCGCATGGGGTGGAGCCTGCCGCGGTGGTGGGGCATTCGCAGGGTGAGTTGGCGGCCGCTGTGGTGGCGGGTGTGTTGTCGATGGAGGACGCGGCGCGGGTGGTGGCGTTGCGGAGCCGGTTGATCGGCCGGGAGCTGGCCGGTGGGGGTGGCATGGTGTCGCTGCCGGTGGCGGAGGCCGCGGCGTACGAGCTGATCGCGCCGTGGACGGGTCGGATCAGCATCGCGACGGTCAACGGCCCCCGGTCCACGGTGGTGGCCGGTGAGGCGACCGCGCTGGATGAGCTGATGGCGGCCTGTGAGCGGGATGAGGTGCGCGCGGATTCCGGTG
>NZ_MAXF01000167.1 GCF_001704635.1 Streptomyces sparsogenes | reverse complement strand
CGCGCCGGATTCCGGTGGACTACGGTTCGCACACCCCGCAGGTGGAGTCGATCAGGGATGCCCTGTTGGAGCTGGCGGCGCCGGTGGCGCCGCGCGCGGCGCAGGTGCCGATGTACTCCACGGTCACCGCGGAGCTTCTGGCGGACGGCGGCGCGGATGCCGACTACTGGTACCGCAACCTGCGCGAGCCCGTCCGCTTCCAGCAGACCGTGCGGGCGCTGGCCGACGCGGGCCACGGCGTCTTCGTGGAGGTCAGCCCGCACCCCGTGCTGACCTCCGGAATCGAGGAGAGCCTGGCGGACCTCTCACCCGGGCCCGTGGTCGTCGGCACCCTGCGGCGCGACGACGGCGGCCGCGGCAGGCTGCTGACCGGGCTGGCGGAACTCTTCGTGGCCGGGGCCCCGGTGGACTGGCCGAGCACGCTCGACGGCGGCCGGCCCGTGGACCTGCCCACCTACGCCTTCGACCGGCAGCGCTACTGGCTGGACGCGCCCCCGCCCGCCGAGGGCACGGCGGACTCCGGCACCGACGGCGCGTTCTGGTCGGCGGTGGACGGCGGGGACACCGAAGGGCTCGCCTCCGAACTGGGCGTCGCGGACGACGCGGTGCGCTCCTCGCTGGCCGTCGTCCTGCCCGCCCTCTCCGCCTGGCACCGGGAGCGGCGCGAGGAATCCGCCGTGGACGCCTGGCGCTACGGGATCGAGTGGGTGCCGGTGGCGGAGGCACCGGGCCGGCTGGACGGCACCTGGCTGCTGGCCGTCCCCGAGGAGCGCGCCGACGACCCGACGGTGCGCGCCATCGCCGCGGGCGTCGAGCGCCGCGGCGGCGCCGTCCAGTGGCTCCCGCTCCCCGCGGAGCCGACCGAGGACACCGGGAACCCGGGGGCCGCCCCGTACCCGGAGGAGATCGCCGGGCGGCTGCGCGCCCTGGAGGGGCACGAGCGGGCCGCCGGAGTGCTCGCACTGACCGGCTGGGACGAGGAATCCCACCCGGCACACCCGGGCGTGCCCCTCGGCTTCACCCGCACCCTGGGACTGATCCAGGCCCTGGCCGCCTCCGCCGTCACGGCCCCGCTGTGGTGCGTCACCAGCGGCGCGGTCACCACCGGGAGCCCCGGCGAACTCACCGGGCCCCGGCAGGCCATGGTGTGGGGACTGGGCCGGGTGGCGGCCCAGGAGTACCCCGACCGCTGGGGCGGGCTGATCGACCTGCCGGCCGAGCCCGGGGAGCGGGACGTCGACCGGCTGTGCGCGCTGCTGTCCGGCGAGTCGGGGGAGGACCAACTGGCGGTGCGCCCCTCCGGCGTACGCGCCAGGAGGCTCGTACGCACCGCGGCCTCCGCGGGGCGCGGCGACACCTGGCCGACCCCCAAGGGCACCGTGCTCATCACCGGCGGCACCGGGGCGCTCGGCGGCCACCTCGCGCGCCGGCTCGCGGCCCGGGGAGCCGAACACCTGCTGCTGCTGAGCCGGAGCGGCCCCCGGGCCGAGGGCGCCGATCGGCTGCGGGCCGAACTGACCGAAACGGGCACCCGGGTGACCATCCTGTCCTGCGACGTGGGCGACCGCGAGGCGCTGGCGGCCGCACTGGCCACCATCCCGGACGAGCTGCCGCTGACCGCGGTCTTCCACACCGCGGCCGCCCTGGACGACGGCCCCCTGGAGACACTGACCTTGCCCCGTGTGGCGGCGGCGCTGCGGTCGAAGGCCGGCGCCGCCTGGAATCTGCACGAGCTGACCGCGGCCGCGGACCTGTCGGCGTTCGTGCTCTTCTCGTCCACCGCGGGCACCTTCGGCGCCGCCGGCCAGGGCAACTACGCCCCCGGCAACGCCTATCTGGACGCACTGGCCTGGTACCGCAGGGCCCACGGGCAGGTGGCGACCTCCATCGGCTGGGGCGCGTGGGACCAGGGCGGCATGGCGGAGCAGGACGCCGTCGCCGACCTGCGCCGCAGGCACGGAGTGCCGCTCATGTCCCCCCGGCGTGCCACGCTCGCCATGGAGCGGGCCCTGGCCGGGGACGACGCCTTCGTGGTCCTCGCGGACATCGAGTGGGACAAGTTCCGGCTCGCCTACACCGCCGCCCGGCCCAGCCCGCTGCTGTACGGCCTGCCGGAGGTCGCCCGCCACCGGGAACCGGCCGCGGACCGGCAGGGCGACACCGCCGGCCGATCGGGCCCCGCACTGGCCGAGCGCCTGCGCGGCCTGGCCCGCACGGAGCGGGACCGGGTGCTGCGCGAGGCGGTCCGTGGCCACGCCGCGGCCGTCCTGGGCCACGACGGAGCGGAATCGGTGCCGCTCACCCGGCCGTTCGGCGAGCTGGGCCTGGACTCGGTGACCGCGGTGGAGCTGCGCAACCGGCTCGGGAAGGCCGTCGGCCACAAGCTGCCCGCCGGCCTGATCTTCGACTACCCGACGGTCGCCGCCCTCGTCGCCTACCTCCACGACCTGCTGCTGGGCGACGAGACATCCACCAGCCCGGTGCTGGACGAACTGGACCGCCTGGACGCCGAGCTGGCCGGCCTGCGCGACGACGACCCGGCCAGGGGAGAGGTGGCCGAGCGGCTGGAGAAGCTGCTGCGCCGGGTGAGCCCCGACTCGGTCGTCACGTCGGGCGGCGCCTCCGGGCAGGGCTGGGACCTGACGGGCGCCTCCCAGGACGAGGTGTTCGCGATGATCGACGAAGAGCTGGGGGAGCCGTGATCCGGACCGGCCGGACGCCCCGCGCGCCGGCCCCCTGACCCGGCCCGGAACACCTCTGCCCACTTCAGTGCTGCGAAGGATGGACCCGTCCCCCATGGCGAATGAAGAGAAGCTCTTCGACTATCTCAAGCGCGTGACCGCGGAGCTGAAGGAGACCAAGTCACGGCTGCGCGAGGTGGAGTCGGCGGCCCTCGAACCGGTGGCGATCGTCGGCATGAGCTGCCGCTACCCGGGGGGCGTGGCCTCGCCCGAGGAGCTGTGGCGGCTGGTGGCCGACGGCACCGACGCCATCTCCCCGCTCCCCGCCGACCGCGGCTGGGACGTGGCGGGCCAGTTCGACGTGACGGGCGAGCGCCCGGGCACCTCGTACGTGGCGGAGGGCGGATTCCTGCACGAGGCGGCCGAGTTCGACGCCGCCCTCTTCGGGATCTCGCCGCGCGAGGCGCTGGCCATGGACCCGCAGCAGCGGCTGCTCCTGGAGACCTCCTGGGAGCTGCTCGAACGCTCCGGCATCGCCCCCACCGCGCTGCGCGGCAGCGACACCGGCGTCTTCGTGGGCTCCAGCTTCCACGGCTACGGCGACCGGGCCACGGCCCCCGACGAGGTGCACGGCTATCTGCTCACCGGGCGCGCCGACAGCGTCATCTCCGGGCGGATCTCCTACACCCTCGGCCTGGAGGGCCCGGCGCTCACCGTCGACACGGCCTGCTCGTCCTCGCTGGTGGCGCTGCACCTGGCGGTCAGCGCACTGCGGCGCGGCGAGTGCTCGCTGGCGCTCGCCGGCGGGGTGATGGTCATGGCGACCCCCGAGGTGTTCGTCGAGTTCAGCCGCCAGCAGGGGCTCTCCCGCGACGGCCGCTGCCGCGCCTTCGCGGACAGCGCGGACGGCACGGGCCTCGGTGAGGGCGTCGGACTGCTGCTGGTGGAGCGGCTGTCGGACGCGCGCCGCAACGGCCACCGGGTGCTGGCCGTCATCCGGGGCAGCGCGGTGAACCAGGACGGCGCCTCCAACGGCCTGACCGCGCCCAACGGCCCCTCCCAGCAGCGCGTCATCCGGCGGGCTCTGGACGACGCGGGGCTCGCCCCCGCCCACGTGGACGTGGTCGAGGCGCACGGCACCGGCACCACCCTCGGCGACCCCATCGAGGCCGACGCCCTGCTGGCCACCTACGGCAAGGACCGGCCGCGGGAGCGCCCCGTGCTGCTCGGCTCGGTCAAGTCCAACATCGGCCACACCCAGGCGGCCGCGGGTGTCGCGGGCGTCATCAAGATGGTCGAGGCCATGCGGCACGGCACCGTCCCCAGGACGCTGCACGTGGACGAGGCCACCCGCCACGTGGACTGGGCCTCCGGCGCCGTCGAGCTGGTGACCGACAACCGGCCCTGGCCGGACACCGGCCGGCCGCGCCGGGCCGCCGTGTCCTCCTTCGGGGTGAGCGGCACCAACGCGCACATCATCATCGAGGAGGCCCCGGCCACCGAGCCCGCCGACACCACCGGGCCGGCCGATTCCGCCGTGCCCGCCGACGCCGCCGTGCCCGCCGACGCCGCCGGGCCGGCCGATTCCGCCGAGCCCGCCGAGCCCGTCGATTCCTCCGGGCCCGAGGGCGGGCCCGTGGAGGAGCCGGCGCCCGCCGGGGTGGTGGCCGCCGGCGCCGTGGTGCCCTGGCCGGTCTCCGGGCAATCGGCCGCCGGGCTGCGTGCGCAGGCGGCCCGGCTGCGCGAGTTCGCCGCCGCGTCGGAGGCGGCCACCGCCGACGTCGGCTGGTCCCTGGCCACCACACGGGCGGGCCTGGAACACCGCGCCGTGGTGCTCGGCGGCGACCTGGAGGAACTCGCCGCGGGCCTGGCCGCGGTGGAGAGCGGCGAGCCCGCCGCCGGCGTCGTCTCCGGTGTCCTGTCCGGCGAGCCCCCCTCCGACGTGGTGTTCGTCTTCCCCGGCCAGGGCGCCCAGTGGGCGGGCATGGCCACCGAACTCCTGGACGCCTCGCCGCCGTTCGCGGCCCGCTTCGAGGAGTGTGCGGCGGCCCTGGCGCCGCACATCGACTTCTCGCCGCTCGACGTGCTCAGGCAGCGGCCGGGGGCGCCGTCCCTCGAGCGGGTGGACGTGGTCCAGCCCCTGCTGTGGGCGGTCATGGTCTCCCTGGCACACCTGTGGCGCCGGCACGGTGTCGAACCGTCCGCCGTGGTGGGCCACTCCCAGGGCGAACTGGCCGCCGCCGTCGTCGCCGACGTGCTCTCGCTGGAGGACGCGGCCCGTATCGTGGCCCTGCGCAGCCGGCTCATCGGCCGGGAGCTCGCGGGCCGGGGCGGCATGGTCTCGCTGCCGCTGACCCGGGAGGCGGCCGAGGAACTCATCGCCCCCTGGGACGGCCGCATCGGCGTCGCCACCGTCAACGGCCCGCAGTCCACGGTCGTGGCCGGCGAGACGGCGTCGCTGGACGAGCTGATGGCCACCTGCGAGCGGGACGGGACACGCGCCCGCCGCATCCCGGTGGACTACGCCTCCCACACCGCCCAGGTCGAGCAGTTGCGCGAGGCCCTGCTGGAGCTGGCCGCGCCCACCACCGCGCGCCCGGCCCGGGTGCCGATGTACTCCACCGTCACCGCCGAACTCCTCGCGGACGGCGCGGCCGACGCCGCGTACTGGTACCGCAACCTGCGCGAGCCGGTCCGCTTCCATGACACCGTACAGACCCTCGTCAGGGCGGGCAGCACCGTCTTCGTCGAGGTCAGCGCCCACCCGGTGCTGACCGCGGCGGTCGAGGACACCGGCAGCGCGCTGGGCGGCGAGGTCGTCGCGGTGGGCACCCTGCGCCGCGACGAGGGCGGACCTCGGCGGCTGCTGACCGCGCTCGCGGAGCTGTGGGTCCAGGGCGTCGAACCGGACTGGCAGGCGGTCTTCGCCGGGTCCGGGGCCGGGCGGGTCGAGCTGCCCACCTACGCCTTCCAGCGCCGCCGCTACTGGCTGGACGGCTCGGGCGGCGCCGCGGACGTCGCCGGCGCCGGGCTGTCCGCGCTCGGCCACCCGCTGCTGTCCGCGGGCATCGCGCTCGCCGGCGGCGAGGGCTACGTCTGCACCGGCCGCCTGGGCACCGACTCCCACCCCTGGCTCGCCGACCACACGGTCGCGGGACGTGCCGTCGTGCCCGCCGCCGTCCTGCTCGAACTGGCCCTGCACACCGGCGGACACCTGGGCGCCGACCGGCTGGACGACCTGGAGCTGCACCGGCCCCTGGTGCTGCCCGACGCCGCCCCCGGCGCCGCGAGGGGCGTCGACATCCAGGTCGTCGTGGACGCGCCGGACGAGCGCGGCGGCCGCCGCGTACGGGTCTTCGCCGACGCCGACGCGCCCGACGACCCGGAGCGCGCCTGGACCCTGCACGCCACCGGCACCCTCGGCCTCGCGACCGGCGCCACGACCCCCGACGCGTCGCCGGCCGGCGCCTGGCCGCCACCCG
>NZ_MAXF01000166.1 GCF_001704635.1 Streptomyces sparsogenes | reverse complement strand
GGGCACGGCGGACTCCGGCACCGACGGCGCGTTCTGGTCGGCGGTGGACGGCGGGGACACCGAAGGGCTCGCCTCCGAACTGGGCGTCGCGGACGACGCGGTGCGCTCCTCGCTGGCCGTCGTCCTGCCCGCCCTCTCCGCCTGGCACCGGGAGCGGCGCGAGGAATCCGCCGTGGACGCCTGGCGCTACGGGATCGAGTGGGTGCCGGTGGCGGAGGCACCGGGCCGGCTGGACGGCACCTGGCTGCTGGCCGTCCCCGAGGAGCGCGCCGACGACCCGACGGTGCGCGCCATCGCCGCGGGCGTCGAGCGCCGCGGCGGCGCCGTCCAGTGGCTCCCGCTCCCCGCGGAGCCGACCGAGGACACCGGGAACCCGGGGGCCGCCCCGTACCCGGAGGAGATCGCCGGGCGGCTGCGCGCCCTGGAGGGGCACGAGCGGGCCGCCGGAGTGCTCGCACTGACCGGCTGGGACGAGGAATCCCACCCGGCACACCCGGGCGTGCCCCTCGGCTTCACCCGCACCCTGGGACTGATCCAGGCCCTGGCCGCCTCCGCCGTCACGGCCCCGCTGTGGTGCGTCACCAGCGGCGCGGTCACCACCGGGAGCCCCGGCGAACTCACCGGGCCCCGGCAGGCCATGGTGTGGGGACTGGGCCGGGTGGCGGCCCAGGAGTACCCCGACCGCTGGGGCGGGCTGATCGACCTGCCGGCCGAGCCCGGGGAGCGGGACGTCGACCGGCTGTGCGCGCTGCTGTCCGGCGAGTCGGGGGAGGACCAACTGGCGGTGCGCCCCTCCGGCGTACGCGCCAGGAGGCTCGTACGCACCGCGGCCTCCGCGGGGCGCGGCGACACCTGGCCGACCCCCAAGGGCACCGTGCTCATCACCGGCGGCACCGGGGCGCTCGGCGGCCACCTCGCGCGCCGGCTCGCGGCCCGGGGAGCCGAACACCTGCTGCTGCTGAGCCGGAGCGGCCCCCGGGCCGAGGGCGCCGATCGGCTGCGGGCCGAACTGACCGAAACGGGCACCCGGGTGACCATCCTGTCCTGCGACGTGGGCGACCGCGAGGCGCTGGCGGCCGCACTGGCCACCATCCCGGACGAGCTGCCGCTGACCGCGGTCTTCCACACCGCGGCCGCCCTGGACGACGGCCCCCTGGAGACACTGACCTTGCCCCGTGTGGCGGCGGCGCTGCGGTCGAAGGCCGGCGCCGCCTGGAATCTGCACGAGCTGACCGCGGCCGCGGACCTGTCGGCGTTCGTGCTCTTCTCGTCCACCGCGGGCACCTTCGGCGCCGCCGGCCAGGGCAACTACGCCCCCGGCAACGCCTATCTGGACGCACTGGCCTGGTACCGCAGGGCCCACGGGCAGGTGGCGACCTCCATCGGCTGGGGCGCGTGGGACCAGGGCGGCATGGCGGAGCAGGACGCCGTCGCCGACCTGCGCCGCAGGCACGGAGTGCCGCTCATGTCCCCCCGGCGTGCCACGCTCGCCATGGAGCGGGCCCTGGCCGGGGACGACGCCTTCGTGGTCCTCGCGGACATCGAGTGGGACAAGTTCCGGCTCGCCTACACCGCCGCCCGGCCCAGCCCGCTGCTGTACGGCCTGCCGGAGGTCGCCCGCCACCGGGAACCGGCCGCGGACCGGCAGGGCGACACCGCCGGCCGATCGGGCCCCGCACTGGCCGAGCGCCTGCGCGGCCTGGCCCGCACGGAGCGGGACCGGGTGCTGCGCGAGGCGGTCCGTGGCCACGCCGCGGCCGTCCTGGGCCACGACGGAGCGGAATCGGTGCCGCTCACCCGGCCGTTCGGCGAGCTGGGCCTGGACTCGGTGACCGCGGTGGAGCTGCGCAACCGGCTCGGGAAGGCCGTCGGCCACAAGCTGCCCGCCGGCCTGATCTTCGACTACCCGACGGTCGCCGCCCTCGTCGCCTACCTCCACGACCTGCTGCTGGGCGACGAGACATCCACCAGCCCGGTGCTGGACGAACTGGACCGCCTGGACGCCGAGCTGGCCGGCCTGCGCGACGACGACCCGGCCAGGGGAGAGGTGGCCGAGCGGCTGGAGAAGCTGCTGCGCCGGGTGAGCCCCGACTCGGTCGTCACGTCGGGCGGCGCCTCCGGGCAGGGCTGGGACCTGACGGGCGCCTCCCAGGACGAGGTGTTCGCGATGATCGACGAAGAGCTGGGGGAGCCGTGATCCGGACCGGCCGGACGCCCCGCGCGCCGGCCCCCTGACCCGGCCCGGAACACCTCTGCCCACTTCAGTGCTGCGAAGGATGGACCCGTCCCCCATGGCGAATGAAGAGAAGCTCTTCGACTATCTCAAGCGCGTGACCGCGGAGCTGAAGGAGACCAAGTCACGGCTGCGCGAGGTGGAGTCGGCGGCCCTCGAACCGGTGGCGATCGTCGGCATGAGCTGCCGCTACCCGGGGGGCGTGGCCTCGCCCGAGGAGCTGTGGCGGCTGGTGGCCGACGGCACCGACGCCATCTCCCCGCTCCCCGCCGACCGCGGCTGGGACGTGGCGGGCCAGTTCGACGTGACGGGCGAGCGCCCGGGCACCTCGTACGTGGCGGAGGGCGGATTCCTGCACGAGGCGGCCGAGTTCGACGCCGCCCTCTTCGGGATCTCGCCGCGCGAGGCGCTGGCCATGGACCCGCAGCAGCGGCTGCTCCTGGAGACCTCCTGGGAGCTGCTCGAACGCTCCGGCATCGCCCCCACCGCGCTGCGCGGCAGCGACACCGGCGTCTTCGTGGGCTCCAGCTTCCACGGCTACGGCGACCGGGCCACGGCCCCCGACGAGGTGCACGGCTATCTGCTCACCGGGCGCGCCGACAGCGTCATCTCCGGGCGGATCTCCTACACCCTCGGCCTGGAGGGCCCGGCGCTCACCGTCGACACGGCCTGCTCGTCCTCGCTGGTGGCGCTGCACCTGGCGGTCAGCGCACTGCGGCGCGGCGAGTGCTCGCTGGCGCTCGCCGGCGGGGTGATGGTCATGGCGACCCCCGAGGTGTTCGTCGAGTTCAGCCGCCAGCAGGGGCTCTCCCGCGACGGCCGCTGCCGCGCCTTCGCGGACAGCGCGGACGGCACGGGCCTCGGTGAGGGCGTCGGACTGCTGCTGGTGGAGCGGCTGTCGGACGCGCGCCGCAACGGCCACCGGGTGCTGGCCGTCATCCGGGGCAGCGCGGTGAACCAGGACGGCGCCTCCAACGGCCTGACCGCGCCCAACGGCCCCTCCCAGCAGCGCGTCATCCGGCGGGCTCTGGACGACGCGGGGCTCGCCCCCGCCCACGTGGACGTGGTCGAGGCGCACGGCACCGGCACCACCCTCGGCGACCCCATCGAGGCCGACGCCCTGCTGGCCACCTACGGCAAGGACCGGCCGCGGGAGCGCCCCGTGCTGCTCGGCTCGGTCAAGTCCAACATCGGCCACACCCAGGCGGCCGCGGGTGTCGCGGGCGTCATCAAGATGGTCGAGGCCATGCGGCACGGCACCGTCCCCAGGACGCTGCACGTGGACGAGGCCACCCGCCACGTGGACTGGGCCTCCGGCGCCGTCGAGCTGGTGACCGACAACCGGCCCTGGCCGGACACCGGCCGGCCGCGCCGGGCCGCCGTGTCCTCCTTCGGGGTGAGCGGCACCAACGCGCACATCATCATCGAGGAGGCCCCGGCCACCGAGCCCGCCGACACCACCGGGCCGGCCGATTCCGCCGTGCCCGCCGACGCCGCCGTGCCCGCCGACGCCGCCGGGCCGGCCGATTCCGCCGAGCCCGCCGAGCCCGTCGATTCCTCCGGGCCCGAGGGCGGGCCCGTGGAGGAGCCGGCGCCCGCCGGGGTGGTGGCCGCCGGCGCCGTGGTGCCCTGGCCGGTCTCCGGGCAATCGGCCGCCGGGCTGCGTGCGCAGGCGGCCCGGCTGCGCGAGTTCGCCGCCGCGTCGGAGGCGGCCACCGCCGACGTCGGCTGGTCCCTGGCCACCACACGGGCGGGCCTGGAACACCGCGCCGTGGTGCTCGGCGGCGACCTGGAGGAACTCGCCGCGGGCCTGGCCGCGGTGGAGAGCGGCGAGCCCGCCGCCGGCGTCGTCTCCGGTGTCCTGTCCGGCGAGCCCCCCTCCGACGTGGTGTTCGTCTTCCCCGGCCAGGGCGCCCAGTGGGCGGGCATGGCCACCGAACTCCTGGACGCCTCGCCGCCGTTCGCGGCCCGCTTCGAGGAGTGTGCGGCGGCCCTGGCGCCGCACATCGACTTCTCGCCGCTCGACGTGCTCAGGCAGCGGCCGGGGGCGCCGTCCCTCGAGCGGGTGGACGTGGTCCAGCCCCTGCTGTGGGCGGTCATGGTCTCCCTGGCACACCTGTGGCGCCGGCACGGTGTCGAACCGTCCGCCGTGGTGGGCCACTCCCAGGGCGAACTGGCCGCCGCCGTCGTCGCCGACGTGCTCTCGCTGGAGGACGCGGCCCGTATCGTGGCCCTGCGCAGCCGGCTCATCGGCCGGGAGCTCGCGGGCCGGGGCGGCATGGTCTCGCTGCCGCTGACCCGGGAGGCGGCCGAGGAACTCATCGCCCCCTGGGACGGCCGCATCGGCGTCGCCACCGTCAACGGCCCGCAGTCCACGGTCGTGGCCGGCGAGACGGCGTCGCTGGACGAGCTGATGGCCACCTGCGAGCGGGACGGGACACGCGCCCGCCGCATCCCGGTGGACTACGCCTCCCACACCGCCCAGGTCGAGCAGTTGCGCGAGGCCCTGCTGGAGCTGGCCGCGCCCACCACCGCGCGCCCGGCCCGGGTGCCGATGTACTCCACCGTCACCGCCGAACTCCTCGCGGACGGCGCGGCCGACGCCGCGTACTGGTACCGCAACCTGCGCGAGCCGGTCCGCTTCCATGACACCGTACAGACCCTCGTCAGGGCGGGCAGCACCGTCTTCGTCGAGGTCAGCGCCCACCCGGTGCTGACCGCGGCGGTCGAGGACACCGGCAGCGCGCTGGGCGGCGAGGTCGTCGCGGTGGGCACCCTGCGCCGCGACGAGGGCGGACCTCGGCGGCTGCTGACCGCGCTCGCGGAGCTGTGGGTCCAGGGCGTCGAACCGGACTGGCAGGCGGTCTTCGCCGGGTCCGGGGCCGGGCGGGTCGAGCTGCCCACCTACGCCTTCCAGCGCCGCCGCTACTGGCTGGACGGCTCGGGCGGCGCCGCGGACGTCGCCGGCGCCGGGCTGTCCGCGCTCGGCCACCCGCTGCTGTCCGCGGGCATCGCGCTCGCCGGCGGCGAGGGCTACGTCTGCACCGGCCGCCTGGGCACCGACTCCCACCCCTGGCTCGCCGACCACACGGTCGCGGGACGTGCCGTCGTGCCCGCCGCCGTCCTGCTCGAACTGGCCCTGCACACCGGCGGACACCTGGGCGCCGACCGGCTGGACGACCTGGAGCTGCACCGGCCCCTGGTGCTGCCCGACGCCGCCCCCGGCGCCGCGAGGGGCGTCGACATCCAGGTCGTCGTGGACGCGCCGGACGAGCGCGGCGGCCGCCGCGTACGGGTCTTCGCCGACGCCGACGCGCCCGACGACCCGGAGCGCGCCTGGACCCTGCACGCCACCGGCACCCTCGGCCTCGCGACCGGCGCCACGACCCCCGACGCGTCGCCGGCCGGCGCCTGGCCGCCACCCGGCGCCACCCCGGCCGACCCCGAGGAGCTGTACGCGCGCCTGACAGCCGCCGGAGTCGACCGCGGCCCGTACTTCCGCGGCCTGCGCGGGGTGTGGCACCGCGGCCAGGAGATCTTCGCCGAGGCCGAGCTGACGGAGTCCGCGGCCGGCGACGCCGCGCGGTTCTGTGTGCACCCGGCCCTGGTGGACGCCGCGACGCAGCCGGCCGAGGGCGCGTCCCCCGTCGCCTTCACGGGCGTCGAGCCGCACGCCACCGGCGCCACCGCGGTACGGATACGGCTGCGTCCCGCCGGGCCGGACGCGGCCGAGCTGCTGCTGACCGACCCCACGGGGCGCCCCGTGCTCACCGTCGAGCGGATGACGACCCGACCGCTGGACACCTCGGAGGTCACCGGCACGCCAGCCGCCCTGTCCTCGCTGTACGAGGTCTCCTGGGCCCCGCTGCCGGGCGGCGCCGCGGCCCCGGAGGGCCGGAACCCGGCCTACCTGGGCGAGGGCCCGGCGCCGGAGGGCGCCGCGGTCTTCACCGGCCTGGACGAGCTGCGCGCGGCCGTGGCCGGCGAGGGCCGGGAGCCCGCGCCGGACACCGTGTTCCTGACCGTGCCGAGCGCCGAGGGGGCCGGGGACGGGACTCCGCGGGCCGCGCGGGACGCGGCCGTCCGGGTGCTGGAGACCGTCCGCGCCTGGATGGCGGACGACGCCTTCGAACCCGTACTCCTGGTGGTGCTCACCCACGGCGGCGCCGCGACCTCCGCCGACGAGCCCGTCGACGTGGCCTCGGCGACCGCGCGCGGCCTGGTGCGCTCGGCGGCCGCCGAGTACCCCGGGCGGCTCGTCCAGGTCGACCTCGACACCACGGCCGCCTCGCTCGCGGCGCTGCCGGCCGTCGTGGCGGCCGCGGCGGCCGCCGGTGAACCGGAGATCGCCGTCCGCGAGGGCACCGCCCTGGTGCCCAGGCTGGCCAGGGTCCGCGACGCCGAGCCCGCGCCCTTCCCGAGGGACGGCGAGGGTCCCGTACTGATCACCGGCGGCACCGGGGT
>NZ_MAXF01000165.1 GCF_001704635.1 Streptomyces sparsogenes | reverse complement strand
TGGCCCGGCCCGCCACCTGGTCACCGAGCACGGGGTCACCGAGCTGGTGCTCACCAGCCGCCGCGGCACGGACGCCCCGGGCGCCCGCGAGCTGGCCGCCGAGCTCACCGGGCTCGGCGCCGAACCCCGCGTCGTGGCCTGCGACATGGCCGACCGGGACGCGGTCGCCGAACTGCTCGCCGGACTGCCGGGGCTGCGCGGCGTGGTGCACACGGCAGGCGTCCTGGACGACGGCGTGGTGTCCGCACTGACCCCGGAGCGGCTGGACACCGTGCTGCGGCCCAAGGCCGACGCCGCCTGGCACCTGCACGAACTCACCACGGGCCTGTCCTTCTCCGTGCTGTTCTCCTCCGCCGCCGGGGTGTTCGGCGCCCCGGGCCAGGCCAACTACGCGGCGGCCAACGCTTTCCTCGACGCCCTCGCCCAGCACCGCCGCGGCCGGGGCCTGCCCGCCCACTCCCTGGCCTGGGGCCTGTGGGCCGACGCCAGCGCCATGACCGGCGTGCTGGACCAGGTGGACCTGCGGCGGATCGGCAGGACCGGGGTGCGGCCGCTGTCCACCGAGACGGGACTCGCCCTGTTCGACGCCGCGCTCGGGCTCGACCGGGCGCTCACCGTGCCCATCGTCCTCGACCTGGCCAGGGCCCGTACGGCGGACACCGTGCCGCCGCTGCTGCGCGGGCTGGTCAGGACGCGGCGGGCCCTCGCCCGGGCCGCGGCCGAGAGCGCCACATCGGAACTGGGCGACCGGCTGGCCGCACTCCCGGAGGCGGAGCGCCGGCGGACCCTGGTGGAGCTGGTGTGCGCCCAGGCCGCGGCCGTGCTCGGACACGACGACGCCGGCGAGGTCGGCGCCGACCGGCCGTTCAAGGCGCTGGGCTTCGACTCGCTCACCGCCGTCGAACTGCGCAACCGCCTCAACACCGCCACCGGCGTACGGCTCCCCGTCACCGCCGTGTTCGACCACCCCACCCCCCTCGCGCTGACCGCGCACCTGCTGCCACTGGTGCTGCCCGGGACCGCCACCGCGGCCCCGGAGCGGCCCGCCACCGCCACCGCGGCCCGCGACGACGGCGAGCCCATCGCCATCGTCGGCATGAGCTGCCGCCTCCCCGGCGGCGTGGCCTCCCCCGAGGACCTGTGGCGGCTGCTCGCCGAGGAGCGCGACGCGCTCACCGACTTCCCCACCGACCGGGGCTGGGACCTGGACGCCCTGTTCGACCCGGATCCGGAGCGCCCCGGCACCTGCCACACCCGCACGGCCGGATTCCTGGCGGACGTCGCGGACTTCGACGCCGAGTTCTTCGGGATCTCGCCGCGCGAGGCGCTGGCCATGGACCCGCAGCAGCGGCTGCTCCTGGAGACCACCTGGGAGGCGCTGGAGCGCGCGGGCATCGACCCGCTGAGCCTGCGCTCCACCCCGACGGGCGTCTTCGTCGGCGGCGCCGTCTCCGGCTACGGCATCGACCTGTTCACCCCCGACGACGGCCTCGACGGCCACCTGCTGACCGGCAACGCGAGCAGCGTGGCCTCCGGCCGCGTGTCGTACGCCTTCGGCTTCGAGGGGCCCGCGGTCACGGTGGACACGGCGTGCTCGTCCTCGCTGGTGGCGCTGCACCAGGCGGTCCAGGCGCTGCGCCAGGGCGAGTGCACCCTGGCCGTGGTCGGCGGCGTCGCGGTCATGCCCACCCCCAAGCTGCTGGTGTCCTTCAGCAGGCAGCGCGGGCTGTCCCGGGACGGCCGCTGCAAGGCGTTCGCCGCGGCCGCGGACGGCACCGGGTTCTCCGAGGGCGTCGGCGTGGTGCTGGTGGAGCGGTTGTCGGACGCGCGGCGTCTGGGGCATGAGGTGTTGGCGGTGGTGCGGGGTTCGGCGGTGAACCAGGACGGTGCGTCGAATGGTCTGACGGCGCCGAACGGTCCGTCGCAGCAGCGGGTGATCCGGCAGGCGTTGGCGAGCGCGGGTCTGTCGGCGGCCGATGTGGACGTGGTGGAGGCGCATGGCACCGGCACCACCCTGGGCGACCCGATCGAGGCCCAGGCTCTGCTCGCCACCTACGGCCAGGAGAGGCGTGAGGGGCGGCCGTTGCTTCTCGGTGCCCTCAAGTCGAACATCGGTCATACGCAGGCGGCGGCGGGTGTGGCTGGTGTGATCAAGGTGGTGGAGGCGATGCGTCGGGGTGTGGTGCCCAGGACGTTGCATGTGGATGAGCCGACGCCGCATGTGGATTGGTCGTCGGGTGCGGTGG
>NZ_MAXF01000164.1 GCF_001704635.1 Streptomyces sparsogenes | reverse complement strand
CGGCACGGCACGCGCGGGAGGCGGTGCGCTTCGCCGACAGCGTGGAGTGCCTGGTCGACCGCGGAGTGACGGACTTTGTCGAGGTCGGGCCCGACGCCGTGCTGAGCGGCCTCGTGCAGGGGCGCGGCGAGGGCGTTCTCGCGGTGCCCGCGGTGCGGGCCGGTCAGGGCGAGGTGGACTCGTTCGTCTCGGCGCTGGCGCGGCTGCATACGCGCGGTGTGCCGGTGACCTGGCCGACCCTGCGCCCCGGCCCCCGGGTCGAGCTGCCCACCTACGCCTTCCACCGACAGCGCTACTGGCCGCACCGCTCCGGACCGGTCGGCGTGGAAGCGGCCATCGGCTCGGTGGGACTCGAACCCACCGGACACCCGCTGCTCGGCGCCCGGCTGCGGCCGGCCGAGGGTGACGGCGTGCTCCTCACCGGCCGTCTCTCGCCGGCCGAGCAGCCCTGGCTGGCCGACCACGCGGTGCTGGACACGGTGCTCTTCCCCGGCGCCGGCTTCGTCGAGATGGCGCTGCGGGCCGGCGACGAGGTCGGCTGCGACGGTGTCGAGGAGCTGACGCTCCACGCGCCCCTGGTGCTGCCCGAAGCGGCCACCGCGCGGGTCCAGCTCACGGTGGGCGAGGGGGACCAGGACGGCCGGCGCCCCTTCGCGGTGTACGCGAGGACCGGCGACGCCGACCCGTGGGTCACCCACGCCACGGGCCTGCTGTCCCCGGCCTCCTCGGCTTCCTTGGCCCGGACGACCCCCGCCGCGCCCCAGGTGTGGCCGCCCGAGGGCGCCGTACCCGTCGCGGTGGACGGCCTCTACGACGAGATGAGCGAGGGCGGCTTCGCCTACGGCCCCGCCTTCCAGGGGCTCAGGGCAGCATGGCGGCGCGGGTCCGAGGTGTTCACCGAGGTGACGCTCCCCGAGGGCGCGGAAGCGGGGGTGGCGGGGGACTTCTGTCTGCACCCCGCCGTACTCGACGCGGCCCTGCACGGCGTGTCCCTGCTGGAGGCGTCCGGCGACCATGAGCCACCACGTGGCCTGCCGTTCTCCTGGGAGGGCGTGCGCCTGTACGCCACCGGGGCGACCGCGGTGCGCGTCCGCCTCGCCCTGTCGGCCACCGGCGGCGTCACGGTCACCATGACCGACGGCGGCGGGCTGCCGGTGGCCTCCGTCGACACCCTCGCCCTGCGCCCGGTCAGCGGCGAGCAACTGCGCGCCGCGCGCGGCCAGGGCGACTGGCTGTACCGCACCGGCTGGGCCGAGCTGTCCCCCGTCCCGGCCGTGGCCGGCGCCTCCCGGCCCGCCTGGGCGGCCGTCGGAGCGGAGGCCGCCGAGCTCACCCGCGCCGCGGAGGCCGACACCGAGGCGTACGGGGATCTCGCGGAGCTCGCCGCGGCGCTCGACGCCGGAACGGCGATGCCGGACGCCGTGGTCGTGGTGTGCCCGGACTTCTCCGGAGACATACCGGAGGCGACCAAGGCGGCCACGGGCTGGGCGCTGGAGACGGTGCGGGCCTGGCTCGAGGACGACAGGTTCGCGTCCGGCCGTCTGGTGCTGGCCACCCGAAACGCGACGGCTCGTGACGCAGACGCCCCAGGCCCCGACCTGCCGCACGCCGCGGCCCGCGGCCTGGTGCGCTCGGCCCAGTCGGAACACCCCGACCGGATGGTGCAGCTCGACCTGCCGGCCGACCTCGGCGACGCCACGCCGGCGGCGCTCGTGTCCGCCGTCCGTACCGCACACACGGTCGGCGAACCCGAACTGGTGCTCCGTGACGGCGTGTTGTGGGCGCCCCGACTGGCCCGTACGGCCCCCGCGGCCCCCTTGGTGCGGCCCGGGGACGGCGCGGCGCCGACCGGGGACGGCTCGGTGCGGCCCGGGGACGGCTCCGCGCCCGTGTGGGACCCGCACGGCACCGTGCTCATCACCGGCGGCACCGGCGTCCTCGGCGGCGCCGTGGCCCGGCACCTGGCCGCCGAGCACGGCGTGCGCCACCTGCTGCTGCTCGGACGTCAGGGGCCGCGTGCCGCGGGCGCCCAGGAGCTGGTGACCGAGCTCGCCGAACTGGGCGCCGAGGCCACGGTGGCCGCCTGCGACGCGGCGGACCGGGAGAGCCTGGCCGCCGTCCTCGCGGACATCCCCGCCGACCGGCCGCTGCGCGCGGTGGTCCACTCCGCCGGCGTCGTGGACGACGGCGTCATCTCCTCGCTGACCCGGGAGCGGGTCGACACCGTGCTGCGCCCCAAGGCACAGGCCGCCTGGAACCTGCACGAGCTCACCGCGGACCGCCAGCTCACCGCCTTCGTGCTGTTCTCGTCGGCGGCCGGCGTGCTGGGCGCGGTGGGCCAGGCCAACTACGCGGCGGCCAACACCTTCCTCAACGCCCTGGCCGAGCACCGCAGGGCGAAGGGGCTCGCCGCGCACGCCCTGGCCTGGGGCCTGTGGGAGCAGCGCAGCACCATGTCGCAGGTCATGAGCGAGCAGGACCTCGCCCGGGTCTCCCGCGGTGGCATGTCGGCCCTGTCCGTGGAGGACGGCCTGGCGCTGTTCGACGCGGCGCTGGCCGCGGACGAGCCGGTGCTCGTCCCGATGGCGTTCGATCCGGCCGCCGTCCGCCGCGACACCGCCGGCATCCCCCCGGTGCTGCGCGGCCTGGTACGGACCACATCCCGGCGGGCCTCGGCGGAGGAGCCGACCGGCGGGCTGCGTGACCGGCTGCGCGCCCTGTCCGCGGCCGACCGCGAAGAGACGCTGCTGCGGCTGGTGCTGCGGCACGTCACCGCGGTACTCGGCTACGCGCCCGACAGCGACCTGGAGCCCGACCGGGCCTTCACCGAACTCGGCTTCGACTCGCTCACCGCCGTGGACCTCCGCAACCAGCTCGCCGCGGCCACCGAGGTCCGGCTGCCCGCCACCCTCGTCTTCGACTACCCGACGCCGGTGGCCCTCGCCCGCCACCTGTGCTCACAACTTGTGGGCGAGGAAGCCGAGACGGCGGGCCCGGCCCACCCGGCACCCGCGGCTGTCGACGACGAGCCGATCGCCATCATCGGCATGAGCTGCCGCTACCCCGGCGGCGTCCGCACGCCCGAGGAGCTGTGGCAGCTGGTCGCCGACGGCCGGGACGGCGTCACGCCCTTCCCCCGGGACCGCGGCTGGAACGTCGACGAGCTGTACGACCCGCAGGGCGCGCGCCCGAACACCAGCTACGTGGGCGAGGGCGGGTTCCTCCACGACGCCGCCGAGTTCGACGCGGAGTTCTTCGGGATCTCGCCGCGCGAGGCGCTGGCCATGGACCCGCAGCAGCGGCTGCTCCTGGAGACCACCTGGGAGGCGCTGGAGCGCGCGGGCATCGACCCCGCCGCCGTGCGCGGCAACCGGGTCGGGGTGTTCGCCGGGCTCATGTACCACGACTACGCCGCCCGGCTGCGGTCCATTCCCGAGGAGGTCGTCGGCTTCCTCGGCAACGGCAACACCGGCTCCATCGCCACCGGCCGCGTGTCCTACACCTTCGGGTTCGAGGGGCCTGCCGTGACGGTGGACACGGCGTGCTCGTCCTCGCTGGTGGCGCTGCACCAGGCGGCCCAGGCGCTGCGCCGCGGCGAGTGCACCCTGGCCCTGGCCGGCGGCGTCGCCGTGATGGCGACCCCGGACTCCTTCGTCGAGTTCAGCCGCCAGCAGGGGCTCGCGCCGGACGGCCGCTGCAAGTCCTTCGCCGCCGCCGCCGACGGCACCACCTGGTCCGAGGGCGTGGGCCTGCTGCTGGTGGAGCGGTTGTCGGACGCGCGGCGTCTGGGGCATGAGGTGTTGGCGGTGGTGCGGGGTTCGGCGGTGAACCAGGACGGTGCGTCGAATGGTCTGACGGCGCCGAACGGTCCGTCGCAGCAGCGGGTGATCCGGCAGGCGCTGGTGAGCGCGGGTCTGTCCGCGGCCGATGTGGACGTGGTCGAGGCCCACGGCACCGGCACCCCGCTGGGCGACCCGATCGAGGCCCAGGCCGTCCTCGCCACCTACGGGCAGGAACGCCCCGACGGGCAGCCGCTCCTGATGGGCTCCTTGAAGTCGAACATCGGTCACACGCAGGCGGCGGCGGGTGTGGCTGGTGTGATCAAGATGGTGGAGGCGATGCGGCGGGGTGTGGTGCCCAGGACGTTGCATGTGGATGAGCCCACGCCGCATGTGGACTGGTCGTCGGGTGCGGTGGAGCTGGTGACGGAGGCTCGTCCGTGGCCGGAGGCAGGGCGTGTGCGGCGGGCGGGGGTGTCCTCGTTCGGCATCAGCGGGACGAACGCCCATGTGGTGCTGGAGGA
>NZ_MAXF01000163.1 GCF_001704635.1 Streptomyces sparsogenes | reverse complement strand
GGGTGGTGGAGTTGGCTGGTGCGGCGGGGTGTCGTACGCGGCGGTTGCGGGTGGGGCAGGCGTTCCATTCGCCGCTGGTGGAGCCGGTGTTGGGGGAGTTCGCCGCCGTTTTGAACGGCGTGGTCTTCCGGGAGCCGGTCATTCCGGTGGTGTCGAACGTGACCGGTGCGGTGGCTGATGCGGGTGAGTTGTGCAGTGTGGAGTACTGGGTGCGGCACGCGCGGGAGGCGGTGCGCTTCGCCGACGGCGTGAAGTGCCTGGTGGACCGAGGGGTGACGGAGTTCGTGGAGGTGGGACCGGACGCGGTGCTGAGCGGCCTGGTCCAGGGGCGCGGTGAGGGTGTGGTGGCGATCCCGGCGGTGCGCGGGAGCCAGGGCGAGCTGGACACCTTCGTCCAGGCGCTGGCGCGGCTGCACGTGCGGGGCACCCGGGTGACCTGGCCCACCCTGCGCCCCGGCCGCCGGGTCGAGCTGCCCACCTACGCCTTCCACCGACAGCGCTACTGGCTGGACGAGCCCCCCGCCACCGACGGCGAGCACACCCCGGAGGTCGACCGGGCCTTCTGGTCCGCCGTGGAGGGCGAGGACATGGACGTGCTGGCGCGCACCCTGGGAGTCGAGGAGGACGACCGGCAGGCGCCGCTGCGGGAGGTCCTGCCGATCCTCGCCGACTGGCGCCGCCGCTCCAGGGAGCGCTCGGAACTCGGCGAGCTGTGCTACGACGTGCACTGGCGACCGCTCGCGGAGCCGACCGATCAGCCGGTCGGCACCTGGCTCCGGATCACCGCCGGCGGCCCGGCCGCCGCCGAGTGGGGCGCCGCGCTGGAACGGCAGGGCCTCGACCTGGTGTCCGTGGACGTGTCCGCCGACATCGCCGACATCGCCGACCTCGCGGGCGGCGCGGGCCCTGAGGCGCTCACCGAGCGGCTGCGCGCGGTACTCCCGGACACACCCGTGCGCGGCGTGCTGTCACTCCTGGCGCTCGCCGGGGACGAGGACCCCGCCGCGCTCCTGGCCGCCACCCACGCTCTGGTGCGCGCCCTGGGCGAATTGGGGATGGCGGCGCCCCTGTGGTGCCTGACCCGGGGCGCGGTCGCCGTCACCGGTGGCGAGGAGATCCGGCCGGCCCAGGCGCAGGTGTGGGGCCTCGGCCGGGTGGCGGCGCTGGAGCATCCGGAGCGCTGGGGCGGCCTGGTCGACCTGCCGGAGGAGCCCGGGGCGCGGGACGCCGAACGGCTGGCCGCCGTCCTCGCCGGGGCCACCGGCGAGGATCAGGTGGCGCTGCGCCCGGGCGGGTTGCTGGCCCGGCGGCTGCGGCGGGCGCCACTGGCGGCCACGGCGGGCGGCACGGGCTGGACCCCGCGCGGCGCCGTCCTGGTCACCGGCGGCACCGGGGCGCTGGGCGCCCATGTGGCCCGCTGGCTGGCGCGCGAGGGCGCCGAGCACCTGGTGCTGACCAGCCGCCGGGGCCCGCTGGCCCCGGAGGCGGCGGCCCTCGAGGCCGAACTGACCGGCCTGGGCGCCCGGGTGACCATCGCCGCCTGCGACGTCGCGGACCGGGGCGCGCTGGACGCGCTGCTCGACAAGCTCGCCGCCGACGGCGTCCGCGTCAGGGCGGTCATGCACACCGCGGGCGTCGCCCAGTCCAGCCGCATCGACGAGACCGGCCCGGACGACGTGGCCGCCATCAGCGCGGGCAAGGTCGCCGGCGCGCGCCACCTGGACGCGGCCTTCGCCGGAGCCGAGCTGGACGCGTTCGTGCTGTTCTCCTCCACCGCCGGGATCTGGGGCGGCGCGGGGCAGGGCGCCTACGCGGCCGCCAACGCCTACCTCGACGCCCTGGCCGAACGGCGCAGGACACGCGGCGCCGTCGCCACATCGGTGGCCTGGGGCCCGTGGAGCGAGGGCGGCATGGCGGCCCGGGACGACGCCGAGGCGCACCTGCGGCGGCGCGGCGTACGGGCGCTGGCCCCGGACACCGCGCTGACCCTGCTGCGGCACGCCATCGACCAGCGGGTGGTCCGTCTGACCGTGGCCGACGTCGACTGGGAGAGGTTCGCCCTGTCGTACACCTCGGCCCGGCCCAGCACCCTGCTGTCCGACATCCCCGAGGCGCGGCGGGCGCAGGAGCCCTCGGAACCGGACCGCGAGGGCGCCGACGAGCTGTCCCGGCGGCTGGCCGGGCTCTCCGGCGCCGAGCGGCAGCAGGTGCTGACCGACCTGGTGCGGCGGCACGCGGCCGCCGTGCTCGGGCACACCGGGATCGCGGCGGTCGAGGCCGACAAGCCGTTCCGGGACGTGGGCTTCGACTCGCTGGCGGCGGTCGAGTTCCGCAACCGGCTGACCGAGGCCACCGGGCTGGGGCTGTCCGCCACCTCGATCTTCGACTACCCCACCCCGCGCGAACTCGCGGAACACCTGCGCTCCGAGCTGGGCGGGGACGAGCTGTCCGAGAAGGCGCTGCTCGCCGAGATCGACCGGCTGGAGGGCAGGCTCGCCACGGTCGCGGCCCAGGCGGCGCCCCCAGCGGACGCGCTGGCCCGGCTGACGGCCCTGGTCGAGCGGTGGTCCGCACCGGCGCCCGGCGAGGGGGCGACCGAGCGCCTCCATTCCGCGACGCGCGACGAGATCTTCGACTTCATCGACAACGAGCTCGGCCTGTGAACGCCGGCAGTCCGGGAAGCACGAGCGGGCCGACGAGCACCAGCGGGCCGACCGGCACGAGCGGCGAGCGGCGAGGCGCGAGGCGGGGAGACACACGAATGGGATCCACCATGGACGAGGACAAGACGCTCGACTACCTCAAGCGGGTGACCGCCGACCTGCAGAAGGTCCGCGGCCGGCTGCGCGAGGTGGAGTACGCCGAGCGGGAGCCGATCGCCATCGTGGGGATGAGCTGCCGGTTCCCCGGTGGCGTCGGCTCCCCCGAGGAGCTGTGGGAGCTGCTGGTCCAAGGCGCCGACGGCATCACCGGGTTTCCCCGGGACCGCGGGTGGGACCTGGCCGCGCTCTTCGACGGCGGCCCCGGCCGGGAGCCCGGCTCGGCCACCCGCGCCGGCGGATTCCTGCCCGACGCCGCCGAGTTCGACGCCGAGTTCTTCGGCATCTCGCCGCGCGAGGCGCTGGCCATGGACCCGCAGCAGCGGCTGCTCCTCGAGACCTCCTGGGAGGCCGTGGAGCGGGCCGGGCTCGACGCGGGCGCCCTGCGCGGCAGCAGGACCGGGGTGTTCGTCGGCACCAACGGCCAGGACTACGCCACCTTGATGCTCGGCAACAGCCGGTCGGAGCTGGCCGGCCACATGGGCATCGGCAACGCCGCCAGCGTCGCCTCCGG
Organism: Streptomyces sparsogenes; assembly: GCF_001704635.1. Classification (GTDB taxonomy): domain Bacteria; phylum Actinomycetota; class Actinomycetes; order Streptomycetales; family Streptomycetaceae; genus Streptomyces; species Streptomyces sparsogenes. The sequence goes on along the minus strand of NZ_MAXF01000163.1, from coordinate 5,080 downwards.
CCGGATCGCCTACACCTTCGGCCTGGAGGGACCCGCCCTCACCGTCGACACCGCCTGCTCGTCCTCCCTGGTCGCGCTGCACCTGGCCGCCCACGCGCTGCGCACGGACGAGTGCGCGATGGCGCTGGTCGGCGGTGTGACGATCATGGCGACTCCCAGCATGTTCACCGAGTTCACCAAGCAGCAGGGCCTCGCCCCCGACGGCCGCTGCAAGGCGTTCGCCGCCGGCGCCGACGGCACCGCCTGGGGCGAGGGCGTCGGCGTACTGCTCGTCGAGCGGCTGTCGGACGCGCGCCGCCACGGCCACCGGGTGCTGGCCGTCCTCCGCGGCTCCGCCGTCAACCAGGACGGCGCCTCCAACGGCCTGACCGCGCCCAACGGCCCCTCCCAGCAGCGGGTCATCCGCCAGGCACTCGGCAACGCCCGGCTGTCGGCCGCCGAGGTGGACGTGGTCGAGGCCCACGGCACCGGCACCACCCTCGGCGACCCCATCGAGGCCCAGGCCCTGCTCGCCACCTACGGCCAGGGGCGGCCCGCCGGCCGCCCGCTGCTGCTCGGCTCGGTGAAGTCCAACATCGGCCACACCGCGGCGGCCGCGGGCGTGGCGAGCGTCATCAAGGCGGTGCTCGCCCTCCAGCACGGCGTCGTCCCGCCCACCCTGCACGTGGACGAGCCCACCCCGCACGTGGACTGGAGCGCCGGGGACGTCCGGCTGGTCACCGAGGCCACCGACTGGCCGCGGACCGGACAGCCACGCCGCGTCAGCGTCTCCGCCTTCGGGGTGAGCGGCACCAACGCCCACGTCATCCTGGAACAGGCGCGGCCCGAGGCCGCCGAGGCCGCCGGGGCCGATCGGCCGGCCGCCCCCGGCGAGGCGACCCCGGCAGGCCCCGCGCCGCTCGCCGGGGACGCCGGCCCCCTGCCGTGGGTCGTCTCGGGACACACCCCCCGCGCGCTGCGCGCACAGGCCGCCCGGCTACGGGAGTTCACCGCCGCCGCCGACGCGGACGCCACCGCGATCGGCCGCTCCCTGGCCCTGCACCGCACCCCGCTGCGGCACCGTGCCGTCGTCCTGGCGGGGGAGCGCGACGGGCTGCCGGCGGGGCTGGACGCCCTCGCGGGGCAGGAGGCGTCCGCGCAGGTGGTGACGGGAGAAGCCGCCTCCGACGCCGCCAAGGTGGTGTTCGTCTTCCCCGGCCAGGGCTCCCAGTGGGCCGGCATGGCCACCGAGCTGATGGCCGCCTCCCCGGTGTTCGCCGAGGCCATGCGGGAGTGCGCCGAGGCGCTGGCGCCCCACCTCGACTGGGACCCGCTCGAACCGCTGCGCGGCGGCGAGAAACTGGAGCGGGACGACGTCGTCCAGCCCGTGCTGTGGGCGGTGATGGTCTCCCTCGCCCGGCTGTGGCGCTCCCTGGGCGTGGTGCCGGCCGCGGTCGTCGGCCACTCCCAGGGCGAGATCGCCGCCGCCTGCGCGGCCGGAGCGCTGTCGCCGGCCGACGGGGCCCGGCTGGTGGCACTGCGCAGCCGGGTGTTCGCCGAGCACCTGTCCGGCAAGGGCGCCATGTACTCGCTCTCCGCACCGCCCGAGCAGGCCGCCGCCCTCCTCCAGGGCCGGGCCGGGGTGTGGATCGCCTCGGTCAACGGCCCCGAGGCCACCGTCGTGGCCGGCGACCTCGACGCACTCGCCGAGGTGACCGCGGAGGCGGAGGCCGCGGGGCTGCGGCCGCGCAAGGTCGGCATCGAATACGCCTCGCACACCCCGCACACCGAGCGGGTGCGCGAACAGCTCCTCCGGCTGGCGGCACCGGTCACCCCGCGCGCCGGGGACACCCCGCTGTACTCGACCGTCACCGCCGCGCCCCTGCCCGGCGAGGCGCTGGACGCCGAGTACTGGTACCGCAACCTGCGCGAGCCCGTCCGCTTCCAGGAGACCGTCCAGCGCCTCGTGGACGAGGGCCACACCGCCTTCCTGGAGGTCAGTCCGCACCCCGTCCTGATGACCGCGATCCAGGACACGGTCGCCGACCGGCCGGCCGGCGCCCCCCGCGTCGCCGTGACGGGCACCCTGCGCCGGAACGACGGCGGCACCCGGCGGCTGCTGACCTCCCTCGCCCAGCTGTGGACCGCCGGCGTCCGCGTCGACTGGCAGGCGGTGTACGGGCCGGACGCCACCGGCGCCGTGGACCTGCCCACCTACGCGTTCCAGCGCCGGCGCTACTGGCTGTCCGCCGACACCGGCGGCGCGGCGGACGTCTCCGCGGCCGGGCTCTCCCTCGTCGGACACCCCCTGCTCGCCGCGGGCGTGGAGGCCGCCGACGGCGACCGCCGCGTGCTCACCGGGCGGCTCTCCACCCACACCCACCCCTGGCTCGCCGACCACCAGGTCCTCGGCCGCGTCCTCGTGCCCGGCACCGCACTGCTGGAACTCGCCCTGCGCGCGGGCGAGTACGCCGACTGCGGCCGGGTCGACGAACTGATCCTGGAGAGCCCCCTGGCCCTGCCCGCCGAAGGCCCGGGCGTCGACCTCCAGGTCACCGTCGGCGAGGCCGACGAGACCGGCCGCCGCCAGGTGCGGATCTTCTCCCGGGCCGCCGGCCCCGACGGCGCCCGGGAGTGGACCGGACACGCCACCGGCACCCTGGCCGCGGAGCCCGCCACCGCGCCCGTGACCCCGCCCGCCGACGCGGCCGCCTGGCCGCCGGCCGACGCCGTCCCGGTGGCCGTCGAGGGACTGTACGAGCGGCTGACCGAGTGGGGCTACGCCTACGGCCCCGTCTTCCAGGGGCTGCGCGGCCTGTGGCGGCGCGGCGACGAACTGTTCGCCGAAGTGGCGCTGGACGAGCAGGGCGGCGCGGACGCCGGCCGGTTCGGCGTGCATCCGGCGCTGGTCGACGCGGCGCTGCACAGCCAGATCGCCACCGCGCTGGACCAGGACAGCGCGGTGGAGCCGAGGCTGCCGTTCTCCTTCGGCGGCGTACGGCTGCACGCCACCGGCGCCACGACGGCCCGCGTCCGGCTCACCCCGAACGGCGCCGACTCCCTCTCCCTGACCATGACCGACCCCACGGGCCTGCCGCTCCTCACCGTCGACGAGCTCACCTCGCGCCCGGTGGCCGCCGGCGACGTCCGGACCCGGCCCCGCGCGGACGCCCTCTTCCGGCTGGACTGGACGGCGCTGCCGCCGGCCGAGGACGCCTCGTGCGCCCTGGCCGTCCTCGGGACCGCCGACGACCTTCCGGACGCGGCCCCGGAAGCCGTCCGCTTCCCCCACCTCACCGCGCTCCAGGAGGCCGTACGCGCCGGAGAGCGGCTGCCGGACGTGGTGCTGCTGCCCGTGCCGGCGGGGCCCGAGGACACCGTGGCCGCCGTCCGCGAGGCGACCGGCGCGGTGCTGGACGTGGTGCGGCGCTGGCTCGCCGCCGAGGAGACCGAACCCGCCTGCCTGGCGGTCGTCACCCGCGGGGGAGCCGCCGCCGCGCCCGGCGACACCGTCGACCCGGTGCACTCCGCGGTCCGTGGCCTGGTGCGCTCGGCCGCCTCGGAGAACCCCGGCAGGATCATCCAGATCGACCTGGACGGCGACGCCCGCTCCGCCGAGCGGCTCCCCGCCGCGGTGGCCGCGACCGTGGCCACCGGCGAGACGGAGAGCGTGGTGCGCGCGGGCTCCCCGCTGGTGCCCCGGCTGGCACGGGTGGCGCCCGCCGACACCCTCGTCCCCCCTGCCGAGGGCGCCTGGAGCCTGGACGTGGACGGCAGCGGCACCCTGGAGGGCCTGCGGCTCGTGCCGTGTCCCCAGGCGCAGGCGCCGCTGACCGACGGCCAGGTGCGGGTGGAGGTCCGCGCCACGGGCGTGAACTTCCGCGATGTGCTGCTCGCCCTCGGCGTCGTCGACGTCGCCGAGTCCTTCACCGAGATGGCCTTCGGCTCCGAGGGCGCCGGCCTCGTCACCGAGGTCGGGCCCGGCGTCACCGGCGTCGCCGTGGGCGACCGCGTCATGGGACTGCTGTCCGGCTCCTACGCGGGACCGCTGGCCGTCACCGACGCCCGCACCATCGCCCCGATCCCCGGCGGCTGGTCGTTCGCCCAGGCCGCCGCCGTCCCCACGGTGTTCCTGACCGCCTACTACGCGCTGCGGGACCTGGCCCGCGTCCAGGAAGGAGAGTCGCTGCTGGTGCACGCCGCCGCCGGGGGCGTCGGCATGGCCGCCGTCCAGCTCGCCCGCCACTGGGGCGTCCAGGTGTACGCCACCGCCAGCGAGCCCAAGTGGCCGGTGGTGCGGGCCTCCGGAGTCCCCGCCGAACGGCTGGCCTCCTCCCGCACCCTGGACTTCGCCGACACCTTCCGCGCGGCGAGCGGCGGCCGCGGCGTCGACGTCGTCCTGAACTGCCTGGCCAGGGAGTTCACCGACGCCTCCCTCGATCTGCTGGTTCCCCAGGGCCGTTTCATCGAGATGGGCAAGACCGACATCCGCGACCCGGAAGCCGTCGCCGCCTCCTGGCCCGGCACCTTCTACCGCTCCTTCGACCTCGGCGAGGCGGGCCCGGACCGGATCGGCGAGATGCTCACCCACCTCGCCCGGCTGTTCGAGGAGGGCGTGCTCACCCCGCTGCCGGTGACCACCTGGGACGTCCGGCGGGCCCCCGAGGCCTTCCGCCACCTCAGCCAGGCCAAGCACATCGGCAAGGTCGCACTCACCGTCCCCTCGGCGCCACTGGACGGAACAGTGCTGGTGACCGGCGGCACCGGCGCCCTCGGCAGTGCCGTCGCCCGGCACCTGGCCCAGCGGCACGGCGTCACCTCACTGGTGCTCACCAGCCGCCGCGGCCCCGACGCGCCCGGCGCGGCGGAACTGGTGGCCGAGCTGGCCGGACTCGGTGCCACCGCCCGCGTCGTGGCCTGCGACGCCGCCGAACGCGAGCAACTCGCCAAGCTGCTGGACGACCTCCCGGACCTGCGGGGGGTGGTGCACACGGCGGGCGTGATCGACGACGGGGTGCTCACGGCGCTCACCCCCGAGCGGCTCGACACGGTCCTGCGCCCCAAGGCCGACGCCGCCTGGCACCTGCACGACCCGCGACAA
>NZ_MAXF01000162.1 GCF_001704635.1 Streptomyces sparsogenes | reverse complement strand
CCGCCGAACGCGAGCAACTCGCCAAGCTGCTGGACGACCTCCCGGACCTGCGGGGGGTGGTGCACACGGCGGGCGTGATCGACGACGGGGTGCTCACGGCGCTCACCCCCGAGCGGCTCGACACGGTCCTGCGCCCCAAGGCCGACGCCGCCTGGCACCTGCACGAACTGACCCGCGACAAGGACCTCGCGCTGTTCGCGCTGTTCTCCTCCGCGGCAGGCGTGTTCGGCGCCCCCGGACAGGGCAACTACGCGGCGGCCAACGCCTTCCTCGACGGCCTCGCACACCACCGCCGCCGCCTCGGACTGCCCGCCCAGTCGCTGTCCTGGGGCGTGTGGGCCGAAACCAGCGGGATCACCGGCGACCTGGACAGGACCGACCTCGACCGGATGGCCCGCGGCGGCGTACGCCCCCTGCCCACCGCCGAGGCACTCGCCCTCTTCGACGCCGCCACCGGGGACAACCACACCCACACCGTCCCCGTACGGCTGGACCCCGCCCGGTTCGCCGGCACCGTCCCGCCCCTGCTGCGCGGCCTGGTCAAGGCCCCGGCCAAGCCCGCCGCACCCGGCCGCGCCACCCCCGCGGCAGGCGGCACGGGCGGCGGGCTGACCGAGCGCCTGGCACAGCTGTCGCCGCGCGAGTGCGAGGAACTGCTCACCCAAGAAGTGCGCCGGCAGGCCGCGGTCGTGCTCGGCCACGACGACATCGAAACCGTGGGCGCCGACCGGCCGTTCAAAACCCTCGGGTTCGACTCGCTCACCACCGTCGAACTGCGCAACCGGCTCAACTCCGCCACCGGGCTGCGGCTCCCGGTCACGCTCGTCTTCGACCACCCCACCCCCGCCGCGGTGGCCGCACACCTCAAGCAGCGGCTGCTCCCGGAGATCGACGCCGCCGAACTCGCCGCGAACCAGCTCGGCACCCTGGAGACCCTGCTCGCCGAGATCGCCGAGGACGACCCGAACCGTGCCAACCTCACCGTACGGCTGCGCGCCCTGCTGGCGAAGTGGACGGCGGGCGAACCCGCGGCCGCCGAGGTCGACCTCGACTCGGCCACGGACGCGGAACTGTTCGAGCTCGTGGACAACAAGCCATGGTCCAGCTGACCGGCGGGCGGGCGACCCCGCCGGCCATGTGACCCCACCCGCTGACCGCACCCGCTGACCGCACCTGCTGACCGCACCTGTTGGACCGGAAGAGGAACGGATGTCGAACGAGCAGAAGCTCCGCGAGTACCTCAAGCAGGCGGTCGCCGACGCCCGCGACTCCTACGCACGGCTGCGCGCCGTCGAGGAGGCCGCCCGTGAGCCGCTCGCCGTCATCGGCATGAGCTGCCGCTTCCCCGGCGGGGTGCGGACCCCGGAAGACCTCTGGGAGCTGGTCGCCGAGGGACGCGTGGGCATCGCGGACTTCCCCGCCGACCGCGGATGGGACCTGGCCTCCCTCTACGACCCGGAGGGGCTGCGCCCGAGCAGCTCGTACATCCGCAAGGGCGGGTTCATCGACGCCGCCGCCGACTTCGACGCCGAGTTCTTCGAGATCTCGCCGCGCGAGGCCCTTGCCATGGACCCGCAGCAGCGAGTGCTGCTGGAGGCCTCCTGGGAGGCGTTCGAACGGGCCGGGATCGACCCCGGCACGCTGCGCGGCGAGAGCGCGGGGGTCTTTGTCGGCGGCGTCCTGTCCGGCTACGGCTCGAACGTGGGCGGCACCCAGGACAGCGAGGGCTACCTGCTGACCGGCAACGCCTCCAGCGTCTTCTCCGGACGCCTCTCCTACACCTACGGGTTCGAGGGCCCCGCCGTCACCGTCGACACGGCCTGCTCCTCCTCGCTGACCGCGCTGCACCTCGCGGCCCAGTCGCTGCGCGCCAAGGAGAGCTCCCTGGCGCTGGTGGGCGGCGTGATGGTGATGTCCACCCCGGCCGCGTTCACCGAGTTCAGCAAGCAGCGCGGGCTCTCCCAGGACGGGCTGTGCAAGGCGTTCGCCGCCGGCGCCGACGGCACCGCCTGGGGCGAGGGCGTCGGCGTACTGCTCGTCGAGCGGCTGTCGGACGCGCGCCGCCACGGCCACCGGGTGCTGGCCGTCCTCCGCGGCTCCGCCGTCAACCAGGACGGCGCCTCCAATGGCCTGACCGCGCCCAATGGGCCGTCTCAGCAGCGGGTCATCCGTCAGGCGTTGGCCAACGCGGGGCTCGCTCCGTCGGATGTCGATGTGGTGGAGGCGCATGGGACCGGGACGACTCTGGGTGATCCGATCGAGGCGCAGGCGCTGCTGGCCACTTATGGTCAGGACCGGGCCGGGGGGCGGCCGGTGCTGTTGGGGTCGGTGAAGTCCAACATCGGTCACGCCCAGGCGGCGGCCGGCATCGCGGGCGTGATCAAGACGGTGCTCGCCCTGCGCCACGGCGTGGTGCCGCCCACCCTTCACGTGGACGAGCCCACACCGCACGTCGACTGGTCGGCGGGCGCGGTGGAGCTGGTCACCGAGCCCGTCCCCTGGCCGCGGACCGGCCGGCCGCGGCGGGGCGCCGTCTCCTCGTTCGGCATCAGCGGCACCAACGCACACGTCATCCTCGAACAGGCCCCCGAACCGCAGGAGCCCGACCCCGACGCACCGCCCGCCGGCAGCGCGGGAACCACGGGGGGCGCGGCGGCGCCGGTGCTCACCGGTGGCGTGCCGCCCTGGCCGCTGTCCGCCAAGAACGAGGCCGCGCTGCGCGACCAGGCCACCCGGCTGCGTCTCTTCCTCGACGAAGCCGAAGAAGCCGACGACGCAGACGACGCCGGCGAAGTCGTCGCCGCCGCCCTGGTCCGCACCCGCGCCGCCTTCACCCACCGGGCCGTCCTCCTCGGCGACGAGCGCACCGGGCCGCTGGCGGCGCTCGCCGACGGCACGGCCGACGCGCCCGGTGTGGTGCGGGGCACCGCACGCCCCGGCGCCAAGGTCGCGTTCGTCTTCCCGGGGCAGGGTGCCCAGCGGCTCGGCATGGCCACCGGGCTCCTGGAGTCCTCGCCCCTCTTCGCCGCGGCCATGCGCGAGTGCGCCGACGCGCTGGCGCCGCACGTGGACTGGGAGTTGCTCGACGCGCTCGGTGACGAGCAGGCCCTCGGGCGCGTCGATGTGGTGCAGCCGG